>JANXWS010000012.1 GCA_025351005.1 Pseudomonadota bacterium | reverse complement strand
GCGCGATGGAGGAGACCAGCGGGCACGCGCACCGCGAAATCGGACCCGAGGCCCGGCAGGCATTCGTTGGACGCGATGTAGCACGGCAGGTGCTCGGCCTCGAGCAGGCCCAGCACCGCCTCGGCAGACGGCCGGTCGCGGGTAGTCGACGACGGTGCTCCACACTTCCCGGGCCACGTACTCGCTCCATGCCTGCAGAGAAAATCATTCGAACCAGATCACGATCCCGTAAGCCGTCCGGATCGCGAACGAAGGCGGTCGGCAGCCCTGGCGCAACCTCGCCGCGGGACCTGATGGTACCGCCTGCGGACACGACCGGGGCGACCGCGGCGTCGATGTCCTCCGGCCGGGTGAGTCGAGACCCGAAGCGAATCACCCGCCGGCAGCGCCGGCAGCGCCGGCAGCGGCCGAGCGACGTTCGAACGCGAGCACGTCATGCGGCCCCGGACCCAGCAGCGGCACGGAGTCGTAGCGCAGCAGCAGCCTTATGTCTCGTGGCCAGTGCTGAAGTCCTGTTCGATGGCTAGCGCGCCACAGATTTGCGTCAGCCGTTGCAGACGGCGGTCGATCAACTTGCGCGCCATGTTGCCGCTCCCGCCGAAACTCCGCCCGCATCGCCGCCAGCCCGAGCCGTTCACGGCCGTGCGGGCGGATCGTCCTGCAGCTCGGCCGAGTCGGCCGCCTGCTGCGCCCGCATTCGCTCAGCGGGATTGGCGCTGACCAGCATGATCCTGGTGTAGTAGTCGCGCGCACGCGCCTTGTCGTGCAGCATCCGGCTGAGCCGCGCGAGGTGGCCCAGCACCATCGTGTTGTGCGGCACGCGGACGGTGGCCCGTTCCAGCACCTCTCGCAGCCGGACCGGCTCGACCCCGGCGCGGGCACCGGCGTCGACCCACAGCAACATCGCCTCGATCGGCGGCCGGTCGGTGTGCACCAGGTCGTCGAGGACCGCGACCGCCTGCTGGAGGCTCCCCGCCGGACTGGTCGCCGTGGCGAGCGCCGCGGCGACGTCGGTCCGCTGCTCCTCATCGCCGACGCCGCCCTTGGCGAACAGGGTAGCGAGATCGCCGACGTCGACCGTCGGGTCACCCGAGTGTGCGGCGATACGAGCCGCGAGCGCGCGGATTCCGGGATCGGTCGGAGCCTCCGTGAGCGCGGCGGCGATGGGCAGCCGGACGGCGTCTTTCGGTCTGTTGAGCCGAAACAGCAGGCGCGCGAATTCCGCATCGGCCTGCGCCTCAGGGACCCGCGTGATCGGCTCCCGGTCGACCGGCAGGGCGGCCGGCAGTTTCCATTTCAGGACGTGGAAGACGTCGCGATGCAGCAGCAGGCGCAGAGCCTGGTCGAGGCCCGGCTTGTCGAACGGAAAGGCGTTCTTGAACGCCTCCGGCTCGCTGAGCCCGAGGTCCATGCCCTGCAGGTACCGGTAGGTGGGCGTGCGCAGCGCCTTGTCATCGAACACCAGCATGTGCACGAGCGCCCATGCCTCGCCGTAGAACTGCGGCTTGAGCTTTTCGGTGGCGTATTCGGCATCGCCATTCTGGACCGCCAGCAGCCGCTCGACCGGAATCCAGTCGTCCGGGCCGATCGACACCGTGAGCCGGCCCGGCAGATCCCCCAGAGTCACGACACGGTCCCTGCTGATGCGAAACGAGCTGAAGAGCTCCGCATAGCCCTCGACGAACCACGGCGGCAGCACCATCGGGCGCGAGGCGCGCTGGATGAAGTGCGTGTATTCATGGAAAACAGCGATCCTCTCGTTCTCGAACGGCTGGTCGCCGCTGATGACGATCAGGTTCTGGTACTGCCGGTCCACGAAGAATCCGGCGATTCCCTTGGGGTTGGCGACGCACTGCTCGAAGTCGCGGCGGTTCAGGATATAAATCAGCGTCGGCACGTCGGGAAGCCTGTCTTCCGACTGCATCAACTGGCCTGCCGTCTGCTCGAACATCTGCAGCTGCAGCCCGATGTAGCGGGTGGCCGATTCGCCGAGCACGCTGTAGATGTGGCTGTTGCCGACGCTCAGCTGGCGCCAGTCGCTGCGCTCGGCGTGGACGGCGGCCGGCAGCATCGCGAGCCCGGCCAGCAGCGCCGGAGCGAGGCGCGTTCGCATTGCAGCGGGCATACCGGCCTCCGTCAGACGCGGCAGTGTACCCTTGCCGATGGCCGCGGAACTTCCGCCTCCCGCGGTCGCACCGGCGGCACGCCGCGTCCGTTGTCGCCCGGCTCGCCGCGGCGCGTCACAATGTCTCCGCCAGCGTCCCAGGCTCCCGGGCGTCATCGGAAAGGGGTGGCCTCATGGCCGGCTGTGACCACATCATCGTCGGCGCGGGTTCCGCCGGCTGCGTGCTCGCGAACCGCCTGAGCGCCGACGGCGCGCGCCGGGTCGTCGTGCTCGAGGCCGGTGGCCGCGACAGCAGCTTCTTCATCCACATGCCGGCCGGCATCGCGCGCCTGGTCAGCGACCTTTCGCTCAACTGGGACTACAGCACCGAGCCAGAGCCCGGCCTCGACGGCCGGCGCCTGTGGTGGCCGCGCGGGCGCGTGCTCGGCGGCTCGAGCTCCATCAACGCGATGTGCTACACGCGCGGCCAGCCGCAGGACTACGACGGCTGGGCGCTGGCGGGCGCGCGCGGCTGGAGCTACGCGGAGGTGCTGCCGTTCTTCAAGCGCGCCGAGGACCAGGCGCGCGGCGCCGACGCCTGGCACGGCAGCGGCGGGCCCCTGACGGTGTCCGACCTGCGTTACCGCTGCGATCTGTCGCAGGCCTTCCTCGACGCCGCCCGGGAGCGCGGCTTCCCCGCCAACCCCGACTTCAACGGCGCGCTCCAGGAAGGCGTCGGCTGGTACCAGGTGACGCAGAAGGCCGGCCGGCGCGCGAGCGCGGCAGTCGCGTACCTGCGGCCCGCGCTCGGCGGCCGCAACCTGACGGTCGTGACCGGCGCGCTCGTCACGCGCCTGCTGGTCGAGCGCGGCCGGATCGCGGGCGTCGAGTACCGCGAGCGCGGCTCGCTGCGCACGCTGCACGCACCGAGGGTCACGCTCGCCGGCGGCTCGATCAACTCGCCGCAGCTGCTGCTCTTGTCCGGTGTGGGCCCGGCGCCCGACCTCGAGCGCCTGGGCATCCGCGTGGAGGCCGACCTGCCCGGTGTCGGCGGCAACCTTCAGGATCACCTGGACTATTGCACGCTCGTCAAGAGCGTGCAGCCCGTCGGCTACGACTTCTCGCCGCTAGGCGAGGCGTGGGTCGGCGTGCGGTACCTGCTGACGCGCAGCGGCCCCGGTGCATCGAACCTCGCCGAGGCAGGCGGCTTCCTGCGCTCGGCGGCGGCCGCGGACGAGCGGCCGGACGTGCAGCTTCATTTCGTGCCGGCGCAGCTCGACGATCACGGCCGCAACCGGCTGCCGGGCCATGGCTACACGCTCCACTGCTGCGCGCTCAGGCCCGTGAGCCGCGGCCGGATCACGCTTGCGAGCGCCGACCCGGCGGCGAAGCCGCGGATCGAGGCGAACTACCTGGCGGCGCCGGCAGACGCTCGGACGCTCATCGCAGGCATCCGGCTCGCGCGCACGATCCTCGCGGCGCCGGCCTTCGATCGGTATCGCGGCGCCGAGCTCTTCCCGGGCGCGGCGCTGCAGTCGGACGCCGAGCTGCTCGGCGCGATCCGCGCCAAGGCCGAGACCATCTACCACCCGGTCGGTACCTGCCGCATGGGCGCAGACGCGCTCGCGGTCGTCGATCCGGCGCTCGCCGTCCATGGCATCGACGGTCTCTCGGTCGCCGACGCCTCGGTGATGCCGACGATCCCGAGCGGCAACACCAACGCACCGACGATCATGATCGCCGAGAAAGCGGCGACGCTCCTCGGTTGAAGGCGGTTCAGGGCGCGGCTCCCACGATGATGACGCCGCTCATCTGGTGATGGATCGTGCAGATGTAGTGGTAGGTGCCGGGCGCCGTGAACACATAGCTGAACGCCTCGTCCGTGTCCATCGCATTGGAGTGAAACTTCCCTTCGAGGTTCAGGACGTTGTGCGGCTCCTCGTCGCGGTTCAGCCAGCGGACGCTCGCGCCTACCGGCACCCGCAGGGTCGCCGGCGCGAACGCGAAGCTCTTCAGCACGACGGTGTAAGGCTCCGCCGCCCCCGCGACGGGGACGGCGGCGTTGAGCGACCCGAGGATCGCGAGCGCGAGCGCACGCATGGGACGCACCGGGCTAGGCCAGCGTCGCGTCGGCGAGCGCGAGCGCCGCGGGATGCCGCCGCACGGTCACGGTCGTCAGCCCGAGCGCGCCCGGCAACGCCGCGGGCTCGACCTTGAGCGGCCCCGGTCCGGGACCGACGCCCGCCACCGGCTGCGGGAACGCGGTCGAGCGCGCCGTGTGAAACGTTACGTGACCCTCGACCTTCTGCACGACCTGGTGGATGTGGCCGTTCAGCACGGTCACCGAGCCGAAACGCTTCAGCAGCGCGAGCGCCTCGGAAGCATCGCCCGTGCCCCAGCCCCACGGCTCGTAGATCGTCCACAACGGCATGTGCGCGAACACCACGATCGGTGTGCTCGGCCCGCGTCCCTTGAGGTCGGCCGCGAGCCAGGCGAGCTGGGCGGCTCCAAGGGCGCCCAGACCCCCGGCCTTGAAGTCGAGCACGTTGATGAGCCCGATCAGGTGCACGCCCTGGTGGTCGAAGCTGTAGTAGCCGCGGTTCTGCGACGCCTTGCCGAAGCGCTGGAAGTATTCGCTGACGGTCGCGTCGGCGACGTCGTGCTCGCCCGGCACGGTGTGCAGCTCGCTCGCACGCAGCGTCCCGAGGAGCGCCTGGGCCGCATCGAATTCGGCCGGGCGCGACAGGTGCGTGATGTCGCCGGTGTGCAGCACGAACGCCGGTTGCTGCGGCAGCGCATTGATGCGCTCGATCGCGAGCCTGAGCGTGCCGCCGACGTCCGGGTTCGCATCCTTGGCGAAGCCTATATGGGTGTCGGAGAGCTGCACGAAGAACGCCGCTCCCCGGTCGCCGCCTCCGCTTGCCGCGAGCGCAAGGTCCACCGGCGTCAGGACCCCGCCGGCGAGCGTGAACAGCGTCCCCGCTCCGCCGAAGGCGAGGCAGCCGAGCGCCTCGCGCCGCCCCATCGTCCGCGCGCCCGGCAACGGCTCGGCCGGCGACTCATTCTTTGCGTTGCCCATGCTGGTCCTCCGCCACAGGTGTGCAGCAAGGGGACTCGGCGGCGGCGGATTTTATTCCCGCGCGTCCGCGACCGCGGTCGCCTGCACCAGCGCGAGCAGCCGCTCGAGCGCATCGAAGCCCGCATCCGACACGACACAGAGCTGCAGGTCGCCGCCCGGCCCGCAGGCGATGTGGTAGCCCGCCCGGCTCGCGCGCACGTTGGCGGGCGTCCCGCCCACCGGCCAGCCGAACACGTTCAGCACGTGCGTGCGATGGCGGTAGACGACGGCCGCAACCGGCTGCGCGCCGACGTAGTCGGCGCGCCCGCCGACCAGCCGGTAGTCCTCGGCGACGTAATCGGCGACCGGTGGCGAGACGCTGGCATGCAGAGCGAACCACGGCTTCACGGTATGCCGCTCGCTCGACTCGACGTCGATCAGGTGGCCGGGCAGCAGCGAGCGCAGGTGCGCGCCGAGGAGTTCCTCGGACAGCGGCGGCGGCGCACGCGCATCCACGAGGACGAGCGCCGCCGCGGCCACGACCGCGGCCGCGGCGGCGCCCGAGAACGCGCCGCTCCATGAGAACCGGCGCGGCCCGCGCTCCGCCGCCGGCGGCGATCGCGGCGCGGCCGGCTCGGCCGCGGCCAGCGCCGCCTGCACCCGCGCGCGCAGCGCC
>JANXWS010000069.1 GCA_025351005.1 Pseudomonadota bacterium | reverse complement strand
GTCGACGTAATCGTATTCGATCGCATAGCCGGGCCGGCGCATGACGGCGCGTTCGAGGCCCGGGATCGTCGCGATGAACGCTTCCTGCACGTCGCGCGGCAGCGAGGTCGAGACCCCGTTCGCATAGACCGTGTCGTCGTCGAGCCCCTCCGGCTCGAGGAAGATCTGGTGATGCAAGCGCTCGGCGAAGCGCACCACCTTGTCCTCGATCGACGGGCAGTAGCGCGGGCCGCGGCCTTCGATCGCACCGCTGTAGAGCGGCGAGCGGTCGTGCGCCGCGCGGATCAGCGCGTGGGTGCGCTCGTTGGTCGCGGTGATGTGGCACGGCAACTGCCGCGGATGCTGCCCCGGCTGGCCGAGGTAGGACAGCATCGGCAGCGGCTCGTCGCTCCACTGCGGCGTCATCACCGAAAAGTCGACGCTGCGGCCGTCGATACGCGGCGGCGTGCCAGTCTTGAGGCGCCCCGTGCGGGGCAGCAGCTCGCGCAGCCGCGCCGCGAGACGGTTCGACGCCGGATCGCCGGCACGGCCGCCGCTCGTCTGCTCGAGGCCGACGTGCAGCCGGCCGGCCAGGAACGTACCCGCCGTCAGCACGACGCTGCGGGCATCGAAGCGGACACCGGCCGCGGTCACCACGCCCGCAACCCGGGCGCCGTCGACGACCAGGTCGGCGATCTCCTGCTGGAAGATCGCGAGGCCGGGCTGGTTCTCGATCAAGCGGCGGATCGCGCGCCGGTAGAGCGAACGATCCGCCTGCGCGCGCGTGGCGCGCACGGCGGGCCCCTTGCTTGCGTTCAGGATGCGCAGCTGGATCGCGGCCTGGTCGGCGGCCTGTGCCATCGCGCCGCCGAGCGCGTCGATCTCGCGCACCAGGTGGCTCTTGCCGATGCCGCCGATGGCCGGGTTGCAGCTCATGGCGCCGAGCGTCTCGACGCTTTGCGTGATGAGCAGCGTCCGCGCGCCCGCGCGGGCCGCGGCGAGCGCGGCCTCGGTGCCGGCGTGGCCGCCGCCGACGACGATGACGTCGAGACGCTCCGGTGTCTCCATGCCGCGAATCTTAGCGTGCCGGAGTGCCGGCGGCCCGGTCAGTGCGGCGTCGAGTAGCGCTTGAGCTGCTCGCCGAGCACCAGGTCGACCCCGGTCGCGATCTCGGCGTAGCCGTCCGCCGCGAAGCCGCTGACCGCGTACTGGGCCACGACCCGCGTGGTGCCGGCAGCGTCGGCTTTGAGCGTGAACGTCAGCGCGCCGCCCGCTCCCATGCCCTGCAGGGGCCCCAGCCCGCCGCTCAGGCGCAGCGCCGCGCCAGGCGAGGCGTACACGACTTCCATGTGGCGCACGAACCCACCGCCCGGCAACCGCTCGCACCAGCAGCCGCCGGGCTCGAGTGCCAGCGACAGGTTGGCGGCGCTACCGGAGTAGGTATGGCCCGGATCCCACCACTGCGCCGGGTCGACCAGCCTCTTCCAGGCGGCATCGGGCGTGCCGGGGAAGACGACTTCCTCGCGGATCACGAACCCGCCCGGGCCGCTGGCCACGACCGCCGCGGTGCCGGCCTGCGGCAGCGTCGCGAGCAGCCCGAACACCAGTAACCGCATCTGCATGACTGAACTCCCGCACAGCGCGGCGCGCATCTTACCGCGGGGCACGCCCGTGCGGCCGGGCAGCGCTCAGGCTGCGTCCGTCAGTCGGCCGTTCTGGTAGTCGCGGATCGCCTGCTCGATCTCGGAGCGGGTATTCATGACGAACGGGCCGTAGTGGACGACCGGCTCGCGCAGTGGCCGCGCGCCGATCATGAGCACGCGCGCGGCGCGCGATGCGCCGAGTTCCACGCGATCCCCCGGACCGAGCTCGGCGAGCGTTCCCTTCGTGATCGTCCTGGAGCCGAGCGCGGCCTCGCCCTCGAAGACATAGACGAGCACGCGCAGCTCCGCCGGTGTCGCGCAGACGAGCGTGGCGTCGGCCTCGAGCGCGACGTCGAGGTACAGCGGCGTCGTGGCACCGCCACGGATCGGCCCCGCGACCGGCGACCGGCCGGTGCTCGGGAGCGCCACGAACTCGCCCGCGACGACACGCACGCTGGCGCGATCGAGGGCCACGGTCGGGATCCGCTCCGGGTCCAGGTCCTGGTACGCGGCGGGCTTCATCTTGTCCACGGCCGGCAGGTTGAGCCACAGCTGGAAGCCGCGCATGCGGCCGGCGACCTGCTGCGGCATCTCGGAGTGGATGATGCCGCGACCGGCCGTCATCCACTGCACGCCGCCGGGCTTCAGGTCGCCGCGGTTGCCGAGATGGTCCTCGTGCAGCATTTGGCCATCGAGCATGTACGTGACGGTCTCGAAGCCGCGGTGCGGATGCGACGGGAACCCGGCCAGGTAGTCGCCGGCGTCGCTCGAGTCGAATTCATCGAGCAGCAGGAACGGGTCCATGCCCTGTTCCGGGCTGATGACGCGCGTCAGGCGGACGCCGCCGCCGTCGGCGGTCGGCCGGCCGGTCAGGACGCGCGCTACGATTCGGGGGCCCACGAATGCTCCTTCACGCCTTCCGGCGTCGAAATGTTCAGTTCGACTCGACAGCGCTACCAATATATATTCGAATATTGGATAATCAACGGGGATTATATGGTCCTATAAATCTGATTTACAGATCATCAATGCCGAATATCCCGGCGACGACGCTCGATCAGTGGGCCGTGCTCGCAGCAGTGGTCGACGAAGGCGGGTTCGCGGCAGCCGGCGAGGCGCTCGAGCGCAGCCAGTCGGCGGTCAGTTACGCGGTGCAGCAGCTGCAACAGCAACTGCCGCTGCCGGTGCTCGAGCCCAAGGGCCGCCGCGCCGTGCTGACCGAAGCGGGCTCGACATTGCTGCGCCGGGCGCGTGCCGTGCTCGCCGACGTGGCAAGCCTCGAGGCGCTGGCGGCGAACCTCGCGCAGGGCTGGGAGGCCGAGGTCCGCATCGCCGTCGACGCCGTCTTTCCGCCGGCGGCGCTGCTCGCGGCGCTGGGCCAGTTCGGCCGGGTCTGCCGGACGACGCGCCTCGAGGTCGTCGAGTCGGTGCTGTCGGGCACGACCGAGGCGCTGTTGCGGCGCGAGGTCGATCTGGCGGTGGTCGGCGCCGTGCCGCCCGGATTTCTGGGCACGCGATTGACAACAGTCGACTTCAGCGCGGTCGCACACCCGGCGCATGCGCTGCACGCACTCGGCCGGCCGCTGACGAGCCAGGATCTGAAGCTTTACCGCCAGCTGGTCGTGCGCGACAGTGGCTCAAGGCGCCGGCTCGACGCAGGCTGGCTCGGCGCCGAGGAGCGCTGGACGGTGTCGCACCTCAAGACGTCGATAGAAATGCTGAAGAGCGGGCTCGGCTTCGCATGGGTGCCGCGGCCGCACATAGAGGCCGAGCTCGCGGCCGGGACGCTGCTACCGCTGCCACTCGTCGAAGGGGGCACACGCCGCCTCGACATGCACCTCGTATACACCGATCGCGACAGCGCCGGGCCAGCGACGCGGGAGCTCGCGCGGCTGCTCGCAGCCGCCTGCGAGCGGGATCGCCGGCCGTCGACCGACGGATAGAGCCGTTCCCGGACTCTCGGCTATATTGCGGGAATGACGAGACCTCACCGCCCAGAGGCCATGGAGTTCCCGATGCACATCCCCGCCGTCGTTCGCGTCGTCCTGTGCGGCTGCCTGTCGGCAGCGTTCGCGGCCGCGCCGTCGCCGTCGATCGCCGCCCAGACCGCGCAGCAGGAGCGCAGTCAAAAGGAAGCCGAGATCCCAACCTGCACCAAGAAGTACGGCGCGCTCGCGATCGTCGAGCCGGAACGCAACTGGTGGCAGGAATACGGCCTCGGCTCGCCGGAGGCGCTGCTCAAGGTGTTCGTCAGCAAGTCCGGCTGCTTCACGCTGGTCGATCGCGGCAAGGGTATGGCGGCCGCCCAAGCGGAGCGCGCGCTCGCCTCCTCCGGCGAGCTGCGCGGCCGTTCGAACGTTGGCAAGGGCCAGGTAAAGGCCGCGGACTACGTGCTGGTGCCGGACCTGGTCTCGCAGAACCGCAACGCCGGCGGCAACAAGGTCGGTGGCATTCTCGGCGGATTGCTGCCGGGCGCGGCCGGCGCCGTGCTCGGCGGCATCAGCCTCAAGAAAAAGACCGCGGACGTAGTGCTGACGGTCACCGACGTGCGCTCTTCCGAGCAGGTGGCCCTAGTCGAGGGGCATTCCACCAAGACCGACCTCGGCTGGGGTGCGGGCGGCGGCCTCTTCGGCGGCGGCGCGTTCGCGGCCGGCGGCGCGACCGGCTACGCCGATACTGAGATCGGCCAGGTGATCACGCTCGCCTACCTGAAGGCCTACACGGATCTGGTCGCACAGTTCGCGGCGCTGCCGGACAACGCGAGTGCCGCCAACCAGCAGCAGGCAGTGACAATGGCGAAGCCCGGGCGGATGTACTCGGGCCCGTCACCGACGTCCAAGGTCGTGCGCACGCTGGACGCTGGAATGATGCTGTACCCGACCGGGCAGAAGCAGGACATGCTTTGGGAGGTCGAGGACGAGCTCGGCAACAAGGGCTGGGTGTCCTCGGTGCTGTTCCAGCTGTCGAAGTAGCGCCGCGACGGCGCGCTAGCGGTCGGTGCCCGCGGCGCGCTGCCGCTCGTCGAGCATCGCGAGGACGGCGGCGCGCGCGGCCGACGAGTGCACCGGCAGTGCGAGCACGTCGCCGGGACGCGCCCAGTCGAGCGCATGGCGCACCGCCTCGACCTCGCTCATGCGCACGCGCAGTACCGACTCCGGAAGGCCCGAGCCCAGCAATGCGGCGCGTATCAGCCGCGGTATCTCGCCCTCCGCGCGACCGCGCCGGTGGGCCTCATTCTCCTTGACGACCACTAGATCCGGTCGGAAATCGGCCGCCGCCTGCGCCAGCGCCTCGATGTCGACGTCCCGCCGGTTGCCGGCGTGGCCGAGCACCATGCCGAGCCGCCCGCCTCCGCTCTGCAGGTGCACCGCCACCCGCAGCAGTCCCTTGATGCCGGCCGGGTTGTGCGCGTAGTCGACGAGCACCAGCACGCCGCCTACGTCGTAGCGCATCAGCCGGCCGGGGTTGTCGGCGGGGACGTCGCCGAAGCGCGCATAGACGTCGGCGATCGTCGACGGCGCGATGCCCAGCGCCGCCGCGGCGAGCGCGGCACCGGCGAGGTTGGCCATGTTGTAGGTTGCGCTGCCGCCGACGGTCAGCGGCATCGCGGCGATGTGCCCCAGGTCGTGCGTCCGTGCACCGTACCTGAGCCACAGTCGTCCGTTCCCCGGCCCGCAGGTCGCGCCGCCCTGCTCACGGTGCTCCTGGAGCATGGTTCGGTCCGCGTCGGCTGCGAACCAGCCGAGCGGCGGGCTCGAACCGAAGCGGGCCGCGAGGCCGGGAGCCTTGGCCCGCAGCACCTCGTCGTCGGCGTTCAGCACCAGCAGCCCGTCGGAAGCCACGACCGCGGCGACCGTCAGTTTGACGTCGGCGAGTCCGTCGAGGTCGTCGATGCCGTACTCGCCGAAGTGGTCGGAGCTTATGTTCGTGATGACGGCGACTCGCGCCCGCGATGCGGCGATGCCCCGGCGCAGGATGCCGCCGCGCGCCGTCTCGAGGATCGCCGCCTCCACGCGCCGCTCGCGCAGCACCAGCCGCGCGCCGACTGGGCCCGAGTAGTCGCCGTGCGCCACCGATTCGGCGTCGACGAACACGCCGTCGGTGCAATTGTAGCCGACCCGCCAGCCGTGGGCCCGCGCGCATGCGGCGAGCAGCCGCACGATGGTGGTCTTGCCATTGGAGCCGGTAATGATCGCCGTTGGAATGTCGCGCAGCCGCTGCCAGGCGACATCCGCAACGCGCGGCAGCGCGGTCAGCGCGTAGTCGCGTCCGCCGCAGCCGGCGCCGAGGGTCAGCAGGCTCTCATCGAGGACGTGCGGCAGCGAGCGGGCCTCGGCCGCGGCGAGCAGCGCCGTCAGCGCCGGCCGCGCCTCGCGTGCTGCGAGGCGGGAAAAACGCGCCATGGCGGCGGCCTCCTCCCATACCGGCGCGATGACGGTCTGCGGGTCGCTCGCGTCCGCGAGCGCGGCAGCGGCAACCGCCTCCTCGAGTCCTGACCAGCGGCGTGGCTCGCCCTCGAAAAGCGTCGCACACAATGCCCACTCGTTGACCTCGGTCGCGACAAACAGCTGATCGCAGGGCGCCGCAAATGCGAGCGTCGTGCCGCCGCCGTGGGCGCGCACTATCGCTGCTGCTTCCGGCCAGCCGAGATGCGCGCGGGCGCGCGCGATGCGCGCGCGCCAGCCGTTCTGCAATCCGGCATCAACCGCAACGCCGACGACCTCAAGCACCGCGCCGGTCGCCGCGAAGAACAGGTTACAGCCCGTCAGTCGCCTCGAGTCGTCGAACGGCAGCGCGGTCGGGACGTTCAGTCGTCGGCCTCCGGCGCGAGCCGGACGCCGCGTTCGTCGCGGATCAGGCCTTCGAGGCCGAAGGCCGGCACGGCGCCTTCACCGGTCCGCGACCCGCCGTCGCCCGGGATGGCTGCCGCGGCCGGTGGAATCGTGTTGGGCTCGGCCGCCAGCGCCTCCGCCGGCACTGTCGCCCTCGGCGGCGGCGCCCCCGCCGGCTTGAACTTCGTGATCTGCTTCCACGAGCGCACCAGCGCATCGGCAAAGATCAGCAGCAGGTCACCCGCCTCGCCCATGCGCAGCGCCGCGTCGATCGCCTGCTGCTCGTCGGGAATGATCGAGATCGCCTCGTTCGGCACCCCCGCCGCGCGCAGCGCCGCGGCCTGGATACGCGGCACCTCGTCCGGCGCGCGGTCGCGCAGGCTGTCGTCGCGACGGCAGATGTAGTGGTCGAAGCGGCCGGCGACCGCCTGCGCGATCGCGACCAGATCGTCGTCGCGGCGGTCGCCGGGACCAGCGAGCACCACGATGCGCCGGCCCGTGACGTCGAAGCGCTGCGCCAGATCCGCCATCGCCGCGACCGCGTGCGCGTTGTGGCCGTAGTCGAACAGCACCTTGAACGGGTGCTCGTTGAACACGTTCATGCGGCCGGGCGCCTGGAAGAACGTCGAGTCGAAGGTCCTGAGCGCCTGCCGGATAGCGTCCAGCTTGATGCCGAGCGAAAACGCGACCGCCGCGGCGAACATCGCGTTCTGCACGTTGTGCATCGCGCGGCCCTCGAGCGTGGCCGGAATCAGGTGCGTCCACAGCAGCGGGATATGGCCGCCGCGCTCGTAGAGCGTGATCATCTGGCCGTTGACGCCTGCTTCCAGTGCGCAGGCGCGGCCGCCAGCGCGGATGTGCTCGCGCACCAGGGCGTGCTGCGGGTTGACGGTCACGTAGCAGATGTTCTTGGCGTCGGTGTAGCCGGACATCCGCAACACGAGCGGATCGTCGGCGTTCAGCACCGCGCAATCGGTCGCCACCTCGACGACGACGCGCTTGACCTCGGCGAGCTGCTCGCGCGTGTCGATGCCCTTCAGGCCCAGATGATCAGACTGCACGTTCAGCACGGCGCCGACATTGACTTCGTTGACGCCCATGCCGGCGCGCAACAGGCCGCCGCGCGCGGTCTCGAGCACGGCGATGTCGATCGCCGGATCGGCGAGCACCATGCGCGCCGAGACAGGGCCGGTCATGTCGCCCGCCACCGTGCGCTGGCCGTCGATGTAGACGCCGTCGGTCGTCGTCAGGCCGGGCGTGTAGCCGGCCATTTTCGCGACGTGCGCCAGCATGCGCGCGGTCGTCGTCTTGCCGTTGGTGCCGGTGATCGCCGCGATCGGCACGCGCGACGGCGTCCCCGGCGGGAACAGCATGTCGATCACCGGGCCCGCGACGTTGCGGGACGTGCCCTCGCTCGGTGCGACGTGCATGCGAACGCCGGGCGCCGCGTTGACCTCGCAGATGCCGCCGCCGATCTTGCGATGGCTCTCGGCGATGTTCTTGGTGAGGAAGTCGACGCCGCCGACGTCCAGGCCGACCGCGCGAACGGCGCGTTCCGCCATCTCGCGGTTGTCGGGGTGGATGATGTCGGTGACATCGGTCGCGGTGCCGCCGGTCGACAGGTTGGCGGTCGAGCGGAGGTACACGACCTGGCCTGGCGCCGGCACCGAGTCGGCCTTGAGCCCGGCGCGTTCCAGCATCTGCTCTGCCTGCAGGTCGAGCTCGATGCGCGTCAGCACCTTCTCGTGTCCGACGCCGCGGCGCGGGTCCTGGTTCACGATCTCGACCAGCTGCGCGACCGTGTCCGAGCCGTTGCCGACGACGTGCCCGGGGGTGCGGCGGGTCGCCGCCACGAGCTCGCCGTTCACGACCAGCAGCCGGTGGTCGTCGCCCTCTAGAAAGCTCTCGACGATCACCGAACGCGAATGTTCGCGCGCGACCGCGAAACCCTGCGCGACGTCCGCGTCGGTCGTGAGGCGGATCGAGATGCCGCGCCCATGGTTACCGTCGTAGGGCTTGGTGACCACAGGGAATCCGATCCGGCGCGCGGCCCGCACGGCGTGCGCCTCGCTCTGCACCAGTTCCTGCTGCGGCACCGGCAGGCCGAGCGTGGCGAGGATCTTGTTGGTCTCCTCCTTGTCGCTTGCGAGCTCGACGGCGATGTGGGAGGTGCGACCGGTGACGGTCGCCTGGATGCGCTGCTGGTACTTGCCGTGGCCGAGCTGCACCAGCGACTGCTCGTTGAGGCGCAGCCAAGGGATGCCACGGCTGGTCGCCGCCGTCACCAGCGCGGCGGTCGACGGGCCGAGCGCGCGCCGCTGCGCGAAGCGGATGAACTCGTCGCGCGCATCCGGCCATTGCCAGGCCTCGGGCACGCTGTCGGCCGGGCGGATCGCCGCCGGCAGCAGCGAGCACAGCAGGCGCAGCCCCAGCTCGCCGGCGGCGATGCCCTCGTCGCGCTGCGCGTACTCGTAGACGACCGTGTAGACGCCGGGCGGTCCGGCGCTGCGCGTCTTGCCGAACGTCACCTCCTCGCCCGCGATGTTCTGCAGCTCGATCGCGACGTGCTCGAGCACGTGGCCGAGCCAAGTGCCGCCGTCCTCGCGCATGCGGCGGAGGAACCCACCCGGTTCCTGGTACGAGCAGCCGTGCTCGGCGAGCCCCGGCAGCGCGCCGGTCAGCGCGTCGATGAAGCCGTCACCGAGGCGCCCGGTCGGCCACGCCTCGAGCGCGCCCAGATCGAGCTCGAGGCGGATGACCGGGAAGTGGGCGTACAGCGACGGGCCGACGTAGACGGAACGCTCGAGAATGCGCATGGGGTGCGACTCAGCCGCGGATCGGACTTTGCGCCGGGGGCGGGACGCAAACGACGGCGCAGCGCCCGCCTCGCGGCGGGACGACCTGTTGCTGCGCCGCAGGCTGGTCTCTATCGACCATCGGTCGGTTGCTCGGCCGCGAATGGACCCCCGTCGGAGTGTAGCCAGCGGCCGGTGGACGTCAAGAAAGCGCGGCAGCGCGCCTCATTCCTTGGGCCGGAGGAGCCCGCCGGCGGCCGCGGTGCGGGTGTGGAGATTAAAGGTCGCGCCGGCGACCAGTATGTGCAGCCGCAGTCCGAGCATGCAGAGCGGCTGCCCTTCGCGGGCCTCATCGGTCGACGAGAAGCTCAGCGTCGAGGCGTCGACGATGGTCACGCCGCCGCTGCCCTCCACCTCGACCGTCTCGTCCGGCGCGATGAACGCCGCGGTGTCCTCGTCGAGGCCGATGCCGACCGCGAACGGGTTGTAGGCGAGCGCGGTCAGCAGCCGCCCGAGGCGGTCGCGCTCACGGAAGTGCTGGTCGATGATGAAACGGTTGGTGAGCCCGAGGCCGGGCGCGAGGCGAACGCTGCCGGCGATGACCGCCGAGCCTTCGTCGCCGAACGCGATCATATGCTCGCTCAGGATGCTGGCGCCGGCGCTGGTGCCGCCGACGCTGACGCCATGCGCATTGCGGGCGCGGATCAGCTTGGCGACCGGGGTGCCGCCGAGCAATGTCGTCAGGCGCAGCTGGTTGCCGCCCGTGAAGAAGATGCCGGTCGCTGCCTCGAGGCGCTGCAGCCGGCCGGGTTCCTGGCAATCGCGGCGCGTGTCGAAGTCCATGACCGTCACGCGCGCCGCGCCGATATCGCTGAACACCTGCTCGTAGCGTGGCCCGGTCTCGTGCATTCGGCTCGCGGTCGGGATTACGACGATGTCCGCGTCCGCACCGCCGGAGACGTCGACGAAGCGCTCGAGGATGTGCCGGTCGTTCTCCTTGTTCTCGGCGCCGCCGATCGGAACAATCCAGCCGCGCGTCTCGCCGTCGGGAACCTTGCTCGGCATGCTGTACTGCTCCTCGGTGAATCAGGATTCGAAGCTGCCGCGGCGGACCGCCGCGCCGTCCCGCACGTGCAGCGTGCCGCGGATGACGACGGTACCGGCGCTGCCGCTCGCGGTCAGGCCAACGAGGTCGGCGTCGGCGCCGACCGCGATCTTGCCCTTGCCCCCGAGCCGCAGCAGCCGGGCCGGGTTGCTGGTGAACGGCGGCAGCGCCTGCTCGAGCGACAGGCCGGCGGCGCGGAGCTCACGGAGCGTCTGCAGCAGCGCCCCCGCCGAGCCGACGTCCATGCTCGATACGCGGCCGTCGGCGTCGAAGCACGGCAGGCAGCCGCCGGCATCAGAGCTCACGGTGATCCGTTCCGGCGGCGCGCCGCTCGCCAGATAGCGCTGCACGGCGTCCGCGGCGGTGCAGGCGTCTTCACCCGGCGCCACTGGGAACGCCGTGACATCCACCGTGCTGCCGGCGCGGGCCAGCTCGACCGCCTCGTCGAACAGCGCGCGGCGTCGGTTGACGTGGGTGGGATTGAACACGCGCGCTGGAATCTCGCTGCCGGCGAGCGCACGGCGCACGAGCTCGAGCCCGCGCGGGCCGTCGCCGAGGTGCAGGTGCAGGATGCCGGCCTTGCCGGTCATCAGGCCGGCGAGGTGCGCATCGGCCGCGATGCGCAGCAACTCGTCGCAGGTCGGCTGGCTGGAGCGATGGTCGCTGATCGCGATCTCGCCGATCCCCAGAAGGGCCTCGATGAACACGAGGTCGCTCTTGACGGTGCCGGTCAGCGTCGCCGGCGGGACGTGGTAGCCGCCGCTGTAGCCCCAGGCGTTCAGGCCCTCTTCGCGCAGCGCGTACAGCGTGGCGAGCAGCTCGCCCGGTCCGCGCGCGACGTCGTCGGTGCCAAGCAGGCCGATCACGGTCGTGATGCCGGAGGTCGTCAACCGGCTCAGCGCGAGCGGCGGCACGCGGGTACGGAAGCCGTCCTCGCCGCCGCCACCGGTGACGTGCACGTGCCCGTCGATGAGTCCCGGGATCAGCGGCATGCCCTCGAGGTCGAGGACGCTTGCACCGGCGCGCAGCGCCGCTGGAAGCTCCGGCAGGTCGCGCCCCGGTCCCATCCAGAGCACCTTGTCGCCGCCGAGCAGCAGGCTCTGTACGCCGAGAGCGCGTGGCGCGTAGACGTCGGCATTACGGATCAACAGCATGGGCACCAGTGCTCGGCCTCGTTACGCGATGATGCCCGACAATGCGCCTGGAGTGGGCGCGCGTGGAACTTGCCGACGTGGTGCGCAACCATCGCCCCGCGGTCGCCATCCATAACGTCCGAAGTGTCGATACATCTGCAGTGACATTGTACGGACTGGCTGCAGACGAACGGGGAACCGGGAGCTCTTTGTTGATCGACGCCCACCGTCGTCCGGGATGGGGTCGGCGACGAGGAAGCGCGGCGGCAGGAGTGGGGAATGGACCCGGAGACGCTCACCGGCCCAATGAGGATGTGAACGCCATTGGACGCGGATGTCGCCGATCTCGACTCCGGATGCGGCCGCCCGGCCTGCCGCGGCCCTGTACCTGTCAGTGCTCGACATGCTCCCAGGCTGCAATCCCGCCGCGCTGCAGACGGAACAGCGGGTGCGGCTCCGGCCGACGAATCGCCCGCCATTTCTCGTACAGCAGCGGCGCTCGAATGGCGAGCTTGCTCAGCAAGTGCTGCCATTCGTAGGCAATTTGTCCGTGGCTGACGGCGACGGGGGCGACGCGGCGGTAACGGCCCAGTTTTCTGCGGTCGAAGGCATAGCCGCGAGTGCAGGCCTCGTCGTGAATGCCGCGAAGGTAACTGCGGATCGTCGCAACGGGATGCGGCTGGCCTTTGAACCGGGCGACCTGGGGATGGAAGCGATATCCGCGAGTCTTGCCGCGGAGCACGGCCTGAGCCAGCAACGCTTCGCGCCACAGCGCGACCAGGCCAACCGGATCCAAATACTTCGGATGCAGCGACCACAGCCGCATTGGCTAATTCCGCCCGCCGGGGAATTCTGGAACGTACCTCAAAACCGTCCTGGCAGGATGCAGCATGTCGATCAGGCGCAGGACACGTAGATCTTTTCTATGAATCACCACGTTGAAACGGATCTGAGATCGCTTCTAGAAACCGGGCGCTTCGTGCGATGCCAGCGGATGCCGCCCGACGTCGTCGGACGTCCCGCTATTTTCCGATGCAAAAGCTCTCAGTGGATACAAAACGCTTATAAAATAGACGTTTGCGTATCCTTGGCATCGAAGGTGGACACGTATGTGGACACACTTTCCCCTGTTGCGTGCCGCTACGCGTCCTTCCGAAAGGCCAACTTTCACTGCATTAGGTGCGCGACCGACAGATCAGCGTAGCCATCATGCTCCTCGACGAGCCTCTCGAAAGTACGCCATCGCATCCACTTCGGCTTATCCCCGGCATTGTTGAGAATCCCAAGCTCCCACCCGAGCTTTAGGCGCAGCTTGTCGGCCCGCCGGGAGGCGCGATCAGACGGTGACTCGCGGGAACTTGCGTATGCAAGATCGTAGCAGCGACGACAGGCGAACACCCCTCCGCCATAAAGAATGGCGACACGCCGACCGCACCCCCGGGCGGGACATAGGAACCAGGCCCGGCTCCCACCGAAGTTGCACAGCGTTCGCACAAGTCGAATCGGGTAGTTCTCCGTGGTCCAGTTTTCGTCACCGGACCGATGGCGGTAGCTCACTCTCAGAGAGTCGGCGGTTGCGGAGATCTGGATCGACGCGACCGTCTCGCCGCCCTGAACCCACTGCAAGCCACCCGCATGCCCGGGAGTCAGTACGCCAGCCCGCACCAGCGATCGAATGTCGAGGCGGCGGAAATCATCGGTCGTTGACCGTGCGCCGTAGCGCCAACGGTTTCCGCTGCCCCACCCGCCCATCAGATTTTCCCGAAATCATCTGCCGAACCACACTGTTCCTGAGCTGTCGGCTGCTCGCTTGCCCGTTGGTCCTGCAGCCTCAGCTCCTCGCGGATCGTTTCTCTGACGGTACTTTCCAAAGCCTCGTTTTCGTAGGGGTTAGGAAACTGCAGCCGGTTGATCTGTCAACTCGCCAGTGCATCCACGACCGGGTCCCGACCGCTGAGTTGCTGAACGACCACCGTTAAGGGCGGCGGCGCGGTCAAACCAGGTTTCCCCACGAGGTACTGCGCAAGCCAAGCGCGGGCACTGGCGTCGCCCGCCTTCGCAGCGGCCACCGTGGCGGTGACAACAGCGCGCCAGTCATCGAGAGATACGGCGTCAATTAGC
>JANXWS010000026.1 GCA_025351005.1 Pseudomonadota bacterium | reverse complement strand
GCCACGACCTCGCCGTTGCCGTCCAGTTCGGCGATGCCGCGGCGCTCATCGGGTACGAGTTCCGTCCGGCCGATGTCGCGAACCCGAACAGGCGTACCCATGACGCTCTTCACGACGATGTTTCCGAGATCATCGAGACCTGTCAGGTATCCACGTCCGCGGATCATGTACTCGGTCCCGGCGAGCTCGACTGAACGGCCGCCCACGTCGTGATTGCTGGCCCGGATCGCGTCCGTGACTTGGCGGAGGGCGACCCCATACGCCTGCAGCTTGGTCGGGTCGATCGTGACCTGGTAGGTGCGAACGAACCCACCGACGCTCGCCACCTCGGCGACCCCTTGAGCCTTCGCGAGCTGGTACCGCACGAACCAATCCTGTGTCGCGCGCAGATCGCCCAGCGATTGTTGTTTGCCCTGCAGGGCGTACTCGTAAACCCAGCCGACGCCGGTTGCATCGGGTCCCAGCGACGGCGACACCCCGCCCGGGAGGCGGCTGGCGACGGTGTTGAGGTATTCGAGCACGCGCGAGCGCGCCCAGTAGATGTCGGTCCCGTCCTCGAAGATCACGTAGACGAACGAAACGCCAAAATTCGAGAATCCCCGGACCACCTTTGCGCGCGGCACGCTGAGAAGAGCCGTCGACAGGGGGTAGGTCACTTGGTCTTCAACCACCTGGGGGCCCTGACCTGGAAATTCCGTGTAGACGATCACCTGGACGTCGGACAGGTCTGGCAACGCATCGAGCGGCGTGTGGATGACCGACCACACGCCGCTCGCGACGATGGCAAATGTTGCGAGCAGCACGAGGAACATGTGCCGCGCGGACCAGTCGATGATTCGGTTCAGCATGGCTAGCGTCCGTCCGGCGGATGCTGATGGCTCGCCGGTGGTTCCGTGGTGGTTGCCGCCGGTACGCCGCCATGGACGTGCCCTGCCATTCCCTGGACAGCGGACTTGAGGTTGCTTTCCGAGTCGATCAGGAAGTTGCCATCAACGACGACGGTTTCGTGCTCCGCGATACCCGTCAGGATCTCGGCGTAGCCGTCTCCGCGCAGTCCAGCCGTGACCTCGCGCGGCTCAAACATTCCTCCACCGCGGTCGACGATCACGAGTTGTCGCGTACCGGTATCGAGGACCGCGGAATCGGGGACCGTCAAGCGCAGCGCCGCCGAGCCTGTCGCTATCTCGACGTTGGCAAACAAGGCGGGTTTCAGAACGCCCTCTCGATTGGCAAACTCGATGCGCACCTGCGCCGTCCGCGTTTCGGGCTGCAGGACGGGCGAGATGAACGTGACGGTGCCGGTGAAGGTGCGCCCGGGGTATGCAGCCAGCGTCGCTGTCGCGTGCTGGCCAATGCGCACGAGACTTAAGTCCTGTTCAAAGACGCTCGCCACCAGCCACACAGTGGACAGGTCGGCGATCTGGTACAACGGCTCGCCCGGCATGAAGCGCATGCCGACGCGCGCCATCTTCTCCAGGACCACGCCGTCGCGCTGTGAGCGGAGCGTCAACGTACGTCGTGGTGGTTCGCCGCGGCCGAGAGACGCGAGTTCCGCGTCCGCAATATCCCAGTTCCTGAGGCGCTCGAGACTGCTTTTGACGAGCCTTTCAGCACTTGCCCGGACTTGCGGATCCGCGTCTCTGAGGCTATCGAGCGCTTCCACTGCAACCCGATAGTCCTGCTGAGCCGCCACGAGATCCGGACTGTAGACCTCGAGGAGTGGTTGTCCCCTGGACACTCGCTCGCCGGTCGTGTTGACGAGCAGGGTCGTGATCCAGCCCTCGAACTTCGCATTGACTGTCGATTCGAGCCGCTCGTTGACCTGCAGCGTTCCGACGAGACGAAGTGTTCGCGACAGCGGCCGGTTCATGGCCAAGTCAGTGCGTACGCCGAGCTTCTGCAATCGGTCGGCGCTCACCGTCACGTGACCGCTTTCCGTGTCCTCGCCCGCGTACACGGGCACGTAGTCCATCCCCATGGCGTCTTTCTTGGGTACCGGCGAGGTGTCGGGAAGTCCCATGGCGTTGCGGTAGTAGAGAATCTTGCGCTTGGCACCGTCATCAGATGGCGTAGCGGGAGCCGCTCCGGCCCTCGGCGCGTTCGCTGGGCCCTGCGGTGCGGAACAGCTCCAGATGCCAGCGGCCACGGCGCTTAGGGCGACGACCGCAATGACGGTGATCGGAGTCCGGAGGGTCATAGCTGCGCTCCCTGAATGGTTTCGGGCGTCGCTCCCGTCAGAAAATCAATCTCCGCCACGGCCTTGTTGTGCGTATCGACCGCATCCGCCTCTCCCTTTTCGGCCGCGAATACGCGCATCTGCGCATCGAGAACCGTCAGGAAATCGACCCGTCCAACTCGATACGCGTTGAGGGCCGACTGCACGACCGCGTGCGTCTGAGGCAGAAGCGTCGTGCGGTAGAGTCCGGCGCCTTCCCGTGATTGGTGCTCGAGGGCGAGCTGCTGCTCGAGACTTGCCTGGGTCTCAAACCGTTGCGCGCTGGCCATCGCCTCGGCCTCGCGTCGCATGGCTCTGGCCTCCGCGACGCGTGGCTCCAGCCGGCTCTTCCTCCAAATGGGCAGGTTGACCGCGACCGTCATCGTGACCATGGCGTCCCGGGGCATCCCGTCAACGGACCGATCCCGCTGTCCATACCCGAGCCGAAGCTCGAAATCCGGGTAGTACTCACGGCGGGCAAGCTCGAGCTCCCGGTCGCTCTTCTCAACGAGTGCGCCGAGCGCCCGTATCTGCGGTCGATGATCAAGAGCATCCTGCTTCAGCGCGGCTGCGTCCCCGCGAAGTGGCGTCAGCGTCGCCGGCGTGGGGGCGATCGCGCCATCTGCGGTGGGGCGGCCCAGGAGTCGGCGAAGCTCAGCCTGCCGAGCCGCTATGTCCTGGCGGGACTTGAGGACATCCTGCTGACGCTGCACGACTTCCGTCTGGGCCTTGAGAACGTCGCTCTGTGCTGCCTCGCCGACCGCGAAGCGCGCGTTGGAGATGGCGACGAGCTCGCGGAGCGTCTCCTGCGTGCGCTCGATGATCTTCTCCGTCGTCCTCGCGAATCGCAGGTCCTCGTAGACGATGCGGACGTCTCTAACGATGCGATTCGTCGTCTCCTCAACGGCCGACGAGATGCTGCTGGAATTCGCCGCGGCCACCTGTTCGCGAAGCGCACGCTTTCCCGGGTACGGCAGCTTCTGCGAGAGTCCGAGCATCTTCATGGTCATGTCGTCGCGTCGGAAACTCAGCGACGGGACCGGCGCATTGACGAAGCCGACTTCGAGCATCGGGTCGTCGAGCGCGCCTGCCGGCCGCTCCCGCTGTACAGCCGCTTCGTGGCTCGCGCGCGCGGCGATGAGCTCTGGATTGTGCGCGACCGCTTCAGCGATCAGTGGTGCGAGTGGTGTCGCCGGCGCCTCCGGCGCCAACGCATGCGCTGCCGATACGAACCCTGCGAGCACCCAAATGCCCGCGCCGCGGTACAGCGCATGGCCGCCGTCGGCCCGGGCTGATGTGTAGACCTTCACAAGCGATCTCCCAGTCGAGCAATGCACCGCTACTCCTGAGGAGGCACGGAGGTCCACGACCTGCGCGTGACCGGGCGTGCACGACGGTTGTATTGCGCGGCGCTCCGGTCAATTGCCAATCGGCAATCGACCTGCGTGGCAAAAGAAACGACATGAGCGCGAGCTCGGGCCCGCTCTTACGTCGCCTTACTGGCGGAGAGGCTTAGATGGGAGGGCGGAAGAAGTCGAACACTCGGTTGTCGAGCGTCGACGGCGCAGACGCGCGGCGCGTGAAATGCCCCGACCAAACGGCTGTTGGGGTTTCGAACGTCGGAAGAAATGCCGCGCCAGAGCCGCAATCAGAAAGACATGCCGAAAAGAGACAGCAGTGCGCGTGGCTAGGCCCGCCCGACGTCGGCATTGTCCTCTGCACGTGACCGAAAAGCGCACCATTGGTCATTGGGGGTGCTGTGTCACTTCGCGGTGCGCAGTGCACCAAGCGCCCATGACCCATTGATGGAGCAACGTCCGACGCTGCTACCGTGTGGAGCACAGCACCTGACGCCACCTGCCAAAACAGCAAGAGGACCAAGAAGATGCGCCGGTACGGCCGATGGGCCATAAACGTTAGACTAACTCGGACCGCGTCCGTTCCGCAATGCAACTGCGGAAACCGCGTATCGGCGAGCGCAAGCTGCGATCGTAGACAGCCGGTTAACTCGCGATCTTCTACCGTCGTTCCCATGATCCACTACAGGGCGGCGCGCTCCTGCGGGCGGCCAACTCGCTCTAATCACTACCCGCCGTCGAATTAGGGGACAACGTCGCCGGACGCGGCAGACTCAATGCAGCGACAGGATCCAATTCACCAGATTCTTGATCTCCTGCGGATCTTTCGACTTCACGATTGCGTGATCTTCCTCGTGACCGTCCTCGAACTTGACCTTTTCGCCTGAGGTAACGTGCTTGGTGAGCGTGGCTTCGGCGTCAGGCTTGTCCCGGTACTTCGCAGCCACATCCCGCCAAGCCGGCCCGTCCTTTTTCTTCTCGACGGAATGGCACTTGAAACAATCGCTTTGACGGGTTAACGCTCGCGCCGCGCCTTCGTCTGCCGCTGCCGCACTGCCTGATAGAGCCCCCATTCCGATCAAGATTATCGACACCCGTACTGCTGACCTCATTTCGTTCACGGACGACTCCTTCAAAAGCGATGAGATCTATCTAGTCCTGCATCTCGGGCGCTCTACGATGCAAACCGGCGTGCAATTCTGACCAGGCAAGCGGGGTAACCGGCGTCCAAAATTGACCACCCCGTACCCTCGGGTAGCCGAATCGGCTGCCTGGGGAGAACTGGGGTGTTGTGCGTGGAAACGATCGGCAAGATTCGCCGGCGGCGGCTGGTGCAAGGCGAGTCGATCAGCGCGATCGCGCGGGATCTGGGACTGGCGCGCAACACGGTCAAGCGGGCGCTGAGG
>JANXWS010000023.1 GCA_025351005.1 Pseudomonadota bacterium | reverse complement strand
GCGCGCAGCGCATCGACCGACCCGAAGACACCCGCACTCAGTGTCATTGCCGAGCCCTCGAGATTGTCGGCCGTATAGATCCTGCTGAACACCTGCTTCCCGGTTGCGTTGTCGGCGACCGTCACCTCGATCTCCACGTGTGCTTCACGGCGCAGGTATTGACTGCAATCGAGCTTCTTGATGACTCCCGCGACTTGGTACCCGTTGCCGCCACCCGATGCCTGCAATCCCCGCGCACGCAATCCGTCCGCAAAGGCGGCTTGCACGAGCGCTGCTACGGACGGCGTCGCTTCAAGCGTCTTGAGCGCGCTGCCGTAGCCACCCCGGATGGCACCGAACCAGGTGGCGGACTCCCCGCGCTGGTCGATGAACGACCCTACGGAGACCGCGGCGCTGTTCGCGGTCGCGGCGACGACGGTCGCCGTCGGCCGGTACGACAGTCCGACGCTGTTGGTGCTGCACGCCCCGACCAGGCAGACGCTGCCCAGAACCAGATACCTCGCGGCACTGGCGCGCGCGATTGAGACGATGTGGACCATAGGCGTGACTCCCGATGCCCGGCCAAACAGTGGCGTCGTGCGACGGCCCTCGTTTGCAAGTGAGAGGAACGCGGACTCTACGATCGCCGGCTCGAGGCGTGTTGGCCGGAATCCGGTGCGTTCGGGTCGAAACACCATCGTCAGTCCTGAGAACTCCTGTCGAGCGGCGGTCCGAGTCTGGCGCGGTGGCCGATCCGTGGTCCGGCCGGCGCCGCTGGGACGTCAAGGCGATCCAACGTGCTGGTCACTGGCAGGTAGCCGATCGGCCCAGTCTGTCTATCCGCAGCTGACGAGAAACAAACAGAACACGGAAGTAATACCGACTCGCGAGCCGCTTGGTTGCCGCACGGTTCGCGTTTCCGGTCATCCGCGTCGACATCGTCCTCGCAGCCGGAACCCGCCTAAGCTTTTGATTTAACCGGTGCCGGCGGAGGGAGTCGAACCCCCGACGTCCTGACTGCAAAGGGGGCGATATCTCACACTGCGCGACAGGGCCCAACCATTCACGGAAGGGCAATGGCAGTTCAAGATATCGCTCGGAGTTGCTAGTTGTCGTGGGTCGCGTGCTGTACTGCGCCAGAATTATGACAAATCGGGCGCTCACGCATGAGGGGGGCACGTACCCGCTCAAAAAAACGAGTACGTCCTCCAGCGCCGCCTTCGGCATTGATCCGAACAAACGACGGCGCGTCTATAGAAACACGCCCGCCACGAGACCCGCGGCTGCTGAAAGATGGCGCGGGAGACGTTTTTTGCTCAACCAGCGAGTTTGCTGAGCTTGTTGAGGTTCAAGCTGCTGCGGGCTAGCTTCGATCGGCTTTCAGAAAACCGTCAGGGATGATTCTTGTATAAAGCATTTTACGCACTCTGAGGCCAATGTAGGATACGTTTGAACGGCGTCCGGTAGCGGAGTAGGGTGAGCCGCTGGTTACGGCCGCAGCGCCAGAACAAGCACTCCAAAGATAATGCACTCGCCCCGATCCAGACGCGGCGGAATCCGTCGGCCCGAAGCTCCGGGCAGTGCAGCCAAGAACAGATCAAGCACAGGGGACACCATGAAGATCAGACTCGGCAGTTTGGTTGCAACGACGTTAGCCCTGGTCCTGTCGGCGATCCCAGTCGCCCGAGCCGGGCGTGTCAATGGCGATTTCCCGATCACCATTCTGCAGACAACGGATTTGCACGACCACGCTAACGGTGTCGACCACGTGGGGCTCGACGTTGACGCGCTGACTGGAAGAAGCACTACGGGATCGTATGCACGTATTGCCACCTACGTGAAATACGTGCGCGCCAGCGCGGGGCATCCTGTGATCCTGGTTGACTCCGGCGATTGGAGTATGGGCACGTTCTACGATCTGACACTCGGCAAGGAGCCCCTTGCGCTCGGATTCATTTCACTGATGCGCTACAACTGTGTGACGCTGGGCAATCATGAATTCGACTACACGCCAAAGGGTTTGGCGCAGATGATCGGGGCCGCCCAGCGTCTGTTCGGGTTCCACACTCCCATCGTCTCGTCGAACATGAATCTCAATGGCAACACGGATCTCGCACCGTACTTCGGGACCGGCAAAGCGATTCAGATCACACGAGTGGCAACGCTTCCGAACGGATTGAAGGTCGGCTACATCGGGCTCATGGGTAAGGCGGCCGCCATCGACGCTCCGGGCTCGGCGCCAGTGAGCTTTACGCACCCGTCGGCCCAGTATGCAGCGATACAGGCTTTGGTAGACGGGCTCCGGAGTCAGGGTGTTCAAGTCGTCATTGCACTTGATCACGCTGGAACCGACGCGAGCGGCACATCGGGCGAGGACGTCGACCTGGCGAGGCACGTGAAGGGCATCAATGTGATCGCCTCAGGTCATACTCATACACCTCTTTCTTCCGCGCACACGGTGGTGAACGGTGCGTGGAGCACACAAATCATCGACGCGGGAGCCTTTGGCACGAATGTCGCGCGTATTGATCTGACCGTTCATGCCTCCTCAGGGTCGACGACGCTTGATGCCTACAGCAACGTGGCGATGACCGACGCCGGTCTCAGTGCCGTCCATGCGGGTCTGGTGCCCGATCCGCTGGTCGCCTTGATCGTGAGATTCGTCGATCGGCAGCTCAATGCTCAGCTCGGGCCTTTCTTCAGGCAGGCTTTTCCGGACTACGATCCAGAAGACGTCGGCACTGGAATCTACCATCGCGTGGGCGTTGCGGCGCAGGACATGATTTCCAACGGTGCCAATCCCGTACCGGGTCCCAACGGTCTCGGTGATTTGGCTGCCGATGCGGTGCGGACTGTTCCGAATGGGATCATTGCCCAGACACTGGCCGCTGTCGGGGGCAATCCCGCGAACATGCCCGGATACGATTTCACGCCGATTCAGGTGGGCGGTGTTGCGACCGGCATTTTGCGTAGCAAACTGCTGGCCGGCGTGCCACTTAGTTTCGCGGACCTGTATAACGTACTGCCGCTCGGTATCTCGCCGGATGCCACTCAGGCCTTGCCGCTTGGATATCCGCTGATCTCCACGTACCTGACTCTCGGGGACCTGAAGAAGATATGCGCGCTGCAACTCGTGGCGCAGAGCGAGCTCGTGTCTCCGAGCTTCTACCTCAACCTGTCGGGCATTAAATACGGTCTCAAGACCGCAGAAGAGTACGTGTACTTCAAGTACGCGACCGCAGCAGGGGTCCTACAGACGACGAGCCAAAAAGCAACAGCCGGCTCGACGACCGCTCTGCAAGCCCTGGGCGCATTGTCGACGCTTGCGTCGGATGGCGGTATGGCGCTGATGACCGCCTATCAGGGCGCTAACCCTTACGCCGCTGCAATGGTGAGTCTCAATGACAGCGCGCCGACCGCCCCACTAATTGCTGTAAATCTCCGTACCCTCGGTCAAGTCGCCGCGGCGGCCGCCGCCGATAGCGCCGCCGGTACAACGACGTTGAGTGCCCTCATCGTTTCAAAGGCCGTCGCGGCGATCGACACAGTGTCGGGATTCGCGGCAACCGACGGCGCAAATGTTAGAGAGACAACCAACCTGTCTGACGGCACACGCGTGCGCGCCGCCGTTGACCTATACGCCTTGCTGCTTCTGGGGGCTGTCCAGGCGCAGTTCGGTGTGACCATTACGCCTTATCAATCAGCCACCGGTAACACCGTTCTCTCCAGCGCAGATTTCGCCGCCATCCTGGCGAACCGGATTGATGCGGCACCTGCGACAGGAGGAATTCAAGAACTAAAGGGGTGGATGGCCCTTCTGTCTTATGAGGGGACGGTCCTCGGGGGTTCAATCGGCGCCGAATATGCGTCTAGCGCTAACTTCGCGCAATTCCGTGACTTCGGTCCCGCCGTAAAGGTGCGAAACGGTGGTTACCCGCTGGCCAGCATCGGACAGCTTGTCGCGACGGTCGGTGGGCTGCTAAAGGCCCCCTAGAGGAAGTGGTGACAAGCGACAAGCTCAGAGCGAGGCAGACTTACGAGCGCCTCGGAGCATCTGTCCGCGTTTCGGTAAACCACCTTGGAAATGCGCTAAACGAACATTAAATATCTGATCCAAATGGATTTGTTATTGGTGCCGGCGGAGGGAGTCGAACCCCCGACCTCCTGATTACAAATCAGCTGCTCTACCAACTGAGCTACGCCGGCTTGGCGGGAAGTTTAGCCGCCCCGGGCTCCGGTGCGGACTCCTTCGGCGGAGTGGTGGGATTCGCCGATGGGAGGCCCGGAGTCGACGGAGCCGGCGTCGGGGTCAGCGCGGCGCAGGGCCCGATCGCGAGCAAGGCCGCATCGACACCGCGGTAGGCGGCCTTGAGCGCGGCCACGTCGAGCGGCCGATCACTGGCTGCAAGCGATACGTCGAGCCACCACTGGTTGACGCGATGCGGCTGCTCGACGATCACGGCCGCCACGCCATGGCGCTTCAGCGCCACGACTCGGGCCTGGGCATGCGGCCGGTCGCCGAAGGAGCCGAGCGACAGCTTTGCCTCGGTCTCGCCCGCCCCGGGCGGCACGATCTCGACGTCGCCAACGCCTTCGGCCTTGAGCCGCGTCGCGATCCTTGCCGCAACCTGCAGCGTCGAAACGGTCAACGCCACCGGATAGCTCGGCGGCCCGTCGACCTCGACGCTGCGCTCGCGCGCTTCGTGATGGGTCTGGATTACCCATTGTCCGGCCTCGTGGGCGCCGGCCTGCTCGCTGAAGGGCCCCACGCTCTCGCAATGTCCGCCCGTCGGCCGCTTGATCTCGCTCGCGAGCGCAAGTCGCGGGACCGCGGACCCGGTCTCCACGGGCAGCCGCGCCGGCGGGCCGTCGATCAGTCGCGTGTAGCCAAAAAAAACGATGTTCAGCAGCACGAGCCCGGCCAGAAGCTTTCTCATGGGCCACCCCCGGCAGCCAGGAGCGCGAGTCCCTCGAGCACGAGGTGTGGCACGCGCTCGACCGGCCCAGCCACGAGCGGGGCGAGATCTGACGTCCCGGCGCCCGTCATGATCACCCTGGGCGCCGCGGCGCCCGCCGCTGCGAGCGCGCGCGCCGTGCGTTCGATCACCGCCGCGATCGCAAGCCTCGCACCCTGCTGCACGGCGCCCGCGGTATTGACCCCGAACGCCTCCTCGACCGCAGCCTCGTCGAGCAGCGCGGCCGCGGCGATGCCGCTGGTCTGCGAGTACAGCGCCTCGCGCATCGGCCGCTCACCGGGCAGCAGGTAGCCACCGCGGTGGCGACCCGCGTCGTCGATCAGGTCGACGCTGACAAAGCTCGCAACGCTGACGACGAGGAGCGCGGCGTGAGCCCTTCGCCACGCGGCCAATAACGCGAGCCAGCGATCGACCGGCAGCGTCGCAGGCTCCGCGTGACCGTTGCGCACGCCGACCTCCCCTACAGTCCGCTCGGCCAGCGGGAACTCCGCGGCTACGTGCCAGTGACTCCGGGTCCAGTCCCCGAACCGCGTGCCGAACTCGGCGCCGGCAGTGTTAGCGACGATGACCCGTCGTGGCGCAGGCGCAAGCGCCGCGAGTGGTGCCTGCCAGTCGCCCGGCTCGACGCCCAGGTGTGTGACCGCGCCGACCGCGCCCGCCGTGCCGGCCCCGAGACGTGCGAAGCGGAGCCCGGCAGCGCCGGCCTCGACCAGGAGCGTCATGCGACTGCCCGCAGCGTCACGTCGCCGGACGAGAGCGTCTCGACGCGCCCGGCGATCTCCACCTTCAGCGCACCATCGGCGCCGATGCCGCGCGCAACTCCATCCTGCGCGCGGTCGCGAAACTGCACGCGCACCGGCCGGTCGCGGAGCGCATCGGCGCCGTTCCATTCGGCGTCGAACGGCGCGAACCCCTGCTTCTCGTACTGGGACACGGCCGCGCACAGCTCCTCGACGAGCGCGGCCGCGAGCTGCGTCCGGTCCGGCGCGACGCCGGCGCTCAAGTCCGCAGGCGCGAGACCGCCCGCGGCCGCGATCGCGGCCCGGGCCTCCGGCGACAGGCGCACGTTGAGTCCGATGCCGATCACGACGTAGGCGGGACCGGCGGCCTCGAGCCTGAGTTCCGAGAGTATCCCGCCGAGCTTCGCGCCGCCGAGCAGCACGTCATTCGGCCACTTCAATGCGAGCCCACGAATTCCAAGACGCCCGAGCGCCCGCAGCGTCGCGATGCCGGCCACGAGACTGAGCGCGCCCGGCGCGGGCGGCGCGCTCGCGAACGACCAGGCGAATGACAGGCACAGGCCGCTGCCGAACGGCTGGATCCAGACGCGCCCGCGCCGGCCGCGGCCGGCGGACTGGAACTCCGCGAGGCAGACCCGGCCGCGGCCGGCCGCAAGATCCGACTCGGCCATGAGTCGCGCGTTCGTCGAGACGAGCTCATCGACGACTTCGAGGCGGTCGAGCCGCAGGCGCGTCGCGGGCCGCAGCGCCGCCGCGAGCCGCGCGGGGTCGACCAGGTCGATCGGCGCCGACAGCCGGTAGCCGCGCCGCGGCACCGATTCGACGGACAGCCCCCAGCCCGCGAGCCCACGCACCAGCTTCGCGACCGCGGCACGCGTGACACCGAGCCCGCGCGCAAGCGCCTCGCCCGGGTGCGGTTCGCCGTCCGCGAGCAGCCCGACGAGCGCGCGGCGTTGATTCATTCGTGCGCCTTCCGGTCGCGCAGCAGCCAGAGGCGCCGCACCCGGTTCTCGGTGCCGGCTCGCATGCGCTCGAGGTTGCCGCGATGCGTGTAGACGACGCAGGGCACCATCGCGATCGCGAAGCACAGCAGCGGCAGCTGTCCCGGTGCGCGCCACACCACGAGGAATGGCAGCGCGCTCGCCGCGATTATCGTGGCGAGCCCGACGTAGCCGGTGGCCGTCACGACCAGCACCCAGACGAGGAGAAGCGCCGGCAGGAGCCACGGAGCAAGGCCGAGCAGCGCCCCGATCAGCGTCGCCGCGCCCTTGCCGCCCCGGAACTCGAACCAGACCGGATAAACGTGACCGATGGTCGCCGCGAGCGCGCAGGCGACGCCGAGCCAGACGCGGTCGATGCCGGGATCCGGGGCAACCCCGGGCAGTGCGAGGGCCGGCAGCACGGCGGCCGAGAACCAGCCCTTGCCGAGGTCGATCGCGACGACGCCGATGGCAAACGGCAGCCCCTGCGTGCGCAGTGCATTGGTGCCGCCGGCGTTGCCGCTGCCGAGCTTGCGGATGTCAACACCCTTGAGCGCGCCCAGGATCAGCGCGCCCATCAGCGACCCGGTCAGGTAGGCGGTGAGCGACTTGAGTGCGAGCTCGAGCATGGATGTCCCCGCGCTCAGGCGCGATTGCGCCAGCCGCCGACGCCCGCCGCCGCAAGCACTTCCTCGAGCGCGCGCACGTGCTCGGCCGAATCATTGAGCGCGGGCACCAGCGTGAAGCGCTCCCCGCCCGCCGCCAGAAACTTTGCCCTCGAGGTGACGCCGATTTCCTCGAGTGTCTCGAGGCAATCGACCGCGAACGACGGCGTCACGACCGTGACTGCACGCACGCCCCGCGCCGCGAGCTCGAGCAAACGATCATCGGTGCGCGGCGTCAGCCATTCGGTGGGCCCGAAGCGCGACTGGAACGTCCGCGAATGATCGTCGGGGCCGATCCCGAGCGCCGCGGTCAGCAGCGAGCTCGTCCGTTCCACCTGCTCGCCGTACGGATCACCGCGTCCCACGTAGGTGACCGGGATACCGTGGTTCGAAATCACGAGGTGCGAGCGACCGTGCGCGGCGAAGCTCGCCTGCACGCGGACAGCAAGCGCCGCGATGTAGCCGGGCGCCGCATGATAGTCGGCGATCAGCTGCAGCTCCGGGATGCGCCGCCAGCGGCGAAGCTCGCGGGTCACGACGTCGAACACGCCGCCCGTCGTGCTGCCGGAGTATTGCGGATAAAGCGGCAGCACGACGAGACGGCGGACGCGGGCGGCCTGCAGGCGTTCGATCGCGGCCGCGACCGAGGGCTCGCCGTAGGTCATGGCGAGCTCGACCCTGACCGCCGAGGGATCGCCGAGCGCGCGTTGCAGTGCGGCGGCGAGACGCCTCGAGTAGACGAGGAGCGGCGGACCGTCGTCCATCCAGATGGCGCGGTAGAGCTTCCGCGTCCTGAGCGGACGGAACGTCAGCACCGGGCCGTATAGGATCGGGTACCAGTACGCGGGGCAGGCCTCGATGACGCGGCGGTCGCCGAGGAAGGAAGCGAGGAAGCGACGGATCGCGCGGTAGGTCGGCGCCGAAGGCGTGCCCAGGTTGACGAGCAGCACGCCCGTGTCGGACGCGGGTGCGGCTGCGGCGGTCAGTCCGCGGAACCAGGCCATCGTGCTCCCTGGCAAGGCCCGCCGTGCGGGCGACCCCATGATAGCGCGCCAAAAAAGATAAAGGCCCCGGAGACTTGCGTCTCCGGGGCCTTTGTGAGGACCCTGGCAGCGACCTACTCTGACATGGCCTGCGGCCACACTACCATCGGCGCAGAACGTTTTCACTTCCGAGTTCGGAATGGGATCGGGTGGTTCCCGTTCGCTATAACCGCCAGAGAAACTTGTTCAGTGATGCGCTCGGGGCGTGAGCCCCGGGCATACCACCGCAATTTGGAAATCGTGAAGACACTTCATGGTGTCGCAATCTAGAAACCGCCCACCAGCCTGCAGACAGCTTGGGGCTATATGGTCAAGCCTCACGGGCAATTAGTACTGGTTAGCTGAACGCATTACTGCGCGTACACACCCAGCCTATCAACGTCGTAGTCTTCGACGGCCCTTCAGGGGGATCAAGTCCCCAGCGAGAACTA
>JANXWS010000020.1 GCA_025351005.1 Pseudomonadota bacterium | reverse complement strand
CGCCATGCGCACCATCGCGTCGTAGACCGCGGTGTCGCCGTGCGGGTGGTACTTGCCGATGACGTCGCCGACGACGCGCGCCGACTTCTTGTAGGACTTGTTCCACTCGACGCCGAGCTCGTGCATCGCGAACAGCACGCGCCGGTGCACCGGCTTCAGGCCGTCGCGGACATCCGGCAGCGCACGCCCGACGATCACGCTCATCGCGTAGTCCAGGTAGGACTGGCGCATCTCGTCTTCGAGGTTGACGTGCAGGAGTTCGCGCGCGAATTCGACCATGCGGGACGGATCTCGGGGCCGGAATACGAAACCGGAATCTTAGCACACGCGCGGTCTCGTTCCGCAGGTTTTTCAGGCATTTGGACGCGTCCTGCGGGTATAATCGGCGCCACCGTCCCGGCACTTTCCGGACGCCACCGCAGGTCCCGCATTGAACGCCGCAACCGACCGCGCGCCGAACGCCGATCCCGCGGAGGTAGCCAAGTTCGACGCGCTCGCGAGCCGCTTCTGGGATCGCGCCGGCGAGTTCGGCGCGCTGCACCGGCTGAACCCGCTCAGGCTCGGCTACGTCGCCGAGCGCGCTGCGCTCGAAGGCCGCGACGTGCTCGACGTCGGCTGCGGCGGCGGCATCCTCGCCGAGGCGCTCGCGCGCGCGGGCGCGCGCGTCACCGGCATCGACCTTTCAAAGGCTGCGATCGCGACCGCCGGGCTGCACGCGCTCGAGAGCGGGCTCAGTGTCGATTACCGGCTGGCGAGCGCCGAGGCGTTCGCGGCCGAGGCGCCCGGCCGCTACGACGTGGTCACCTGCATGGAGATGCTCGAGCACGTGCCGGATCCCGGCAGCGTCATCGGCGCGCTGGCGCGCCTGGTGCGGCCGGGCGGCTCGGTGTTCGTCGCGACCATCAACCGCACCCTGAAGGGATTCCTGCACGCGATCGTCGGCGCCGAGTACCTGCTGGGCGTACTGCCGCGCGGCACCCACGAGTACGCGCGTTTCCTCCGACCTTCCGAGGTCGCGCGCGCGGCGCGCGCCGGCGGGCTCGAGGTCCGGGACGTCACCGGCGTCGGCGTTGACCCGCTCGCGCGCGAGTTCCGGCTCACGACCGACGCCCGCGTCAATTACCTGATGCACCTCGCGCGGCCGGCGGACGGGCCGTGACGCCGGCTGCGCGCGCGGGCGCGCTGCTGCTCGACCTGGACGGCACGCTGCTCGACACCGCACCCGACATGGCGCTCGCGCTCAATCGCCTGCGCGAGGAGTGCGGCTGCGCGCCGCTGCCGTTCGACGCGATCCGGCCGCACGTCTCGCACGGCGCGACGGCGCTGGTGCGGCTCGGGTTCGGTGCCCCGCCGGCGGCCGAGTTCGAGCGCCTGCGGCGCCGCTTCCTCGACCTGTACCGCGGCGCGCTCGCGGGTACGACGCGATTGTTCGAGGGCTTCGAGGCCGTGCTCACGGCACTCGAGGCCGCGCGCCTGCCGTGGGGCGTGGTCACCAACAAGCCGGGCTGGCTGACGACGCCGCTGCTCACCGAGTTCGGTCTCCTCAAGCGGGCCGCCTGCGTCGTCAGCGGCGACACGCTCGCCCTGCGCAAGCCCCATCCTCTGCCGCTGCTGCACGCCGCCGCCCTTATCGGCCGCGAGCCGGCCGCCTGCCTGTACGCGGGCGACGCCGAGCGCGACATCATCGCCGGCCGCGCCGCCGGCATGCGCACGGTCGCGGTCCGCTTCGGCTATCTTGCGGTCGGCGAGGACCCGGCCGCGTGGCAGCCGGACGCAATCGTCGCGGCGCCGGGCGAGCTCCTGCCGCTGCTGGGACTCGCCGCCGCGCGCGGAGGGAGCTGAGACGATGGCGCTCGCCGCAGCACTCGATGTCCGCCTCGCGCTCGCGCGGCCCGGGCGCCCGGAGCAGGGCCGGCTCCTCGAGCTGCGGCTCGCCTGGCAGAGCGCCGCTCGCGCGCGGCCGGATTAGTCCCGTGAGCAACGCATTCGACCCGTACCGCTACCAGCCGCGCGCCGGGCTGCTCGACGGCCGGGTGATCCTGATCACGGGCGCCGGCCAGGGCATCGGCCGGGCGCTCGCGCTCGCTGCGGCGCGCCTCGGCGCCACGATCGCGCTGGCCGGCCGGAGGCCGCAGCCGCTCGCGCAGGTCTACGACGAGATCGTCGCAGCCGGCGGCCCGCAGCCGGCGCTGCTGCCGATCGACCTCGAGAACGCGCTCGCGCCGCATTACGACCTGCTCGCGACGGCGGTCGCGGCCGAGTTCGGCCGGCTCGACGGCCTCGTGCACAACGCCGCGATCCTCGGCACGCGCGCGCCGATCGCCCACTACGACGTGCCGACCTGGTGCCGCGTGCTGCAGGTCAACCTGACGGCCGCCTTCGCGCTGACGCAGGTGTGCCTGCCGCTGCTCGCGAAGAGCGCGGACGCCTCGCTCGTCTTCACGAGCAGCGGCGTCGGCAACCGCGGCCGCGCCTACTGGGGGGCCTACGCGGTCTCGAAGTTCGGAGTCGAGGGCCTGGCGCAGGTGCTCGCGCACGAGTACGAGGACGACCCGCGGCTGCGCGTCAACGTCGTGAACCCGGGGCCGGTGCGGACCGGCATGCGCGCCTTCGCCTACCCCGCCGAGGACCCGGCGCGCCTGAAGAGCCCGGCCGAGGTCACGGCGACCTACCTCTACCTGCTGGGGCCCGACGCCGCGGGCGTGACGGGCCGGCGCTTCGACTGTCAGCCTTGATGTGCCGCGCGCGCGCGCCCGGCCGGCTGAGCGCGAGCGCGGCGTAGAGCGCATCTCGCTCCTTGGGCTCGAGCTCGCGGTGGCGGCCGCGCGAGATCGCGCGGTCCATCGTCACTGGCCCGAAGCGCGTGCGCAGGATGCGGCTGACCTCGAGGCCGGCATTCATCAGCAGCGTGCGCAGGTCGCGGCCGTGGCCGCGTCGCAGCTCGAACTCGAACCAGCGGTTGCGGCCTTCGCCGCCGAGCGTCGCCACCGCGACGATCTCGAAGGAGCGCCCGGCCTGCGCCGCCTGCCCCTTCAAGCCCTCGACCAGCTCGGGCGTCGGCTCGCCGTTGACGCGCACCGCGTACGCCGAGGTCAGCTGCTGCGCGGCCCGGCTCGCCGCGGCGCGGAGCGCGCCGTCGGTCGTGAATACCTCGAGGCCGCCGTCGGTGGGCGCGAGCGGCGAGAGCGGCAGCCAGCGCCGGCCGCGCACCTTCGGCAGCCGCTCGTAGGTGGTCGCCGAGAGCTCGTCGGCGGCGACGCCCGCCGTGTGCAGCGGCTCGCCGGGCGGCCGGTGGTAGATCAGCACCAGATCCTCGGGCGCGGCGCGCTCGAGCCGGAGCTTGCGGCCGTCGATCGCGATCGAGTCGTGCGCCTCGACGCGCTGGCCGAGCGTCGCGGGCTTGCCGTTGACGGTGACGCGGCCGGCGCGTATCCACGCCTCGGCCTCGCGGCGCGAGGCGAGGCCGGCCCCGGCCAGCACCTTCTGCAGCCGCTCGGCCACGTCTCAGCCGCTCTCGCCGGCCGCGGAGGGAGCCGCGGCGCCGCCGGCCTCCTGTTCGTCGGCGCCATCGGGCGCGGCCGGGCCCTGCGCGAACTCGAGCTGCACGCCGAGCGTGTCGAGGTCGCGCAGCTGCGCCAGCGTCGGCAGGTCGTCGAGGCTCTGCAGCCCGAAATAGTCGAGGAACTCGCGCGTCGTGGCGAGCAGCTCCGGCCGGCCGGGCACGTCGCGGTGGCCGATGACCCGTATCCAGCTGCGCTCGAGCATGGTGCGCATGATGTTCGGATTGACCGCGACGCCGCGGATGTCCTCGATCTCGCCACGCGTGATCGGCTGGCGATAGGCGATCAGCGCCAGCGTCTCGAGCAGCGCGCGCGAGTACTTGGCGGGACGCTCCTGCCACAGCCGTGACACCGGCAGCGCGACCGCATCGCGGACCTGGACGCGAAAGCCGCTCGCGACCTCGCACAGCTCGATGCCGCGGCCGTGGTAGTCGGCGGCGAGCGCGGCGAGCGCCGCCTCGATCGCGGCCAGCTCCGGCCGCTCGAACTCGTCGAACAGCTCGCGGATCTCGGCCGGTGGCAGCGGCCGGCCGGCCGCCAGCAGTGCCGCTTCGACCACGTTGCGGATCTGGGATACGGTCATCGTTGCTCCGGCACGCGGCTCAGGACACGGCTCCGGCCGTGTCGTCGTTGGCGGCGGGCATGTCCGGGTGCGGCACTGCGGCACGCACGTGCAGCGGCGCGAAAGTGTCCGCCTGCACCATTTCGACGAGCCCCTCGCGGACCAGCTCGAGGAGCGCGATGAAGGTCACCGTCACGCCCATGCGACCCTCCTCGACCCGGAACAGCGCGGCGAAGCCCACGAAGTCGCGGCCCTGCAGCATCAGGACGATCTCGCTCATGCGCTGGCGCACCGACAGCCGCTCGCGGCTGACCTGGTGGCTCGCGAACATCGCCGCGCGCTGGATTACGTCCTTGAACGCGACCAGCATCTCCCTCAGGGTCACGTCCGGCAGCAGCGTCACGATCTTGCGCTCGACGAGCTCCGCCTGGGCGAGGTGCGTGTCGCGTTCGAGCCGCGGCAGCCGGTCGATGTCCTCGGCAGCACGCCTGTAGCGCTCGTACTCCTGCAGCCGGCGCACGAGCTCGGCGCGCGGGTCGTCCTCGTCGTTGCCGCCCTCGCCCGGCCGCGGCAGCAGCATCCGCGACTTGATCTCCGCCAGCATCGCCGCCATCAGCAGGTACTCGCCGGCGAGCTCGAACTCGAGCTCGCGCATCAGGTCGATGTACTCGAGGTACTGGCGCGTGATCTCCGCGATCGGAATGTCGAGGATGTCGAGATTCTGGCGCCTGATCAGGTAGAGGAGCAGGTCGAGCGGGCCCTGGAATGCCTCGAGGAACACCTTGAGCGCCTGCGGCGGGATGTAGAGGTCGCGCGGCGGCTCGGTCAGGGGCTCGCCGTCGACGATCGCGAACGGCATCTCCTGCTGCTCGTGCGACGCGACCTCGGGCAGCGGCAGTGGCAGCGACTCGTTCACCGGTACTCGAGCCCCATCGCGGCGCGCACTTCGTGCATCGTCTCGCGCGCCGCTTCGCGCGCCTTCTCGCAGCCGGCGCCGACGATGTCGCGCACGGCGTCGCGGTTGTCCTCGTACTCGCGCGCGCGCGCGCGCACCGCCTCGATCTCCTGCACCACCGCATCGATCAGCGGCTTCTTGCACTCGAGGCAGCCGATGCCGGCGCTGCGACAACCCTCGGCGGCCCACTGCTGGGTTGCCGGCGGCGAATAGATCCGGTGCAGGTCGAAGACCGGGCACTTGGCCGGGTCGCCCGGGTCGGTGCGGCGCACGCGCGCCGGGTCCGTCTGCATCGCCTTCAGCTTCCTTGCCACGTCCGCCGGGTCCTCGCGCAGCCCGATGGTGTTGCCGTAGGACTTCGACATCTTGCGGCCGTCGAGGCCCGGTACTTTCGGCGTCGCGGTCAGGAGCGCGTCGGGCTCGGGCAGGATCATGCGGCCGGTGCCCTCGAGGTAGCCCTGCAGCCGCTCGCGATCGGCGACCGTCAGGCGCGCATTACCGGACAGCAGGGCATTCGCCTGCTCGAGCGCGACCTCGTCGCCGGCTTCCTGGTACGAACGGCGCAGCTCGCGGTAGGTGGCCGCGTTCTTCTGGCCCAGGCGCTTGATCGCCTTCTCGGCCTTGTCGGCGAAGTCGCTCTCGCGGCCGTAGACGTGGTTGAAGCGGCGCGCCACCTCGCGCGTCACCTCGACGTGCGCGACCTGGTCGTCCCCGACCGGCACGAAGTTGCCGCGATAGAGCAGGATGTCGGCGCTCTGCAGCAGCGGGTAGCCGAGGAAGCCGTAGGTCGCGAGGTCCTTGTCCTTCAGCTGTTCCTGCTGGTCCTTGAACGTCGGCACCCGCTCGAGCCAGCCGAGCGGGGTGATCATCGACAGCAGCAGGTGCAGCTCCGCGTGCTCCGGCACCTTCGACTGGATGAACATCGTGCACGCCGACGGGTTGAGGCCGGCGCCCAGCCAGTCGATGACCATCTGCCAGGTGTTTTCCTCGAGGTCCCTGGTGTCGTCGTAGCCGGTCGTCAGCGCGTGCCAGTCGGCGACGAAGAAGAAACACTCGTACTGGTACTGCAGCGCGACCCAGTTCTTGAGGGCGCCGTGGTAGTTGCCAAGGTGCAGCGCGCCGGTCGGGCGCATGCCGGACAGGACGCGGGCGTTCGGAGCGGAATTGACCAACTGCGCGAGACTCCGGCCGGTTCAGCTGGCGAGGCGGGCGATGAGGTTGCTGAGGGAGGCAACGATCGGGCTCAGCACTGAAATCACGTGGGTGGACTCAAGGTACACGAGCGCGATCACGATCCAGAAGCCGAATGGCTCGAGCCGCGCGAGCCAGTGCGCCGGCGTCGGCGGCAAGATCCCGACCAGAACGCGGCCGCCGTCGAGCGGCGGCACCGGCAGCATGTTGAAGACCGCGAGCACCACGTTGATGATCAGGCCGCGCTTGGCATTGTTGATGAGCCACGCGGCGGCGACACCCGTGCCAAACAGGCCGCTGAGCCCGGACCGTCCGATCAGCGTCCAGAGGCAGGCCATCACGAGGTTCGACGCCGGTCCCGCGAGCGCGACCCAAGCCATGTCGGCGCGCGGGTGCCGGAAGTTGCGCGCGTCGATCGGCACCGGCTTCGCCCAGCCGAACAGGAACGGCGAGCCCGCCGCGAACAGCCCGATCGGCAGCAGCACCGTGCCGATCGGGTCGATGTGCTTGAGGGGGTTCAGCGACAGGCGGCCCTGCGCCTGCGCGGTGCGGTCGCCGAACAGGATCGCGACCCGCCCGTGCGCGACCTCGTGCAGCGTCAGCGCCGTCAAGACCGGAATCGCCCAGACGGAAACCGCTATCAGTATCGACTCTATATTATTCAATTTATTGCGGTTCCTGGGGTCGTGGGCCCCCGCTCCGGCGAGCGTCCGGCGACGGTCCTCGGGTCGCTGCCGGCGGGCACGCGGATTATACGCGGGCGGGTCGTCAGGCCGTGGCCCCGAGCCGCGCGACGTCGCCTTTGCCGACGCGCACGATCGTCGCCGCCGGGCCTGCGAGGTCGACCACCGTGGTCGGTTCGAGGCCGCAGTTGCCGCCGTCGAGCACGACGTCGACCCGGAGCTTGAGGCGCGCGTAAATCTCGGTCGCGTCGCTCAGCGGATAGCTGTCGCCCGGCAGCAGCAAGGTCGAGCTCATCAGCGGCTCGCCCAGCTCCTCGAGCAGCAGCAGCGGCACCGGGTGATCCGGGATGCGGATCCCGATCGTGCGCCGCTTCGGATGCATCAGCCGCCGCGGCACCTCGCGGGTGGCCTCGAGCAGGAACGTGTACGGACCGGGGGTCGCAGCCTTCAGCAGCCGGTACTGCCAGTTCTCGACCCGCGCGTAGCGGGCGATCTCCGACAGGTCGCGGCACACGAGCGTGAAATGGTGGTTCTTGTCGGTCTCGCGGATGGCGGCGATGCGCTCCATCGCGTCCTTCTCGCCGAGCGCGCAGCCGAGCGCGTAGCAGGAATCCGTCGGGTAGACGATGACGCCGCCGGAACGGATCGCATCGACGGCGCGCCGGATCAGGCGGACCTGCGGGTTGTGCGGGTGCAGTTCGAGCAGCTGGCTCATGGGACGCGGATACGGCTGGCCTGAGGTTTCGGCTATGATACCGGGCCCTTTGTTGCCGCTCCGGGCGGTCATGTCGGCCCTCTACGATTTTCTCCCCGTCCTCGCATTCGTCATCGCCTACAACGTTGCCGGCATTTACGTCGCCACCGCGGTGCTGATTGCGGCCACTGTCGCGCAGGTGACCGTGCAATGGCTCCGCAAACGCACGGTCAGCCGCATGGCGCTCGCATCGGCCGGACTCGTGCTGGTGCTCGGCGGCGCGACGCTGTGGCTGCACAACGAGCTGCTCATCATGTGGAAGCCGACCGTGCTCTACCTGGTGCTCGCGATCGTGCTGCTCGTCAGCCAGTTCACCGGCGGCAAGCCGCTGATCGAGAGGCTGCTCGAGTCGCAGCTGCGCACCGACGCCCGCACCTGGCGCATCACGAACCTCAGCTGGGCGCTCTTTTTCCTGGTGCTCGCGGCGGTCAACCTGGTGTTCGTCTACCGCTACGGACGCGACGCCTGGGTGCGCTGGAAGCTCGCCACGATCGGGATCGTGTTCCTGTTCGCGCTGGCGCAGGCGTTCTGGCTCGCGCGCCATGCCGAGCAGCCCTCGCGGGATCCCTGATGCTGTATGCGATCATCGGACGGGAGGCGCCGGGTGCGTTGCCGCGGCGCCGGGCGGCTCGCGCGGCGCACCTCGCGCGCCTGCATGAGCTCGTGACCGCGGGCCGCCTGGTGCTCGCCGGTCCGCTGCCCGCCATCGATGCGCCAGATCCCGGACCGGCGGGGTTCGCGGGCAGCCTGGTCGTCGCCGAGTTCGATTCGCTTGTCGCAGCCGCGGCCTGGGCGGACGCGGATCCTTACGTGGCCGAACGCGTCTTCAGTTCGGTCGAAGTACACCCTTACATCAAGGTGCTGCCATGAACGCGCGCGCGCAACGCATCGAGGAACTGCTGTCCCGGGCCCTCGAACCGCTGCACATCGAGGTGGTCGACGACAGCCACATGCACGCCGGCCACGCCGGCGCCGCCGGCGGCGGCGGGCACTTCCAGGTGCGGATCCTGTCAGAGCGGTTTCGGGGCCTGCCGGTCCTCGCCCGCCATAGGCTCGTCTACGAGGCACTTCGATCCCTGATCCCGGCCGAGATCCACGCGCTCGCCATTCACGCAGACGCACCCGGTGAGCGCGCATCGCCGCCTAATTTCATCGACACATGAGGTTGACAATGACCATCCGCATCTGGACCCCGGCGCTCCTCGTCACTGCGGCGCTCGGGCTCGTGGCCTGCAACCAGGCCAAGAAGGCCGGCGACCAGCCGGTCGGTAAGCCGCCGGTGGCGACCGTCAACGGCAAGCCGATCCCGGCCGACGCCTTCGCCGTGTGGGCCCAGAGCCAGACGAACAAGAAAGTGGACGAGCTTACGGCCGAGCAGAGGAAGCAGCTGCTCGAGAGCCTCGAGACCCTGTATGTGGGGGGCCAGGAAGGCGAGAAGCAGAACGTCGGCTCCGAACCGGAGGTTGCCGCGCGGCTCGAGCTCGACCGTCTCAGCGTGCTCGCCAATGCGCTGTTCCAGAACTATGCGAAGGGCAAGACGCCTACGGAGCAGGACCTGAAGGCGGAATACGACCGCCAAATCGCCGCCATGCCGAAGCAGGAGTTCAAGGCGAGCCACATCCTCGTGAAGGACGAGCAGCAGGCGAAGACCGCCATCGCCCAGCTCGGCAAGGGTGCGAAATTCGAGGACCTGGCCAAGAAGCTGTCGACCGACGAAGGGTCGAAGAAACAGGGTGGCGACCTGTCGTGGTTCACGCCCGACAAGATGGTCAAACCGTTTTCGGACGCGGTCGCCGGGCTGAAGAAGGGCGAGTACACCAAGGCACCGGTGCAGACGCAGTTCGGGTGGCACGTGATCCGGCTGGACGACACCCGGCCGTTGCCGCCGCCGCCGTACGACACTGTCAAGGAGCGACTCTCGGCCTTCGTCCAGCAGCGTATCGTTCGCGAGTACATCGACACGCTCCGCAAGACCGCGAAGATCGACGAGAAACCCTGATCGTTCGCGGTCAAGTCCGCTAGCTCACACGGGGCCGGC
>JANXWS010000014.1 GCA_025351005.1 Pseudomonadota bacterium | reverse complement strand
GCGGCCGCCGCGCGCCGCCGCGTCCGCTGCGGCGGCACCAGCATCGTGCCGCGGCAGCGCTCGGCGCCGCAGCGACAGCCGTAGACCGTGTCGATGTCCGGCGGGTCGTCGGCATCCCGTCCGATGCGGTAGTCGTAGCAGAGCTCCTCGCCGCGGCCGATGTCGCGCAGCGCCTCGATGTAGATGCGCTTGTCGTCGATCACGGTCTCGCAGTTCGGGGCGCAGCCGTGGTTGATGAAGCGTGACGCGTTGCCGCCGACCGTGGCGTCGATGACGGTGCGCGCGTCGACCGTGAACAGGAACGTGTGGTTGTCGCGCGGTTCGCGGCCGCGGTTGCGCCGCTCCGCCTCGGCGTGCGAGACGCGCTCGCCGGCGTACTCGATGATGCGGGCGCGCTTGCCGATCGGCGCCGCGGCGAAGACGCCCGTCCCGTGGATCCGGGAACGACGGACGCGCAGCGGCGGCGAGCCCGCGGCAACCTTCACCGGGACCTCGGCAGCCGCGCGGCCGACAATCGCGGCCTGCGCCTCAGACGGCCACCGGCGCCCGGATCGCAGGGTGCGTGCGGTAGTCCTCGATCGCGAAGTCCTCGTACTCGTAGTCGAACAGCGTCGGCGGCCGGCGCTTGAGCTCGAGCCGCGGCAGCGGCAGCGGCGCGCGCGCGAGCTGCAGGTCGACCTGCTCGACGTGGTTCGCGTAGACATGGCAGTCGCCGCCCGTCCAGACCAGGTCGCCGACCGCGAGCTCGCACTGCTGCGCGACCATGTGCGTCAGCAGCGCGTAGCTCGCGATGTTGAAAGGTACTCCGAGGAAGAGGTCGGCGCTGCGCTGATAGACCAGGCAGCTGAGGCGGCCGTCGCCGACGAAGAACTGGAAGAGCGCGTGGCAGGGCAAGAGCGCCATGCGCCCGAGCTCGCCGACGTTCCAGCTGCTGACGACGATGCGCCGCGACTCCGGCTTGCGGCGGATCAGGTCGAGCGCGACCGCGATCTGGTCGATGTGGCGGCCATCGGCCGCGACCCAGTCGCGCCACTGCTTGCCGTACACCGGGCCGAGCTCGCCGTGCTCGTCGGCCCACTCGTCCCAGATCGTGACGCCGTGCTCGCGCAGGTAGCGGACGTTGGTCTCTCCGCGCAGCAGCCACAGGAGCTCGTAGGCGATGCTCTTCAGGTGCAGCTTCTTGGTGGTGACCAGCGGGAAGCCGGCGTTCAGGTCGAAGCGCAGCTGCGCCCCGAATACGGCGAGCGTACCGGTGCCGGTGCGGTCCGCCTTGGCGGCGCCGTGCCGGCGCACGTGCCGCAGCAGGTCGAGGTATTGCTGCATCGCGAGGTCGCGCTCCTCAGCGGGCCGGCGCGAAGTTGCCGGACGCAGGCCTGCGCACGTAGGCGTACGCCAGCATCGCGAGCCCGGCGACGAGCACCGGCAGCGACAGCAGCATGCCCATCGTCAGCCAGCCCCCCGCAAGGTAGCCGATGTCAGCGTCCGGCACGCGCACGAACTCGACCAGGATCCGGAAGCTCGCATAGCCCGTGCCGAACAGACCCGCGGCCGCCCAGCGCGGTCGCGGCCGCAGCGTGAACCACCAAACGATCAGGAACAGCGCCGCGCCCTCGAGCGCCGCCTCGTACAGCTGCGACGGATGCAGCACCTGCAGCGAGCCGTCGGCGCCGTGGACCGCGAAGCCCCAGGGCACGTCGGTCGGCTTGCCCCACAGTTCGCCGTTGATGAAGTTGCCGAAGCGCACCGCTCCGATGCCGATGCCCGGCAGCGGCGCCGTGAAGTCCCAGACGTCGCCCAGGTTGCGGTGGCGGCGCCAGGCAAGGACGGCGAGCGCGGTCATCACGCCGAGCAGGCCGCCGTGGAAGCTCATGCCGCCCTTCCAGATCTTGTACCAGTACCACGGGTCGTTCGCGAGGGCGTCGTGGCCGTAGAACAGCAGCCAGCCGATGCGGCCGCCGAGGATCACGCCGAACACCGAGAAGAACACCAGGTCGTCGACGTCGACCGCGGTCCAGGTCGAGCCCGGCCAGCGTGCGCGGCGCCGCCCGAGCCACCAGGCGCCGAGGAAGCCGACCACGTACATGATCCCGTACCAGCGCAGCTTGAGGGGACCGAGCGCGAGCGCCACGGGATCGAAATTCGGGAAGCTCAACATCGGCGCGCAGTGTAGCGAATTCCCCCGCCGTTCCCCACGTCAGCGGTGCCGGCCGAGACGCGCGAACACCCCGCCCGCGACCTCGTGCAGGGCCTCCTGGCTGCGTTCGAGCGCGCTCGCCCCCGGCAGCCAGGCGACGAGGCCCTGGCCCGCGCCGCCGCTCGTGCCGACGGGCGCCGGCCGCACGGCGAGACCGGCCGCCTCGAACTCCGCGACCGCGCGCGCCATGTGGGTGGCCGAGGTCACGAGCGCGACGCGGCGCAGGCCGAGCGGGGCCAGGAGCGCCGCGCTCGCGCGGGCGTTCTCGCGCGTCGTGCGCGAGCGCGTCTCGAGGTAGCGCGCCTCGAGGCCGAAGTCGGCGGTCAGCGTTGCTTGCATCACCTCCGCCTCGGACGGCCCGTCGCCGACGCCGGCGCCGGACAGGAGCAGCGGCAGGCCCGTGCGGCGCGCGAGCGCCGCGGCACCGGCGAGCCGCTCGAGCGCGACCCGGCTGAGCTCGAGGTGCCCGGGACCGGCGGCACTGCGGTGCATGCCGCCGCCGAGCACGACGATGACGTCGGCGGCGACGGGCTCGGCCGGGTCGAGTGGCGGGAAGCGCTCGACCGCCGCCTGCAGCCGGTCCGCGACCACCGGCAGCGACAGCGCGAGCAGCAGGCCGAGCCCGGTGGCGCCGAGCGCGAGCCCGAGCCGCGGCCGCCGGCGCCGCCACCAGAGCCCGAGCGCGGCGAGCAGCAGCGGCCCGGCCGGCAGCATCAGCAACGCCCGACCGATGTAGCGCCAGGCGAGGTCAGCGTCCATCAACGCTCCTCACTCGTGCGTCGCCCGGCACAGGAATGCCTTCAGGTAGCGGGTCTCGGGGATCGCCGGGTGCACCGGGTGGTCCGGTCCCTGGCCGCCGCTCGCGAGCACCTGCACGAACCGGCCGAGGTGGCGGGCGCCCTTCTGGATCGCGTCGAGCAGCGCAGCCGGTTCGAGATGGTACGAACAGGAGCACGAGATCAACAGCCCGTCGCGCGGCAGCAGCTGCAGCGCAAGCTGGTTCAGCCGCTTGTACGCCGCCTCGCCCTTGCCCTGGTCCTTGCGGCGCTTGATGAAGGCGGGCGGATCGACGATCACGGCGTCGAACCTCTCCCGCGCCGCGTGCATCGCCTCGAGTGCATCGAAGGCGTCGCTGCGCAGCGTCGTCACCGTCGTGCCATTCGCCGCGGCGTTGGCGCGCGCCGCTTCGAGCGCGGCCGCGGAGGAGTCGATGCAGGTCACCGCGGCGCCGCCGCGCGCGGCCGGCACCGCCCAGCCGCCCGCGTAGCTGAACACGTCGAGCACGCGGCCGAGGCCGCGCACCAGTGGCAGGAACTGGCGCCGGTTGGCGGACTGGTCGTAGAACCAGCCGGTCTTCTGGCCGTCGGCGAGCGGCGCCGTGAAGGCCAGGCCGTCCTCCCGCACCGTCACCGTCGCCGGCAGCTCGCCCCGCACGGCCTCGATGTACTTCGGCAGGTTCTCGAGCTCGCGCGCGCCGGAGTCGTTCTTGAACACCACCACCCGCGGCCGCACGACCTTGTCGAGCGCGGCCACGATCGCCTCTTTCTGCGCCTCCATGCCCGCGGTCGCGATCTGCGCCACCAGCAGGTCGTCGTAGCGGTCGACGACGAGGCCGGGCAGCGCGTCCGACTCGCCGTGCACGAGACGGTAGTAAGGCTCGGCGTACAGCCGCTCGCGCAGCGCGAGCGCCACCCGCAGCCGGTGCACGATCAGCGACGGCCCCGGTACCAGGCCCGCGTCGCGGGTCAGGATGCGCGCCGCGATCAACGCGTGCGGATTGACGTAGGCGTAGCCCAGGAAGCGGTCACGGTAAGAGCGCACGGCGACCAGCGCGCCCGGCGCGAAGCCCGAGAGCGGCGTGGCGGTGGTGTCGACCTCGTTCGAGAATATCCACAGGTGGCCGGCCGCGATGCGCCGCTCCTCGTGGTGCTTCAGGCGCAGCACCGGCAGGGCGGGTGCGTCGCCCGCGGTCGTCGCCGCATCGGACTCGGACGATGGCTCTTGGCTCATGCGGTACTCGGCGGGCGTCGCGCGGCCTCTCGGCAAGCGCTCGCGTATAGTCGCGGGGCGGCGGCATTCTAGCCGACGCCTCCGTCCGGCCCCGGTACTTTCCCCGATGCAGCCCGTTCCCGGCGCTCCGCCGAACCGCCTCGGCCTCGAGACCAGCCCCTACCTGCTGCAGCACGCCGCCAACCCGGTCGCCTGGCAGCCGTGGTCGCCGGCTGCGCTCGAGCTGGCGCAGCGCGAGGACCGGCCGATCCTGCTGTCGATCGGCTATTCGGCGTGCCACTGGTGCCACGTGATGGCGCACGAGTCGTTCGAGGACGCGGCCACCGCGGCGCTGATGAACCGCTTGTTCGTCAACATCAAGGTCGACCGCGAGGAGCGGCCGGACATCGACCGGATCTACCAGATCGCCCACCAGCTGCTGACGCAGGCCGGCGGCGGCTGGCCGCTGACGATGTTCCTGTCGCCCGAGGACCAGGTGCCGTTCTTCGGCGGCACGTACTTCCCGCGCGAGCCGCGCTACGGCAGCCCGGCGTTCAGCGAGGTGTTGGTGCGGGTCGAGGCGTACTTCCGCAGCGCGCGGGCGGACATCCGCGCGCAGAACGGCCGGCTGCAGGCCGCGTTCGCGGCGCTCACGCCGGCGGCGCCGGCGGCTGGCGCGACGCTCGGTCCCGGGCCGCTCACCGAGGCGCGGGCGCGGCTCGAGGCGGACTTCGACGCCGTGGCCGGCGGCTTCGGCGGCGCGCCGAAGTTTCCGCAGCCGGGTTGCGTCGAGCGCCTGCTGCGCCACTGGGCCGCGAGCCAGCGACAGGCGGCCCCGGACCTCAAGGCGCTCTACATGGCGAGCCTGACGCTGACGCGGATGGCCGAGGGCGGCCTCTACGATCACGTCGGCGGCGGCTTCGCGCGCTACTCGGTCGACAGCCAGTGGATGATCCCGCACTTCGAGAAGATGCTGTACGACAACGGCCCGCTGCTGGCCCTCTACGCGCAGGCGGCGGTCGCGACCGGCGACCCGCTGTACCGGCAGGCCGCCGTCGGCACGGCCGAGTGGGTGGTCCGCGAGATGCGGGCACCGGGCGGCGGGTTCTGCTCGAGCGTCGACGCAGACTCCGAGGGCGCGGAAGGGAAGTTCTACGTCTGGGAGCGTGCCGAGGTCAGGCGGCTGCTGCCGGCGGAGGAGTACGCACTCGTCGCGCGGCGCTTCGGCCTCGACCGCGAGCCCAACTTCGAGGGCCGGCACTGGCACCTGCACGCCTGCGCCGACCTGCAGCAGGTCGCGGCCGACGCCGGCGTCGAGGCGCCGCTCGCGCAGGCGACGATCGCGAGCGGCCTCGCCCGGCTCGGCCGTGCAAGGGCCTTGCGCGTGGCGCCGCTGCGGGACGACAAGGTGCTGACCTCGTGGAACGCGCTCATGATCCGCGGCCTCTCGATTGCCGCGCGCTCGCTCGGGCGGGCGGATTTCGAGGTGGCGGCCAGCGGCGCGGTCGACTACCTGCGTCGCGAGCTGTGGCAGGACGGGCGGCTGTGCGCTACCCACAAGGACGGCCGCTCGCGCCTGGCGGGCTACCTCGACGACTACGTGTTCCTCGCCGACGCGCTGCTAGAGCTGCTGCAGGTGCGCTGGCGGAGCAGCGACCTGCAATTCGCGGTCGCGCTCGCCGAGGCGGCGCTGCTGCACTTCGAGGACCGCGCGGTGGGCGGCTTCTGGTTCACCGCCGACGACGCCGAGCCGCTGCTGCACCGCTCGAAGTCCTTCGCCGACGAGGCGCTGCCGGCGGGCAACGGCGTCGCCGCGCGGCTGTTCGGGCGCCTCGGTTACCTGCTCGGAGAGCCGCGCTACCTCGAGGCCGCGGAGCGCACGCTGCAGGCGGCGTGGAGCGCGATCGAGCTTCACCCGCCGGCGCACGGCGCGCTGCTCGACGCGCTCGAGGAGCGCCTCGCACCCACCGAGACCGTGATCCTGCGAGGTCCGGCCGCGGTCATCGACCGCTGGGCCGCCGAGCTCGCGCGCCTCTATGCGCCGCGGCGGCTGGTGCTCGCTATTCCCGGCACGGCGGCAGACCTGCCGCCGGCCCTGGCCGCCAAGGAGGAGCTGCCGGGCGGCGTCGCCTACGTCTGCGTCGGGACGCACTGCGAGCGGCCGATCGAGGCCTTCGGCCGCCTCGTGCAGCGGCTGCGGGACGGAACCGTGGCCTAGCGCCGCGCCGCGAGCGCGCGGCCGAGGGCCTGCTGGAAGGCACCGTGCCGGGCGGGATCGAAGCGCGGCGCCGCGCGCCAGTCCCACGCCCATGGCTGCGCGTGCACGACCGCGGGCGGCTCGTCGGCGCGGCGCGGGAACAGATGCGCGTGCAGCGCCGGCTCGACATTGCCGAACACGGCGTAGTTGATGCGCACAGCGCCCGTCAGCTCTAGCAGCGCGTCGCCGAGCGCGGCCATGTCCTCGAGGAAGGCCGCGCGCGCGGCGCTCGCGAGCGCGTTCAGGTGCGGCACCACCGGGTCCGGCAGCAGCAGGCAGTAGCCGGCAATGACCTGCGGGTCGCCGAGCACCGCCCAGCCGCTCGCGAGGCGCAGAACGACGGTCGGGTCGGCGCCCGCCTGCAGCGCCGCGACGCGCTGATGGATGACGGTGGGCGGGGGCGTGCTCAGGTGCGGCTCCGCAGGCGGTCCGGTGTCAAGCGTCGACGCGCTCGAGCGCGCGCACGCCGTCCGCATCGGGCGCGCCGAGCCTGAGCACGAAGTCGAAGCGGTCGAGCGCCGTGCACAGTGCGAAGTCCTGCTCGGGCGCCCAGCTCGCGGCCGGATCGAAGAACTTGGCGGCGGCCGGCACTCCGCGCAGGCGCGGGACGATGCCGCTCAGGTCGTAGTCGCGGCCCGCGAGCCGCGCCGCGAGCAGCTCGGCGCACAGGTCGTCCTCGTCGGCGCGCTCCTCAGCCATGTGACCCATGCGCACCAGCGACACGACCGCGGGCGCGCGCGCACGCAGGTAGCGGACGACCGCGGCTGCGTTGACCAGGCTGCCGGTCAGCACCTCATCGGCGGCGTGGGCCTGCACCAGCCCCTGCGTGCCGGCGTGCGTGTTGTGCACGAGCGTCCGGCCAGTGAGCGCCGCGGCCGCGATGCGGGTCGGCGAATTGCCGAAGTCGAAGCCCGGCAGGTCGCGGCCGTGGCGCTCGCCCGCCAGCAGCCAGTCGGGGTGGCGGGCGGCCAGCGCGCGCGCGTCGTCGATCTCGGCCGTCGGCACCACGCGCGCACCGCCAGCCGCCGCGTAGCAGGCGGTCGAGAACGCACGGAACACGTCGATGACGACGGCGCTGCCGGTGGCCGCACGCGCGCCGGCGACGAAATCGAGGACCTCGACGCGCACGCGGTCGCTCACCCGGCGGCGTGCGCGGCACGCACCGTGGCCACCATCGCCGGCGTGATGGCGCTCGCGTGGTTGCCGAAGCTCGCCCGCACCCAGGTCAGGAGCGTCGCCAGCTGCTCGTCGCTCAGGTAGCTGAACTGCGGCATGACGCCGGCGTAGGGTCCCTTCGGCAGCGCCGCCGGCCGGATTCCGAACATGACCCAGCGCAGGAGCTCGTCCGGGTCGCCGACCGCGACCGGCGTGCCCGCGAGCGGCGGCTGCACGCCACCCACGCCCTCGCCGTGCAGCTGGTGGCAGGCGCTGCAGGTGGTGACATAGAGGCGCGCGCCGGGCGGCGGCGGCGCCCCTGGCGGTGCGGCACCGCGCGGGCCGCAGCCGCCGAGCGTGGCGAGTGCGAGCGCCAGCGGCAGACGGGCAAGCGCGCCGCGCCGCATCGTCAGCCGCTCCAGCTGCGGACGCGCCCGGTGTCGAGGTGCACGAACTGCGGCCCCGGGTAGTAGCCGACGCCGCCGGCGGCGAGCGCGAGGCCGGCATCGCGCAGTCGCGCCAGGTCGCAGCCGGCGAGACGCACGTCGATCGCCTGGCCCAGCACGTGCAGGCTGTGCGCCGACACGCCGGCGGAGCGCGCATGCAGCGCCGCGTTGCTGGCCGGCGAGCGGTAGCCCGAGATGACCGAGAACTCGGGCTCAAGCCCGGTGTAGGCGGCCGCGCGCCACAGCAGATCGAGCAGCGTACGGTCGATCGGATGCACGCTGCCGTCGCGGTGATCGCGGAGCACGCGGTCGACGGCCGCGAGCGCGGCGTCGTCGTAGCGGCCCGCGCGCCAGTACTCGACCGACAGCGACTCCTGCGTATGCGTGTTGTGCAGCGTCAGCCGGCGACTGCCGCCGTCGGTCGCGCGCGCGGCGCGCGGCCCGGCCGCAATCGCGCCGGCTGTGCCCCAGGCAAGCGCGCCGAGCGCCGCGCGCCGCGTCAGGCGCGTCGCGCCACCGGATCCCGCGGCAATGGCCCCGCCCATCGCCGCGAGTCTTGCGGAGCGCCCCGCAGAATTCAAGCTGCGCCGGCGCCGTGCTGGTTGACCGCCAGCACGCGCGCGCGCCGGATGAAGTTGAAGTCGCCGGCGCTCGCCGACGTGTAGGCGCCCATCTGGCTGCCGACGACCAGGTCGCCGGCTTCGAGCAGTGGCAGCTCGATCGCGTCGTCGACGACGTCGATGCTGTCGCAGGTCGGACCGGCGAGCACGGCCACGACGCGCTCGCCGTCGTCGCGGAGCGCGCGCACCGGGTAACGCGCGTGATCGTAGATCTGGCCGCTGAACGAGCCGTACACGCCGTCGTCGAGATAGAACCACCAGCGGCCGTCGCGCCACGCCCGCCCGGTCACGGTCGCGACCACGGTGCCGGCCGGCCCCGCGATGTAGCGCCCGGGCTCGGCCAGCAGCCGCAGGCCGACGGGCAGCGCCGCGAGCGCCGCGCGGATCGGCGCGCAGAACTGCTCGATCGGCATCACCGGTTGCTGGTAGTCGATCGGGAAGCCACCGCCGATGTCGAGCACCGAGAGCGGCTCGTGGCCGCCCGCGTGGGCGGCGCGCATGAGCGCGGCGCAGGCCTCGATCGCGCGCACGTGCATCGTCGGCGTCGGCGTCTGCGAGCCGACGTGGAACGACAGTCCCGTGACCCGCACGCCGAGGCGGCGGGCGACCGACAGCAGCTCCGGCACCGCCGCCGGGTCGCAGCCGAACTTCCGCGACAGGTCGCAGACGGCATCGGCGGCGCGGAACGCGACCCGCAGCAGCACCTCGACGCGGCGCCGGTGGCGGACGAACTTGCCGAGCTCGTCGACGTTGTCGGCGACGAAAGTGCGGATGCCGAAGCGCAGCGCGTCGCGGATGTCGCCGTCGCGTTTGATCGGGTGCGTGTGGATGCAGCGCTCCGGAGCGACGCCCTGCGAACGCACCAGCTCCGCCTCGCCGCCGCTCGCGACGTCGAAGCAGGCGCCGATCTCCTTGAGCGTCGCGACCACCGCCAACTCCGGCAGCGGCTTGAGCGCGTAGTGCAGGCCGACGCCCGGCAGCGCCGCGGCCAGGCGCTGGTACTGGGCGCGGACCACGTCGCAGTCGATGAGCAGCAGCGGCGATCCGTAGCGCGCCACCAGCGCCTCGAGCTCGGGGCGTGCGTACGGTGCGATCAGCCGCTCCGGGTGGAGCTCGCGGCTGCGGAACGGCGAGGCGGACTTGGACACTCTGAGCTCCTGTGCGGGGCGCGGATTCTAGGCCGAATCCTCGGCGCCGCAAGCGGCGGCAGCGCGTGCCAGGCGATCGCGGATCGCATCCCAGGCGGGACCGTCGGGCACGGCCTCGACGACGATCGTGGCGGCGCCGGCGTCATCGAGGCGCCGCAGGTGCGCGTACAGGTCGTGCGCGAAGCGCACCGGTTCCGCGCCCGCGTCGAGCCACAGGACGCCGTCGAAGCCGGCGGGCCGCGGCCGCTGCGCGAGCACGGCGACGTCCGCCCGTGCGGCGTCCGGGAGCGCCGCCGCCCGCACCGTCACCAGCCGCGTCGAGGGTGCGTAGTGCGCGCGCGTGGTGCCCGGTGCCCGCGGCCCCTCGCCGGCCGCCGCGCGGCGCAGCGGACCGATGACCGCTGCGAGCGCCGCCAGCCCGATGCCGCCCGGGCGCACCAGCAGCGGCTCGCCGACCAGGCTCACGATCGTCGACTCGAGCCCGACCTCGCAGTCGCCGCCGTCGAGCACGAACGGCGTCTCGGCCCCGAACTCGTCCCGGACGTGCGCCGCACTCGTCGGACTGACGCGGCCGTAGCGGTTGGCCGACGGCGCCGCGATGCCCGCGCCGAACTCCTCGAGCAGGCGCTGCGCGACCGGATGCGAGGGCACCCGCAGCCCTATGGCGGGCTCGCCGCCGGTCAGGGCGTCCGCGACCCCGTCGGCGCGCGGCAGGATCAGCGTCAGCGGGCCCGGCCAGAAGCGCGCCGCCAGCCGCCGCGCCGCCTCCGGCACGACCGCCGCCCACTCGGGCAGCGCCGCGGCGCTCGCGAGGTGCACGATCAGGGGGTGACCCGAGGGCCGGCGCTTGAGCGCGTAGACGCGGCCGATCGCGGCGACATTGCGGGCGTCGGCGCCGAGTCCGTAGACGGTCTCGGTCGGAAAGGCGACCGGCTCGCCGGCGCGCAGCAGCGCAGCGGCGTGGCTGATGTCGCTGGCTGCGCTCATGCCGCGGGTGCCGGCGTCCTCTGCCGGCGGTCGAGCTCGCGCGCGAGCCCGAACAGCGTCAGCGGCGCGCAGCCCTCGGCCTTGTTGTTCGCGATCACGATCGCCTCGCTGCCGCGGCCGATGATGCGCTCGAGCAGCGTCGCCACCGCGCCGCGATTGGCGGTGTCCGGGTCGACGATGCGATCGAACGGGAAGTAACGCTCACGTGCGGCCTCGTAGTCCTGCGTCGGGTGCAGCATCCAGCGCAGCACGACGGCGCCGGACAGCCAGGCGCTGTCGCCGAGCAGCTCCGCCTGCTCGAGCACGCCCGGCATGCGCGGGTGCACGTTGAAGCAGTGGGTGACGCCGTTGCGCGCCAGCACGTCGGCATAGGGGCCGCACAGCATCTCGCGGTTGCGCAGCTCGACTGCGTACTGCGGCCCGCGCGGCAGCTGGTCGAGGAACGCGCCGAGCGCGTTGATGAACAGCTGCGGGTCGCGCGCGTACGGCAGGCCGAGGGGCGGGAACTGGAACAGCAGCGCACCGAGCCGCTCGCCGAGACCCTCGGCCACCGGCAGCACGATCCGTTCGATCGCGTAGTCGAGGTCCAGGAAACGGTCGACGTCCGGCGTCACGGCGACGTTGCGCGCCTGGCGGTCGATCGGGGTCGTCAGCGCGGCGTGCGCCTTGACCACGAAGCGAAAGTCCGGCGGCACCATGCGCGCGTAGCGAGCAAATTCAGCTGCGTCGAGCGGTGCGTAGAACGTCTGGTCGATGCCGACTGCGCGCAGCAGCGGGTGGCGCGCGTAGGCGCCGAGCCCCTCGCGCGCGAGCATCTGCTCGCCGGCACGCTGCGCATAGACGATGCCGGCCCAGCCCGGAAAGGCCCAGCTCGAGGTGCCGAGCCTGAGCTCCGGGGGCAGCCGCACCGGGCCCTCCGCCAGTTCCGCCGGCAGCGCCGCCGTGCCGATCAGGTCGGCATCCGAACCGCCGGTGGAAAACAGCTCGATCTGGGTTGCGGGGTCCGGGGTCACGGGCGCGGCCTGTAGGTCGTGACCTGCAACTTAAAGAATGCCGGGCGCCGCGGCAACCGAGCAGGTCACGGTGCCGGCAGGTGCCGCGGGCCGCCGGGGGCCGCTCACTCGAGCGCGTGTCGCCGCCAGCCGTCGCTGCCGCGATCGAGCTCGTAAGTCGGCCAGTAGTGCTTGTCGAGCTTGAGGGTAATCACGTCGACGACGTTGTTCCAGGTGACGGTCTTGAGCTTGACCGAGGCCCGGTCCTGCCGGCCGCCGACCACTGCCAGGAAGGCGTCGAGATCCGGCGTCGGCCTGCCGTCGACCTCGATGATGCGGCGCCCTGCCCACAAGCCGTAGCGCGTCGCCGGCGAGCCGTAGAGGAAGAACGCGACGAACACCCCGTCCGGTGCCACGCCGCGCTGCGCGGCGAGCGCCCGGTGCGGGCGCTGCAGCACCGCACCGGCCCAGACCACGACCCGGTCGATGTCGGCGCCGCCGAGCGGCACGGTCGCGATCTCGAAGGTCTGCTCGCTGGCGTTGCGCCAGACCGTGACCCGGATCGCCGGCCGCTGGGAGGCCCGCTCTACCTCGCGGAAGCGCTGGACGATCTGGCCGTCGATCGCGAGCAGCAGGTCGCCGGTCTGCAGCAGCGCCGCGGCCGGCGAGCCGGCCACCAGCCGCTCGACGCCGAGTACCTGGCGCCGGCCCGGGCTGTGCGCCTCGATCCGCCGCACCCAGTCCTCGGTGAGGCCGAGCCTGCGCGCCACCGACAGCGGCAGCTGCTGCAGCTCGGCGTCGAGCGAACGCAGCGGCCGGCCGCCGCGCACCATGTCCAGCGTCTCGCTGACGACCGCCGCCGGCACGCCGAAATTCTGCTGCTGCAGCTCGCGGCCGCTGTCGAAGGCGAAGCTCGACCACAACGCCAGGACCTCGCCGCTGCGATCCGTGATCACGCCGTCAAAGTCGGTCGGCCCGTTGACCAGCGTCGCGACCTCGAGGTTGGACTCCCGGAACGCGAGCGTCCGCGACAGCGGGAACTGGGCCGGCTCGATCGAGGCGATCCTGCTGTCCAGCGCCGAGATCCGCTGGTCGGCGCGCAGGCCGACGACCGTGACCTCGTCGCCGGGCTTGAGTTCGCGGCCCGACAGGCGCGCCGCGCGCACCGGCGTCCGCCCGATCAGCCGCGGGTCGTAGGACACGATCGAGAGGTTGTGCAGCGGGTGCACGTACTCGACCCTGCCCGGCACCTCGATGGTGCCCGCGAACGTCAGGCGCACGTCGCCGAGCGCGACCGGCACCGTGTTGCGGTCCGTGACGACGAGCCCGCGGGCCGCGTCGACGACGACGCCGGTGCCACGGTAGCTGCGCTCGGTGACGCCGGCGACCGAGTACGGCATGTCGAAGTTGACGACGACCAGCGACGGCGCCAGCCGGTCGGCGCGCGGGTCGCCGGTGCGCGCGAAGGTGGTGCTGGCGGGCTCGAGCGGCGTCGCTGCCGGGCCCGCGTCGAGATCGCGGCATGGCCACCAGCCGAGCGCGTCGTCCCGGTGGCAGCGCCGCGCCGGAAACCACTGGCGGTCGATGCGCACGACGCGCACCTGCTGCGCGCGCGTGTCCTCGAGCGTGAAGAATCGCACCGTCGCGCGCCCGCCCTGCGCGAGGCCTGCGAGCACCGCCTCGAGGTCGTCCAGCCCCTTGAGCGGCGTGCCGTTCAGCGAGGTCAGCACGGCGCCGCGCGGCACGCCCGCGGAGCCGAGCATGTAGCCCGGGCTCGCGACGAAGACGCCGCGCACCGGCACATTCATGTGCCGGGCCATCTGGTACGACAGCCGGTGCACGACCGCGTCGCCGAACTCGATGTACTCGGCCGGCGTGATCGCGTGCAGGTCCTCGACCGGCAGCGTGCGCGACAGCGTCTCGCCGCCGCGTTGCAGCTCGAGCGTCACGGTCGTGCCGACCGCCGCGTCGATGATCGAGTCGAAGGACAGGAACTCCGTGACGTAGCGGCCGTCGATCCGCACCAGCACGTCGCCGGGCTCGAGCACGCCGTCGCTGGCCGAGCCGGGCTGCACCTCCTTGACGGCCAGCATCCCGACCTGCTTCGGGAACGCGCGGCGCACCTCGGCCTCGGTGGCGGGCTTGAGACCGAGCCGTCGCAGCTCGTCGTAGGGAGCGTACTCGAAGACCACCTCGAGCGTGCCTCGCGGCACGGGCTTGCCGTCCTGGATCAGGTGCAGCGCCCGCACCACCCGGTCGAGTGGCAGGTAGAAGCTCGACGCCGCCTGGCTGGAGCCGCCGGCATTGAGCGCGACCGCGCGCCCCTTGACGTCGATGACCGGAGAGCCGGAGGAACCGCCCGAGGTGCCGGACGCGGCCTGGTAGTAGAACGTGTTGAAGTCGTTGTACTTGCCGGGGCCGTAGGCGGGCGCGTCGCGGTCGAGCCGGGCGAGGGTGCCGGCGAGGATCGACAGCTGCTCGCCGGCGTCGTTGCCGACGACGCGGATCTCGGTGCCGACCTTGGCGGCCTCGGGTGCGAGCGGGATTTCCTCCGGCTTGATGAACCGGAGCTTGGTCGGGTCGTAACGGTAGATGCCGAAGTCGTGGACCGGATCGCGGTACACCGGCTGCAGCTGCACTTCCTCGCGGTTGACGAACACGGCCTGCGCCGTCACCGGGCCCGGCGTCACGACGTGCCGGTTGGTCAGGATCAGGCCGCGCTTGGCGTCGACGACGAAGCCGGTCGCCTGCGCCGTCGTATTCCACTCGGTGTCGAAGGCGCGCGTCTGATCGACCTGGATGGCGACGACGCCGGCGGAGATGCGCTCCAGCGTTCGCGCCCATTCGGGCCGCTCCTCGAGCGAGTCCGGCTGCGCTGCGGTCGCGTGCGCGGCCGGAGCAGGCTCGGGCGCGGGTGCTGCCGGGCGCGCGTCGCTGGTCTGCGGCGCGACCTGGGCCACGACCGTGGCCGAGACCAGCGCGAGCAACGCGAGCGTCGCCAGCCGCGCGCGCCCGTCGATCCGCATCGTGCCGCTCGCTGTGCGGTCCATCAGTAGGCGTAGCCGAATTCGGCGTGGAAACGAGCGGCGATCTCGTCGCTCGTGAAGCGGTGGCTCTGGGTGCCGTGATGCGCGACCTTGATGGCCCCCAGCAGCGACGCGATCCGCCCGGTCGTCGGCCAGTCAAGGCCGCGCGTGAGCCCGTAAATCAGCCCGGCGCGGTAGGCGTCGCCGCAGCCGGTCGGATCGACGATCTCGCGGGGCGCCACCGCGGGTATCTCCGTGACCTTACCGTCGGCGTGGATCAGCGAGCCCTTGGCGCCCTGCGTGACGATGTAGGCACGGCAGCGCGCGGCGATGCGCGCCGGGCCCAGGCCGACGCGCTCCTGGATCAGCTGTCCCTCGTAGTCGTTGACCACGATCCAGCTCGCCTGGTCGATGAAGTCGACGAGCTCGGACGGGCTGAACATCGGCAGGCCCTGGCCGACGTCGAAGATGAACGGAATGCCGGCGCGCGCGAACTGCTCGGCATGCCGGATCATCGCGGCGCGGCTGTCTGGACCGACCAGGCCGAGCGTGACGCCCGCGTCCCGCGGCACCTCGAGGTCGCCCGAGAACTGCATGGCGCCCGGGTGGAACGCCGTGATCTGGTTGTCGGCGAGGTCGGTCGTGATGAAAGCCTGCGCGGTGTAGCTGCCGGGGATGCGCCGCACGTGGTCGAGGCTGAGGCCGTGGCGCCGCATCCAGGCCTCGTAGGGATCGAAGTCGTCACCGACCGTCGCGAGCGCATGCGCGGGCACGCCTAGCAAGGCCAGGTTGTAGGCGATGTTGCCGGCGACGCCGCCGAAGTTGCGGCGCAGCTCCGGCACCAGAAACGCCACCGACAGCATGTGGACGCGATCCGCCAGGATGTGATCCTTGAAGTAGCCGTCGAACACCATCACGGTGTCGTAGGCGAGCGAGCCGCAAACCATCACGGTCATCGACGGCAGTCTCCGGCGCGGGCGGCCACCATACGGACTCCCGTCTGTGCGCGGGCAGCACCCATGGTGCGAAGCGCGCGCGGCAGCGGGGCAACAGCGCTCAGCGGTCGAACAGCAGCAGCACCCAGACGGCGCCGAGCAGCATGAAGGACACGAACACGGCCGCCGATCCCAGGTCCTTGGCGAGACCCGACAGCGCGTGGCGCTCGGTCCCGATGCGGTCGATGGCGACTTCGATCGCGCTGTTCAGCAGCTCGACCACGAGGATCAGCAGCATCGGCCCGACCAGCAGCGCGCGCTCTACGCCGCTGCGGCCGAACCACAAGGCCGCCGGTATCTCGACCAGCGCGAGCAGGCACTCCTGGCGGAACGCCTCCTCCTCGCGCCAGCAGCCCGCCAGCCCCTTCCAGGTATTGCCGAAGGCACCGAGCAGGCGGCTCAGCCCGCGCGGCTTGTGGCCGGGCCGGACCGCGGCCGGGGACACGTCGGAATTCATGGCGCCGGCGTCCAGGTGAGGTCGAGATGCTTGGCCGCCCGCACGTCGTCGAGGCGGCGCACCGGCAGCGTGTACGGGGCGCCCTTCAGGCGCGCCGGATCCTCGGCCGCCTCGCGCGCGATCGCGACCATCGCCTCGACGAAGCCGTCGAGCGCCTCCTTGGTCTCGGTCTCGGTCGGTTCGATCAGCAGGCACTCCGGCACGAGCAGCGGGAAATACGTGGTCGGCGCATGGTAGCCGAAGTCGAGCAGCCGCTTTGCGAAATCCATTGCCGTCGCGCCCTGCTCCCGCGCCTCGCGCTTCATCGTCAGGATGAACTCGTGCGTCGCGCGGCGCTGCGGATAGGCCGGGTCGAAACCGGCCTGGCGGAAACGCGCCAGCAGGTAGTTGGCGTTCAGCGTCGCGAACTCGCCGATCCGCTGCATGCCGTCGCGGCCGATCATGCGCATGTAGATGTAGGCCCGAAGCAGCACGCCCGCGTTGCCCATGAACGCCGACAGCCGGCCGATCGACTGCGGCAGGTCGCGCTCGTCGAGCCAGCGGAAGCGCTCGCCGTCGCGGCCGACCACCGGAATCGGCAGGAACGGCAGCAACCGCACGCCGACGCCGACGGCGCCCGCGCCCGGGCCGCCGCCGCCGTGCGGAGTCGAGAAGGTCTTGTGCAGGTTCATGTGGATGACGTCGAAGCCCATGTCGCCCGGCCGCACCTTGCCGAGGATCGCATTGAGGTTCGCGCCGTCGTAGTAGAGGAGCCCGCCCGCGTCGTGCACCAGGCCCGCTATCGACGCGATCGTGCGCTCGAAGACGCCGAGCGTCGACGGGTTGGTCAGCATGATGCCCGCGGTGGCGGGGCCGACGACCCGCGCGAGTGCCGCCAGGTCGCAGTCACCCTGCGCGTCGACCGGGATCTCCACCACCTTCATGCCGCACATGGCCGCGGTCGCCGGGTTCGTGCCGTGCGCCGCCTCCGGCACGATGATCTCGTCGCGGGCCAGGTCGCCGCGGCCTCTGTGGTAGGCGCGGATCATCGCGACGCCGGCGAACTCGCCCTGCGCGCCCGCCATCGGCGAGAGCGCCATGCCCTGCATGCCGCTGACCTCCTTCAGCATCTCCTGCAGCTCGTACATGCAGGCCAGGAAGCCCTGCCCCTGCGACTCGGGCCCGAGCGGATGGCGCGCCAGGAACTCGGGCAGCATCGCGTACTGGTTGCAGCCGCGCGGGTTGTATTTCATCGTGCAGGAGCCGAGCGGATAGAACTGCGTGTCGATGGAGAAGTTCATCTGCGAGAGCCGGGTGAAGTGCCGCACGGCCTGCAGCTCGGACACCTCCGGCAAGAGTGGCGGCGTACGGCGACGCAGCGCCGCCGGCACCTCGGCCCCGAGTGCGGGCGGCAGTTGCGCGGCGGCGTGCCGGCCGTGCCGGGACTGGTCGAATATCGTCGCCTCGGCCGGTGCGAGCGCGGATGCGGGACTGTTCATGGGGTGATGTCTCCTCAGGCCGCGCGCGAAACGCGCAGCGACTCGCCGAGCGCGGCGGCGTACGCCGCGATGTCCTCGGAGGTTTTGGTCTCGGTCGCACACACCAGCAGCACGTTGCCAAGCTCGGGGTAGTCGGCCGAGGCATCGAAGCCGCCCGCGATGCGGCGGCGCGCGAGTTCCTCCAGCACCGGCCCGACCGGCCGGTCGAGCCGGATCAGCGCCTCGTGGAAGCGTGCGCCGCCGAGCGCCAGCTCGACCCCCTTGAGGCGACCGAGCGCCGCAACGAGTTCAGCCGTGCGCGCCATTGACGCGGAGGCCGTTCGTTCGAGGCCCTGCGGACCCATGATCGCGAGGTAGATCGTCGCCGCCGTCATCAGCAGTCCCTGATTGGTGCAGATATTCGAGGTCGCCTTGCTGCGCCGGATGTGCTGCTCGCGCGCCTGCAAGGTCAGCGTGTAGCCGGGGCGCCCGTCGAGGTCGACCGTCCGCCCGACGATCCTGCCCGGCATCTGCCTGACGTGCTCCATGCGCGTCGTCATGAAGCCGACGTAGGGACCGCCGGATGACAGCGGCACGCCGAAGGGTTGCGCATCGCCGACCACGATGTCGACCCCCTTCTCGCCCCACTCGCCGGGCGGTTTCAGGATCGCGAGCGAGGTCGGATTCACGACAGCGATGACGAGGGCGCCGTTCCTGTGCCCCCAGTCGGTCAGCGCGTCGACATCCTCGAGGACGCCGAAGAAATTCGGCTGCTGGATCACGAGCGCGGTGACGTCCTGGCCATCGAAGCGCGCCAGCGCCGCGACCGGCGTCTGGCCGGCGGCAGCATCGAACGGCACTTCCTCGAAACTGAGGTTCTGGCCGCCCGCGATCACCCGCGCGCACTTGCGGTACGTCGGGTTCACCGCGCGCGGCATCAGGATGCGCGCGGACTTCGAGCGGCGGTGTGCGCGCACGGCCATCAGGCTTGCCTCGGCGAGCGCCGACGCGCCGTCGTACATCGAGGCGTTCGAGACCGCCATGCCGGTCAGGCTCGCGATCATCGTCTGGAACTCGTAAATGGTCTGCAGCGTTCCCTGGCTCGCCTCGGCCTGGTAGGGCGTGTACGCCGAGTAGATTTCCCCGCGGGTCGTGATCGCCCACACGGCGGCCGGAATGTGGTGCTCGTAGGCGCCCGCGCCGATGAAGTTGAGTTCACAGCTATCGGCGGCGGCGCGCGCGCTCATCAAGCGCCCGATCTCCATTTCCGAAGCGGCCGGCGGTATGCGCGTGAGCGCCCCGGCGCGTAGGCTGGCCGGTATCTCGTCGAACAGCGCGTCGACGTCGTCGACGCCAATGACCGCCAACATCGCGCGCACGTCGTCGTCGGTGTGTGGAATGAAAGCCATGCTGAACTCCTGGTAGCCGATCGTCGCCGCGAACCGCCTTACTCCCCTGACTCCGCCGCAAATTTCGCGTAGGCCTCGGCATCGAGGAGCGCGTCCACGGCGGCCGCGTCGCCCGGCTTGAGGGTGAACAGCCAGCCCTCGCCGTAGGGATCGGTGTTGATCATCTCCGGCGCGTCGGCGAGGCCGGCGTTCGTGGCGGTCACGAGGCCGCCGAGGGGGCTGTAGACGTCGGAGGCAGCCTTCACGGATTCGACAACCGCGCAGACCTCGCCCGCCGCGACTTCGCGCCCCGCCTCCGGGGTCTCGGCAAACACGAGATCGCCGAGCGCGTGCTGCGCGTGGTCGGTGATACCGATCGTGACGGTACCGTCGGCGTTCTTCTTCACCCACTCGTGGCTCTTGGTGTAACGAAGCCCGGCCGGAACGTTGCTGCTCATATCCAATGTCCTCGTCGAGTAATTGCGATGAATGAAATCGATGCGCGGTTCGCGACGGCCGCGATCACAGTGCGATGAGTCCCTTGCCGTGACGAACGAACGGCGGCTTCACGATGCGCACCCGCAGCAGTTTGCCGCGGATGTCGACCGCGAGGGGCTCCGCGGTCGCGGCCGGCACTCGCGCGAGCGCTACCGAGCGCTCGAGCGTCGGCGAGTAGCTGCCGCTCGTGATCTCGCCGGTGCCGGCGGCGCCGATCAGCGACTGGTGCGCCCTGAGCACGCCCTTGTCCTCGAGCAGCAGCGCCACCTGCTTG
>JANXWS010000085.1 GCA_025351005.1 Pseudomonadota bacterium | reverse complement strand
TCGACTACGGCCAGGTCGGCGACATCGAGGGCGTCGAGCCGACGGTCCTCGAGCGGTTGCTCGACGCCGGCTACATGCCGGTCGTGAGCCCGCTGTCGTGCGACGCAGCCGGCACCGTGCTCAACGTCAACGCCGACACCATCGCCGCCAACATCGGCGCCGCGCTCGGCGCCGAGAAGCTGCTGCTGTGCACCGGTTCCGCCGGCATCTTCGAGGACCTCGCGGATCCGTCGACGCTCGTGTCGTACACCGACCTCGCAGGCCTGAAGCGCCTCGAGGCCGGCGGCAGCTTCGGCGACGGCATGATGCCGAAGGCGACCGCGATCGAGACCGCCATCCGTGGCGGCGTGCGCCGCGTGCACGTGATCTCGTTCAAGTCGCCGGACGCGCTGCTCGCCGAGGTGTTCACCAACGAGGGGCTCGGCACGCTGATCGTGGCCGACGTCGAGGCGCTGTCGGCGGCGGAGCAGCAGCCGTGACCCGGCTGTGGGACAAGGGCGCACCGCTCGACGCGCGCGTCTTGCGCTACACCGCGGGCGAAGACCATGTGCTCGACGACCGGCTGGTCCGCTACGACGTCGTGGCATCGATCGCGCATGCCGAAGGACTGCACGCCGCCGGGCTGCTGTCGGCGGCCGAACTCGCGGCGCTGACCGGCGCGCTCGCCGCACTTGGCGCCGCCCACGGGCGCGGCGAGTGGCGCGTGACCCTCGATCAGGAGGACGGGCAGACGGCGCTCGAAGCGCGCCTTGGCGCCGCGCTCGGCGAGGCGGGCCTGCGCATCCACCTCGGCCGGTCGCGCAACGACCAGGTGCTGGCGGCGCTCCGGCTCTACATGCGCGACGCCGTCGCCGAGGTCGCTGACGGCGCACGGGCGGTCGCCGGCGCGCTCGACGCGCTCGCCGCCCGCCACGACGGCGTCGCGCTGCCCGGATACACGCACATGCAGCAGGCGATGCCCTCGAGCGTCGCCCTCTGGGCGCAGGGGTTCGCGGCCGAGGTGCGGGACGACGCCGAGGGCCTGCAGTTCGCACAGCGCCGCATCGGCAAGAATCCGCTCGGCTCGGCCGCCGGCTACGGCACGCCGGGCCTCGCACTCGACCGCGACTTCACGATGCGTCGCCTCGGCTTCGCGGCCTGCCACGAGCCGGTCACCGCGGTGCAGCTGTCGCGCGGCAAGGCCGAAGCGCAGGTGCTGTTCGAGATCACGCTGCTGATGATCGATCTCGGCCGGCTGGCCGCCGATCTGCTGCTGTTCTACACGCAGGAGTTCGCCTACGTCGCCCTGCCGGAGGAGTTCACGACCGGCTCGTCGATCATGCCGCAGAAGCGCAATCCCGACGTCTTCGAGTTGGTCCGGGGCCACGGCGCCGCGGCACAGGCCTGCCTCGCCGAAGCGCTCGGCATCACCGCCAAGCTGCCGAGCGGCTACCAGCGCGACCTGCAGCTCCTGAAGGCGCCGCTGTTCCGCGGCATCGACCTCGCGGTGCAGACGCTGGACATCCTGCCGCCGGCCCTCGCCGGCGTGCGCTTCCGGCCCGAAAACATCCGTCTCGACCCCGCAATCCACGCAGCCGAACGCGCCAACCGGCTGGTGGTCGAGGAGCGCATCCCGTTCCGCGAGGCGTACCGGCGGGTGGCCGCGGAGCTCGCGGGGAAATAGCGGGACGAGGAGCGAGCGCCGCGCGTCAGAACAGTATGACGCTGCGGATCGACTCGCCGGCATGCATCAGCGCGAAGGCGTCGTTGATGCGCTCGAGCGGCATCGTGTGCGTGATCAGCGGGTCGATCGCGATCCTGCCGTCCATGTACCAATCGACGATCCGCGGCACGTCGGTGCGTCCGCGCGCGCCGCCGAACGCCGTACCCTTCCAGATGCGCCCGGTGACGAGCTGGAACGGCCGGGTCCTGATCTCCTGGCCGCTGCCGGCGACGCCGATGATCACCGACACGCCCCAGCCGCGATGGCAGCATTCGAGCGCCTGGCGCATCAGGTCGACGTTGCCGACGCACTCAAAACTGTAGTCGGCGCCGCCATCGGTGAGCGCCACCAGATGTTGGACCAGGTCGCCGCCGACCTCACGCGGGTCGACGAAGTGCGTCATCCCGAACTGCTCGGCGAGCGGCCTGCGCTTCGGGTTCAGGTCGACGCCGATGATCTTGCCGGCGCCAACCAGGCGCGCGCCCTGGATCACGTTCAGCCCGATGCCGCCGAGGCCGAATACGACGACGCTGGCGCCGGCCTCGACGCGGGCGGTATTGATCACGGCGCCGATGCCCGTGGTCACGCCGCAGCCGATGTAGCAGACCTTGTCGAACGGCGCGTCCTCGCGGATCCGGGCGACCGCGATCTCCGGCAGCACCGTGTAGTTCGAGAAAGTCGAGCAGCCCATGTAGTGGTGGATCATCTCGCCGCCGACGGAAAAGCGGCTGGTGCCGTCCGGCATCACGCCCTTGCCCTGCGTCGAGCGGATCGCGGTGCACAGGTTGGTCTTGCGCGACGTGCAGCTCTTGCACTGCCGGCACTCTGGCGTATAGAGCGGGATCACGTGGTCGCCCTTGCGCACCGAGGTCACGCCCGGGCCGACGTCGACGACGATGCCGGCGCCCTCGTGGCCGAAGATCGCCGGAAACAACCCTTCGGGGTCGGCGCCCGAGCGCGTGAACTCGTCCGTGTGGCAGACGCCGGAGGCCCGGATCTCGACCAGCACCTCGCCGGCCCTGGGCCCTTCGAGGTCGACGGTTACGACCTCGAGCGACTTGCCGGCGGCGGTGGCAACGGCGGCGCGAGTCTTCATGCGGAACCCCTCGACATGTGAACGAGACCGTGACGCGCACGGTCGGCACGACCATCGAAGTATCGCCGACTCCGGCGGCGCCCGACAGTTGCGCGGCCGGACGGCTCAGCCGCCGTCCGGCTGCGCTTCCGGCCGCGCCCGCTGGAACGCGGGTAGTGCTTCGAGCGCGGCGCCGACCGCAGCCAGCGTCGGGAATGGCGCAAGATCGCATTGAAAACGGCGCGCGTTGTAGAGCTGCGGTACCAGGCAGACGTCGGCCATGGTCACGCTCGCGCCGAACACGTGCCGGCCGTCGCCCGTGTGCCGGCGCGCAAGCGTCTCCAGGCTGCGGAAGCCCGTCCCGATCCAGTGCCGGACCCAGCCGCTGACCTGCTCCGGGTCGTGGCCGAGCGGGTCCTTCAGGTAATTGAGCACGCGCAGGTTGTTGAGCGGGTGGATGTCGCAGGCGATCGCCTGTGCGAGCGAGCGCACGAGCGCCCGGTCCCGCGGCTCCGCCGGCAGCAGCGCGGGCTCCGGGTGCGTGTCCTCGAGGTACTCGATGATCGCGAGCGACTGCGCCAGCACAAAGCCTGAGTCCTCGAGCGCCGGGACCAGGCCCTGCGGGTTCAGCGCCAGGTACGCCTCGCCCCGGTGCTCGCCGGCCGTCAGCTGCTTGGCGACGCTCTCGAACTCGAGTCCCTTGACGTGCAGCGCGATGCGGACGCGATAGGCAGCCGAACTGCGCCAGAACGTGTACAGCCTCACGGTCGCCTCCCGCCCGGCGCCGCGCGCCGGATCCCGTTCACAGCACCCGCCCCGGATTCAGGATGCCGCGCGGATCGAGCGCGGACTTCAGCGTGCGCATCAGCGCGATCTCGGCCGGCAGCCGCGAGGTCGCGAGCCACTCGCGCTTCAGGCTTCCGATGCCGTGTTCCGCGGCCACGGAGCCGTACCCCGCAAGCGCCCCATAGACGATGTCGTCGAGCACCGCGGCGTCCGCCATCTGTCGGAGCCCCGTGACGAGGTGCAGGTTGCCGTCGCCGAGGTGCCCGAAGACGTACAGCGGCAAGCCGGGGAGACTGCGCGCCGTGGCCGCGCGCACCTGTCCGAGGTAGCCGGCCATCCGCGAGATCGGCAGCGAAATGTCGTAGGCCACCGGCAGCGGCAGCTTCATGATCAGCTCGCCGGCCGCCTCGCGGATGCGCCAAAGGCGCGCGCTCTCTTCGAGCGAGCGAGCAATCAGAGCATCGCCCGCGGCACCGTTGTCGAGCAGCCGTCCGAGCAGCGCTTCGAGGCGCTCGCCGTCGCCCCGCGGCTCAAGCGACTCGAGCTCGATCAGCGCGTAGTACGGATGGCGTCGGGCGAACGGCCGCTGCGCAAGACCGAGCGCGGCGAACGCGAACTCGAAGTAGTCGTCCCACATCGCCTCGAAGGAGCCGAGCTGGCCGCCGAGCGCGGCGCGCGACTCGCCGAGCAGTGCCACCAGCGACTCGAACGAGGCGCAGGCGACGAAGGCCGTCAACCGCTCGCGCGGCGCCGGGTGCAGGCGCAGCACCGCGCGCGTGATGACGCCGAGCGTGCCCTCGGTGCCTATGAACAGCTGCTTGAGATCGAAGCCCGCGTTGTTCTTGAGCATCGCGTTCAGCGACGAGACCACGGCGCCGTCGGCTAGCACGGCTTCGAGCCCGAGCACGAGCTCGCGCGCCATGCCGTAGCGGATGACGCGGTTGCCGCCGGCGTTGGTCGCCAGGTTGCCACCGATCGTGCACGAGCCGCGAGCGCCCAGGTCGAGCGAGAACTGCAGGCCGTGCCGGGCGGCAGCCTCGTGGACCACGGCCAGCGGCGTACCAGTCAGCACCCGCATCGTGGCGCCCGGAACGTCGACTTCCTCGATGCCGGTCAGCCGCTCGAGCGACAGCGCAAGCTCGCCTGCGCGCGGCGTCGCGCCACCGGCGAGACCGGTCAGGCCGCCCTGCACGACGACCGGCTGGCCTGCCGCGTGGCAGTGCCTGAGCACGGCCGCAAGCTCGGCGGTCGAGCGCGGCCGCACGAGCGCGCACGGCGCGCAGGCATTGCGGCGCGTCCAGTCGCTGTGGTGTCGGACGCCTATGTCGGCGCCGGTCAGCACGCCGCCGGCGCCGAGCTCCGTCGCAAGACTCGCGAGCAGCCGTTCCCTCGTCTCTACCATCGGTGTCCTCACGGTCGCCGCCGGCGAATTCTACGTTGACAGTTAGCGTCGGGCGATTCAACACACGATATAGTCAAGTTCTGTCTTGCCGCTCGAGCCAGCCCCCTGGAGATTCAATGCACCGCACCGTTCTGCTTGCTGCCAGCCTGATGCTCGCGACACAAGCGCGGGCCGCCGCGCCCG
>JANXWS010000040.1 GCA_025351005.1 Pseudomonadota bacterium | reverse complement strand
TCGCGCCCGCCGACATTGTCGGGCGGCCGGCCGTGAAAGCCAACCGTCAGAGGGTGCCGGAGGCCAGCCGGGACCCGCTGCCGGAGGGCGGCCGGGCAGCCCCCTCCCACGTCGCGCCGTGAGGCGTGGATGGCCAACCGTCGCGACCGCCGCGCCGCGCGCGGCCCGTCGGCGAGGGCGGCGCTCACCTACACTGTAGTCGCGATGCCGGCCGCGAGCGGGATTGCGGGGTTCCGGATAGCGGCAGTGCTCGGTGCGTTGAGTATGTGGTTGCGGTCGGCCGCGACGGCGGCTGCCGATATTGTTGCAATGGACCAAAAAATTCGGCGCTGCGGTCCGCTCCGTAGCCCCGGGCGGGTGGCCGGACTACACTGGCGGCGAAGGGGTGGCGGCGCGGGGGCGCCCGAGGCAGATGGTGCAAGTACGCCGGCTCGATCGGTATCGCGGCGCGCGGCGCCGTGGCATCACGCGGTGCGCGAGCCCGTGAAGATCGTCGCCGTCACCAACATCAAAGGCGGCGTCGGGAAGACGACGACCGCCGTCAACCTGGCCTATCTTTGCGCGAGTTCCGGCCAGCGCACCGTGCTCTGGGATCTCGACGCCCAGGGCGCCGCAACGTACACGTTGCACGTAGCGCCGCACGAGCGGATCGCTGCCGGCAAGCTCGCCTCGGGCAAGCGCGAGCTGCCGGAGTTCGTGAATCGGACCCGCTACCCGAACCTGGACCTGATTCCGGCGGATCTGTCGTACCGCAACTTCGACCTGCGCCTTGCCGAGCACAAGCGGCCCGTGGCGCGCCTGCTGAAGATGAGCCGACCGTTACGCGAGTACCACGACACTCTGGTCCTCGACTGTCCGCCGGGCATCTCGCTGCTATCGGAGAGCGTGCTGCGTGCCGCTGACGCGGTCGTCGTTCCCGTGGTGCCGACGCCGCTGTCGGTGCGGATGCTCGAGCAGCTGCAGGACTTTATCGCCGCCGAGGGCTGGACCGACCTGCTGCTGCTGCCGTTTTTCTCGATGGTCGATCGCCGCCGGACCCTGCACCTCGAGACGATGGCCCGCACCCGCGATGTCGTCCCACAGATGCTCGCGACCGAAGTGCCGTACTGGAGCGAGATCGAGCGGATGAGCGTGCGCCGTGCGCCGCTGCCAGCGGTCGCGCCGCACAGTCCGGCGGCGCAGATCTTCGCGGCACTGTGGCTCGAGATTGCGCAGCGGGGCGGATGGCCGGTGCCGGATCAGCGTCGCCCCGCAGGTCCCGTCGTCGCGACGCGCGTCGGCGCCCCGCCCGACGCCGCTGGCGATCGCCGCGTCCACTGATCGGCGCGCCCGCCGGCGTCGCCTCGCTCAGCGCGCGAGCGGCCCCCTGCTGCCCGGGAGCGATTCGTCGAGCTCGGGAACCGCCGCGCGCCGGGCGTAGCTCAGCCCGTAGCCCACCGGGAACAGCGCGGTCCTGCCGAGGACGTCGCCTGGCCACCGGAACGGCAGTCGGCCGCTGAAGTCGTTGCGCGGGCGCCCGGAGCGGTCGCCGAGCAGCAGATCCGCGATCCCGCCACCCTCCGAACCCGGCAGCCAAGCCGCGACGAAGGCGTTGCTCGCGTTGAGCTCGGGGTTCACCCACAACGGCCGTCCCGACAGGAACACGGCGACGACTCTGATGCCCTGCCGCCGCAGCGCCTGCATCAGCGTAAGGGCCGCGCGCGCGTTGTAGAGCGGCAGCTTGAGGTCCCCGTAATTCTCCGCGTACGGCTCCTCACCGAAGACGACGACCGCGACGTCGGGTCGCGTTGTCGCGAGGTCGTCGAGCGGATCGACCAGGGTACCGCCGTCGGCCGCGAGCGCGGCGCGGAAGCCAGCGGCGATCGTCTGCGCCAGCGGGAAGTCGGCAGGCTTCGTGTCACGGCCCTGCCAGCTGACGGTCCAGCCGCCGGCCTGGATGCGCAACTCCTGCGCCGCGGGTCCGGTCACGAGCACGCGCGCCCCGGCCGCGATCGGCAGCACGCCGTCGTTCTTCAGGAGCACCAGCGACTTGCCTACGCCCTCGCGAGCGAGCTCGCGGTGCGCTGCCGAACCGACCAGTTCGAAGCGCCCCTCATACGGGCGCACCGGGTCGAACAGCCCGAGCCGGAGCTTGACGCGCAGGATGCGGCGTACGGCGTCGTCCAGGCGCGCCGCGGGAATCTCGCCGGACCGGACCAGGGCGAGCGTCGCATCAAACAGGCCGCGCCAGCCGAGCGGCGCCATGAACATGTCGACGCCGGCGTTGAAAGCCTCCGCGCAGCGCGTGCGGACGCAGCCGGGGACCTGCGCGTGCGCGTTCCAGTCGCCGATCACGAAGCCGTCGAATCCCATCCGCTCCTTGAGGACCGTGGTCAGCAGGCCGTGGTTCGAGTGCATCTTGCGGCCCTGCCAGCTCGAGTAGGACGCCATCACGGTCAACACGCCGGCGTCGATCGCGGCCCGGTAGCCTGGCGCGTGGATGCGCACCAGCTCACGCTCGCTCGCGACGGTGTCGCCCTGATCGACGCCGTCGCGCGTGCCGCCATCGCCCAGGAAATGCTTCGCGGTCGCGGCGATGCGGCCGTCCCGGATCCCGCCGACGACTCCGGGCGGTCCCTGCAGCCCTTCGATGATCGCGGCGGCGTAGCTCGCGACCAGCAGCGGATCCGCCGCATAGCCCTCGTAGGTGCGGCCCCAGCGAGTGTCCTGCGGTGTTGCGAGCACCGGCGCGAAGGTCCAGTCGATGCCGGTCGCGGCGACTTCCTCCGCCGTTGCGATGCCGATGCGCCGCACGAGGTCGGGGTCGTGCGCGGCGCCGAGGCCGATGTTGTGCGGGAACAGCACCGCGCCGACGATGTTGCTGTGGCCGTGCACCGCGTCGATGCCGAACAGCACGGGTATGGGCACATGACCTGGCCTGGTCTCGGTCGACACGGCGCGGAACTCGCGCGCGAGCTTGAGCCACGCCGCCGGCGGCGCCCGCTCGTCGCCGTGCACGCCCGAGTCCGCGCCGGCCAGCACCGAGCCGAGCGGATAGCGGCGCAGGTCGTCGGGCTCGATCACGCCGATGTCGGTCTGTATGACCTGGCCTACCTTCTCCGCGACGCTCATCGCGGCGAGCAGCTCCGTGATCCGGGCCTCGGTCGCCGCGTCGATCAGCGGCCGGGTCGTCGCCGGTGGCCAGAGCTCCGGGTGCACGGCCGGCTGGCCGGCGGCAGCCGGCACTGCAGCGCCGACGACGGCGACGATCGAGCCGGCGAGGATTGCGCGTGCGCGTCGCCCGAGACGTGGCGGCGAGACTCCGGACCCGGTCATGGAGTGCCCAGCAGGAACCGGTTCACGGTCGCGGCCACCGCCCGAGGCTCCTCCCAGAACGGGTTGTGGCCGAGGTCGGGGAAGATCTCGACCGTCGCTTCCGGCAGCGCCCGGCGCAGCGAGCAACGGGCGAGCGTGCCGAAGATGCCGTCCTTGCCTCCCCAGACCAGCAGCACCGGTGCGCGCAGCAGTGGCAGCGTGGCCTGCAGGTCGGTGCCTGTCATCGACTGGTCGACGACCGCGAGCCAGACGCGGACTGGAATCGCCGCCGCCTCGCGTTTCTCGCGGCTCAGGAACCCGGCGTCCACCGCGCCCGGCGATGCGAACCAGTCGTTCATGAACGTCGAGTCGGGGTCGAGCGGCTGCTTCAGTCCGGCGACCGTGCCGCGGAAGGCCGCCCAGTCGAAGGGGGGCTCGCCGGCAGGCGCCGCGCAGCCCGCCGCGCTGCTGCCCGTCGAGGAGATCAGCACGACCCGACGAATGCGGTCCGGCCAGAGTTCCGCGACGGTCTGCGCGACGATGCTGCCGAGCGAGTGGCCGACCAGGTCCGCGGCCGGAATCCGGAGCCGGTCGAGGAGCAGCCGCACGTCATACGCGAAGTCGAAGCGGGTGTAGCAGCACTCGGGTCTTCCTGAGCGGCCGTGGCCGCGCAGGTCGACCATGATCAGCCGCAGGCGCGGGTCGAGATACGGCGCCATCGGCAGCCAGCTCGCCGCATTGTCGGTGAAGCCGTGGATCAGCACGACCGGCCGGCCGTTGCGCGGGCCAACGTCGACGTAGCCGAGCGTGATGCCGTTTGCGAGCGCGACCGTCGCTCGCGCCCGCTCGAACGCGTCTGGTTGCCACCGGCGTGCCTGCTCGCCCGCCGGCGTCGGGCCGGGCGGGACCAGCAGCGCGAGGACGGCCAGGGCCCGCGCACTGCGGTGCCAGGAGTTCGTCGCAGTTGCCATGGGCGAGTGTTTCGCGGTGGCGGGGCCGCCGGGTCGTCGTCCGATAGTAGCGCGAACCGCCGCGCCAGCCGCGTACGGAGCCGGGGAGGAGGTCGTGGTGATCACCGCTGCGGTCCAGTCTGGATCGCCGATTGACATTCTGACGGAGGTCCGCGGCGCGGCGAGGTCGGGTCGGCCGCTACATGCTTCAGCGTCGTTCGCGGGGGACGTCCGCGATCGAGTCGATGTGCGCCGCCACGACGTCGGCCCGGTTCCACGGCCCGTCGCGGCCGCCCCGGCCGCCGGTGTAGAGCGCGAAGTGCGCGAGGTAGGACATGTTGACGCCGTCCGTGATCGTGACCCGGCAGTGGGCAGCGCGCGCGGCGGTGAACACGAACGCGCTCGACTCGCCGACGACGTGCGCGTCCGCCAGGTGCGGCATGACGAGCGCACCCGTCTGCGGCGCAGCGCCATGGCCGCAGTCGACTGCGACTGCCTTGACCGCCGCGGTGATGCCGGTGTTCACCGGGCCGCTGCCGTTCGAGTAGGCAAGCACCAGGCGCGCTCGCCCGGCGACTGACGGCAGGTACCCGAACTGCAGCTGCTGCTGCGGCTCGCCCCAGTCCGCATAGCGCGGCGGCCCGTCGTCGGTCGTCAGCGGATGATGGTCGGGCGACCCGAGCGTGCCTGCTGCGGCGGTGAAGGACTGCCGACTGTCGCGACCCCTGCGGCAAACCTCCCGGCTTTGCAGCGAGACGTGGCCGCCGTCCGGCGCCTGCTGGGTCGCTGCGTAGCAGGCCGTGCGCTGCGGATCGGGACCCGGATCGAGGACGCGCTCGCCGCCACGGCCGTCCGCCAGCAGCACCCCGTCGCGGTAGAGACGCCACGTGTGCCCCGGCTCGAGCGCCGTGAGAGAGAATTCCGCGACCCCATCGGTGCGCACCACGGACGCGAGGTCCGGTGGTGGCGGCGCGAACAACAGGCGCCGTTCGGCCGGCGTGAGCGCATGCGCGTCCGCGGCGTCGAGCACCGTCGTCGGCGCCGCCACGGTCGGGGTAGCGACCAGCGTGACGACCACGTGCAGGTCGGTCGCCGCGGTCGCGGTGAGTCGGACGTGGCGATCGGGCAGCGGCTTGCCGTTCAGCGTGATCCGCGCGGCCTGCAGCCAGTCGCTGTCCGAATAGCGGGGCGGCAGCTCGAGCGTGACGTCGACCATCCGGCCGCGCGCCGCGAGCGAGGCGAGCGACAGCGCGCGCGAGCCCGCGAACAGTCGCGCCGCGAGCGCGCCCGGCAGGGCCGGCGCGACGGTCATGCCGTCGGCGTCGAAGGCGACGCCGAACAGGCTGCCGATGACCATGCCGAGGTAGCCGGCGACCGACCACAGCTGCCGCGGCGAATTGATCACGGGTCCGGACAGCGGCCCGTCCGCGAACGTGCCCGCCTGCGTCAGGAACTCGAAGTTCTCCATGTTGGACAGGCTGAGCGCCGCGCCGCGCAGCAGGGACTCGGCATAGGCAGTCATGCGCACCGGATCGCGGCTGCGACGTGCCGCGGCGAGTGCGTAGGCGGTCGCGAACGGCCACAGCGCCCGGTTGTGATAGATCGCGATGCCCGGCTGCTGCGGGAAGATCACCGGCGGCCCGGCCGCGGTCAGCGGGTAACGCGCGAGCACCTGCCGCGCGCGCGACTCGCCGGCGACCCCGTGAATCACGGCGAGTGCGAGACCGAGCAGGTCGTAGCCGGCCGCGGGCGCGAGCTCGCGGTCGAGGTAGCTTGCATAGAGGCCCGCGTCCGGCTGCCAGAAACGCTCGTTGATGCGGCGTTTCAGATTGTGGGCAGCGGTCGCGTAGTCGCCGGCCCCCGGCCGGGCGGCGCGGCGCGCGAGTTCGGCCACATCCTCGAGGGCGGCGTAGTGCAGGACGTTGGTAGACAGCGCGAACGACTCGGCGATGAAGCGCGTGTCGGTGCGCGTCCAGGGCGGGTAATTCTGCTCGCGCCAGTCGAGGAAGGAAGTCTCGCCGCGGTACAGGCCGGCCCGTTCGTCGAACGCATAGCGGCGATCCTGCTCGAGCGTGTCGCGCGCGATCCGGTAGACCTCCGGTTCGAGCGCGGCAGCGTCGGCGGCTGGCAAGGCATGCAGCACGTCCACGGCCGCGAGGATCCACGCCACGCGGTCGCTGCTGACCGGCCAGCTGCCGCCGCTGCCGGTGTCCTGCGCGACCAGCTGCGCGCCGGCGCCGCCGATGCGGAGCGCCGACTGCTTGAACAACAGCGAATCGCGCGCGCGCGCTGCGTCGAGGTAACTGAGCGAGAGGTCGACCGAGTAGGAGATGTCGCGTGTCCACACGTAGTGCCAGCGGGCGCCGGTCTCGAAGCAGTGGCACGGGATCGGCCGGCCGTCGTTGAACTGGCTGTCGGTGATCTGCTCGACGCTGTCCTCGGCGAGCTCCTCGAGCGCGAGCGCGAATAGCCCGTCGAACAGTGGATTGCCGCTGCGCAGTCGCGGCCGGCCGGGCGCCTCGCGAACCATGCGCACGCGCGTTTCCTCGGCCGGCGCCGTGCCGCGGAAGCGGTAGTCGACGAGCCCGGGACCGGCCGCGACCGCCTCGACCGCGACCGAGCGGCCGCGCCACTCGAGCCCGTCGTGCCAGGGTGCGGGCGCCGGCGCCGCGGAGGCGTCGGTGGCGAGCAGCAGGCATGCGAGCGCCGCCCAGGGCCGTTCCTGCACGCTGTGTCGTGCGAGAGTCATCTGGCTTCTCCGGCGCCGTTCGCGGCCGCTACCATGCCGCGCGCCGATGATCCGCCGCCGCCTGGCCCCGGACAAGGCGCCGCCGCCATTGACCGGCACCGGCGGGCATGCGATACCCGCCGAGGCCGGCGCTGCGCGGCCGACGGAAATCACCGATGACCGACACGCTGCTCGACCGACGCGACCTCGAGTTCCTGCTCTACGACTGGCTGCACGCCGAGCAGCTCTACGCCCGGCCCCAGTTCGCCGAGCACTCGCGCGAGTCGGTTGCGGCCGTGCTCGATCTCGCTGAACGGATCGCGGCCGACTGGTTCCTGCCGCACTACAAGGCGGCCGACCAGCAGGAGCCCTGGCTCGACGCGAGCGGCGTGCACGTGCTGCCGGCCGTGCGGGAAGCGCTCGGCCACTATACCGAGGTCGGCCTGTTCGCCGCCGGCTTCGCGCCGGAGCAGGGCGGCATGGGCCTTCCGTACCTGGTCCAGTCGGCGGTGGCCGTCGGCTTTGCTGCGGCCAACGCCGCCACGGCGGCGTTCGTGATGCTGACCGTCGCGAACGCACGGCTGATCGTGCAGTTCGGCAGCCCCGCCCAGATCGAGCAGTTCGCGCGGCCGCAGATCCAGGGCCGGTGGTTCGGCACGATGTGCCTGTCGGAGCCGCAGGCCGGATCGAGCCTCGCCGACATCCGCACGCGCGCCGATCCGGACGGCGAGGACCGTCTTGGCCGGCGCTACCGGCTCAGCGGCAACAAAATGTGGATCTCGGCCGGTGACCAGGACGTGTCGGAGAACATCGTCCACCTCGTGCTCGCCAAGGTGCCGGGCGCAGACGGCGCGCCGGTCGAGGGGACCAAGGGTATTTCGCTCTTCATCGTGCCGAAAGTGCTGCCCGACGGCACCGCCAACGACGTCAGCGTCGCGGGCCTCAACCACAAGATGGGCTACCGGGGCACGCCCAACTGCCTGCTGAACTTCGGCGAGCGCGGCGGTGCCCTCGGATGGCTGGTTGGCGAGACGGGGCAGGGCCTGCCGCAGATGTTCCAGATGATGAACGAGGCGCGCATTGGTGTCGGCCTCGGAGCAGCGGCGCTCGCCTACCGGGGATACCGGCACGCGGTCGACTACGCGCGCGAGCGCCGCCAGGGCCGGCCTCCCGGTGTCCGCGGCGGCGCGCCGATGCCGCTGATCGGGCATGCCGACATCAAGCACATGCTCCTCGCGCAGAAGGCTTACGCCGAGGGGGCGCTCGCGCTCTGCCTGTACTGCGCACGGCTGGTCGACGACAGCGGCGACCCGGAAGCAGCCTCGCTGCTCGCGCTCCTGACGCCAGTCGCCAAGAGCTGGCCAGCCGAGTTCGGCCTGCTCGCCAACGAACTCGCCATCCAGGTGCACGGCGGCTACGGCTACACGCGCGATTTCGACGTCGAGCAGCTGTACCGCGACAATCGCCTGAACCCGATCCACGAAGGCACGACCGGCATCCAGGCGATCGACCTGTTGGGCCGCAAGATCCTGCGCGACCGGGGCTCGGGACTCGGCGTCGCGGCGGCGCGCGTCGCGCGCACCGCCGCGCTCGCGGCCGGCAGCGCCGAGCTCGCCCCGCACGCCGCCGCGCTGGCCGCGGCCTGGCAGCACGTGGCCGCGACGGTGGCGCTGCTCGAGCGCGCCCCGGGCGTGACCGCGTTCGACAACGCGACCGCGTTCCTGCGCGCCCTCGGCCACGTGGTCGTCGCCTGGCTGTGGCTCGACCAGGCGGTGCTGGCCGTCGCGCGCGGCACGGAGCCGCTGTTCGCCGGCAAGCTGCGCGCCTGCCGCTATTTCTTCGAGTGCGAGTTGCCGCTGGCGCGCCTCTGGCTAGACTTCGTGGCCTCGCGCAGCGACGTGAGCGCCGCGGCGCCCGCCGAGCAGTTCTGACGCAACGACGAGCCGGGCAGCGGCGGGAACCGACAGGAGCAGCGGATGAAGATGCGCGCGGCGATCCTGACCACGAGCGGTGCCGCGCGGCCCTACGCGAGCACGCGGCCGCTGCAGGTCGAGGAAGTGACGCTCGACCCGCCGGGGGCCGAGGAGGTGCTGGTGCAGGTACGCGCGGCGGGCCTGTGCCACTCGGACATGTCGGTGATCGACGGCAACCGGCCGCGGCCGCTGCCGATGGTGCTCGGCCACGAGTGCGCGGGCGTCGTCGCCGCGCTCGGTGCGGGCGTCACCGAGTTCCGCGTCGGCGATCATGTGGTCGCCGCGTTCGTGCCGAGCTGTCGCGCCTGCGGGCCGTGCCGGCACGGTCGCCCGGCATTGTGCGAGCCCGCCGCCGTCAGCAATTCCCGGGGCACGCTGCTCGGCGGGGGCTTCCGCCTGCATCGCGCCGGTCTCGACCTGCACCACCTGCTCGGTGTCTCCGCGTTCGCCGAGTTCGCCACCATGTCGCGCCGCTCGCTGGTGCGCGTCGACGAGAGTCTGCCGTTCGAGCAGGCGGCGCTGTTCGGTTGCGCGGTCACGACCGGCGTCGGCGCGGTGGTCAACACGGCGCTCGTGACTCCGGGCGCGAGCGTCGCGGTGGTCGGTCTCGGCGGCGTGGGACTCGCGGCGCTGCTCGGCGCGCGCGCAATGCAGGCCGAGGTACGGGTCGCGGTCGATCTGTCCGACGCCAAACTCGAGCTCGCGCGCGAGCTCGGCGCCACGCACCTCTGCAACGCGGGCGATCCGCAAGCGGCGGAGCGCGTTCGCGAACTGACGCACGGCGGCGTCGACTTCGCATTCGAGATGGCGGGTTCGGTGCGCGCCCTCGAGCTTGCCTACAAAATCACGCGCCGCGGCGGCACGACGGTGACGGCGGGGCTTTCGCACCCTGCGGCGCAGTTCTCGCTCTCGCACCTCGGGCTCGTCGCGGAGGAGCGCACGATCAAGGGCAGCTATCTCGGCAGCTGCGATCCCGCGCGCGACGTGCCGCGCTTCATCGAATGGTTCCAGGCGGGTCGCCTGCCGGTCGACCGGCTGTTGTCGGCGCGCTTGACGCTCGAGCAGCTGAACGAGGGTTTCGACGCGCTCGCCGACGGAGTCGTCGTGCGGCAGGTCGTGCTGACCTGAGGCCGCCGTCGGGCCGCGCGGCGGCCGGCTGCGCTTGAGGGGGACGTGCCGGCGGCGTACGGTAGGCAGGCGAGCGCTGCAGCGCACGTGCGCCTTGCGATGCGCTCGCGGCCGATCGCCGAACATGGGGAGCCCGGGAAGCCGTGCAGTCGAACCACATTCCGGATGCCGCATTGCCGAGGATCGCGGCGCTCGGTCTCGTCATGACCGGTCTCGGCTTAGTCGGCATGACGGCCGGCGAGCTGCCGGGCATCGCCGAACAGCTGGCCGCGCCCCGCTGGCTGATGGGCGTGCTCGGCGGCGTACTGTTCGGCTCGGGTTGGCAATCGGGACGCGAGCCGCGCGCAGGGTTGCCGGTGCGGTGGGCGGCGCACTGGGTCGAGCTCGTCGGCTTCGGCGCCGCCGGCATCGTGCTCGCGAAGCTGAGCGACATGACGCGCGACGCGGCCGGCGCGGGTCTCGCGTCCACGAGCGGCGTCGCGCTGAACTCGGCGGCGCGCGTGCTGTTCGGGATCGGCATCGGCATCATCATCGGCTGGGTCGCCTACGAGGGCTCGCTCGGCCGGCGGGGCCGTCGCGGCCACTAGCCGGGGCGCACTGCCGACACCGCTCGCGCGGCTGGCTCCGCGCGACAGCAGCCCGCACGGCCGGTGTTAGCATCGGGGTGGAGGTGGCCCATGGGTGTCGAGCGGCGCTTTCGTGCCTGCCCGCTGTGCGAGGCGATCTGCGGCCTCGAGCTGCGCTACACGGACGGGCGTCTGGACGCGATCCGCGGCGATGCGGAGGATCCGTTCAGCCGCGGCCACGTCTGTCCGAAGGGCAACGCGCTCATCGACCTCGAGCGGGACCCCGACCGGCTGCGCCGGCCGCTGCGGCGCACCGGCCAGCACTGGGCCGAGATCGGCTGGGACGAGGCCCTCGCCGAAGCCGGCTCGCGCCTCGCCGCCGTGCAGCGGGAGCACGGCGCCGACGCGATCGCCGCCTATCTCGGCAACCCGGTCGTGCATCACTTCGGCCACTTCGCCTACGCGCCATCGCTGTTGCGCGAGCTGCGCACCCACAACGTCTACACGGCCTCGTCCGTCGACCAGTGGCCGCACCAGCTGGTCGCCTGGGCGATGTACGGGCACCAGTTCCTGATACCACTGCCGGACGTCGATCGTGCCGACTGGGTGCTGATGCTCGGCGCGAACCCGGTCGCCTCGAACGGCAGCCTGATGACGGCGCCGGGCATCGAGCGGCGCCTGACGGCGCTCGTGCGCCGCGGCCGGCTGGTGGTCGTCGACCCGCGCCGCACCGAGACCGCGGCGATCGCGAGCGAGCACGTCGCGATCCGGCCGGGCACCGACGTCTGGTTCCTGCTCGCGCTGCTCGAGGCGCTGGTCGCCCTCGGGCCGCCGCGCGTCGAGGCCTACGCCGGGCGGCTGGCTGGGCTCGATGATGCGCTCGCGGCGGCGGCCGGCGTGTCCGCGGCCGAGGCCGAGGCCCGCAGCGGCGTGCCGCGCGAGACGATCCTGCGGCTCGCACACGAGCTCTACGCGGCGCCGGCGGCGGCCGTCTACGGGCGCATGGGACTCTCGACGCAGTCGCACGGCTCGCTGTGCCAGTGGCTCGTGCAGCTGCTCAACCTCTACACCGGCAACCTCGACCGCGCAGGCGGCATGCTGCCGAACGAGCCGGTGATCCCGGTGACCGGTCCCGGCACTTCGGCCGGGCGGCGCGACCGCTGGCGCAGCCGCGTCCGCGGCCTGCCGGAATTCGCGGGCGAGCTGCCGGTCGCGGCTCTCGCCGAGGAGATCGCCACGCCGGGCGCTGGCCAGGTCCGCGGGCTCATCACCTGCGCCGGCAATCCGGTGCTGTCGACGCCTGCCGGCGCGGCGCTCGACCGCCTGCTCGCCGGTCTCGACTACTACGTCGCGATCGACATCTACGTGAACGAAACGACGCGGCACGCCAACCTGATCCTGCCGCCGGCCTCGCCGCTGACGCAGTACCACTACGACGTGGTGTTCAGCGGCTTCGCGGTGCGCCGCGTCGCGCGCCTCAGCGTCCCCGTCGAAACGCAGGCGGACGACGAGCGTGCTGACTGGCAGATCGTCAACGGCATCGGTGCGGCACACGCCGCCGCCACGGGCAAGACGTGGCAGCCACTGCCGGCGCCGCGTGAGCTCATTGCGCTCGGCCTCGCGCGCGGCGGCAGCGGCCTCGACCTGGGCGCACTCGAGCGCGCGCCGCACGGCCTCGACCTCGGCCCGCTCGAGCCCTCGCTGCTGCGGCGACTCGAGACCGCGAGCGGGCGGATCGAGTGCGCGCCGCTGCTGCTGCTCGCGGAGCTCGCGCGGCTGCGGACCCTGCCGGCCGTGAACACGACGCCCGGTGCGCTCGCGCTGATCGGCCGCCGCCACGTGCGCAGCAACAACTCCTGGATGCACAACGCGCAGCGGCTCGTAAAGGGCAAGCCGCGCCACCACCTGCAGGTGCACCCGGCGGATCTTGCGGCCCGCGGACTCGCCGACGGCGACCGGGCGCGGATCCGCTCGCGGAGCGGCGCCATCGAGGTCGAGGTGGCGGCGTGCGAGGGCCTGCTGCCCGGTGTCGTCTGCCTGCCGCACGGGTTCGGCCACCATCGCGCCGGGACGCGCCAGGCCCGCGCGCAAGCGCTGGCCGGGGAGAGCTATAACGACCTGACCGACCCGCTCGCCCTCGACGGCCCGAGCGGCAATGCGGCGCTGAACGGGTTGCCGGTCACGGTCGAACGCGTCGACGCCTGACCGCGTGCCCGGTGCCGGCGTCAGCGCGCCGCCACCAGCGTCGCGAACGCCGCGACCTCCGCCTCGGTGTTGTAGTAGTGCACTGAGGACCGCACCGCGGTCGCGAGCCGCCGCAGCCGCGCATCGAGCGGCGCTGCCTCGGAGGCGGTCACCGAGACGTTTGCGCCCCGCGCCCGGAGCCGCGCCGCAGTCTCGGTGGGCGGCTCGCCGCCAACCGTGAACGTGACGATGCCGCTTCGCTCGACGCCGCGGTCGTGCACGGTGACGCCCGGCAGCGCAGCGAGCGCGTGTCGCAACTCGGCGGCCAGCGCGCTGATGCGTGCCGCCACCGCGTCGGTGCCGAGCGCGAGCAGGTAGCGCACGGCGGCCCGCAGCCCGAGCCGACCGGCGACGAAGCTCTCCCAGCCCTCGAAGCGGCGCGCATCGGTGCGCAGCCGGTAACGGCCGTCCCCGGTCGCGGTCGCCGCCCGCATGTCGACGAACGGTGGTTCGAGCGTCTGCAGCAGCGCGCGCTCCACGTACAGGAACCCGGTGCCGCGCGGACCGCGCAGGAACTTCCGTCCGGTGCCCGACAACACGTGGCAGCCGATCCGCCGCACGTCGACCGGGAGCTGGCCGACCGACTGGCAGGCGTCGAGCACGTACAGCAGCCCGTGCTTGCGCGCGACCCGGCCGACGGCCTCCGCCGGGTTGACGAGTCCGTTCTGGGTCGGCACGTGGGTGAGCGTGATCGCGCGCGTGCGCGGCCCGATCATCCGTTCGAGCGCCAGGACGTCGATCTGGCCGGCGGCATCGGACGGCACGAGGTCGAGCTCGATGCCGAGGCGGCGAGCGAGTTGCAGGAGCGCGATGTGATTGGAGGCGTAGTCGGAATCGTGAGTCAGCACGCGGTCGCCCGGCGCGAGCGGCAGCGCGTAGACGGCCATGTCCCAGGCGCGGGTCGCACTCTCGGCATAGGCGATCTCGTCGCGCGCGCAGCCCAGGAGTGCCGCGAACGCGTCGTAGAAGTCCTCGAGCGCCGGCTGCGCCGCAGCCTCGGCCTCGTAGCCGCCCCGCTGTCGCTCCAGGTCCAGGTGCGCGAGCACTGCATGCGCGACCGGGTCGGGCATCAGGGCCGCGCCGGCGTTATTGAAGTGGATCACCGACTCGCAGGCCGGCGTGTCGCGGCGCACGCGGGCCACGTCGATCGCGGGGCTCATCGCGGTGCCGGCCGGCTGCCGGACACGCGCCGGGCCTCGCTCATGGCTCGCCCGCGTGCGGGCGCAGGCCGCCCGACCAGAACGCGAGCTCGCGCGCGAACGGCTTGCGGGCGCTTGCCGACGACAGCGTCACGGGCTCGGCGCCGGCGCTGTAGGCGACGGCCTTGCGCAGCAGGCCGTCCGGGCCCAGCAGGAACGCGGTGGTCACCTGCGTCTGCTCGTCGACCGTGAAGATCACGAGGTTGCGGTGGTTCACGAGGCTGACGTTGAAGGCGCGCATCTCGTGCTCGACGCGTGCCGCGATCTGGCGAACCGGCGCCGGCTGCAGCGTGTCGGACAGCCCGAGCACGAGTGCAAGGTTGGGAGGCAGGCGCGCGTCGGAGCCGGCGCCGAGCGCCTCGTCGACGAGCGCCGCCAGCCGCGGCGGGGCGGCGAGCGCGGCGCCGCCGAGCAGCAGCACCGCAAGCGCCCCGCCCGCCGCGCGTCGCGTGTTCAAAGTACTCTCCCCGGCGGCGCTCCCGCTCAGGTCCGCAGGTAGCTCGCGCCGTTGACGTCGATGATGCTGCCAGTCATCGCGGCCGGCGCATCGAGCGCGCAGTATACGGCGGCGGCCGCGACCTCGGCGGCGCTGTTGAGGCGCCCGAGCGGATGCTGGGCGCGGATCGCGTCGCCATCGGGTCCGGCGAGGTGGGTCACGGCCATGTCGGTGTCGACCCACCCCGGCGCGATGCCGTAGACGTAGATCTGGCGCGGCGCGAGCGCGCGCGCGAGCGACTGGCCGAGCGCATTGAGGCCCGCCTTGCTGGCGGCGTAGCCCGGCGCGTCGGGCTCGCCGCGGAACGCGCCGCGCGAGGAGATGCTGACGATGCGACCGCGGCCGAAGGCGGCGTCGAGCGGGGCGGGGCGGGCCGACATCGACTGCGCCGCCAGCAGCGACAGGTGCGCCGGGCCCGCGAGGTTGGTGGCGAGCGTCTCGCGCCAGCTGTCGCACCAGGCCTCGTAGCTGGTCGCGAGCGGCGCATGCATGAGGTAGACCCCGGCGTTGTTGACGAGCACGTCGACCGGCCCGAGCGCCGCGGCCACCTCGGCCCACAGGCGGGCGACGTCGGCGGGTTCGGCGAGGTTCGCGGCGAACAGTCCGTGGCCCGGGCCCGGCAGCCGCGCGCGCGCGACCTCGGCGGCCGCGTGGTCGGAGCGGTAGTGGAGCGCGACGCGCGCACCGCGACGGGCGAGCACGAGCGCGATCTCGCTGCCGATGCCGCGCGAAGCGCCGGTGACGAGCGCGACGACGGCGTGCGGCGTCGTCTGGCGGTCGGCGCCGCTCATGCGTCCGGCGCGCCCGCCGGGCGCGGCGCACCGCGGCGGCCGGTCGAGCGCCGGCCCACGGCGCCCGGCACCGCGCCGGAGGCGCGGTCGTGCAGGCCCTTCAGCTGGGCACGGGCACCGGCCGTGATCGTGCCGAGCCGCGCCTCGATCAGCTCGGCGTCGGGACGCGGTCCCGGCACGTGCTGCAGCAGCGCCGTCCGCATCGCGCGCAGGTGCTCGGCCGACGTGCCGCAACAGCCGCCGATGATGCGCGCCCCGGCGTCGCGCGCGAGGCCGGCGTAGATGCCCATCAGCTCCGGCGTGCCGTTGTAGCGGATGACGCCGTCGACGTACTGGGGAATGCCGCAGTTCGATTTGGCGACCAGCACGGCGGCCGGCTCGGAGGCGGTCGCGAGGTTGACGATCGAGGCCACCAGTTCCGATGGGCCGACGCCGCAGTTGCTGCCGCCGGCGAGCAGCCCGTGCGTGCGGTGGATGGTCGCGAACTCCGCGGGCGTCAGCGACATCATCGTGCGGCCGTTGGTGTCGAAACTGAGCGTGCTGACGACCGGAAGGCCGGTCGAGCGAGCGCCCATGATCGCGGCCTCGACCTCCTCGCGCGACGACATCGTCTCGATCCACAGCACGTCGGCGCCGCCCGCGGCGAGCGCTGCGGCCTGCTCAGCGAACGCCTGCTCGGCGTGCTCGGGTGCCAGTGGCCCGAGCGGTGCGAGGATCTCGCCGGTCGGGCCGATGCTGCCGGCGACGACGACCTCCCGGCCGCACGCATCGGCCTGCTCGCGCGCGATGCGTGCCGCGGCGACGTTGAGCTCGTGGACGCGGCCATCGGCGTGATGCAGTTTGAGCCGGTAGCGGGTGCCGCCAAAGCTGTTGGTCAGGATGATGTCGGCGCCGGCGTCGAGGAAGCTGCGATGCAGCTGCGCGACCCGGTCGGGGTGCAGGACGTTCCAGAGTTCCGGTGCGTCTCCGGAGACGAGCCCCATCGCGAACAGGTTGCTGCCGGTGGCGCCGTCGGCTAGTAGCCACGGGCGTTCCGCGAGGAGCCTCTCGAGCCTGTCGGACATCCTGACCTCGTCCTGGCGGCGCCGGGCCGGACCGTAGGGGTGCGGTTCGAGCCGGCAGCCGGCCGGCGAGCGCTCTGGCGTCGGGGCCGCCGCGTCCGGAATCCTAACCCGAATCCAGTGAACCGTGGTGCACTGCGCAAGAACCGGCACGCCGCCGTGCCGGCGGCCCGCCACGGCGCCGGCGTGCCGGGAGTCCATTTGGCCGACACCGGCAAACTCTCTAGAGTGGCAGGGACAGGGGACATGGATCGGCTGCAGCTGCGAGGTCCGGCCATCCCGCGCGTCAGTCGAGCGGGGCGTAGGGGGATGGCGATGATGACGCTGTTGATCGAGTTCCTCGGCTGGATCGGCGCGACCCTGATCCTCGTGTCGTACGGGCTCCTGACGCTGCGTCGGCTCAGCACCGAGTCGGCCAGTTACCAGTGGATGAACCTGGCCGGCGCCGCCGGGCTGATCGTCAACGGTGCCTGGAACGGCGCCTTTCCGTCGGTGTTTCTCAACGTCGTCTGGCTCGGAATCGCGCTCTTCGCGCTCGCTCGCGCCCGCCACGCGCTGCGCTGACCTGTCGCTCGGCCGGCGGCCGCGCGCATCACAACGGAGCCCACCATCATCGAAGTGCACCACCTGAACTCATCCCGCTCGCGCCGCATCACGTGGCTGCTCGAGGAGCTCGGCGTCGAGTACCAGGTCGTCACCTACCAGCGCGACGCGGCGACCTTCCTCGCGCCGCCGGAGCTGAAGGCGATCCATCCGCTCGGCAAGTCGCCGGTGATCCGCGACGGCGGCCGGGTGATCATCGAGTCGGGCGCGATCGTCGACTACCTGATACGGCACTACGGCAACGGCCGCTTCGCACCGCCGCAGTCCAGCTCCGACTACGAACGCTACGTGCAGCTGCTGCACTATGCCGAAGGGTCGGCGATGCTGCCGCTGATGCTGAAGATGAACGTCGGCCGCCTCGGCGACGCCGGCCTGCCCCTCGAGCCGCGGATCCGGAGCGAGCTGCAGAATCATCTTGGCTGGCTCGACCGCGAGATCACCGGTCGCGACTGGTTCGTAGGCTCCGATCCGAGCGGCGCCGACGTGCAGCTGTCGTTCGTCGCGCAGCTCGCGATCCGGTTCTGCGGGCGCGAGGCGTATCCGCACCTATCGGCGTTCGTCGATCGGGTCGAGGCCCGGCCCGCCTACCAGCGTGCCCTCGCCCGCAGTGGCGCCTAGGAGTCTGCGCGCCGGTCCGGATCTGGCGAGGATGATGGAGTTGGCCGACGCGAGCACGGTGGCGGTGTTCGCGGTCCGTTGCGAGGACGCTTGGCGCCCGCGTGTCCGGCGGTGCTTCGCGACCGGGGCCGCCATTCGCCTCGAGGACGCTCTTGATCCGTCCGCTGGGTGGTTCGGAGGGCCGCTTCCGACGATGTAGTCCGACAGGCCCGCGGGTCGACGGGACATGTCAACAGCGGCTGTCGCGCGGACGCTTCAGTTGCCCGGCGGCGGCTGCCAGAGCTCGACCCGGTGGCCCTCGGGGTCGGTGACCCACCCGAAGCGCCCGAACTCGGAATCCTGCACGCTGGCGTCGACCGTCGCGCCAAACGCGCGCAGCTGCGCGAGCATGGCATCGAGGTCACGCACCCGGAAATTGACCATGACGGCGCCGGGGAAATAGTCCGACGCCTCGGGGAACAGGGACCAGACCAGCTGGCCCGGATCACCCGCCACGAAGGGGAACTGGGCGACGAACATGCCCCCGAATTCGTCAAGGCTCACGCCCAGGGCATCGCGATACCAAGCCGCCAGCTTCACCGGGTCGCGGGCCTTCAGGAAGCAGCCACCCAGGCCAAGGACCTTCTCGTTCATCTCGTCCGTTCCGTCCACGCCGTCGTCATCGACGTCCTCAATTTTATCCTGCCGACGCGCAGGTTCCCAGCGCCGCCGGAGGACGTCGGCGATGACCGGCGCGCCCACTACCGGCGGCCTTAGCTGGCTCGGGTCCATCGAGGCGATGCAGGCCGCGCCGACCATCACGGGGTGCCGCTCGAGAACGTGCCAGCGGGCGTGGTCAGGGCGTGCATCGCGCCGGGCGCGACGCTGCGCGTCGGTCGCCCGTCAGCGCTGCGTGGGCGCTGGCTGCCGCTCGAGCAGCTCCAGGCCTTCGGCGTGTAAGCGCGGAAATCCCTTCCAGACCGTGATGCCGTTGTTGGCCGGGCTCAGCTCGGCGTCGGGCACCGGAGTCGTCGACGGCCACTGGCCGTCCGAGGAACGCGGCACCGGTACCTGCAGGTACGGCGCCCGGCTCTCGTCGTCCAGCACGAACCGGTCGAGGAACGCCGTGATGATGTGCAGGTTGATCGCGATGATGCGGTCCTTGCGCCACACCGGGTCCTCGAACCACTCCAGGTTCCACAGTGCGCGGCGCATCTCGTCGGGGGCGGGGTCGAGCCCGATCGCGTGGCCCGCGCCGAGGAAGGTCAGCAGGTACCGGTGCGAGCCGCTCGCGCCCTCGAAGAACGCGCGCGCGCCCTTGTCATAGGCGACCGTGCGATCGCGGTCGCCGGCGATCAGCAGCAGCGGCGCGCGCAGCGCGGCGATGCCGTCGGCGCCCCAGCCCATCAAGGCCTCGGGCCCGGGCGCGATCGCGATCACGGCCCGCAGGTGACCGACCAGCACCTCGGCCCCGGCGGCGCCGCCGCGCGCATACGGCAGTAGCAGCCCGTTGAGCAGGCCCCTGGCCGGGCCGTCGGGATCGACCGTCGCACCGGCGGAGGTCAGCACCCCGAAGCCGCCCATCGAGTAGCCGATCAGCGCCGTGCGCGTCGGGTCGACCAGCCCCTCGTCGGCGAGCGTCCGCTGCAGCGTCCGTGTGACGAACGCGATGTCCAGCGGGCGATAAAGGAACCCGGCGTAGGTCCCGAACGCGTCGAGCACCGCCGGATCGTCGTGGCGGATCGCCGCCACGACGTAGCCCTTGGAGGCGAGGTTCTCGGTCAGCCAGCTGAGCGCGACGTCGGCGTTGCGCCGGCCGTGCGAGACGACGACGAGCGCGTGGCCCCGCCCGTCCGGCGGCGCATCGCGTACCGCGAGCCCCTGGATCGTGAACGCGGCCGCGGCGCCCGGCTGTTCCGGCGGCATGCTTGCGTGGTAGGTCTCGGGCACGGCGCCCTGCGTCGCCCGCGCCGGGTACCAGAGGTCCACGACCAGCGGCCGGTCGCGTCGTGCCGCAACGCCGGCAATCGGCGGGACGGAAGCATCGACCTGGTTGCGATCGACGAGCGTGAGGGTGCGCAGGCCGACCGCGTAGCGACCGAGGCGCGCGAGCTCGGGCGCGTCGACCCCGGGGCGGCTCGGCGGTTCGCTGCCGTCGGCGGCGCCCCCAAGCACGAGCGCAATGCAGACGATGGACCGCCGCAGCATGGGCATCAGGCACTCCGCGTCATTGGTGGATCGCCCGGCCATGACGCACTACTCGGCGCGTGACGGGCTGGCCGGGTCGCTGCGGCGACGAGCGCAAGCCGGCTGCGATCGTCAGCCTCACTTCTTCGCACGCGCCGTCCGGACCAGGTAATAGCTGGCCGCGAGTGCCAGGATGATGGAAGCGATGCCCATGACCGTGAGCCCATCGAACTGCTTGGGCTCCAGCACGATGACCTTGCGGGTGATGGCGACCAGTCCGACCGAGAGGATCAGCTCGACGTGCACCGACTTGTCGGTCACGAAGATCCGTACCGTCTCGAGCAGCTCGACACCGATCAGCACGAGCAGGAAGGCGCTGAAGAGCTCGAGCAGCTGGCCGACCTCGAGGCGGAACGCCGGCGCCGCGGCGATCGCCCGAACGATGATCCAGCCCAGGTCGATCGTGGCCAGGATCAGCACGACCGCCATCAGCACGATCAGCACCGCGTTGATGACCGTCTCGAAGCCATGCAGCAGCCGGCTCATGGCGACCTCGCCGGTCTGCTCCGCCAGCAGGCGGTCGGCAGGGCGCGCGTCACCTGGCACGCTCGATCCGGGTGACCTTGCCGTCGACCAGCGTGACCAGCATCGGCAGCGATCCAGGGTCCGTCCGATAGGTCCATTTTTCGATGATCGTCGTGCCGATGGCACGCGATCCGCCCCCGCGGGCGGGCGCGCGCACGTCCTCGGCGGTCGACTCGCGGTAGTCCGGCTCGCCGCATTTCTGCAGCAGCTCCGTCTGGGACACCGGCAGCGTCACGAGCCAGCTGCCGCAACGCAGCGCTTCATCACCGCACGCGACCGGCGGCAGCAGCAGCATCAGCAGCGTCGGCAGCCTCAGGCGCATGGGAACCTCGCGGTACGGTCGACCCCGGCGGGTCGCACCGGCGGCTGGACGAGCGCGATTCTACTCAATCGCCGCGTCGCGTCGATCCCGGCGCAGGCCACGCACGCCTTTGCCAAGCAACGCACGCATGCCCTAGGATCCCGGCCGAGCGCGGCCGCCGTCCCCGAACTGGCGCGCCGGCGGACCTTTCGACACCTGTTCCCAGGCCCGACGCAGCCTACGGCCACGGCGCCGGCCTCGGCCGCGCCGCGACCGACTGCGGCAACCCCCGCCATTGACGGAGTCCGATGGAATGAAACGAGTTCCTGAACCCGCCCGCACGGTCGACGTGGTCCACGAAACCGACGTGCTGGTGGTCGGCAGCGGACCGGGGGGACTCGCCGCGGCGCTCGCCTCGGCGCGGGCCGGTGCGCGCACGGCGCTCGTCGACCGCCACGGCTGCTTCGGCGGCAACATCACGCAGGTCGGCGTCGAGGGCTTCGCCTGGTATCGGCACGAGCAGACGGTCGACTGCGAGGGAATCGGCATCGAGTTCGAGCAGCGTGCGACCGCGATGGGCGCAGCGATGCCCGAGCCGCAGTCGATCAGTCACGCGCTCGACGCCGAGATGTTCAAGTACGTGGCCGACGTGCTGGTACAGGAAGCTGGCATCAAGCCGATGCTGCATCGGCTCTGCGTCGCGCCGATCGTCGAGGGCGGCGCCGTGCGGGGCGTCATCACCGAGAGCAAGTCCGGGCGTGAGGCGATCCTCGCCAAGCGCATCGTCGATGCCACGGGTGACGCCGACGTCGCCGCCCGTGCCGGCGCTGCGACCCGCAAGACGCCGCGCGAGGAGATGATGGCGGCGTCGGTCATGTTCTCGATGACCGGCGTCAACAAGCGCCGCTTCATCGAGCAGGTCAAGGCCGACCCGCAGACCTACAGGGACTGGACCGGCAACAGCGAGTGGGACATCGAGACGACCGGCAAGGAGGATGCGCTCTTCTCGCCGTTCCTGCGCAAGCCGTTCAAGCAGGCGGTCGCGGCCGGCGTGATCCCGGCGAGCCTGACGACGATCGCGGGCACGTGGGGCACGGTCACCGACCAGGGCGACCTGACCTACCTGAACCTGATCCACCTGCCGAACTGCGACGGCACCGACGTCAACGACCTGACCGCCGGCGAGATCGAGGGCCGCCGCCAGGCGATCCACGCCGTCGAAGCGCTCCGGCGCTTCATGCCGGGCTGCGAGGACGCGAAGCTGCGCAACTTCGGCATGACGCTCGGCGTCCGCGACACGCGCAAGATCGACGCGCTCTACAACCTGACCGCCAGCGACGTCCGCGAGCAGGGCCGTTTCGACGACGCGATCGGCATCTTCCCGGAGTTCATCGACGGCTACGGCATCCTGATCCTGCCGACCACCGGGCGGTACTTCCACGTGCCGTATCGCGCGCTGGTGCCGAAGGGCGTCGCCAACCTGCTGGTTGCCGGCCGCAGCATCGGCGGCGACAAGACCTCGCACGCGTCGGTGCGCAACATGATGTGCTGTGCCGTCAGCGGCCAGGGCGCGGGCACGGCCGCGGCGGTCGCGGCGCTGACCGACCAGGCCTTCGACCGCCTCGACATGGCCGCGGTGCAGCGCGAGCTCCGGCGCCAGGGCGCGCGCATCGCCTGAGGCGCGCGGCCCGGCCGCTCAGTCAGGCGCGTTCGCGTAGAGTTTCACGACCTCGTACAGGAAGCGGCGCCCGTCGAGCAGCGAGCGGACCCTGATCCGCTCGTTGAGGCCGTGTGCATGGCTGCCCTCGGCGTCATGGAACATGCCGGACAGCCCGTAGGTCGGCACGCCGGTGGCGTTCAGGTAGCGGCCGTCGGTCGCGCCGGTCGACATCGTCGGCACGACCGGCACGCCCGGCCAGATCGTCGCGGCCACTGCGCGCACCGGTCCCAGGATCTGCTCGTTAAGCGGCGGCGGCGGCGACTGCGACCCCGGATCGCCCGTCGGCGCAACCGTGATCCGGTCGTCGGCCAGCACGCGCACGATCTGCTGCTCGACCTCGCTGATGCGTACGCCGGGCAGGATGCGGCAGTTGACGTTGGCGCGCGCCTGCTGCGGCAGCGCATTCGGGGCATGGCCGCCGCTGATCTCGGTGACGACGCAGGTGGTGCGCAGCATGCCGTTCCAGGCCGGGTTGACGGTCCACAGCCGCTCGACGGCGGCCGGGTCCGGCGGCGTTGCGAGCACGGCCTGGATGTCGGCGGCAACCGGCGCCGCCGCCAGCCGGGCCTGCGTCTCGAAGTAGGCTCGCGTCGCCGGGATCAGCGCCACGGGGAAGCCGTAGGCGCCGAGACGCGCGAGGCCGGCGCTCAGCCGCACGATCGGGTTCGTCCGCGTCGGCCGCGAGCTGTGGCCGCCGGGGTCGGCGGCCTCGAGCGCGAAGTCCTGGTAGACCTTCTCGCCGGCCTGGATCTGCAGCGCGACCGGTTTCTCGTGGGCGTCGAGCTCGCCGCCGGCACCCTCGTTGAGCGCGAACGCGGCGTCGAGCACCTGCGGTTGTGTCTGCGTGAGCCAGCGCACGGTATTGGACTCGCCCGGCGTCTCCTCGCCGCAGGTCAGCGCGAGCTTGATGTCGCGTCGCAGCTGGAACCCCTGCTGCCGGAAACGAATTACCGAGTCGGTGAACACCGCAGCCATCGCCTTGTCGTCGCTCGCGCCGCGCGCGTAGAACCAGCCGTTCTCCTCGACGAGCTTGAACGGATCACGCTGCCAGTCCGCGCGTTTCGCCTCGACCACGTCGATATGCGCGAGCAGCAGGATCGCCTTGGCGTGCCGGTCGCGGCCGTGCAGCACGGCGACCAGCCCGCCGTCGTGCGGGAATCCCGGCGGCGCCAGGATCTGCGTGTCGGCTGCCGGGATGCCGCCGGCCAGCAGCCGCGCCCGCATCGCCTCGGCGGCCCGCGTGCAGCCGCCGGCCGAGCGGGTCGAGTCGATCTCGACGAGCTCGCGGTACAGGCTGCGGAATGCCACCTCGTCGGCCGCCGGCGCGGCGGCGGTCACGGGACTGGCGGCGATCATGAGCGCGAGCAGCGCCGTTCGGTCTCCGAATTGCATCGACGTCTCCCGCGGAGTGGAGCCTCGGCCCAAAGGCCGACGATAGCGCGGTCGGCCGATCGTTTCACAGCAATCGCGATGCACCGCTGCCTCTACGGCAGCGCTTTCCCTCGGGCCCGTCAGCCGCTACTGTGCCGGTCCCGCCCGTCAACCCGAGGGAAGTCCGATGCTCGCCTACGTCTGCCTGGGAACCAACGACCTGCCGCGCGCGACCCGCTTCTACGACGAGCTGCTCCAGCCGCTCGGCGCCAAGCATATCTGGGAGACCGAGCGCTTCGTCGCCTTCGGCAACAACCCGAAGCGGCCGCTACTGCTCCTGATCAAGCCCTACGACGGGTCGCCCGCGACGGCCGGCAACGGCACGATGGTGGCGCTCGCGGCGACCTCGAAGGAGCAGGTCGAGGCGGTCCACCACAAGGCGCTCGCGCTCGGCGGCAAGGACGAGGGCGCCGTCGGTCCGCGCGGCGACAACTTCTACGCCGGCTACTTCCGCGACCTCGAGGGCAACAAGGTCGTGGTCTGCTTCACCGGCTGAGCAGCGGCGCCGTCGCCCGCCCGCCGTCAGTGCGGCGGGTAGGCGCGATTGCGGAACAGCACCGCCTTCTCGGCGATCAGCACGCAGCCGAGCGCGACGACGCCGCAGCAGAACGCCCCGGCGGGCAGGAACGTGACCGTTTCCGACCACTGGTGGCCGATCAGCGCGGCGACGAGCGCGCCGCCGATCGTCGAGATGACGCCCTGCAGCGACGCGGCGCTGCCGGCGATCTTGCCCATCGGCTGCATCGCGATCGCGCCGAAGTTCGACACCGCGAGCCCGAAGCAGGCCATGGTCACGGACTGCAGCACGGCGAAGGTGACGATCGTCTCCAGGCCGAGGAACGCAACGAACGCGTGCACCGCGGTGGTCGCGATGAACGCAATCAGCGCCGTGTGCGAGACCCGGTGCATGCCGACGCGCTCGACGATCCGTGAATTGAGGAACGAGGCGACCGCCATCATGCCGGCGCAGCCCGCGAACGTGACCGCCATCAGCTGCGGCGCACGGAAGGCGCCGGCGAAGATCTGCGGCATGGTCGCGACATAGGCGAGCAGCGAGCCGAACATCACGGTCATGCCGATCGTATAGAGCATCGAGGTGGGCTCGGTCAGCACGAAGCGCGCGGCCTCGAGCAGGTGCGCGGCGCCGAGCGGGCGGCGCGCCTCGGGCCGGAGCGTCTCGGGCAGGCGGATCGCGAGCCAGATCGCGACACCGACCGCGTACAGGCCGAGGAAGCCGAAGATGCCACGCCAGTTGACGACCAGCAGCAGCAGCTGGCCGAGCGATGGCGCCACGATCGGCGCGATCAGGAACACGATGAAGATCGTCGACAGCACGCGTGCCATGGTCGCGCCCGAATAACGGTCGCGGACGATAGAGCGGCAGATGACGGTCGCAGCCGACACGCACATGCCCTGGGCGGCGCGCGCCGCGAGCAGCGAATGCAGGCTCGGCGCGACGCTCGCGACCGCCGACAGCATGACGTAGAGCGCAAGCGCCACCAGCAGCACCGGCCGGCGGCCGAAGCGGTCGGAGACGGGGCCGTACACGAGCTGGCCGGCGCCGGAGCCGATCACGAACGCGGTCACCACCCATTGCAGGCTGTTGCCGTCGGCCACCAAGAAGTCGCGCCCCATCAGCGGCAGCGCCGGCAGCATCGTGTCGATTGCAAGCGCCGGCAGCGCCATCGTCGCCGCCATCAGCGCGACGAATTCGACGAACGACAGCGGTGCGCGGCGGGGGTCGGGCGGGGAGGCGGTCACGAGGGCCGGGTTGGGTGGCCCGAGAGTGTAATGCAACGCGCCGGGCCGGGCCGGGGCGTTCCGGCGCCGCCGGCGTCGGTTATGCTGCGGCGAGCAGTCCCCGCTGGACCGAAGGAGTGCCGGACTGGCCAAGAGCCCCGAGCCTGATCCGCCGGGGGCGACGCCCGCGTCGTCGCCCTGCTGCCTGCACGAGCTCGATGCGGCCGGGATCCCGCAGGTCGACCCGCAGCAGGCGCGCGACGTTGCGCGCTGGCGCAAGGTCGAGCGTCAGAGGCTGCTTGCCGCTCGCCAGGCACTGCCGGCGGCCGAGCGGGACGCGGTTGCGCTCGCGATCGGGCGGGACCTCGACGCGCTCATCACGCCGGACGCCGGACGCATCGTCAGCGTCTACTGGGCGATCCGCGGCGAGCCGGACCTGCGAGCGTGGATGCAGCGGCTGCACGAGCGGGGCGTGCAGGTCGCGCTACCGGTGGTCGTCGCCATGGCCCGGCCGCTCGAGTTCCGCGGCTGGCAGCCCGGCTGCCGGCTGGCGCGCGGCGTGTGGAAGATCCCGTACCCGGCCGATGGCCCGGTGGTCACGCCGACCGTCGCGATCGCGCCGCTGGTCGGGTTCGATGCACGGTGCTACCGGCTCGGCTACGGCGCCGGCTTCTTCGACCGGACGCTTGCCGCCCTCGAGCCGCGGCCGCGCGTGGTCGGCGTCGGTTACGACTTGGCCGAGCTCGCGACCATCTTCCCGCAGCCGCACGACGTGCCGATGGACTGGATCGTCACCGGCACGACCCCGCCGCGGCCGCGCGTCAGCGCAGCGCACCCGTCGTGAGCCATGCCTGCCACGCGGAGTCGTCGGCGAGGATCGCGCGCAGGCGGGTTTCGTTGTCCCTCAAGAATGCGAAGCGGGCGGCGATGTCGGCGCGCACGCGCGACTCGTGCTGGATCAGCGCCGTGCCCCAGCGCAGGCACTCCGGATAGAGCACCTGGCCCTCGGCGCCGGTGAAGGGCCTGAGCGACTCTGCGATCGACGGCTCGGCCTGCGGATCGCGCGGCAGTCGCCGCTCGAGCGCCTGGGCGAGTTTGCGGGCGCGCTGCAGGTCCGCTCGCCCGTCGTCGCGCCAGTCCCCGTATGCGCCGGTCACCGGCTCGTGGCAGAGCTTGATGATCGCCTCGTTCAGGCGCTCGAAGGCGCGTACGTCGGCGAGCGCGGTGCGGGCGCGCTTGAGGAGCTCGAGATCGGCGGCCGGCGGCGGTTCGGCGAGCGCCACGTGCGCCGCCAGCGCCGCCAGTGCGATCCACGGGTAGCGGTTCATCAGGTCCCTCCCGATCGGGCGAAACGGCCCACGCAGTGACCACCCGCGCGGCAGCCCGGTCGGAGTCTACCGCCGCCGCGGGCCGGCGGCGGCCGCGGCGCGCGGGCGTTCCTGGGACGCAAAAAAAGGCCCCGCCGTCGCCGGCGGGGCCCGAGGGGCACGGCGACTAATCGTCGGCGGGAGTGAGCAGCGGACCCATCGTCAGCGTCGAGCTGTCGGCGGCGTGGCCGATGTAGGGCAGGTCGAACGCTGCCTCGATCGTCTTCAAGAGCGAGTAGTGCGAGTAGAAACGGCCGTCGCGAACGCCCTTGACGCCGTAGTTGGTGATCGCGATGAACACCAGCTTGTCGTTGAAGTTCGCGGGCGCATAGCAGTCCGCGCCCGGCAGCAGCGAGCCCGCCGCGGTGTCGACCTTCTTGTCCGGGTTGTAGGTGGGGCACGTCAGCGGGCCGTTGCCCTCGTCGAAGACGACGAAGATTGCGTTACGGCCGTGCTTCCAGGTCGGGCTGCCCATGATCGCGGAGACGAGCCAGTAGGTCTCGTCGTCGCCGCGGCGGATGTCGTTGGCGTCGGTGTTGTAGACGCCGCCGCACGGCGCGAAGGTGTTGCCGAGTCCGTGCATGTCGCGACACTGATCAGGGACGATGTAGGAGAACGCCGGAACGTGCCGCGTGGCGAGGTCGCTGAACAGCTGGTCGAAGGGGACCTGCTTGGCAAACTCGGCCGGGTTGTCCTGGACCTCGGCGACGTACGGGAACGGGTTGTGCTTGACTGCGTAGAGCTTGCCGGTGTCCCCATCGCCCGGCCAGTTGCCGAGCGTCGTGCCCGAGATGGGGATGTTCTGCAGGTAGGCGCGCCAGTCCTTGCCCGCATTGACGAGCTGGCCGGTGAGCGAGGGAAGCTTGATGCGCCAGCGGTGGGCGTAGGCGGTGCCGGGATAGTCGGTCGACACGGACGGGGAGTCGTCGTCGCTGATGCCGACGGCGCTGCCGGCGGGGTAGCTGTGGCCGGTCGCGAGCACGTCGGTGCCGGTCCAGTCGCCGGTGATCATTGCGACGTAGTTCGGCAGGCTGGGGTGCCAGACCCCGTTGTAGTTGGTCGCGACGTTGTAGGTATTCGCGAGCGCCTGGATGTGCGGCGCGTTCGAGCTGTCGAGGATGCCCTGCGCCCCGAAGCTCGTGTAGGCATTGTGGTTCTCGAGCACGATCACGAAGATGTGGTCGAGGTCGGGCACGCCGCTGCGCGGCTCGGCGTGCGCGGCACCCGCGCACAGCGCGGCGACCGCGGCGACGCTCACCAGAGTGTGCTTCATAGTCAATCTCCTGCCGCGCGCCCGCGCGGTTGTCTGTGGTTGGCGAAAGGCTCCCGCTCCGCGTTACGGCGGCTGGCCCCGACCGGCCGCAACGGGAGCGAGCAGCGTGCGCGCCGTCTGTGACGCGATGTCGACCGCCCGATGTCGCGACGATGACACCGCGGTCGGCGGCCGACAGGCCGCGCGTATCTTGCGGTTTTTCCTCGGTTCTTGGGCGCGCGCGGCTCAGCGCTGCTCGAAGCCGGTCAGCACGTTGACGACGTTGACGCCGATGTCCTCGACCGCGTAGCCGCCCTCGAGCACGAAGACGGTCGGCAGGCCGCAGCCGGCGATCAGCCGCCCGTAGCTCGTGAAGTCGTCGGACTCGAGCTTGAAGAAACTGATCGGGTCGCCGGCGAAGGTGTCGACGCCGAGCGAGACGACGAGCGCGTCGGCGGCGAAGGCGCGGATCCGTGCCAGCCCTGTCTCCAGGGCCGCGCGCCACGCCTGGAATGAAGTGCCGGGCGGCAGTGGCAGGTTGAGCGTCCGGCCCTCGCCCGCGCCCGAGCCGGTCTCGTCGGCGTAACCGGAAAAGTACGGGAACGCATCCGCCGGATCGCCGTGGATCGAGACGAAGAGGACGTCGGCGCGGTCGTAGAAGATGTCCTGCGTGCCGTTGCCGTGGTGGAAATCGACGTCGAGTACCGCGACGCGCTCGGCCCCCTGGTCACGCAGGTACTGCGCCGCGATGGCGGCGTTGTTGAGGAAACAGTAGCCGCCGTACAGGTCCCGCGCCGCATGGTGGCCGGGCGGCCGGCAGAGCGCGAACGCGGCGCGCTCGCCGCGCTTCAGGCGGCCGGCGGCGGTCAGCGCGACGTCTGCGGCCGCGCACGCGGCCTCCCAGGTGCCGGGAGTGATCGACGTCTCGAGCGCCATCGCGTAGTAGCCGAGGCGCCCGGCGATCGTGGTCGGCCGGCGCTGCGTCATGCGGCGCGCCGGAAAGCAGTCCGGGATCGCCTCGCCGCGGGCGCCCGTGGCTGCCCACTCGGCGGCTGCGGTGGACAGGAAATCGACGAAGTCCGGGTCGTGCACGCGCAGCACGGGTGCGAGGCCGTGGCGCGCGGGCCGGATGACGGCGCCGAGGCCGACCGCCTGCACGCGTTCGAGCACGATCCTCGCGCGCTGCGGGCACTCGTACGGCGGCACCAGCTCGCCGCCGTGCAGCTCGGTGCGGGCGTCGCGCAGCAGGTGGTCGTCCGAGAATACCGTCAGCATGTCATCTGCTCCCCGTGGCCGACGGGTGAGCCTCGCATCCCCGCTACGTGGCAATCAATAGCCCGCGCGACGCGGCCGGCCGGCCCCGACCGGCGGAGCAGGCGGGAGCGTTCGGCGAACCGCCTCACGACGCCGTCGAGGCCCTCACCGCTCGAAGTGTGCATTGATTGATATCAAATGCTTCTGGCCTAATGTGAGCCCCCGGCCGCAGCCACGCGCCGGCCGGCGTCGCGACACAAAGGAGCGCAGCCATGGCAGAACCGAGCGCAGCAGCGGCGGCCGGCGCCGCGGCCGAGGCCCGCGGCTTCGACTGGAGCGACCCGTTGCTGCTCGATGACCAGCTGAACGACGAGGAGATCCTGATTCGCGACACGGCCCGGTCGTTCGCGGAGCAGGAGCTGCGTCCGCGGGTGACGGGGGCGTACCTCGCCGAGACGGTCGACACGGGCGTGTTCCGGGAGTTCGGCTCGCTGGGCCTGCTCGGCATTACGGTGCCTGCCGAATACGGCGGCGCGGGTGCTTCCTACGTCGCCTACGGCCTGGTCGCGCGCGAGATCGAGCGCGTCGACTCGGGCTACCGCTCGATGATGAGCGTCCAGTCCTCGCTCGTCATGCATCCGATCTACGCCTTCGGCAGCGATGCCCAGCGCCGCCGCTACCTGCCGCGCCTCGCGAGCGGAGAGTCGATCGGCGCCTTCGGGCTCACCGAGCCGGGCGCCGGCTCGGACCCCGGCAGCATGCTGACCCGTGCCGAGTCGACCGCCGGGGGCTACCGCCTGCACGGCGCGAAGACCTGGATCTCCAACAGCCCGATCGCCGACGTGTTCGTCGTCTGGGCCAAGTCCGCGGCCCACGACGGCGCGATCCGCGGCTTCATCCTCGAGAAGGGCATGGCAGGGCTGTCGGCGCCGAAGATCGACGGCAAGCTGTCGCTGCGCACGTCCGTTACCGGCGAGATCGTCATGGACGGCGTCGAGGTCGCCGCGGACCAGCTGCTGCCCGGAGTGGCGGGCCTGAAGGGGCCGTTCGAGTGCCTGAACCGCGCCCGTTACGGCATTGCGTGGGGCGTGATGGGCGCGGCCGAGGACTGCTGGCACCGCGCGCGCCAGTACGGCCTCGAGCGGGTCCAGTTCGGGCGGCCGCTCGCGCAGACGCAGCTGTACCAGAAGAAGCTCGCCGACATGCAGACCGAGATCGCGATCGGGCTGCAGGCGGCGCTGCGCGTCGGCCGGCTGTTCGACCGCGGGCTGATGGCGCCCGAGATGATCTCGATCGTCAAGCGCAACAACTGCGGCAAGGCGCTGGAGATCGCGCGCGCCGCGCGCGACATGCACGGCGCCAACGGCATCCAGGGCGCCTACCACGTGATGCGTCATGCGCAGAATCTCGAGACGGTCAACACCTACGAGGGAACGCACGACGTGCACGCGTTGATCCTCGGCCGCGCGCAGACCGGCCTGCAGGCGTTTTTCTAGGCCGCCGGGTGGACGCCCCGCTGCAGGGCCTGCGGGTCGTCGAGCGGGCACGGATGCTGGCGGGGCCCTGGGGATCGGCCAGACGCTCGCCGATCCCGGCACCGACGTCGTCAAGGTCGAGTCTCCCGGCGGTGACGATACGCGCCGCTGGGGTCCGCCGTTCGCCGCCGGTGCCGACGGCGTCGTCCCGAACTTCAAGGCCGGTGCGCTCCCGAAGCATGGCCTCGACGACGCGACGCTGGCAGCCCGGCAGCCGCGCCTCGGTGTGCACACCGCCGAGGTCCGGCGCGAGCTCGGCCTGTAGGCCTCAGCCGCTGCCGGCCGTGAGCGCCGCGCCGATGTCGAGCACGGCGTCGAGCATCAGGCGCAGGTCGCCGGGCTCGGTGCGATGGTTGGCGATCGCCGCGCGCAGGCAGTAGCGGCCGTGCAGCGTGGTGTAGGACGGCGCCGCGATGCCGCTCTCGTGCAGCCGGATCAGCAGCTCCTCATTGAGCGCGTTCAGCGCGGCCTCGGCGACACCCTCGGGTCGGAACCGGAAGCAGACGATGTTGAGGACGACCGGCGCCATCAGCTCGAGGCGCGGCTCCTCGCGCACCAGGCGCGCGAGCTCGCGCGCCTGCGCGATGTTCTGCTCGATGAGCCGGCCGAACTTGTCGAGGCCGTGCTCCTTGAACGACAGCCAGACCTTGAGCGCCCGGAAGCCGCGCGACAGCTGCGGCCCGAACTCGCTGAACCACAGCGGGCCGCTCGCGAGGCCGCGGGCCGTGTGCTCGAGGTACTCCGGAGTCAGCGCGAACGCGGCACGGTGCGCGCTGCGATCGCGAACCAGCGCGCAGCCCGCCTCGAACGGCACGTGCAGCCACTTGTGCAGGTCGAGCGCCACCGAGTCGGCGGCCTCGAGGCCCGCCAGCAGCTGCCGCTGGGCGGGCGCGAGCGCGGCCACGGCACCGATGGCGCCGTCGACGTGGAACCACAGCCGCTCGCGCCTGCAGATTCGGGCGAGCGCCTCGAGGTCGTCGACGGCGCCCGTGTTGATCGTGCCGGCGGTGCCGATGACGCAGGCGGGAATGAGGCCGAGCGCGCGGTCGGCCCGGATCATGCGCTCGAGGGCGTCCGGCTCGATGCGGTAGTCCGCATCCACCGGCACCTTGCGCAGCGCGCCGCTGCCGAGGCCGAGCAGCTCGAGCGCCTTTTGAATGCAGCTGTGCACTTCGCTCGAGGCGTAGAACGCGAGCGGCGCCTTCAGGCCGCGGACACCGGCGGCGCGCACGTCGCAGTCCGTGGCGCGGTTGCGGGCGACGGTGAGCGCGACCAGGTTCGCGACCGAGCCGCCGCTGACCAGGAGCCCGCCGGCGTCCGCCGGCAGGCCTACGATCTCCTTGCACCAGTCGACGACCTGGCCCTCGACGTGGTTCGCGACGTGGTTGCCGCCGCCCATGTTGGGGTTGACGATCGCCGCGAGGAAGTCGCCGATCGCTGCGAACGGCGTGCCGTTGCCCATGTACCACGCCCAGAAGCGGGGATGCACGTTGCCCATCGGGTACGGCAGCACCCAGTCGAGGAAGTCCTGGTAGGCAGCCGCGGCGCCCTCCGGCGCACGAGGCATGGGCCGGTGGAACTGGCCGACGACGGCCTCCGGCGTCGGCTGCCACACCGGGCGCTCGCGCACCGTGCTGAGCCAGTCGAACGCGTCGTCGACGGCACGGTGGGCGAGCGCGCGCATCGCGGGCCAGTCGGCCGGGTCGAGGGTTTCGGTCGGTTCGGTCGGATCCATGTCGATACTCCGGTTGCGGCTCGGGACGGACACCGCTGCCCGGCGTGCCCCGGGAACGAGCCTAGTAGCGATTGCCGGTGGCGCTGCGGTAGAGCGCCTGCAGCTCGCCGACGATGCCGCGGCGGAAGGCGAGTACGCAGAGGACGAAGATGCAGCCCATGATGACCGACACCAGCGAACCGACCTTGTCGGCGAGCTGGTCCTGCAGCGTGACGATGACACCGGCGCCGACCGCGGGCCCATAGACGGTGCCGAGGCCGCCGACCAGCGTCATCAGCACGACCTCGCCCGATGTGTGCCATTCGGCATCCGTCAGCGAGGCGAAGCTGAAGACCAGCGTCTTGGTGGCGCCGGCGAGGCCCGTGAGGGCCGCCGAGAGCACGAACGCCAGCAGCTTGTAGCGCTCCACGTCGTAGCCGAGCGAGATCGCGCGCGGCTCGTTCTCCCGAATCGCCTTCAGTACCTGCCCGAATGGCGAGTGAATCGCCCGCTCGATAATCCAGAAGCCGAGTGCGCACAGCGCGGCCACGACGTAGTAGAGATTGCGGTCGTCGGCCAGATCGACCAGGCCGAACAGGCTGCCGCGGGGCACGCCCTGCAAACCGTCCTCGCCACCCGTGTAGGGCACCTGCAGGCAGATGAAGTAGACCATCTGTGCGAGCGCGAGGGTGATCATCGCGAAGTAGATGCCTTGCCGCCGGATCGCGAGCCTGCCGAACAGCCAGCCGAGCGCCGCAGCCGCGAGCGTCCCGAGCAGCAGGCCGACCAGCGCCGGCACGTGCCACGACTTGAGCGCGTAGCCGGCGACGTAGGCGGCGCCGCCGAAGAATGCGGCGTGGCCGAAGGACAGCAGGCCGGCGTAGCCGAGCAGCAGGTTGAACGCACAGGCGAACAGCGCAAAGCACAGCACCTTCATCACGAGCACGGGGTAGAAGAACTGCGGCGCGAGCAGCAGCGCCGCGACCGCGAGCAGGTAGCCGGCGCGGATGCGGACGGCCTGGCTCACTGCTCGCGGCCGAACAGGCCGGCGGGGCGCAGCATCAACACCAGCGCCATGACGACGAACACGACCGTCGCCGATGCCTCCGGGTAGAAGACCTTGGACAGGCCCTCGATGACGCCGAGACCGATGCCGGTGACGATCGAGCCCAGTATCGACCCCATGCCGCCGATCACGACGACCGCGAACACGACGATGATGAGGTTCGAGCCCATCAGCGGGTTCACCTGGAACACGGGGGCGGCGAGGACGCCCGCGAGGCCGGCCAGGCCGACGCCGAACCCGTAGGCCAGCGTGACGAGCAGCGGCACGTTGATGCCGAACGCCGCGGTCAGGCGCGGGTTCTCGGTCGCGGCGCGCAGGTAGGCGCCGAGCCGGGTCTTCTCGATGACGATCCAGGTGCCGAGGCAGACGGAGAGCGAGACCGCGATGACCCAGGCGCGGTAACGGGGCAGGAACATGAATCCCAGGTTGAAGGCACCGGTCAGCGGCGCCGGGATCTCGTAAGGCAGCCCCGACACGCCGTACTGGTGGCGGAACAGGCCCTCGATGATCAGCGCAAGGCCAAATGTGAGCAACAGGCCGTACAGGTGGTCGAGCCGGTAGAGCCACTGCAGGAACGCGCGCTCGATGACGATGCCGACGATGCCGACCAGCACCGGCACGAGCAGCAGTGCCCAGCCGTAGCCGATGCCCCAATAGCGCAGGCCCATCCACGCCAGGAACGCGCCCATCATATAGAGCGCGCCGTGGGCGAAGTTGATGATGTTCAGCATGCCGAAGATCACGGCGAGGCCCAGACTCAGGATCGCGTAGAAGGAGCCGTTGACGAGCCCGAGCATCAGCTGGCCCATCAGCGCCGGCCACGGCACGCCGAACAGTCCGCTCATCGTGGCTGGTCTACTGCTTGATCAGCGGGCAGCGCGACCGCGACAGCGGCTGAAACGCCTCGTCGCCGGGGATCGTCTGCCGCACCCAGTAGTAGTCCCACGCGTACTTCGACTCCTCGGGCTTCTTGACCTGCATCAGGTAGACGTCGTGCACCATGCGGCCGTCGTCGCGGATGAAGCCCTTCTTTGCGAAGAAATCGTTGATCGGCGTCTTCTTCATCGCCGCCATCACCTTCTGCGTGTCGTCGCTGCCGGTCGCCTTGACGGCGCGCAGGTAGTGGGTCACGGCGGAGTACAGCCCGGCGTCGTCCATCGTCGGCATCTTCTTCTGCCGCTCGAAGAAGCGCTTCGACCACGCGCGCGTCTCGTCGTTCATGTCCCAGTAGAACGACTCGGTCAGGTACATGCCCTGGGTCGCCTTGAGGCCGAGGCTGTGGACGTCGGAGACGAACATCAGCAGCCCCGCGAGCGTCTGCTTCGGCGTGATGCCGAACTCGGCCGCCTGCTTGATCGAGTTGATGGTGTCGGCGCCGGCGTTGGCGAGGCCTATGACATCGGCACCCGAGGCCTGCGCCGTAAGCAGGAACGACGAGAAGTCGGTGCCCGGAAACGGGTGGCGCACGGAGCCGAGCACCTTGCCGCCGTTGGCGAGCACGACGTCGGTGGCATCCTTCTCGAGCGACAGGCCGAAGGCGTAGTCCGCGGTGAGGAAGAACCAGCTCTTGCCGCCCTGCTTGACGACGGCCTTGGCGGTGCCGTTCGCGGTCGCGTAGGTGTCGTAAGTCCAGTGCACGGTGACGTCGTTGCAGTCCTCGTTGGTGATGCGGGTCGAGCCCGCGCCGGAGACCATGACGAGGCGGTTCTTCTCCTTCGCTATCTTCATGACGGCGAGCGCGGTCGAGGTCGTCACCAGGTCGGTGATGACGTCGACCTTGTCGCGATCGAACCACTCGCGTGCCTTGTTGGAGGCGATGTCGCCCTTGTTCTGGTGATCGGCGGATACGACCTCGATCGCGAACTTGGGCTTCTCGCGCCGTATGAAGTCCTCGACCGCCATGTTGACGGCGTCGACGGCGCCGGCACCGGCCAGGTCCGAATAGACCCCGGACATGTCGGTCAGCACGCCGATCTTGACGACGTTGTCGGAGATCTGCGCGGCGGACGTGCCGGCCGCCAGCGACAGGGCCGCGGCGAGCGCTGCGGTGAAGAGGTTGGATCTCATGGTATGCCAGCTCCTTGCGATTGCGGCGGGTCAGACGCCGAGCACTTCCTGCAGGAAGTCCCGTTTCGAGTCGAGTTCGTGTTGCGCGATCACTGCCGCCACGCGTCCACGCTCGATCACGACCATGCGGTCGGCGAGCGGTGCAGCGAAGCGGAAATTCTGTTCGACGAGCACGACGGTGTAGTCGCTGGCGCGCAGCGTGCGGATCACCTCCGCGAGCTTGGTGACGATCACCGGCGCCAGCCCTTCGGAGACCTCGTCCAGCAGCAGCAGCCGTGCCCCGGTCCTGAGGATACGCGCCACGGCGAGCATCTGCTGCTCGCCGCCCGACAGCCGCGTCCCCTGGCTGCGGCGGCGCTCGTGCAGGTTCGGGAACAGGTCGTATATGGCCTCGAGCGTCAGGCCGCCGCCGGCGACGCGCGGCGGCAGCAGCAGGTTCTCCTCGCAGCTCAGGCTCGCGTAGATGCCACGCTCCTCCGGGCAGTAGCCGACACCGAGCCGGGCGATGCGGTGCGGTGGCAGGCCGATCAGCTCACGGCCATTGAACATCACCGAGCCGGTACGCCGGCCAATGAGGCCGAGGATCGCCCGCAGCGTGGTCGTGCGCCCGGCGCCGTTGCGACCGAGCAGGCTCACGCACTCGCCGCGGCGGACGTCGAGGTCGACGCCATGCAGGATGTGCGACTCGCCGTAGAAGGCGTGCAGGCCGGTGATGCGCAGGTACTCGGCCGCGCTCACCCACGGCCTCCCGGCCCAACCAGTCCGCCCTCGGCGGTGCCCATGTAGGCCTCGAGCACCGCGGCGTTGCGCGACACCTGCGCGTAGCTGCCCTCCGCCAGCACGCTGCCGCGGGCGAGTACCGTGATGGTGTCGCAGACGCCGGCGACGACCGCCATGTTGTGCTCGACCATCAGGATGCTGCGGTCGGCCGCGATCCTGCGTATCAGCTGCATCACACGGTCGACGTCCTCGTGACCCATGCCCTGGGTTGGCTCGTCGAGCAGCAGCAGCTGCGGATCGAGCGCGAGGGTCGTCGCAAGCTCGAGTGCCCGCTTGCGGCCGTAAGACAGCTCCACAGCCACCACGCCGGCGAACTCCTCGAGCCCGACCTCGGCAAGCAACGCGAGCGCCCGCGGCTCGAGGCGGCGCAGGCTGCGCTCGCTGCGCCAGAAGTGGAACGACGTGCCGAGGCTCCGCTGCAGCGCGACGCGCACGTTCTCGAGCACCGTCAGGTGCGGGAATACCGAGGAGATCTGGAACGAACGCACCATGCCGCGCCGCGCGACCTCGGCCGGGCGCTCGTCGGTGATGTCGACGCCGTTGAAGCGGATGCTGCCGCTCGTTGGCTCGAGGAACTTGGTCAGCAGGTTGAAGCAGGTCGTCTTGCCGGCGCCGTTCGGGCCGATCAGCGCGTGGATCCGGCCGCGACGGACGCGCAGGCTGACGCTGCTGACCGCCACGAAGCCCCTGAACTCCCTGACCAGCGCGTCGGTTTCGAGGATGTAGTCGATCGTGTCAGCCATCTCGCCGCGGCCGGCCGCGTTCTTGTTCTGGCAGCGAAGTATGTTCCGGCGTCCGGCCTGAGCCAACAATCGCGGTGCAAAAACCCGCCCGCCCGCGCCGGCCCCGCTGCCTGCGGGTCGGGTCGGCGCATCCGGGCCGCACGTTGCCGGCCGAGTCAGTCGCGTTCGGGGGCGCGCACCAGTTCGGCGATCGCCGCGGCGGCGATGCCGTCCGCGGCGAGTCCGGCGGCGACACCGGCGCGGTCCTCGTCGTCCCGGTTCTGGCTGCTCTTGAACTTGCCGACCATCGTGTCGACCTCGATCTCGAAGCCGACGATCGCCCGCAGCATCCCGGTGATGTAGGCGTCCGGCGCGTCGGAGACGGACCACTGCCGGGTACGGCCGGCCTCGTGCGTGGCGGTAAGCGCCGTCACGAGCTCACGCAGGGAGGCCGGATCATCGAACCAGCGCAGCGCGCCGCGCGCCTGGACGAGCGAGTAGTTCCAGGTGGGCACGACGCGGCCGTCGACGCGTTTGCTCGCATACCAGGATGGCGTCACGTAGTGGTCGCTGCCGCCGAAGACGACGAGCACCGCGGTGCCGGAGGCAAGCTGGCTGACGGGGTTGGCGCGGGCCACGTGACCGCGCAGCCGCATATCCCCGGCGGGAGTGTGCCAGGGGAGCATCGGCACGAGGTCGACCTCGCTCTGACCGCCGGTCAGCGTCACGAGCCAGCCGAGCGGATGCGCGCGCATGAAGGCCTCGAGCACTTGCGGGCGGGTTTCCGAGAAATAGGACGGCAGGTACACGGTCGGCTCCACGGTGGAAAGCGGCCAGCATAGCGCGGCGGGTCCGCGCGGCTGCTGGCGCCGCTGAAAACTACGGCCCGGAGGCCGGAATTACCGCGATTTCAGCGTCGTCTGCGACGCAGGACGCCGGGATACCCGGACGCCACACGGCGCGTTGGGATAGAGTCTGGTCGCGCGGGCGACGTTGCGCCGAGTGGACGGCTAGCCGTCTTCAAGACCCTGTCATGATCAAACTTCTGGCTGGATCGCTGCTGTGCCGGTCGTTCTTTCTCGGCGACCGCTGACCGGCGTCGCTTCGCTGCCCCCCGATGCGCACTGAAACGCCGGGCTCGGACCCGCAACGTGGCACCTCCGGCTCGTGCGTCTGGGTCGATGCCGACGCCTGCCCCAACGTCATCAAGGAAATCCTCTTCCGCGCGGCCGAGCGCACCTCGGTCCCGGTGACGCTGGTCGCGAACCAGCCGCTCGCGATGCCACGCACCCCCAGCCTGCGCATGCTGACCGTCGCGGCCGGCTTCGACGTTGCCGACAACGAGATCGTACGGCGCGCGCAGCCGGGCGACCTGGTCATCACGGCCGACATCCCGCTCGCCGCCGAGGCGATCGCCAGGGGCGCCGAGGCGCTCAGCCCGCGCGGTGAGCGGTTCTCGGCGGATTCGATCCGCGGACAGCTGACCATGCGGGACTTCATGGACACGATGCGCGCGAGTGGCGCGATCGGCGGCGGGCCGCCGCCGCTCAGCCAGGCCGACCGGAACGCGTTCGCGGGCCACCTCGACCGCTGGCTCGCGGCCCGCCGGCGCTGAGCCCGGGGTTCCACCGACACGGACGCGCCGGCAACCTCCGGGCGCGCCGGACGCCGCCGCAGTGCCGCCTCTGCGTCCCGCGCGGGGCGCTCGGCGGGCGGAACGGCGGGTACGGGCCGGCCCGGCCTCGAAAATGGAATAATGTCCGTTGGACCCGGCCCGTTCCCGCGCGGCCAGGGCCCGCCCGCGCGGGGCTCCGCGGCGGCCCGCTGGCGATGGCAGCGGGTCCGCCGGCGATACTTCGCGCGATGGGCTTCGTCGACCCACTCGGACTGGCAGGCAGCTGATGGACATCCGCAAACGGCCGCTTCGCGCGGGACTCGTGGTCACGGTGGCGCTGCTGTCGCTCGACGGCTGCGGCTCGGCACCCTCAGGGCCGCGGCCGGTCGCGGTCACGGCGCTGCAAATCGCGGCGCACCCGGTGGCCACTTCCGAGGAGTACCCGGCTCAGCTCGAGGCGTCGAACACCGTCGAGATCCGGGCCCGCGTCGGCGGCGTGCTGGAGCGCCAGGAGGCCGTCGAGGGCCAGCGCGTGCGGGCCGGGCAGGTACTGTTCGTCATCGATCGCCAGCCGTATCAGGCGGCGCTCGCCCAGGCGCAGGCGGCGGTCGCGCAGGCCGAGGCGGCCAAGGCGCAGGCCGAACGCGACCTTGAGCGCGCACAGTCGCTGTCCCAGCTCGATGCGCTGAGCCAGCGCGAGCTCGACGCTGCGGTCGCCGCCGGCGCGGCCACCAAGGCACAGGTGCATGCCGCCGAGGCCGCGGTCAGGACGGCCGGGCTCAACCTCGACTACACGATCGTGCGCGCGCCGATCGAGGGCGTCATGAGCCGCGCCCTGATACGGCTCGGCGGGCTAGTCACGGCCTACTCCTCGCTGCTGACGACGATGTACCAGACCGATCCTATGTACGTGAACTTCAGCATAAGCGAGGCGCGGCTGCTGCAGGTCGAGCGCGAACTCGGCCGCCCGCCCGACCAGCGCAACCCGAGCAAGCGCCAGTTCCACGTCTTGCTGGCCGACGGCAGGGAGGTCGAGACGGCGGTCACCCTCAACTTCGTCGACGCTGCGGTTGACCAGCGCACCGACACGCTCGCGGTGCGGCTCGCCGTCGCGAATCCCGCCCAATGGCTGCGCGCCGGCCAGTACGCCAAGGTGATCGTCGAGACCGCGGCCCGGCCGAACACGATCGTGGTGCCGCAGCGCGCCGTGCAGGAGATGCAGGACAAGCTGTTCGTCTGGGTCGTGGACGCCGAGCATAAGGCGCAGCCGCGCGACGTGCGGATGGGCACGCGCGTCGGCCCCGACTGGATCGTCGAGAACGGCCTCGCCGACGGCGAGACCGTGATCGTCGACGGCACGCAGAAGCTCAGGCCGGGGACACCGGTCGACACGGCGCCCAAGGGTGCAGCGGGCAAATCCGCGCCGTGAGCAACTTCTTCATCGACCGGCCGATCTTCGCGACCGTGCTCGCGTTGCTGATCACGCTCGCCGGTTCGATCTCGTTCCTGCTGCTGCCGGTCGCGCGCTTTCCGCAGATCACCCCGCCAAGCATCGTCGTCTCGGCGGTGTTCCCGGGCGCCGATGCCAACACGATCGAGCAATCCGTTGCGGCCCCGATTGAGACGCAGGTGAACGGCGTTCCGAACATGCTCTACATGGACTCGAAGAGCTCGAACGACGGCACCTACGCCCTGAGCGTCACCTTCGAGGTCGGCACGGCCCAGGACATCGCCGCGGTCGACGTCCAGAACCAGGTCGCAATCGCGCAGCGGCAGCTGCCGGCGGATGTGCTGCGCCAGGGCGTGACCATCACGAAACGCCAGCCGCAGCCCACCGTCATCGTCGCGATCACCTCCACGGATCCGCGTTACGACTACCTGTTTCTGAGCAACTTCGGCGCGCTACAGGTGGTCGACTCGCTGGCGCGCATCAAGGGCGTCGGCCAGGTGACGCAGTTCGGCGCGCGCGACTACGGCATGCGCATCTGGCTCGATCCCGGCAGGATGTCGCGGCTAGGCGTGACGACGCAGGACGTGGCGGCGGCGCTCAACGAGCAGAACGTGGTCGCGCCGGCCGGCGTCATCGGCGCCGAGCCCGCGCCGACCGGCCAGCAGATGACGTACACGGTCACGGTACGCGGCCGCCTGGGCTCGGTGCAGGAGTACGAGAACGTCATCCTGCGCACCGGCCCCAACCGCGCGATCGTGCGGCTGCGCGACGTCGCACGGGTCCAGCTGGCCGCGACCGACTACAACCGCTCGAGCCGGGTCATGGGTCAGCCGGTCGCGCTGCTCGGCGTCTACCAGCTTCCCGATGCAAACGCACTTGAGGTCGCGGCGAAGGTGCGCAGCACGATGCGCGAGATTTCGGCGCGGTTCCCGCCGGGCATCGCGTACGACGTGCCACTCGACACGACCCTGTTCGTCAGCGAGTCGATCAAGGAAGTCGAGGTCACGCTGTTCATCGCCGCGGCGCTCGTGTTGCTCGTGGTGTTCATGTTCCTCGAGAACTGGCGGGCGACCGTGATCCCGATGCTCGCGGTGCCCGTGTCGCTGCTCGGCGCGTTCACGATGTTCCTGGCGCTCGGCTTCTCGATCAACACGCTGACGCTGTTTGCGCTCGTGCTCGCGATCGGGCTCGTCGTCGACGACGCGATCGTCGTCGTCGAGGCGGTCACCGAGAAAATGGAGTCCCACGGGCTCGCGCCACGGGAGGCGACGCGGGCCGCAATGGCGGACGTGGCGAGTCCGGTGATCGCGATCGCGCTGGTGCTGACGGCAGTGTTCGTGCCGGTCGCCTTCCTCGGAGGCCTGACGGGGCAGTTCTACCGCCAGTTCGCGCTGACCCTGTCGGCGTCGGTGCTGATCTCGGCGTTCGTCGCGCTGACGTTCACGCCGGCGCTGTGCACGCTGCTCCTCCGGCCGCGCTCGACGGAGCCGCCGACCAGCCCGCTCGGCCGGTTCTTCGGCTGGTTCAACGTCGCCTTCGCCAGGGCCACGACGCGCTACACCGACACCGTCCGCCGCGCGATCCGCCGCTCCGTCGTGGCTCTCGTCGTGTTCGGCGCTTTGCTCGTCGCCCTGGCGGTGCTCGTCTACACGCGCCCGGCCGGCTTCCTGCCCGAGGACGACCAGGGCTACGTGTTGATGGTGGCGCAGCTGCCGCCGGGGGCGTCGTACCAGCGCACCGAGGCGGCGCTCGAGAAGGTACGCGTGATCGTCACCGCCGAGCCGGAAGTCGAGACGATGATCGCGATCACCGGCCTCAACCTGCTCGCCGGCGTCACCACGCCTTACACCGGCTCGGGCTTCGTCGTGCTCAAGCCCTGGGCGCAGCGGCCCGGCGCGCAGAGCTCGGTGCAGGCGGTCATTGGGCGGCTGCAGAAGAAGCTCGCGACCATTGCCGAGGCGAACGTGCTGATCGTGGCGCCGCCGGCAATTCCGGGCGTCGGCCAGGCCGGCGGCTTCGAAATGATCATCGCCGACAGCTCGGGCGGCGATCTCGGCCGCTTCGATGGCGCGGTCCGCGACTTCATCGTGGCAGCCGGCAAGCGGCCCGAGCTCGCCCGCGTCGCGACCCAGTTCAACAACCGGGTGCCGGAGATCGAATACGTCATCGACCGCGACCGCGCCAAGTCGCTCGGCATCCCGATCTCGGACGTGTTCGGCTCGCTGCAGACGTTCATGGGCGGCGCCTATATCAACGACTTCAACCTCTTCGGCCGCACCTACCGAGTGACGGCGGAAGCGGAAGGCGCGGCACGCGACCGCCCCGACTCGGTCAGCGGGCTGTTCGTGCGCACCCAGGCGGGCGACATGGTGCCGCTCGCCTCGCTGGTCACGCCGAAGCCGGCGCACGGGCCCTCGTTCATCGAGCGCTACAACGTACTGCGCGCCGTGACCGTCAACGGCTCGCCGGCGCCGGGCTACACGCAGGGCGATGCGCTCCGGGCGATGGACGAGCTGGCGGAGGCGCTGCCCGACAACCTGGCCCATTACTGGACCGGCTCGGTGCTGCAGCAGAAACGCTCCGGCGGCCAGGCTCCCTACATCTTCGCCATGGCGATCGTGTTCGTGTTCCTGGTGCTGGCGGCGCAGTACGAGAGCTGGGGCGTGCCGTTCGCGGTGATCCTCTGCATCCCGTTCGCCGTGTTCGGCGCGTTCGCGGGATTGTCGCTGCGCGGCATGGCCAACGACATCTATGCGCAGGTCGGGCTCGTGATGCTGGTCGGCCTGGCTGCCAAGAACGCGATCCTGATCGTCGAGTTCGCCAAGATTTCGCACGAACGCGGCCTGCCGGTGATCGAGGCGGCGATCGCCGGCGCACGCCTGCGGCTGCGCCCGATCCTGATGACGTCGGCGGCATTCATCCTCGGTGCGCTGCCGCTCGCGATAGCGACCGGCGCCGGCTCGACCTCGCGCCAGGTGCTGGGTACGACGGTGGTGTTCGGCATGACGGCCGCAACCGTGTTCGGCATCTTCATCGTGCCGGTGTTCTACGTACTGATCCAGGGCGGCGTCGAGCGGTTCCGGCGCGGTTCAGCCACCGCAGCGCCGCCCTCGCCAGCCGCAGGCCCGGGCGGGGCAGGAGAATGAGGCGCGCGGCACTCGCCGCACTCGCGCTGCTCGCGGGCTGCGCCGCAGGCCCCGACTATCACCGTCCGACGCTCGAGGTGCCCGACGCCTACCGCGACGTCGTCGCGGAACCGGCCGGCGCGTCGATCGCGGACGCGGGCTGGTGGAGTGTCTACGGCGACCCGCGGCTCGTGACGCTGATCGAGTCGGCACTGCGCGACAACCTCGACCTGCGGGCGGCCGTCGCACGGATCGACCAGGCCCGCGCTGCGCTCGGCGAGGCGCGGCTCGGGCTCCTGCCGACGGTCGATGCGCACGGCACGGTGACCCGCGGCAAGTCGTCGGAGGACGTCCTGCTGCCCGGCGCGCCACGGATCAAGAACAGCGAGGAGGCGGCGGTGACGGTCGCCTACGAACTCGACCTGTGGGGCCGCCTGCGACGCCTGAGCGAGGCCGCCCGGGCGAACCTGCTGGCGACGGAGTACGCGCGCCGCACGGTCGCCGCGACGCTCGTCGCCGAGGTCGCGAACGCGTACTTCACCCTGATCTCGCTCGACGCGCAGCTCGAGATCACGAAGCGCACGGTCGGCACGCGCGAGAAGTTCGTCGACCTGACGCGGACCCAGCATGAGCGCGGCTACGCGAGCGGTCTCGACGTCGCCACGGCCGAGGCGCAGGCTGCCGTCGCGCGCGCCAACGTGCCAGACGTCGAGCGGCGGATCGCCGCGACCGAGGACCAGATCTGCCTGCTGCTCGGCGAGAACCCGCACCAGATCGAGCGCGAGCGCCGCGGCGAGGCGGTTCCCGCGGCGCCGGCGCCGCCGCCGCCCGGACTGCCGTCGGAGCTGCTCGAACGGCGCCCGGACGTACGCGCGGCCGAGGAGGCGCTGCGCGCCGCGAACGCCAACGTCGGCGCCGCGCGCGCGGCGCTGTTTCCGACGATCTCGCTGACGGGGCTGGCCGGGTCGCTGAGCTCGCCGCTCGGCGACCTGTTCAAGGCGCCGACCGCCGAGTGGAGCGCGGCGGCGGGCCTGGTCCAGCCGCTGCTCGATCCGCAGCGAAGCCTGTACCAGGTCGAGATGGCCAACGGCCGCAAGCGCGAGGTGCTGGCGCAATATGAACAGGCCGTCCGCACCGCGTTCCAGGAGGTTGCCGACGCGCTCGTCGCCTACCGCATGTACATCGAGCTTGCACGCGAGCAGGCCAGCCAGGTGGCCGCGCTGCGGCGCGCCGAGGAGATCGCGCTCGCCCGCTACCGGGTCGGCTACGCATCCTACTTCGACGTCATCAACGCCGATCGTGACCTGTTCACCGCCGAGCTGACGCTGAGCCAGGGTTACGCGAACAGCCTGACGGGCTTCGTGCGTCTCTACCAGGTGCTCGGCGGCGGCTGGCAGGTGCGGTAGCGCGGCCCGCGGCGTCGTCGTGGTGCAGGCCGCGTGACGATGCTGTAAGTTCGCACGACAGGAGGCAGCCAATGACCAGCCGACGTCACGTTCTCAAGGTCGCGGCCGGTGGACTGGTGCTCGCGGGCGGCGGCGGGTTCGCGCGCTTCGCACGGGCCGGGCTACCCGCGGGCGCCGTCGATGCGGGTGTGCTTGACGCCCTGCCCGGCAAGCAGCCGCTGATCAAGCGATCGTTCCGGCCGCCGAACTACGAGACGCCGGTCGCCTACCTGGGCGACGTCCTCACGCCGAACGACAGGTTCTTCGTGCGCTGGCACCTCGCCAACATCCCCACCGTCGATGCGGCGGCGTGGCGCCTCGGCGTCGGTGGCGACGGTGCGAGCGGCAGCCTGACGCTGTCGCTCGAGCAGCTCAAGCGCGACTTCGAAGCGGCCGAGGTGGTGGCCGTCTGCCAGTGCGCGGGCAACCGCCGCGGCCTGTCGGACCCGCACGTGCCGGGCGTCGAGTGGGGCTACGGCGCGATGGGCAACGCCCGCTGGAAGGGCGCGCGCCTCAAGGACATCCTCGCCCGCGTCGGCCTCAGGAAGGAGGCAGTCGAGATCGCATTCGACGGCGCCGACACGCCGCTGCTCGAGGGCACGCCGGACTTCGTCAAGAGCATCCCGACCTGGAAGGCGCTCGACGAGAATGCGCTCGTTGCCTACGAGATGAACGGCGCGCCGCTGCCGCACTGGAACGGCTTCCCGGCGCGCATCATCGTGCCCGGGTGGACCGCGACCTACTGGATGAAGCAGGTCGTCAGCATCACGGCGCTGACGACGCCGCTGAAGAGTTTCTGGGTCAACACCGCCTACCGCATCCCCAAAGGCAAGTTCGCGAGTGTGGACCGGTTCGTGTCGCAGGAGTCGGAGACGACGACACCGGTCACCGAGATGGTCGTCAACTCGCTGATCACGAACCTCACGGACGGCCAGCGCTTCCGCGCCGGACAGGCGGTGGTCGCCAAGGGCATCGCCTGGGACGGCGGCTACGGCATTCGCCGCGTCGAGTGCTCGCTCGACGACGGCCGCACCTGGCAGGCAGCCGACCTCGGCGCGGATCTCGGCCGGTACTCGTTCAGGCCGTGGCAGTTCGCGTTCACTCCACGGGTCCGCGGGCCGCTCGCGCTGCAGGCGCGCGCCAGCAACGCGCTCGGCGCGTCGCAGACTGGCGAACTCATCTTCAATGCGCCGGGCTACCACAACAACGTCTTCCACAAGATCGGCATCGACATCACCTGAGGGCCGACGCATGAAACCGCTGCCGTGGGTGTCCCTGGTGCTGCTCGGACTCGGCCCGCTCGCGATCGCGCGGGCCGACGAGTCGCAACTGCAGCTGCGGGACGGTCCGGAGGCTGCGACCGTGCGTGCCAGCTGCTCCGCCTGCCACAGCGTCGACTACATCGGCATGAATTCGCCGTTCATGAACCGGGCCGCGTGGGAAGCCGAGGTCCGCAAGATGATCAAGGTCATGGGTGCGCCGGTGCGCGAGGAAGACGTCGCGCCGATCGTCAACTACCTGACGCAGCACTACGGGATCGAGTAGGGCAGGGCCGCTAGCCTTCCCAGTCGCGGCGGACCGATTGAGAGCTCAGCGCGAACAACGCGCTGCTGAGCAGGTAGCAGCCGAGCACGGCGAGGATCGCGTAGCCGAGCGCAGACGGGCCGTAGCGTGCCCGGAAATGATCCGACAGCGCGCCGATCAGCAGCGAGCCGAGCCCCAGCCCGATCAGGTTGTTGATGAACAGGAACACCGACGAGGCGAGCGTCCGCATGCCGGGTGGCACGAGGTGCTGGATCGCGGCGGTCACCGGTCCGAGCCACGCCAGGCCGAGCGCGACCGGCAGCGCGAACACCGCGAGTCCCCATCCGGGCGGCCGCACCAGCACGCCGAACGCATAACACGGAACGGCGAGCAGCAGCGCGAGCGCCGGGACCAGCGCGAACGCCGACCGGTGCCGCGTGCCGAAGTGATCGGTGAGCGCGGCGCCGAGCCAGACACCCGCCATGCCTCCGACCAGGATGATCGCGCCGAGGAAGACCGAGACCTCCGCGAGCGTGAAGTGGTAGCTCTGCAGCAGGAACGACGGCATCCAGAACAGGATCCCGTAGCCCGCGATGGAGCTCGACGCGGCCGCCAGCGATAGTCCCCAGAACGCGCGCTTGCCGGCGAGCCGGCGCACGACCTCGCCGAGCGGTGGCGCGGCCGCGGGCGTGGCGGAGTCGAACCCGCCGCGAACGGGCTCGCGCACGGTCAGGCGCAGCAACGGCACGAACAGCAGCCCGGCCATGCCGACCACGACGAAGGTCATGCGCCAGTCGAGGCGCGACGCCAGCAGGCCGCCGAGCACCAGCCCTGCGGCGCTGCCGATTGGGATGCCGAATGCGTACACGCCGAGCGCGCGCGCGCGCTGCTGCGGCGGGAAGTAATCGGCGAGCAGCGAATAGGCCGGCGCGACGCCGCCGGCCTCGCCGATGCCGACACCGAGGCGCGCGAGGAAGAGCTGCCTGAATCCCTGCGCCACGCCGCAGGCCGCGGTCAGCAGGCTCCACAGCGACAGCGCCAGCGTGATGATCCAGACGCGCCCGGTGCGATCGGCGAGCCAGCCGATCGGGATGCCGAGCGCTGTGTAGAGCAACGCGAACGCCGTCCCGCCGAGCAGACCGAGCTGGGTGTCGGTGAGGTGCAGGTCCGCCTTGATCAGCGGCGCCAGGATGCCGATGATGATGCGGTCGATGAAATTGAAGATGTAGACGGCGAGCAGCACGGCCAGCACGTACCGCGAGTAGCCGGCGGCGGGACGGTTGGCTGCTATCGCGACACCCGCTTCACGCCGGTTCTTCCTCAGGCACGCGCATACTCAGCCCTCAGGTCGCGCTTCAGGACCTTGCCGTTGGGATTGCGTGGCAGGGATTCCCTGAACTCGACCGCCGCGATGCGCTGCTGCTTGCCGACGCGCGCGTTGGTCCAGGAGAGCAGCTCGTCGGCGGTGGCCACGAGGCGGTCGCGGACCACCACTACCGCGACCGGCGTCTCTCCCCAGCGCACGCTCGGCACGCCGATCACCGCCACCTCGGCCACCGCGGGGTGCTCGCGCAGCACGGACTCGATGTCGGCCGGATAGATGTTCTGGCCGCCCGACAGGATCATATCCTTCTTGCGGTCGACGACGTACAGGAAACCGTCGTCGTCGAGCCGCCCGAGATCACCGGTCCTGAGCCACTGGCGACCGGCCGTGTCGGTCCAGGTTGCATCGCGGCTCGCGTCGTCGCGCCCGTGGTAGCCCGCCATGATCAGGCGGCTGCGGCCGACGATCTCGCCGGTCACCCCTGCCGGCACTTCGCGGCCGTCCTCGTCGACGATCCGGATGTCGGTGCCCAGCACCGGTCTGCCGACGGACTCGATCTTGGCGTCGAAGTCCTCCGGCGCGAGGATCGTCACGACGCCCTCGGTGAGGCCATAGAGCTCGATCAGGTGGCAGTCGAACTCCACCGCGAAGCGCCGCTTGACGGCCGCAGCGAGGGGCGAGCCGCAGCACATCAGCGTGTCGAGCGTGCCGGTGTCGAAGCGTCCACGCTCCGGGCAGCCGAGCAGGCGCTCGAGCTGCAGCGGCACGAACGTGCCGTGGGTGATGCGCTGGGCTTCGATCGTCTCGAGCGCGGCCGCCGGCGTGAAGGCCCTGAGCACGACGACGGTGCCACCGACCAGGATCGTCGACAGCATCGCGACCCAGCTGATGTTCGAGAACAGGCCGAGCGAGCACAGCGTGCGGCAGCCGCTGTAATAGCGCAGCGCCAGCGCGCAGTCGTACGCCCAGTTCATCCGGCAGGCGTGCGTGTGCACGATGCCTTTGGGCAGCGCCGTGGTCCCGGAACTGTAGATCACGTTGCACTCGTCGTCCGGGCCGATCGCGGCCGGGGGCGGCACGGCCGACCGGCCGGCCAGCAGCGAGCCGATCTCTGTCCAGCCGCTCGCCGGCACGTCGCAGCCGACGAAGTGGCGTGCCGCGATTGCGCCGCGCGCGCGCAGCAGGTCGATCCGACGGCAATGCTCGGCCGAGGCGAATACGGCGACCGTATCCGCGTCGCCGCACATGCCGGCGACGGCCTCGTCGGTGATCGAGACGTTGAGCGGGACGGCGACCGCGCCCGCCCGGATGATCCCGAAGAGCGCGACCGCCGTCTCGAGGCGGTTGTCCATCAGCACCGCGACCCGCTGGCGCGGCAGGACGCCGAGTGCACTGAGGCCGTTCGCGAGCCGCGCGGTCGTGTCGGCGAACTCGCGCCAGGACAGGGTCACGGTGCCGTCGACGAAGGCCGGCTGCGCACCTCGCCAGCGCCCGTTGAGCGCGATCAGCTCGGGCAGCAGCGGCAGCGGGGTCTCGAACCACGACATGGTGTCCTCGCGGAGCCTGCCGCCCGAAGCCGGCCCGCGGCGCGCTGACGGCGCCGTCGCGGGACGGGAGTCGTCCGCCTCAGAAGCGGTAGCTGACCGTCAGCGAGTACGTGCGCGGGGGGCCGTAGAAGCCGATCTGGCTGATGCCGCCGAATGCGCCCTGGCCGATGTTGCCGAAGTCGTAGCCGGCCACCCGGTAGGCCTTGTCGGCCAGGTTCTTGCCGTCGAGCGCCACGCGGATGGCGTTGTTCGCGGTCGTGTACGCGAGACCCGCATCGAGCACGCCGTAGGCGGGCTGGTCGGTCAGGCTGTCGGTCGTGTTGGCGACCTTGGTAAACGACCGGTACTGGTAGCCGACGTGGCTGAGCAGCGAGCCGCCCGCCACCGTCCAGCGATACTGCGCCGCCGCCGCACCGGACCAGCGCGGCGCGTTGATCGGCCGGTTGAAGGCGGTCGCGTTCACGGTGCAACCGGCCGCGGCCGGCGTGCAGCCGACCAGGAAGTCCTGGAAATGCGAGTCGAGGAAGCCGAAGTTCAGCGTCAGCGTCAGCGGCTGGATCGGGCGCCAGACGGACTCGAGCTCGAAGCCCTCGTTCATCTGCTTGCCGGCGTTCAGCACCGCCGTCACGTTGGTCGGATTGCCGGCGACGATGTTGAACTGCTGCGTCGTGATCTGGACGTCCTTGTAGGGCGTGTAGAACACGGCCGCGTTCAGCTCGAGCTTTCCGTCCACCAGCGTCGACTTGATGCCGGCCTCGTAGTTGTCGGCGGTCTCGGCGTCGTAGCCGTTCACGGTGGACGGGTCGGCCGCCTGGTTGCCGCGCATGTCAAAGCCGCCGCTCTTGAAGCCGCGGCTGTAGCTGACATAGCCCATCACCTGGTCGGTGAAATGGAAGTCGGTGCCGAGCCGCGGCGAAACGTTGGAGAAGCGCCGGCTGTTGGTGTAGTTGGTCTGGACGCCGAGCAGCAGGAAGCTGCTCGGAACGATGGCCGGATTGAACAGGGTCTGGTTGGCTGGCAGCCGGCCGAGGTACTGCGCGACGTACACCGAGGCCGTCTTGTCGTCCTGGTTCCAGCGCACGCCGGCGCTGACGTTGAGGCGATCGGTCGCCGCCCAGGTGGTGTCCACATACACGGCCTTCGAGGTCGTGTCGACGCAACCCCTGGTCAGCTGCGTCAGCGGGATGCCGCCGAGCGAGGCGTCGAAGGCGCCACAGGCCGTACCCTTGAAGTAGTAGAGCCCGCTGACGGTCTTGAAGTGCTCGCTGGCCCAGTTGAGCTGCGCCTCGCCGGTCCCCTGGTGATCGTTGTACCTGGCCGGCACCTGGAAGACGTTCAGGTTCAGCTCCTCGAAGTCGATGAACTGGTGCCCCTCGCCCTCGCGGTAGGAACCGATCAGCTTCAGGCCGACGTCCTTGGCGATGCTCTGCGTGTAGGTGACGGCTCCGCCGCTGACGAGGAACTGATCCTGGTTGACCGGCATGTCGGTGCGGGTGTCGTAGCGGCTGGGCAATGCCGGAAAGATGAAGTTGTTGAGGCGCTGACCGCCGGCGGCGTTCGAGTTGTCGTGGACGGTGTCGCCGCTGAACTTCAGCTTCGAGTCCTCGCCCCAGGTGACCTCAATGCTGCCGCGGGCGGCGAACAGGTCCTTGGTCGAGACGCCCTGGCCGACGGCGTCGAAGGCGCGCGGCAAACCGTCGTTGACGACATGGCCGTAGCCGTCGTGGGTCAGGTACGCGACGGCGGCGCCGACGTAGAGGTGGTCGGTCAGCGGCGCGGACACGCTCGCCTTCAGGTCGCGCTCGTCGTAGTTGCCGACCGTGGCGGAGACGCTGCCGGTCGCCGGCCCCTCGATGTCGTGGGTCACGTACTTGATGGCACCGGCAATCGTGTTCTTGCCGTACAGCGTGCCCTGCGGTCCGCGCAGCACCTCGATGCGGTCGACGTCATAGACGTCGAGCAGTGCTGCCTGCGGCCGCGCGAGGTAGACGTCGTCGATGTAGACGCCGACACCCGGCTCGAAGCCCCACAACGGGTCGCTCTGACCGACGCCGCGGATGTAGGCATTGATCGTGCTGTTGGTGGCGCGTCCGACGCTGATCTTGACGTTCGGCGCGAAGGCGTTCATGTCCTCGAGCGTCTGGACGTCGGCAGCCTGCAGCTGGTCGGCCGTGACCGCGGTGACCGCGACCGGCACGTCCTGCAGGTTCTCCGTGCGCCGCCGCGCGGTGACGACGACGGCCTCGATCTTGTCCGAGTCGGCGGCGGCGGTCTGCGCGCGCGCCGGCGCGGGCGACGCCGCAATCGCAACGATGGCGGCGACGGACAGTGCCGTCAGGCTGCTGGCTTTGTTCATGATGCCCCCAAAGAGAATGACGCTGTTCGTCAACATCGTGTTCAATGATCGTTGAAATTTCATTGAACGTTTGATGAATAGTAGACAGGTCGGGACCGCCGACGCAAGCCTGTTGCGGGAACCAGACAAAATCAGGGACAATCGCGGCCGTTTCTGCTGCAGCGCAAACCCACATGCCGAACCGCAAGACCGGGCGCTCCGCCAAGGACAGGCTGCTGGATGCGGCGGAACGGCTGTTCGCCAAGCGTGGGTACCACGGCGTCTCGATCCGCGACATAACGGAGGCCGCCGGCGTCGACGTGGCGATGGTCAGCTATCATTTCGGCAGCAAGCGAGCATTGCTGACGGCCGTGTTCGAGCGGCGCGCCGAGGAGATCAACGTCGAGCGCCTCGAGCGCCTCGAGGCGACCCGGCGCGGCCGCGGCCGGCTCGACCTCGAGCAGGTCGTCAACTCGTTCATGGAGCCACTGTTCGAACGCATGGCCCGCGGCGGGCGCGGCTGGAAGAGCTACTTCGCGCTGCTCGCCCAGGTCAACAACTCGCCGGAATTCGCGGTCCTGATGACTCGCAACTTCGATCCCGTGGTGCACAAGTTCATCGAGGCACTGCAATCGGCGCTGCCCGACGCGGATCCGCGGGACGTCTACTGGGGTTACCACTTCCTGACCGGTGCGCTGACGCTGACCTTCGCGGAGACCGGCCGGCTCGACCGCCTGTCGGGGCAGCTGTGCCGCTCGACGGACTCGGACGGCGTCCGCGCGCGCTTTGCGCCGTTCATGGCGGCGGGCTTCGCGGCGGTCGCGCGGCGACGGGTGGGCGAGGCGGCCGCGGCTCCCCGCCGGGCGCGCCGTTAGCGGCATGATCGGCCGGCGGGCAAGGCTGCTTGCTGCCTCGACGCAGCGGCGCCGGCCCGACCACCGTCGCCGCGAGCGCAGGCAGGCTGCAGGATGGAGGCGCAAGAATGGACGCTGTCCGGGACGTTGCGGTACTGGTCGGTAGCCTGCGCAAGGCTTCCGTGAGCCGCCGGCTCGCACTGGCGCTCGCGGCGTTGGCGCCCCCGTCGCTGCGGCTCGGGAACCTCGACATCGGCGGCCTGCCGCTCTACAACCAGGACCTCGAAGCCGACCCGCCGCGCGCCTGGACGGAATTCCGCGAGCGGCTGAGGGCAGCCGACGCCGTGCTGTTCGTCACGCCCGAGTACAACCGCTCGGTCCCTGGCGTACTCAAGAACGCGCTCGACGTCGGCTCGCGCCCCTACGTACAGAGCGCGTGGAGCGGCAAGCCGGGCGCCGTCGTCAGCGTCTCGCCCGGTGCGATGGGCGCCTTCGGCGCCAACCATCACCTCCGCCAGTCACTCGTGGCGCTGAACGTACCGACGATGGCGCAGCCCGAGGCCTATATCGGCGGCGCCGACAAGATCGTCGACGCCGAATGCCGGATCACGGCCGACGGCACGCGCACGTTCCTCGAGCAGTTCATGCGCACGTTCGCGGCCTGGGTCGCGGCCAATGCCCGCCCCTGAATCCTGCGCCCGGTCGCGCCGCAGGCCGGCGCTCGCCGGCACGCTCGCAGGTTAAGGCGACGCGGCGAAGTCGCCGACCAGCGCCTTGTACAGGGCGGCGAGCGCGGTCGCGCGCTGCGACTCGGCGGTGGCCAGCTGGTCCTCGAGGTCGAGCTGGCTGCGCTCGGTGTCGAGCACCGTGAGCACGTCGGTGGCACCGGCGTCGAAGCGGGCGCGGGCGAGCCCGGTTGCGGCGCGCGCCGCCGCGGTCGCCTCGCCGAGCGTGAGAGCGGCGCGGTTCGCGGCCCGGTAACCGGCGAGCCCGTTCTCCGTCTCCTCGAGCGCGCGCAGCACCGTCTCCTGGTAGGCCGCGACTGCGCCCGCCGCGCGCGCTCTGGAGGCGCGCCAGCGCTGGCGGACCCGGCCGATGTCGAGAAAGCTCCACGACAGCGACGGACCATAGTTCCAGCGCTCGGCCGCCGTTCTGCCGATGTCCTGCGCCGCCTGGGCGGTCCAGCCGAAGCCACCGAGCAGGGTCAGCGTCGGCAGGAACGCCGCCGCATCGATACCGACCGCGGCGGTTGCGGCGGCGAGCCGGCGTTCGGACGCGCGTACGTCGGGCCGCCGCCGCAGCCAGGCCTCCGGTGTCCCGACCGCGACCAGCACCGGCATTGGTGGCAGCGGCCGCGGCTCGCCGAGCACGGTCCGCAGGTCCGCGAGCGGCTGGACGGTCAGAACCGCGAGCCGCTGTTCGTCGCGCGTGACCGCGGCCTCGGTCTGGGGGACGCGGGCGCTCGCGCCGAGCAGCAGCGCCCGCGAGCGCAGCACGTCGAGGTCGGTGCCGCGACCTGCCGCGAGGCGGTGCTCGAGCAGCGACTGGTTCTCGTCGAGGTTGGCGACGCTGCGCACCAGTACGCGCAGCCGCTCCTGCTCGGCACGCAGGCTGAAGTAGGCCTGCGCGACCTCGGCGATGACCGACTGGCGCGCCGCCTCGAGCGTCGCCACGGCCGCCGCCTCCTGCGCCCGCACCACGCGGCGTGCGCTCTCCAGTCCGCCGAACAGGTCAACCTCCCAGGACGCGTCAAAGCCGGCCTGGAAGGTCGTGACCCTGCCGATGCCGGGAAAACTGAACGGGTCGAGGGAGCTCGGCTTGGTGGTATTGCGGTCGGCCGAGGCGGTGATCGTCGGCAGCAGCGCGAAAGCCTCGAGGCCGCGCAGCGCACGCGCCTCGTTGACCTGCGCCAGCGCCTGTTCGAGCGTCGTGTTGCGGGCGAGCGCCCGGTCGATCAGCTGGTCGAGCACCGGGTCGCCGAAGGAGTGCCAGAGAGCGGACGCCGGTGCGTGTGCGCTGTCGAAGGCCCTGGCGTCTGCCTCGCCGAACGACGCCGGCAGCGGCACGTCGGGCTTCACGTAGCGGGGACCGAGCGTGCACGCAGGCAGGGTGGCAGCGAGCAGCACCAACGCCCCCAGCGCCGCGCGGGCACGAGGCGGGGAATGGGCGCCCGCGTCATGCATCGGCGGGCGCTCCGGCGGCGGCAGCCTCGCGGCGCGTCACGAGCGTGCGCAGCACGACGTAGAAGACCGGCGTCAGGAACAGGCCGAAGAACGTCACGCCGAGCATGCCGAAGAACACGGTGATGCCCATCACGTGCCGGACCTCGGCGCCCGCACCCCCGGCGAACACCAGCGGCACGACTCCCATGATGAACGCGAAGCTGGTCATCAGGATCGGGCGCAGCCGCAGCCGGCAGGCCTCGATCGCCGCCTGCGTGATGCTGCGGCCGCGGCGCTCGAGCTCGCGGGCGAATTCGACGATCAGGATGGCGTTCTTGCACGACAGGCCCATCAGCACCACCAGGCCTATCTGCGTGAAGATGTTGTTGTCGAGGAAGGTCGGTGGCCCCTTGGGCGGCGCTACCGCGAGCCAGAGACCGTGCACGAGGTTGGTGAGCCAGATGCCGCCCATCGCGGCCAGCATTGCGACCGGCACGATCAGGATCACGGCAAGCGGCAGCGACCAGCTCTCGTAGAGCGCGGCCAGCACCAGGAAGACCAGCATGACGCACAGCGGAAAGACGAGCATCGCCGCGTTGCCCTGGGTGATCTGCTGGTAGGTGAGCCCGCTCCACTCGTAGGTCATGCCGTTCGGCAGCAGGCGTGCGGCGATCTCGCGGACCTTGGCGATCGCCTGGGCCGAGGACATCCGGGCCGCGTCCGCGCCGCCGGAGAGATCGGCGGCCGGATAGCCGTTGTAGCGAATCACCGGGTCCGGACCGAATGCCGGTCGGACGTCGACGACGCTGCCGAGTGGCACCATCTGGCCGGTGGCGTTGCGCGTCTTCAGGTTGCCGAGGTCCGCGGGCGTGCGGCGGTACTGCGAGTCGGCCTGCGCGTAGACCCCGTAGGTCTTGCCGAACAGGTTGAAGTCGTTGACGTAGGCCGAGCCCAGGTAGATCTGCAGCGTGTCGAACACGTTGGTCAGTGGCACGCCCTGCTGCTTGGCGCGCGTCCGGTCGACCACCGCCTCGAGCTGCGGTACGTCGGCCTGGTAGGCGCTGAAGACCGAGTACGGGTCGAAGCCCGGTGTCTGCCGCAACGCACCGGCGAGCGCCTGTACCTGGGTATTGAGTTCGCCGTAGCCGAGCGCGGCCCGGTCCTCGAGGTACATCTCGAAGCCGGCCGCGTTGCCGAGCCCGAACACCGGCGGCGGCATCAAGGCGAAGCCCAGTCCCTCGCGCAGCTGGCTCCATTGCCCCGACAGCGCGCCGGCGATCTCGGCCGCGGTTTCCGGGCGCTCGTCGAAAGGCTTGAGGCCGATGAACATCGTCGCCGCGTTCGGCGTGTTGGTGAAGTGCACGCCGTTCAGCCCTGGGAACGCGACCACGCTCGCGACGCCGGGCGTCTTGACCGCAATCGTGGTCATGCGCTCGACCAGCCGCTGGGTGCGGTCGAGTGATGCGCCCTCCGGCAGGAGCGCGACGCCGAACAGGTACTGCTTGTCCTGGGTCGGCACGAAGCCGGTCGCCACGCCACGAAACGCGGCCAGAGTCGCGATCACCAGCACCGCGTAGACGACCAGCATCCGTCCCGGACGCGCCGTGATGCCCTCGATGCGGTGGGCGTAGCGGCCCGCCGAGTTCCTGAAGACCCGGTTGAAGCCCGCGAAGAATCCGCCGGCCGCGCGTTCGATGGCGCGCCCAACCAGGTCCTTGCGGGCTCCGGCCGGCCGGAGCAGCGTCGCCGCGAGCGCCGGCGACAGCGTCAGGGAGTTGATCGCCGAGATGATGGTCGAGATCGCGATGGTGACGGCGAACTGGCGGTAGAACTGGCCGGTGACACCGCCGAGGAACGCGATCGGAACGAACACCGCGGTCAGCACCAGCGCGATCGCGACGATCGGGCCGGAGACCTCGCTCATCGCCTTGTGCGCGGCCTCGCGGGCGCCGAGGCCTTCCTCGATGTTGCGCTCGACGTTCTCGACCACCACGATCGCGTCGTCGACCACGATGCCGATCGCGAGCACGAGCCCGAACAGCGTCAGCACGTTGACGGAGAAGCCGAGCAGCCACAGCATCGCGAAGGTGCCGACGATCGAGATCGGCACCGCCAGCAGCGGGATGATCGAGGCGCGCCAGGTCTGCAGGAACACGAGCACCACGATCACGACCAGCAGCGTCGCCTCGAGCAAGGTCTGGATCACGGCCTTGATCGAGTCGCGCACCGCTACCGTCGGGTCGTAGACGACCTGGAACTTGACGCCGGCCGGAAACTGCCGCGACAGCTCCTGCATCCGGGCGCGGACGGTGTTCGAGAGCGCGATCGAATTGGCGCCGGGCGACTCGAATATGCCGATCGCGGCCGCCTGCTCGTTGTTGAGCAGCGAGCGCAGCGAGTAGTCCGAGGAGCCGAGCTCGATGCGTGCCACGTCGGCGAGGCGCGTCACCTCGCCGTGCGGGCCGGTCTTGAGGACGACGCCGCCGAATTCCTCCTGGCTGACGAGGCGGCCGCGGGCGTTGACGGACAGTTGCAGGTCGGCCTCGCGGGCCTGCGGCGGCGCGCCGAGGGAGCCGGCCGACACCTGCACGTTCTGTTCGCGAATCGCATTGACGACGTCGCTCGCGGTCAGGCCGCGGGCGGCGACGGCGGCCGGGTCGAGCCAGACGCGCATCGCGTAGGCGCCTGCGCCGAATACGAACGTCGCGCCGACGCCGGGCAGCCGCGCGAGCTCGTCGCGGATGTGCAGGCTCGCGTAGTTGGCGAGATAGAGGGCGTCGTACTCGTGGTTGGGCGAGGTCAGGTGCACGACCATCGTCAGCACCGGCGACTGCTTCTGGGTCGTGACACCGAGCGCGCGGACCGAGTCCGGCAACCGCGGTGCCGCCTGGGCGACGCGGTTCTGCACCTGCACGGCCGCGAGGTCGATGTCGGTGCCGATCTTGAACGTGACGTCGAGCTGCATCACGCCGTCGGAGCCGGCCACCGACTTCATGTAGATCATGCCCTCGACGCCGTTGATGGCCTCCTCGAGCGGCGCGGCCACGGTCTCCGAGATCACGGTCGGGCTCGCGCCCGGATAGATCGCGCGCACCTGCACCGACGGTGGCACCACCGACGGGTACTCGCTGACCGGGATGTTCGGAATCGCGATCAGGCCGGCCGTGAAGATCAGTATCGACAGGACCGCGGCGAAGATCGGCCGGTCGATGAAAAAGCGCGACAGGTCCATTGGCGGGGTGCCGCTAGCGGCCGGCCGGGGCGGGGGGCTGCAGCTCGGGCTGGTCCATCGGCACCGTCGACGGGGTGACCGGCTGGCCCGGCACGAAGATCTTGCGCACGCCGTTGACGACGACCTGGTCGCCGGCGGCGAGACCGTGGGTCACGATGCGCAGGCCCTCGATCGCCGGCCCGAGCGTGACGTCCCGGCGCACGGCCGTGTTGTTCGGTCCGAGCAGGTACACGTACTTGCGGTCCTGGTCGGTCAGTACCGCGCGGTCGTGGATCAGCAGCGCCTCGCGGGCGCCGCTGCCCAGCAGCTGCACGCGCGCGTACAGTCCCGGCGTCAGCGAGCGGTCGCCGTTCGGCAGCAACGCGCGGGCGCGGATCGTGCCGGTCGCCGGATCGAGCTGGTTGTCGACGAACACCATCTCGCCCTGGTGCGGGAAGCCGTCCTCGGAGGAGAGCCCGACGCGCACGGGGTTGCGGACGTCGCGCGAGCTCGCTCGGCTGCCGTCGCGCGCGAGCTGCTGGTACTTCAGGTAGACGCGTTCGTCGCCTTCGAAGGCTACATACACCGGATCGATCGAGAGCAGCGTCGCGAGCAGCGTGCTCCCGGGCGCGACCAGGTTGCCGGGGCGGACCTCGGCGCGGCCGATGCGGCCGGCGATCGGTGCCGTGATGCGCGTGAAGCCGAGGTTGAGCCGCGCCTGGCGCAGCTGGGCGGCCGTCGCGTCGCGGTCCGCGCTCGCCTGCTTGAGCTCGCCCTGGCGCTGCTCGAGCTCCTCGCCCGCGGCCGCGTGCATGGCGGCGAGCTTCTCGGTGCGGGCGAGCTCCGTCTGCGCGAGATCCAGGCGCGCCTGCGCGCGCGCGAGATTGGCGGCGGCGCTGTCCACGCCGTCGCGGTACTCGCGGTCGTCGATGGTGAACAGCAGATCGCCCTTCCGGACCTCGCCGCCTTCCTTGAAGTGCACGCCGGCCAGGTAGCCGGCGACCCGCGGCCGCAGCTCGACCGACTCGATCGCTTCAATCCGGCCGCTGAACTCGTCCCACTCGACGACCTGCTTCTTGACGACGGTGGCGACGCTGACGCCGGGTGGCGGGAACGACGGTGGCCCGCCATGGCCGCAGGCCGCGAGGCCCGCGGCTGCCGCTGCGACAGCAAGCATCGATACGATCGGCGCGCACCGGGCACTGCGGGTCATGCTGATGTCTCGCGTTGGAGTGACGGGACCGTTCCGCTCCCGCGGACTCGTCACCGAGCGTCCAGCGGGGCAGTGATGCCCGTTGGCGTACACTATAACGCAGCAATACGAACTCCAAAATCATTTGTGATCATTGCCTTATAACTGAACGGTCGGACCTCGCGCCGATGGCGTCCGGCCGCCGCCCGAGCTGGAATTCGCGAGCGCCGGGGTACCCGGCAACGGCGCGCGCTGCCGTGACCGGCACCGGGGTCCGACGGCCCGGCAAGGAACGACGATGGACCCGACACGCCGTCGCGAGGGAGGGCGCGGCCGCCGCAGCAGCGGCGGGCCGCTGCCGCAGCTGCCATGGCGGGCGGTCGTCAACCCGTATGCGCCGATGGAGCTGCTGTCGGCCGACCAGCTGGAGGCGATCCACCTCACGTCGCTGCGCATCCTCGAAGAACTCGGAATAGAACTCATGTCACCGCGGGCGCGTGCCGTGCTGCGGACCGCCGGCGCCGACGTCGACGACGCGACCGGCATCGTGCGGCTCGACCGCGGCCTGGTCGCGCACGCGCTCGCACGGGCGCCGTCGTCGTTTACGCTGACGCCGCGCAATCCCGCTCGCCAGGTCACGCTCGGCGGCAACCACATCAACTTCGGCCTGGTGGCCGGCCCGCCGAACGTGCACGACCGCGAGCGCGGCCGCCGGCCTGGAAACTACCGCGACTACTGCGACTTCATCCGGCTGGCGCATTACTTCAACGCCATCCACCTGATCGGCAACCAGGTCTGCGCACCTACCGAGCTGCCGGCAAACTCCCGGCACCTCGACGCCTACCGCGCCAACCTCGTCTACTCCGACCTGGCGTACCACTGCACCGCCATCGGCGCTGGCCGGGCGCGCGACGGCATCCACATGATGGCGATCGCGCGCGGCGTCGCGCCCGAGGCACTGGCCGCGAGCCCGGGGGTCATGACCATCATTTCGGTCAACAGCCCGCGCCGTTTCGACGAGGCGATGGCGGACGGCCTGATGACGATGGCCGAGCACGGCCAGCCGGTGGTCGTCACGCCGTTCACGCTGATGGGCGCGATGGCGCCGGTGTCGCTCGCCGCGGCGCTGGCGCAGCAGAACGCCGAGGCGCTGTTCGGCGTGGTGCTCGCCGAAGTCGTGCGGCCAGGTACGCCGGTGATGTACGGCGCGTTCACCTCGAACGTCGACCTGCGCTCGGGCGCCCCGGCGTTCGGCACGCCGGAGAATGCCAGGGCGAACGTCGCGAGCGGCCAGCTGGCGCGCCGCTACCGGCTGCCGTATCGCACCTCGAATGCGAGCGCCTCCAACGTCGCCGACGCTCAGGGTGCCTACGAGACCGAGATGTCTCTGTGGGGGGCGGTTCTCGGCCACGGCAACCTCGTCTATCACGCCGCGGGCTGGCAGGAGGGCGGGCTGACCGCGTCGTTCGAGAAACTGGTGCTCGACGTCGAGATGCTGCAGCTGATCATGGAGTTCCTGCAGCCGGTCGTGGTCAACGCGGCTGAGCTCGGCTTCGAGGCGATCCGCGGTGTGCCGAGCGGCGGCCACTACTTCGGTGAGCCGCACACGATGGAGCGCTACCAGCACGCGTTCTACCAGCCGCTCGTCTCGAACTGGCAGAACCATGGCAACTGGGAGCTCGCCGGCAGCGCCGACGCGAGCGCGCGCGCCACGGAGATCTGGAAGCGGGCGCTCAGCGAGTACGAGGAACCCTTGCTCGACCCCGCGATCCGCGAGGAGCTCGACGCCTACGTGGCGCGGCGTCGCGCCGAGATCGGCAGCGGCGAGCCCTAACCTCGCCGGCCAGCCGGCACGGCGCCGGCCGCGATCGTCGCGGCGACCGCATCCGCCCAGGCAGCGCAGCCGCTCTCATTGGGATGAAAACCGTCGCGCGCGAACGCCGCGCGGTTGACCGCCGACGGGAACGGCGAGTAGAGCGTGCCGCTGCGTTCCGCCGCCGCGTGCGCAGCGGCGATGCACAGGTCGCCATGGGCGCCGAGCCGGCGGCCGAGCCGGCCCTGCAGGGCCGGAAACTGCCCAAGGGGCGGGATGCCGACGTGGACGATGCGTGCTGCGGGCCATGCTGCGCGCGTGCGCCGGTAAAGATCCTCGAGCGCGGCTGCGAAGTCGGCGGCAGGCTGGCCGCGGACGATGTCGTTGACGCCGCACGACACGAGCACCAGCTCCGGGCGCTCGTGCCCGGCGGCCTCGAGCAGCGTCGGGAGCGCGGGCGCGGTGGCGCCGGCCAGCCCGATGCTGACCCAGCGCACCGCGCGGCCACCGCGCGCGAGGCGGGCGGCGACCTGCGCGATCAGGCTGCCCGCCTGTTCGCGCACGCCGATGCCGGCGACGATCGAGTCGCCAATGCCGACGAGGCTCAGGGCCGGGGCTTTGCCGTCGACGACGCCGTGCGGCCCGGGCGGCGGCGGGAGCCTCGGCACCGTCGCCCGGATCCACGCGAGCCGGAGCCCGATCTCGAGTCGTACGGGCCACGGTAGCGCCGGGTGGAAGGGATGAATCATCGTGGACGCTCGCTCGGCGGGGTCCGGCGCGAGACCGGACCGCCCGCGTGGCTGCGGCTAGGAGTCGGTCGCTTCGAAGCAGTTGCGCTCCCGGTTCTTGCGCACCCGCCGCGCGTCGAAGACACGGCCGTTGGCGACGATGTAGACGCCGGGCGGTGCGGTCTGCACGGTGGCGATCGCCATGCCGAGGTTGAACGGTCCGTCGCTGTCCGCGAATCTCCCCGGCTGCAGCGCGCCGGTCAGGACGATCGTCTTGCCGGTGATCGCGCCCAGCGCGCGGGCGGTGTCGACCATCGTGTCGGTACCGTGCGTGACGACGACGCCGCCGGTGTCGCAGGCGGCGATGGCCCGGCGGACCAGCTCCCGGTCCGCGTCGGTCATCTCGAGGCTGTCCTTGCGCAGCAGCTCGATGATCGCCACCGGCTCCGTCACGCGGCCGTGCTCGAGGATGTCGCGTACCACCGGTGCTCCCACCTCATAGCCGCCCTTGGCATCGAAGTAGACCTTGTCGAGCGTGCCGCCGGTGGTGAATATCGTGAAGGACATGGAGAGTCGCCTCGTTGCCGCCTAACGTGCCGGTTTTGCGAAGGCGTCGCAAGGGCGCCGGACCGCGGCCGGGGCCCCGCCGACGATGGCGGCCGATTGCCGCCGGACGCTGGTCCCGGCAGACTTCCGTGTCAGGTTACGACCCGCAACCCCCATCGCGGCCGAGGTACGCGGCGCCCATGCAGCCCGATAGAGTCGAGCGCGAGCAATGCCGCGGTGCTCTTGCCGCCGTCTTCGTCAGCCTCGGACTGCTGCTGGCAGCGCCGTGCGGCCACGGCGCGGCACGGCCGGTCCGGCCGGCCCGAGCGCTCATCGTGTTCCTGAGCGATTTCGGCTCGGTCGACGACGCCGTCGCTATCTGCAAGGGCGTGATGCTGAGCCTCGCGCCGGATGCGCAGATCATCGACCTTACCCACCAGGTGACGCCGTACTCGATCGTCGACGGTGCGCGGCTGCTGGCGCGGACGGCGCCGTACTACCCGGCGGGCACGGTGTTCGTGACCGTCATCGACCCGGGTGTCGGCACCAGCCGGCGGCCGATCGTCGTCAAGACGCGGCGGCAACAGTATTTCGTGCTGCCCGACAACGGCCTGGTCACTCAGGTCGTCGACCGCGACGGCCTGGAGGCTGCCCGCGAGATCCGCAACGCCCGCTGGCTGCTCGGCCGTTCGGCCTCGTCGACCTTCCACGGCCGCGATGTCTTCTCGCCGGTCGCGGGGCACCTCGCGCGCGGCGATGACTGGACGCTGGTCGGGCCGCCGGTGGCGGATCTGGCGCGTCTCGAGCTGTCGCGCGCGGTCGTTGATGAACGCGGCGTGCGCGGCAGTGTCGTCGCCCTCGACGGGCCCTACGGCAACCTCGTCACCAACATCGATCGCGACACGTTCCAGCAGATGGGCTATGCGGCCGGGGAGCCGGTGCGCCTGCGGGTCGCCGGCGAGGACCTGACGGTGCCGTTTGTCGCGACCTTCGGCGACGTGCCGCCCGGCCGGCCGCTCGCGTTCATCGACTCGCGCGGCCAGCTGAGCCTCGCCATCAACCAGGGCAACTTCGCGCAGATCTACGGCGTGACACCGCCGTCCGAACTCGTCATCTACCGGAAGTGAGCCGCGCCGGCGTGCCGGCCGCCGGTCGACCGGGGCGGCGGGAGACCCGCCGATCTCGACAACCACGGCCCGCCTTGACATGCTGCGCGGCCTTCACTGCGGCAAGCCCGCCGCCGAGGAACCCGACATGCACCGCACTACTGGCGCGTGGTTGCTCGCCCTGGCGATCCTGGCGGCCGGCTCCGGCCCGGCAACCGCCGCGTCCGTAGGCGCCGTCGAGCTCAAGTACGAGAAGTTCAAGCTCGCGAACGGGCTCGACGTGATCCTCCACCAGGATCACCGGCTGCCGCTGGTGGCGGTGAACGTCTGGTACCACGTCGGTCCCGCCAACGAGACGGCCGGGCGGACCGGCTTCGCGCACCTCTTCGAGCACATGATGTTCGAGGGCTCGAAGCACGTCGGTTCCAAGGCGCATTTCCGTTTCCTGGAAGCGGCCGGCGCCAGCGATGCGAACGGCACGACGGACTTCGACCGCACCAACTACTTCGAGACCCTGCCATCGAACCAGCTCGAGCTCGCGCTCTGGCTCGAGAGCGATCGCATGGGTTACCTGCTCGAGGGGCTCGATTCGGTAAGACTCGAGAACCAGCGCGACGTCGTCCGCAACGAGCGGCGTCAGAGCATCGAGGGTGCCCCGTACGGGCTGGCCGAGGAGGAAATATTCCACCAGCTGTTCCCGGTCGGGCATCCGTACCACGCCGATGTGATGGGCTCGCACGAGGACATCGAGGCGGCGCGCATCGACGACGTGCGGACTTTCTCGCGCGAGTACTACACGCCGAGCAACGCGAGCCTCGTGATCGCCGGCGACATCGAGTTCGCCACGGCCCGCCGGCTCGTCGAGAAATACTTCGGGACGATCCCGGCGGGACGGGCCGTGCCGTCGCCGGCCGCGCTCACGCCGCCGATCACGACCGAGCGGCGGGTAGTGGTCGCCGACCAGGTCGAGCTGCCGCGCGTGTACATGGCCTGGATCATGGATCCGATCTTCCAGCCGGGCGATGCCGAGTCTGACGTGATCGCGCAGGTGCTGGGCGGCGGGAGGTCGGGGCGGCTCTACAAGGCCCTGGTGCATGAACGGCAGGTCGCGCTCGACGTCACGGTCCAGACCCAGAACCTCCGGCTTGGCTCCGTGCTCATGCTGGAGGCTACCGCCAAGCCGGGTGTCGACGCGGCGCGCCTCGAGGCTGCGATCGACGAACAACTCGACCGCTTCCGGACCGAAGGTCCGAGCGCGGGCGAGCTCGAGCGGGCGCGCAACGTCATCGAGACCAAGATGCTCGGGCAGCTCGAGCGCCTCGGCGGCTTCGGCGGCGTCGCCGACCAGCTGAACCTGTACAACCAGTTCCTCAACGATCCCGGCTTCTTGGCCCGCGACCTGGGCCGGTACGACGCGGCGACGCCTGCGACGGTGAAGCGCACGGCACAGGCGCGCCTGCAGCGCTCGGCGCGGGTCGTCGTCTACTGCGTGCCCGGCGAGAAGGTGCTGCACGATGTGCCGCGCGCCGCGTCGGTGGCGGCTACGACGGCGGGCGGCTCGATGCCGGAGGAGCCGTGGCGGGCGGCAGTGCCGCCGCCCGGAGCGGTGCCCGGCATCAGCCTGCCGGTCGCAGCGCAGTTCAAGCTCGACAATGGCCTCACCGTCCTCGTCGTCGAGCAGCACCAGCTGCCGGTCGTTGCGGCGAGCGTGGTGACCTTCGCCGGCACGAGCGCGAACCCGGTCGACCGCCCGGGCCTCGCGGCGTTCACGGCCGAGATGCTCCAGGAGGGCACGCTGCGGCGCTCGGCGGCGCAGCTCGCGGACGACGCCGCGCAGGCCGGCGCCAACCTCGGCACCCAGTCGGGTCGCGACCGGGCGATCGCGACGCTGACGGTTCTGAAACCCAACCTGCGGCCGGCGCTCGAGCTGCTGGCAGACGTCGTCGGGCATCCGCGTTTTGATGCCAAGGACGTCGAGCGCGTCCGGTCGCTCCGCGACGGCGAGCTGCAACAGGCGACACGCGATCCGCGCGAGGCGAGCCGGGTCGTGCTGCTGCACGCCCTCTATGGCGGCGGGCAGCGTTATGGATATCCGGACGCGGGCACGCGCGCCGGCAACCGCCGCGTCAGCGTCCTGGACCTGAAGCGCCTCTGGCGACAGCACTACTTGCCGGCAACGACTGCGCTCGTGCTCGCTGGCGACGTCACGCCCGCCGAGGCGCGCTCGCTGGCCGCGACGGCCTTCGGCGAGTGGCGCTCGGTCGCGAACAAGGGTGCCGAGCCGCCGCCGGTGCACTTCGAGCCCGGCGCCCGGATGCTGCTGCTCGACCGGCCCGGCTCGCCACAGAGCATGATCCGGCTCGGGTTGCCCGGCGTCGCGCGTTCCACGCCGGACTACGCGGCGCTCGAGGTCATGAACAACGTCTTCGGCGGCCTGTTCTCGAGCCGCCTCAACATGAACCTTCGCGAGGAGCACGGTTATACGTACGGCGCAGGCTCGGCCTTCCGCTTCGGGCGCGAGGCCGGGTATTTCACGGCCAGCTCCGGCATCCGCACGGACGTCAGTGCGCCCGGTCTCGAGGCGTTCCTGAAAGAGCTCGATGCGATGCGCACCGTGCCGCCGACCGAAGCGGAACTGAAGGGAGCGCAGGCCTCCTTCGCCCAGTCGCTGGCGGGACTGTTCGAGACCCCGGAGCAGACCTCGCAGACCGTCGCCGACCTCTTCGTCTACGGCTTGCCGGCTGACACTTACGCCGGATTGCCGGCGCAGGTCTATGCGGTCACGGGCGAGCGGGTCACGGCGCTCGCCGGCCGCTACCTAGATCCCGCGTCGCTGAAGATCGTCATCGTCGGCGACCGAGCCAAGATCGAGCAATCGATCCGGGCTCTCGGTCCGCGCCGGCTCGAGCTCGTCGGCGACGATGGCGGCCCGGTCGCGAAACACTGACCGGTGCAGGGCGCACGGGCGGTTTCGCTGCCCGCGGTCACCGGGCAACGACGCGCCGTCCGTCGCTGCGGATCGGCAGCCGTCGGTCGAGGGGCGGTAACGCGCGCCGCTGCGGTCGCCGCGCTCGACGATGCGGTGACTGACGTGGATCTGGCGCCCGCCGTCCCGCGCTGCGCAGTGACGGTGCCGTCGGTCCGGCAAGGAATCTTTCGCGGCAGACCTCGCACCTTCGCAAAGTCCGGGGCCAATGCAATAGGTACATCACTCTTACCCGAGAAAAGGCAGCCCTCAACGGCATGCGATACTTTGCACGCTCGCCGTGGAACTGCAGCAGGATCCCGCCATGAAGCAGCCCCGTTCCCGTACACCCGTATCCGCCGGCACCCGGCTCAGGGCCGCGCTCGCCGCGGAGCGGCCGCTGCAGGTCGCCGGCACCATCAACGCCTACAGCGCCCTGCTCGCCGAGCGCGCCGGCTTTCGCGCGATCTACCTGTCGGGGGCGGGAGTCGCAAACGCGTCGTTCGGGCTGCCCGACCTCGGCATCACGTCGCTGAACGACGTCTGCGACGACGTCCGCCGGATCACGTCCGCGACCGACCTGCCGCTGCTCGTCGACGCCGACACCGGCTGGGGCGCGGCGTTCAACATCGCCCGCACCTGTCACGACCTGATCCAGTCGGGTGCCGCGGGCCTGCATCTCGAGGACCAGGTGCAGGCGAAGCGCTGCGGGCACCGTCCAGGCAAGGCGCTGGTGCCCAAGGAAGAGATGGCGGACCGGATCAAGGCGGCCGTCGACGGCCGGACCGACGGCGAGTTCGTGATCATGGCGCGCACCGACGCGCACGCGGTCGAGGGTCAGCAGGCGGCCGTCGAGCGCGCGCTCGCCTACGTCGAGGCCGGCGCCGACATGATATTCGCCGAGGCGCTGACCACGCTCGAGGAGTACCGGCAGTTAACGACCGCAGTGCGCGTGCCGGTGCTCGCGAACCTGACCGAGTTCGGCAAGACGCCGCTCTTTACGGTGCGGCAGCTCGAAAGCGCCGGGATCGCGCTCGCGCTCTATCCGCTGTCGGCGTTCCGGGCGATGTCGCAGGCCGCGCTCGCCGTCTACACCGAGATAAGGGAAAAGGGCACGCAGCAGGGCGTCATCGACCGGATGCAGCAACGAGCCGAACTCTACGACGTGCTCGGCTACCACGACTACGAGAGGACACTCGACGAGCTGTTCGCGAAGTGACGGTTGCGGGCGGCGCGCCGCGCCCAGCCTGGCGAGGAGAGAGCGATGCCGGACGCAACGACTGAACCAGTGGCCGCGGCGCCGAAGCCCAAGAAATCGGTGGCGCTGTCCGGGGTGCTGGCGGGCAACACCGCGCTCTGCACCGTCGGGCGCACGGGCAACGACCTCAATTACCGTGGCTACGACATCCTCGAGACGGCCGAGCACGCCGAGTTCGAGGAGATAGCGCACCTGCTGATCCACGGCACGCTGCCGACGGTGCACGAGCTCGCTGCCTACAAGTGCAAGCTGCGCTCGCTGCGCGACCTGCCGCAGATCGTGCGCCAGGTGCTCGAGGTGCTGCCGGCGTCGACTCACCCGATGGATGTGATGCGGAGCGCCGTGTCGGTGCTCGGCTGCGCGCTGCCGGAGAAGGATGATCACTCTGCGGCGGGCGGCCGTGACATCGCCGACCAGTTGGTCGCCTGCCTCGGCTCGGCACTGTGCTACTGGTACCACTACAGCCACTCGGGCCGGCGAATCGAGGTGACGACCGACGACGACTCGATCGGCGGTCACTTCCTGCACCTGCTGCACGGCCGGCCGGCGGCCGCCGAGTGGGTCGCGGCGATGCACACGTCGCTCAACCTGTACGCCGAGCACGAGTTTAATGCGAGCACCTTTGCCGCGCGGGTGGTGGCGGGCACCGGCGCCGACATGTACTCGGCGGTCACGGCCGCGATCGGCGCGCTGCGCGGACCGAAGCACGGCGGCGCCAACGAAATGGCGTTCGAGATCCAGAGCCGCTATGCGACGCCGGCCGAGGCCGAGGCCGACATCCGCCGGCGGGTGGCGGCCAGGGAGCTGGTGATCGGCTTTGGCCACCCCGTCTATACGCTCGCCGACCCGCGCAACGAGGTGATCAAGCGCGTGGCGAAGCGGCTTGCCGGGCTCGCGGGCGACAGCCGCATGTTCGAGGTCGCGGCACGCATCGAGTCCGTGATGTGGGACGCCAAGAAGATGTTCCCGAACCTCGACTGGTACAGCGCGGTCAGCTACCACCTGATGGGAGTGCCGACCGCGATGTTCACGCCGCTGTTCGTGATCTCGCGCACGACGGGCTGGTGCGCGCACGTCATGGAGCAGCGCGAGGACGGCAAGATCATCCGGCCGAGCGCGAACTACACCGGCCCCGAGCCACGCCCGTTCGTGGCACTGAAGGACCGGCACTAGCCCCGCATCCGGAGAGCGCCCGCATGTCCAGCCACGACCACAAGTCGGCGAAACGCCCCGACCCTGACCGGGTGCTGGTCGACATCGCCGCGTACGCGACCGCCTACCAGGTGACGAGCGAGGTCGCCTACACCACGGCGCGCTACTGCCTGCTCGACACGCTCGCCTGCGGCTTCCAGGCGCTCGGCTACCCCGCCTGCACCAGGCTCCTCGGGCCGGTCGTGCCTGGTGCGACGATGGTCGGCGGCGCGCGGGTGCCGGGCACCAGCTACGAGCTCGATCCGGTGCAGGCGGCGTTCAACATCGGCGCGATGATCCGCTGGCTCGACTTCAACGACACGTGGCTCGCGGCCGAATGGGGCCACCCGTCGGACAACCTCGGCGGCATCCTGGCCGTGGCCGACTACCTGTCGCGGCGCAACCGTGCGGAGGGCAAGGCACCGCTCCAGGTGCGCGACCTGCTGACCGCGATGATCAAGGCGCACGAGATCCAGGGCGTGACGGCGCTCGAGAACGCCTACAACAAGGTTGGCCTCGACCACGTGCTGAACGTGCGCGTCGCGACGACGGCGATCGTGACGGCGATGCTGGGTGGCAGCCGCGAGCAGGTCATCAACGCGGTCTCGAACGCGTTCATCGACGGGGGTGCGCTCAGGACCTACCGACACGCGCCGAACACGGGCTCGCGCAAGAGCTGGGCCGCAGGCGATGCGACCAGCCGCGGCGTGCGCCTCGCGCTGATCGCCCTCACCGGCGAGATGGGCTATCCGTCGGCGCTGACGGCGCCGACCTGGGGGTTTTACGACGTCGCCTTCAGGAAGCCGCTCCTCTTCAAGCAGGGCTTCGGCAGCTACGTGATGGAGAACGTGCTGTTCAAGATCAGTTTCCCGGCGGAGTTCCACGCGCAGACAGCGGTCGAGGCGGCGATGACGCTGCACCCGGAGGTCATCGACCGCCTCGGCGAGATCGAGAGGATCGTCATCGAGACGCAGGAGCCCGGGGTACGCATCATCGACAAGACCGGGCCGCTCGCGAACCCGGCCGACCGCGACCACTGCATCCAGTACATGGTCGCGGTGCCGCTGATCTTCGGGCGCCTGACCGCCGCCGACTACGAGGACGCGGTGGCGCATGATCCGCGCGTTGATGCGCTGCGCGCGAAGATGGAGGTGCGCGAGAACCCGGCGTTCACGCGTGAGTACTACGAGCCGGACAAGCGCCACATCGGCAACGCAGTGCAGGTGTTCTTCGGGCGAGGCTCGACCCGGCGCGTCCAGGTCGACGTCCCGATCGGGCACCGCAAGCGCCGCAGCGAGGGTTACCCGCTGCTGGTGCGGAAGTTCGAGGAGTCGGTCGCGGCGCACTTCCCCGCGAAGCAGGCCGCGGCGATCAAGTCGATGTGCGCGGACCCGGCCCGCCTCGATGCGCTTCCCGTGCACGAGTTCGTCGCCGCGCTCGTCACGCCGCACTAGTCGCGGCGCCCGGCCGGGCAGGTGAGCGCGGGCTCACCGTGCGCGTACACTGGCGGCGCGCCATTTAGCCCCGCAGGACCCCATGCGCCGCGCCGCCATCGTATCCCCGCTGCGTACGCCGGTCGGCAAGTTCATGGGCGCGCTCGCCGACGTGCCGGCCGGCGAGCTCGGCGCCGTGATCATCAGGGAGCTCGTCGAGCGCGCGGCGATCGATCCGGCCCGCATCGACGATGTCGTCATGGGACAGGGCTACCCGGGCGGCGAGGCGCCGTGCATCGCACGCTGGTCGGCGCTGGCAGCAGGCCTGCCGGCAACCGTGCCGGGCTACCAGCTCGACCGGCGCTGCGGCAGCGGCCTGCAGGCGGTCATCGACGCCGCGCTGATGGTGCAGACCGGCGCGGCCGACGTCGTGATCGCGGGCGGCGTCGAGAGCATGAGCAACGTCGAGTACTACAGCACCGACCTGCGCCGCGGCGCACGCGCCGGTCCCTCGGTGCTGCATGACCGGCTGGCACGCAGCCGCGTGATGTCGCAGCCGGTCGCGCGCTTCGGCGCGATCAGCGGCATGATCGAGACCGCCGAGAACCTGGCGCGCGACCACGGTATCTCGCGCGAGCAGTGCGATCGCTACGCGCTCATGAGCCACCAGCGCGCGACCGCGGCCTGGGCGGCCGGCCGCTTCGACGACGAGCTGGTGCCGGTGCCTGTGCCGCAACGACGCGGCGAGCCGTTGCTCTTCGCGCGGGACGAGGGCTTCCGTGCGGATGCCACCCTCGCAGCGCTCGCGGCGCTGCCGCCCGTCGAGCCGGGCGGCGTGGTCACGGCCGGCAATGCGAGCCAGCAGAACGATGCGGCCGCCGCCTGCCTGGTGGTGGCCGAGGACCGGCTCGCGGCGCTCGGACTCGAGCCGCTCGCGTGGTTCCACAGCTGGGCGGCCGCCGGCTGCGAGCCCTCGCGCATGGGCCTCGGGCCGGTGCCGGCGGTCGCGCGGCTGTTTGCCCGCAACCGCCTCGCTTGGGACGACATCGACCTGGTCGAACTCAATGAGGCGTTCGCGCCGCAGGTGCTGGCGGTGCTCGCCGGCTGGGGCTGGAATGACCTCGACCGGCTCAACGTCAACGGCTCCGGCATCTCGCTCGGGCACCCGATCGGCGCGACCGGCGCCCGGATCCTCGCGAGCCTGGTACGCGAGCTGCACCGCCGCGGCGGGCGCTACGGGCTCGAGACGATGTGCATCGGCGGCGGCCAGGGACTCGCGGCTGTGTTCGAGCGGGCCTGAGCGTCGCGATCGCCACGACCGGATGCCCTGGGCGGCGGAGAGAGACATGCCAGCTAGCGACGAGTTCCTGCGATGCCGCGACCAACTGCTGCTGTTGCGCGCGGACTGGGCTCGCGCCCGCCAGGAGTTCCAGTGGCCGAGGCTCGACGAGTTCAACTGGGTGCACGACTACTTCGACCCAGTGGCTGCCACGCGCGACCGTACGGCGCTGCGGGTCGTCGACGACGCCGGGAACGACCTGTCGCTGTCCTTTGCGACGCTGGCCGGCCGCAGCCGCCAGGTCGCGGGCTTCCTCGCGGCGCACGGCGTCGGTCCCGGCGACCGCGTCCTGATGCTGCTCGGCAACGTCGTGCCGCTGTGGGAGACGATGCTGGCGGTGATCCGGCTCGGCGGCGTGATGATCCCGGCGACGACGCTGCTGCAGGCGGACGACCTTGCCGACCGGATGGCGCGCGGGCGGGTCAAGGCCGTGATCGCCCACGCGGCGCTGACGGATCGGTTCGCGACGCTGCCGCCGGCTCCGGTCCGCATCGCCGTCGACGCCCCGGTCGACGGCTGGCTGTCCTACGCCGACACCGCCACCGCATCGACGCAGTTCCGATCCACGGCCACCACGCGTGCCGACGATCTGCTGCTCCTCTATTTCACGTCCGGCACCACCGCCAGGCCGAAGCTGGTCGCGCACTCGCAACAGAGCTACCCGGTCGGCCACCTGTCGACGATGTACTGGCTCGGGCTGCGGCCCGGCGACGTGCACCTGAACCTGAGTTCTCCCGGCTGGGCGAAGCACGCGTGGTCATGTTTCTTCGCGCCGTGGAACGCCGAGGCGACGGTGCTCGCGTACCAGTACGACCGCTTCAACGCGCGCGCGCTGCTCGACCAGCTGGTGCGTTGCCGCGTGACGACGTTCTGTGCGCCGCCGACCGTGTGGCGGCTGCTGATCCAGCAGGACCTCAAGGCCTGGCCGGTCGTGCTGCGCGAGCTGGCGAGCGCCGGCGAGCCGCTCAACCCGGAGGTGATCGAACAGGTGCGGGCTGCATGGGGGCTGACGATCCGCGACGGATTCGGGCAGACCGAGACGACCGCGCAGATCGGTAACTCCCCCGGCCAGCCGCTGAAGCCGGGGTCGATGGGACGCGCGCTGCCGGGCTACGAGGTGGCGTTGATCGCGCCCGATGGCACGCGTGGCGAGGAGGGCGAGATCTGCCTCGACCTGTCGAAGCGTCCGCTCGGCCTGATGCAGGCGTACCTCGATGACCCGGAGCGCGACGCCGACGCGATGCGCGGCGGGTTCTACCACACCGGCGATGTCGCCACGCGTGACGCCGCGGGCTACATCACCTACGTCGGCCGCACCGACGACGTGTTCAAGTCGTCCGGCTACCGCATCAGTCCCTTCGAGCTGGAGAGCGTCCTGATCGAACACCCGGCGGTGGCCGAAGCGGCGGTCGTGCCGAGCCCGGACCCGGTCCGACTCGCGGTGCCGAAGGCCTACGTGGTGCTGGTCGCGGGGCACGCGCCCGACACCGCCACCGCGAAGAGCATCCTCGCGCACATCCGCGCGAGGGTGTCTCCGTACAAGCGTATCCGACGGATCGAGTTCGCCGAACTGCCGAAGACGATCTCCGGAAAAATCCGCCGGGTGGACCTTCGCCGCCAGGAGCTCGGGCGCACGCCGGAGGCCGAACGCCGTCCGCAGGAGTTCTGGGAGGAAGACCTCACGGGCGAACCGTAGCTCGCGCGGCCGGGGAGCGGGCGGTATCTCCGGCCGGTCCCGTCAGCCGTCTGGCAACTCTCGTGCCGCGTGGTGTGCAGCGATCCCCTCCGTCGCAAGACTGCCGACGTCGTCGCGTGTGTCGGGCGGCTCGCCGGCTGCGAGTTCAACCGGTGCGGCAGCCTTGGTGATCGCGTAGCCCATCAGCTCGATGCGATCGTAGGACTGCAGCACGTGGCGCAGGCGCTCGGATTGTTGCAGGGCGCGCACGCGGGCGCATTCACGCGACACGGCCCACCTCCGCGGATGAGGTGAGCGACGCGCATCGGGCTCCGGCGCGAAGCAGGCTTGGGCATTCCATCTTCCGGTCCATGTGCACTCCCCGTGTCATGACGAGAACGGTCAGACCCGACAGACGCGGGGGCAGTGCAGCTGGTGCGGCGCGACCTCGGGGTCCCAGGTGCGCCGGTCACCGCATGCGATCGCCCACCGCGATCGATCAGGGCAGTTGCCAAAGGCTGGTTTCCGGGCTCTGAAGCGGTCCGATGCGAACGTCGGACCGGCTCGGCACCTTCCCGGTCCCGTCGGGGGCCGGTGGTCATCTCGCCGAGCTCAGCGCTTCATTACCGTTGCGGGGGCAGCGCCGGTATCGCACCGGCTTCCCAATTCTCCGGACCGCGTGAGCGGGCCGGCACCTTCAGCGCGGCGATCCTACGGCTGGCGCCGATTTCGTACAAGTCGCGGCGGACGATGTTATACATACACCGTATAATCTTTTTGTTGCTGGCTGGTTTGATAGATTGGGAGGGGGTTTATGGGTGTGGGGGTTGTAGGGTTGGTTTTGATGCGTGCTGTACGGTGTATGTATAATGCTTGCGGATAGTCGGGAAAGGGTATGAATCTTGATCGACCCCGTGGATATCGATCGGGCACGTGAGGCGGTCGCCGCGGCGCTGCGGGACGTCGAGCGCCGGCTGCAACAACTCGTCCAGGCCCTCGCGCACGGCCGCGGCTGGGTCAGCATTGCCGGCGCGGAGTCGGACCGCAACGCGATCGAGCGCGCGTGCCGAGCGTACGCCGCGATCGATCTGGGCATGGAGGACGATCCGGGATCGTCGGTCGTCTGCCTCGGCGTGATCGGCGCCTCGCGAGATGCGCTGCTGCTGGCGGAGTCGGTCAATACCGCAAAGAGCGAGCTCAAGTCGATTTGCGCCCCGCTGCAGCGAATCAGGATGCGGGTGCCGTTGCGCGCCGGCGCCGCAGCGGCAACGCGAGTGCTGCCGGTGATCCGCGTGGTGCTCCGCAACCTGCGGCGCAGCGACCTCAACCTGCTGGCCGCCTACCGGAGGATCCCGATCCTGACCGGCCATCCGGCCAAGGTCGTCTACACCCGCGCGCGGACCCGCAGTGTCTACCGCAAACCGGTCGAGCGGATCGCCGAGCTGCTCGCCAATGCCGACGGCCCGGGCGCCGTCGCCGATCGGGCACGGCTCGAGCGGCTGGCGGCACGCGAGACGCATCTCGCGCTGGTGCGGGATCATTACGAGAACGTGCGCGCCAACGTGACCTTTGACGGTCTGGACCGTCGCGGCCGGGGCCGGATCCAGGTCGCCGCCGAATTGCCGCTGCTGTTCGCACTCGGCAAGCGCACGCAAATTCCGCTCGTCCGTTATCCGCCGGCAGCGTCTGAACTGGCCGAGCGCCCGCCACGGCGACGGCGGTCCAAGATCGAGCCGCGGCCGTACCTCTCGACGCTGCCGGTCTACCGCTACCTGCCGACCGGACGCTCGCCCTGACGCGGCCGCTTCAGCTTCGGCTGCACTGCCCGCTCAGGTAGGTCCAGACCAGAGTCGCCGCGACGTTGCTCGTCAGCTCGGCGTGGTCGTAGGGCGGGGCGACCTCGCACAGGTCCATGCCGACGAAGCCCAGGTCGTGCCACTCCTCGAGCAGCGTCAGCACCTGCGCAGTCGTCAGGCCGCCGGGCTCCGGCGTGCCGGTCGCGGGCGCGAAGGCGGGATCGAGGCAATCGATGTCCAGTGACAGGTAGATCGGCGCCAGTCCGCCGGCGCCGAGGCGCTGCCGGACCGTCTCGATCACGCCCCGCAGCTGGGTCGGGTTCTCGAGACCGCGCAGCTCGCGGGCCGTATAGATGAGGCCGCCGCGGTCGGCGACGTAGCGACTGGTGTCGCGCACGGCGGACGACCGAATGCCGATCTGCACGGTCCGCTCCGGATCGATCAATCCCTCCGCGAGCGCCTCGTACACCCAGGTGCCGTGCCCCGAGGGCTCGCCGAAGTGATCGCTCCAGGTGTCGCAGTGCGCGTCGAAATGCACGAGCGCCAGCGGCCGGCCAAGGTGCGCGCGGTAGGCGCGGAGCAGTGACAGCGTGACCGAATGGTCGCCGCCGAGCCACGCCATGTGGTGCCTGGCGATCAGCGCGGCAGCCTGCGGCGCGAGGGCCGCGCGCATCGCCGGCAGCGACGTGTTGGGCAGGGTCAGGTCGCCGGCGTCGGCGGTGGCCGACATCGGCGAGACGTGGAACAGCGGGTGCGTGCCGTCGCACAGCATGTGGCTCGCCCGACGGATCTCGTAGGGGCCGAAGCGCGCCCCCGGGCGGTTGCTCGTCGCGCCGTCCCACGGAATGCCGGCGACCACGAAACGCGCGTCCGGCCGGGACGCAAGCGACGGCACCTTCAGGAAGCCCGCGTGCGTGGTCGAGGTCTGGAAAGCGAAAGTGTAATCGGACATGGCGCAGCTCGGCGATGGACGGGTCGGGACGCGCGGCCCGGCCTCGACCGGAGCCGGCGGCAGGCCGGGGCCCGGATTCTCGCAGATCCGGGAGGCGTCGTGCCGACCCGTGCCGCGGCAGAGCAGCGCGACGCCGCCCGGATCAGTGCGCGGCCTTCAGCTCGACGTTCGCGGTCGATGGCGGCCGGCCCGCCCGCAGACGTGCGGCGACCCGTTCGGCCTCCTCCATGACCCGTAGCACGTTACCGCCGGCGAGCCTGGCGACGTCCGTGTCGCTCCAGCCGCGGCGCATCAGCTCGGCGAGCAGCGCCGGGTAACAGTCGACCCCTTCGAGCCCGCGTGGCGTGTCCGGGATGCCGTCGAAGTCGGAGCCGATGCCGACATGGTCGATGCCGGCTATTTCGCGCACGTGTTGAATGTGGTCGGCCACCTGCGCCAGCGTCGCCTGCGGTTTCGGGTGGGCCTGGTCCCACGCCGCGAGCGCTGCGGCGCTGCGGTCCGGCTGCCCGATGTACAGGCCGCCGAACGGCGGACTCTCGAATCGCGCCTTCTCCGCGGCGCGATCGGCGTCCCATCGGAAGGCATCCGGCGACACGTACCCTGGCGCGAAATTGACCATGACGACGCCGCCGTTCACGGTGACCAGCCTGAGCACGTCGTCGTCGACGTTGCGCGGATGATCGACCAGCGCGCGCGCCGAGGAGTGCGAGAAAATCACCGGCGCCTCGCTCGCCGCGAGCGCGGCCTTCATGACGTCCGCGGACACGTGACTCAGGTCGACCAACATCCCGAGGCGGTTCATTTCGCGGACCACCTCCCTGCCGAACGGGGTCAGGCCGCGGTGTTCGGGCCGGTCGGTTGCAGAATCGGCCCACGCGGTGCGCGTGCTGTGGGTGAGCGTCATGTAGCGCGCGCCGAGGTCGTACATCTGGCGCAGCACTGCGAGCGAGGCGTTGATCTGGTGGCCGCCCTCGATGCCAATCAACGAGGCGACCCGGCCGGCCCGGTGGATGCGGCGGACGTCGGCCGCGGTGTAGGCCATCTCGAGGTCCGCCGAATAACGCCCCGCCATGCGTTTCACGAGGTCGATCTGCTCGAGCGTCATCTGTACGGCCTCGAACCCCGCCTTCTCGACCGGCACGTAGACCGACCAGAACTGGCCACCGACGTGCCCGCTCCGCAGCCGCGGGATGTCCGTCATCAGCGGCCCCTCGCCGGGCGGCGCGGGCAGCCGCGACGTGTCGGCCCTGAGATCGATGGCCGCGAGGTCGCTGCCGTAGCGCGAGCGGATCTCCCAGGCGAGGTCGTTGTGACCGTCGATCAGCGGCGTCGCCACGAGCACCGCCGCGACGCGTGCCCGGAAGTCGTCCGGTGGCGTCGCCGCGCGCACCGGCAGGCACGTGGCAGCGAGCAGCAACGGCAACAGGACGATAGCTGGCAGCGTCGGGTGGTTCACGGTGGCGTCGCTCTGCGGTCGTCGGCACGGGGTCCGGGGCCGGCAGTGTCGCATATCGTCGCGGTCCCGCCCGCCCCGCATCCGCGCCGCGCCGGCGCCCGCGCGAGCCGGCGTTTGACTAAATGCCCGGAACCGGGTCTTGTTCCCGTCGCACGGCGCGGGCCGCGCGCCGCGACGCCGGCATCTGTGAGATCAATCACGCTCGGCGGGTTCGCCGATCAGCGACAGTCAGGGTGATTGCGGGCGAGGCCCTCGGCCTGATACTGGCGGGGCGACGCGCCGGCGGCACGCGCCTGCACCGCTCGACGGACCGACTTGCTGGAGGTGGTTTGTGCCCTACGACATTCTGGACTTCGCCGCCAACGCGACGCCGGCCCGGCTCGTCGAGCACGCCGATTCGTCGCGGCCGATCTCGCGCGACAGCCCTGCGCTCGAGCTGCTCACCGACTACTCGGCGGTCCGTCCGATGACCGTCAGCCGCACGACACAGATTGACGTCGCGCTTCACGACATGATGCGGCTCGGCGTGCGGGCGCTCGTCGTCGTCGACGACGGCATGGTGTCGGGCCTGATCACCACCTACGACATCCAGAGCGAGAAGCCGATGCAGGTCCTGCGCGGCGGGCAAGGCGACCGCGAGGCGTGCCCGCGCCGCGACGTGCTGGTCGAGGACATCATGACGGCGTTCTCTTCCCTGAAGACGATTCGCCACCAGTCGCTCGCGCTCGCGCACGTCGGCGACGTCGAGGCCACGTTCGCCGCCACCGGCGAGTCACACTTCCTCGTCGTCGAGAATTTCTCGAACGGCCCCGACCCGGTCGTCTGCGGCATCCTGTCGCGGGCGCAGCTCGCCGCGGCGCTGCAGGCGGCGCCCGGTTACGGGGCCGGTCCGGGCAGTCCGGCGAAGGGCGCAGCCGGCCCGGACTGGCCTTCCTCGACGCCCGCACCGACGCGGGCCTCGGCCGGCTAGGCGTCGCCTTCCCTCCCGGCGGCGGGATCGGGAGCGGCGCCGACGACCGGACCAAGGTCGCGAGCGCTCGTGAACCGCCGCCGCCCCCCGCTCAACGGATCGACGAACTCGAGCGAGCGCGCGAGCAGCGCGAGCGGGCGCGCATAGTCATCGGGGGCTGCCGGTAACAACGCCGGGTAACAACGGTCGTTGCGGATCGGCGCACCGAGCGCGGCGAGATGCACGCGCAGCTGGTGCGTGCGGCCGGTCACCGGCACGAGCCGGTACCGCCACACCTCTGCGCCGCGCTCGAGCACATCGATGCTGGTCGCGGAGTTCGGTTCACCCGGTGTTTCCCGCATGCGGAAGAACGGTGCGCCGCGTTCGAGCCGGCTGCGGCGCAGCAGCGGGAAGACCAGTCCGGGCAGCGGCGCGGCCAGCGCTTCGTAGGCCTTCGTGATGCGCCGCTCGCGAAACAGCGCCTGGTACGCGGCCCGCGTCGTCGCATTCGCCGAGAACAGCACGAGCCCGGCGGTACCGCGATCGATCCGGTGCAGCGGCACGAGCGCGTCGTTGCCTAGCGCGGCTGCAACGCGAGCCAGCAGGGTCTGCCGGACCCAGCCGCCCGACGGCATGACCGGCAGGAAGTGCGGCTTGTCGGCGACGACCAGGTGCTCGTCCGCGTACAGCACGGACTCCCCGGGCGGCAGCGGAGATTCGCAGGCGACTTCCCGGTAGTAGCGAACCGCAAGCCCGGCGCGATACGGCGCATCGGGTGCCAACGGCTGGCCGACGCCGTCCTGCACGCGGCCGCGCGCGAACCGCTCGGCCCAGGTGTGACGCGGAATCGCGGCGAAGCGGGCGCACAGGCCGTCGAGCACCGTCGCCCAAGGGCCGGGCGGCAGGTGCAGCGTGCTCGCGGCCGGCGCGCTGATCACGAAGCGCCGGCGAGCGGCCGGAAGCGCGCCGTGAAATGCCGCAGCCGTGCCGGTTGCGAGGCGATCCGCAACCCCTGCAGGCTGGCGCGCGTCCGCACGATCTCCTCGAACACCTCGACGACGTAGTCCGCGTGCGACTGCGTATACACACGACGCGGCATCGCGAGGCGCACGAGGTCCATGTCGGCCGCCCGCTCGGTGCCGTCCGGCTTGAGCCCGAACATCACCGTGCCGATCTCGCAGGCGCGGATACCGCCCAGTTCGTAGAGCGCGACGGCCAGCGCCTGGCCGGGGTACTGGAGCGGCGGGATGTGCGGCAGCAGCCGGCGCGCGTCGACGAACACCGCGTGACCGCCGACCGGGCGCACGATCGGCACCCCGAGCGCGACCAGCTTCTCGCCGATGTACTCGTTGGTACGGACCCGGTACCGCAGGTACTGCTCGTCGATGATCTCGTGCAGGCCGACGGCGATCGCCTCGAGGTCGCGCCCGGCGAGCCCGCCGTAGGTCGGAAACCCTTCGGTCAGGATCAGCCGGTTGCGCGCGGCGACCGCGAGCGCGTCGTCGTTGAGCGCAAGCCAGCCGCCGATGTTGGCGAAGGCATCCTTCTTGGCGCTCATGGTCATGCCGTCGGCCACGGCGAACATGTCGCGGACTATGTCAGGCACGCTGCGCCCGGCCTGGTCGGGTTCGCGGCACTTGATGAACCAGGCGTTCTCCGCGAAACGGCAGCCGTCGATGAACAGCGGCTTGCCGTGCCGGTGCGCGACCGTCGCGGCGCCGCGGATGTTGGCGAGACTGACGGGCTGGCCGCCGCCCGCGTTGTTGGTCACCGTCAGCATCACGAGCGGCACCTGTGCCGCAGAGGTCCGCAGCAGCTCCTCGAGCAGGTCGAGGTCGATGTTGCCCTTGAACGGGTGCAGGCTCTCCGGGTCGTGGCCCGCGGCGACCAGCAGGTCGAGCGCGGTCGCGCCGGTTGCCTCGATGTTGCCGCGCGTCGTGTCGAAGTGCGTGTTCGACGGGATGATCCGCCCGGGCCCGCCGACGATCGAGAACAGGATCGCTTCCGCGGCGCGGCCCTGGTGGGTCGGAATCACGTGCCGGAAGGGCATCAGCTCGCGGACCGCCGCCTCGAAGCGGTAGAAGGAGGGCGAGCCGGCGTACGACTCGTCGCCGCGCATCACCGCCGCCCACTGCTCGGCACTCATGGCGCTCGTGCCGGAATCGGTCAGCAGGTCGATCATGACGTCCTCGGACGCGAGACCGAACAGGTTCCAGGACACCGTCTCGAGCAGCCGGCGGCGCTCCTGCAGCGTCGTCATGCGGATGGGCTCCACCGCCTTGATCCGGAATGGCTCGATGATGGTCTTCACGGACTGCTCCAGGGACGGGCCGGACTGGGGAGCGAGCCTAGCGCGCCGCGGTGCCGGAAGCGACTCGCGCCGGTGGACGGGCTCGAGCGCGGAGCCGCAGGCGCGAGCGGTGCGCGTCGTCGACGCCGCGCGCAACCTCCCGATGCGACCCCGCTCCGATGCCCGGCGTTCCGCAGCCTGCGTTACCCGTACGTAGAAGCCGCAGCCGTGCGGTTGCCCCCGATGCAGGCGCCATAGCCGTTGGTCGAAATCGCGACACGGGGCCAGCGTGCTAGTGTCGATGCAGCGCAGCCGCAGCAACGGCGACACCGCTGTCGGTGGTCGACCGGCACCGTGCATGCAGGAGCCGAACCACATGGGACGCTACCAGGATCACCATCGCGCCTCGCTCGCCGACCGCGAGTCGTTCTGGCGCCGGGAGTCGACACTGATCGACTGGCAGAGACCGTTCGACACCGTGCTCGACTACTCGCGGCCGCCGTTCGCCCGCTGGTACGTCGGCGGCCACACGAACATCTGCCACAACGCGCTCGACCGCCACCTGGCCACGCGCCGCGACCAGGCGGCGCTGATCTACATCTCGACCGAGACCGGACGCGAGCGGATCTACAGCTACGGCGAACTTCATGCCGAGGTGAATCGGTGCGCGGCCGTGCTGCGCGAGCTCGGGGTCGGGCCCGGCGACCGTGTGCTGATCTACATGCCGATGGTTCCGGAAGCGGCCATCGCGATGCTGGCCTGCACTCGGCTCGGCGCGATCCACTCGGTCGTGTTCGGTGGCTTCGCGCCGGCGAGCCTCGCCACCCGCATCGACGACGCGCAGCCAAAGGTACTGTTCACGGCCGAGGGCGGCATGCGCGGCGGGCGCACGATCGCCTACAAGCCGCTCGTCGACGAGGCGCTGGATCTCGCGCAGCACCGGTTGTCGAGCGTGGTCGTGGTCGATCGCGGACTCGGAACCGGCATGCGCCTGCGGCCGGGCCGCGACCTCGACTATGCGACGCTGCGGGCGCGGCATGAGCGCGCGGCGGTGCCCTGCGCGTGGCTCGAGTCGTCCGAGCCCTCCTACATCCTCTACACCTCCGGTACGACCGGCAAGCCGAAGGGCGTGCAGCGCGATACCGGCGGCTACGCGGTCGCGCTGGCGTCGTCGATGCGCAGCATCTTCTGCGTTGCGCCGGGCGCGACGATGTTCACGACCAGCGACGTCGGCTGGGTCGTCGGCCACTCGTACATCGTCTACGGGCCATTGATCAACGGCTCGACGACGATCCTGTACGAGGGCCTGCCGATCCGGCCGGACCCCGGGATCTGGTGGCAGATCGTCGAGAAGTACCGCGTCTGCACGATGTTCAGCTCGCCGACGGCGATCCGCGTGCTGAAGAAGCAGGACGATGCGTACCTGAAGCGCCACGACCTCTCGAGCCTGCGGTACCTGTTCCTCGCCGGCGAGCCGCTCGACGAGCCGACCGCGCACTGGGCCGCCGACAACCTCGGCGTCGCTATCGTCGACAACTACTGGCAGACCGAGACCGGCTGGCCGATCCTGTCGGCACAGCCCGGAGTCGAGGACGCGCCGCGGAAGTTCGGCAGCCCGTCGTTTCCGGTGTACGGCTACGACGTGCGCCTGCTCAACGCGACGAGCGGCGAGGAAGCCGGCGTCAACGAGAAGGGCGTGCTCGCGCTCGAGCCGCCGCTGCCGCCCGGTTGCATGAGCACGCTTTGGCGGGACGACCGGCGCTTCGTCGAAACCTACTTCGCGACCTTCCCGGGGCGCCAGACGTACTCGACGTTCGACTGGGCGCTCAAGGACGACGACGGCTACTACTTCGTCCTGGGCCGGACGGACGACGTCATCAACGTTGCCGGCCATCGTCTCGGCACGCGCGAGATCGAGGAGGCCGTGCAGGCGCACAAGGGCATTGCCGAGGTCGCGGTCGTCGGCGTCGCCGACCCGATCAAGGGTCAGTCGCCGGTCGCCTTCGCGGTCGTCCGTGACATCGCCTCGCTCGCCACCGCGGCCTCGACCGCGCAACTACGCGAGGAAGTGCTGAAGACCGTCGACCGCGAGCTCGGCGCGATCGGGCGGCCCTCCGCGGTGCACTTCGTGACGCTGCTGCCGAAGACCCGCTCGGGCAAGCTGCTGCGGCGCTCCATCCAGGCGATGGCCGAAGGACGGGATCCTGGCGACCTGACGACGATCGAGGATCCGGCCGCGCTCGAGGAGATCCGGCGGGTTCTGGCGGCGCCGCAGGGCTGACGGCCACTGCGTCTCAATAGTGCGGCGGTATCTCGGTCGTCGTCGCGGCGGCACGCGGCTCGGTCGCGCCGATGCGCTCGACGAGGAGCCGGTAGTGGGCCTGCTGCGCATCCAGGCACTGCTGCTGCCGGTACATCGCGTCCGAGAGCTCCTGCAGTGCCTGCTCGAGATGCGCAATCTTGCTCTCGATCACTTCGATCCGGACTTCGGTCGACACGGCGGCTTCCGGTGGGCGGGCCCTCAGTATAGGGCGTGGTTCGTTTGATCGGCGGGCCGTTGCCGGTGTGTCGATCGGCCGCATGGCGCGGCGCTCGCGCCAGCGCCGCGCCGGGCACAAAAAAATGGCCCGCCCGGCGGTGCCGGACGGGCCATCATCGCGGATGCGCAGCGCGGACGTCCGCGGCTGGAAGCGCTCCGCGTTCCCGTTACCAGCGATCGCCCGAGCGGAAACCGCCGCCGGAACGATTCTGGGACTGGGGCTTGTCCTGCGCCTCGTTGACGCGCAGCGGACGGCCTTCCATCGAGTGACCGTTCAGCGCGCCGATCGCGGTCGCCGCGTCGGCGGTCGACATCTCGACGAAGCCGAAGCCACGGGGACGCCCGGTCTCGCGATCGGTCGGCAGCGCCACTGACGTGACGGGACCATGCGTGCTGAACAGCTTGCGCACGGATTCCTCGGTGGCGGTGAAAGGGAGGTTACCAACGTAAATCTTAGCCATGATGGTGAAATACCTGAGTGGACTGTAGACAAACGCATGCGCGCGGATGTCATCCGCGACGGACGCGCAAGACACGCGCATGACGGTCAAGAAACGGAAGGGGGGTTCATTCCCCGGCAGCGCCCGACCGGTGCATCGTGTCACCTGATCGAGGTCAATTCGGCTGCGTGCAGTGCGCGCTAGGCGCCTGATTCATACGGACGGGCAACGATCGACGGCGAGTCTAACACAGGGCCTGGGCCCAGGCCGGACTATCGTGGCCGCGCGCGTCAGCGTCGTTGCGCCTGCTTTTCGCGTTTCGCCAGCCGCTTCTCGTCGGCGGTTTTGGCCGGCTTCTTCTTTGTTTCCTTGCGACGCTCCATTCCCTTGCTCATGGCACGCTCTTCGTCGGGTCGGCTTCAGGTGCGGCTGGGATGCGCTGACGCTTGACGAGCTTTTCCTGCTGTTCGCGTTTCTTCGCCGCCTCGCGCTGTTTCTTCAGGTGGTGATAGTTTGGCTTTGCCATAGGACCTTGGTGCTCCCCGCATCGTGAGTGCACACCATAGCGCATTGCCGGCCCCGATGCGGGCGAAGTCGCGGTCCGCAAGCGCTGACGGGTCGCCACCGGGGCCGGCGCCGGAGGCGGGCCGAGCCAGTCAGACGGGCACGATCGTCAGCGCTGATCCGCGGGAATCGGACTCGGGAAATCCCGCCCGGCGGGGATTCTGCATGTCGGTCCCGGCGCTGCACCGCAACCACCACCAGAGTCGTCGGACCCGGGAGCCTGGCGACCGGCTGGCGCAGGCCGACTCGTGGTCGAACAACTGGCGATGCGCCGGACGTCGGTGCTGCGGCGGGCATCGATTCAACGCCAGGCGTCGGGGGATTCTGATTGTCAGCGAACGAGTTCCGATGCGCGCTTGTTCTCGAGGTGTCGGGCCGCATGACGTTTGCAGCCGACGAGACTGCCGACGTCACGATCCGCACCGTCGAGCGCACAAGCATCTCAAGCGGCAGCCTGCATCGCTCCCGCGTCCTCGGCGGCCAGCGGACCGGGCGGGCGCGGCGCCGATCAGCCGAAGCCTCGTGTCGCGGCGACCAGTTTGCCGAGCTGGTCCTCGCTGACGTCGAGGTGGAACACGAACCGGATCAGCTGCGGCCCGATGCTGCTTGCCTTGACGCCGTGGTCGAGCAGGTGCGCGAGAAATGCGTCGCCGCTGGCCCGCGCGTCCAGCCGGAAGATCACGATGTTCGTCTGCACGGGGAACACGGTTGCCACGAAGGGCAGGCGCTCGAGCTCGGTCGCGAGCGTGCGGGCCTTGCGGTGGTCCTCGGGCAGCCGCTCGACGTGGTGGTCGAGCGCGTACAGGCCCGCCGCCGCGAGATAGCCGGCCTGTCGCATGCCGCCGCCCATGACCTTCCGCAGCCGGTGTGCCCGACCGATGTGCTCGCGGGTCCCGAGCAGCACGGAACCGGCCGGCGCGCCGAGCCCCTTAGAAAGGCAGACCGAGACCGTGTCGAACAGCTCGCCGTACTGCTGCGGCGTCGCCTGCGTCGCGGCGAGGGCATTGAAGAGCCGTGCGCCGTCCAGGTGCAGCGCCAGCCGCTCGGCGTCGCAGACCTTGCGGATGCGTCGCAACTCGCCGAGATCCCAGCAGCAGCCGCCGCCCCGGTTGACGGTGTTCTCGATCGTGACCAGGCGGGTCCACGGAAAATGCGAGTCGCTGCGCCGGTTCACGTTGTCGCGAACCTGTGCGGCGGTGAAGCGACCCTGGTCGCCCTGCAGCACCCGCACCGAGGCCTGCGAATTGACTGCGATGCCCCCGCCCTCGTAGAGGTACACGTGCGCCAGCTGGTCGCAGATCACCTCGTCACCGGGCTGCGTGTGCAGCTTGATGGCGATCTGGTTCGTCATCGTGCCCGTAGGGCAGAACAACGCGGCCTGCATGCCGAACAGGTCGGCTGTCCTGCGCTGCAACTCGTTGACCGTCTCGTCTTCGCCGAACACGTCGTCGCCGACCGGCGCCCGCATCATCGCCTCGAGCATTGCGGCGGTCGGACGGGTGACGGTGTCGCTTCGAACGTCGATGAAATCCGCAGTCTTCATGCGAGTCTCGGCCCTTGTCGTTCGGCCGCGGCAGGCCGGATCGGCTTCGGCGCGGCCACGGTCTAGCGTCGGTCGCGCATCGGCAGCATCCGGCGCAGGACGCCGTCGCGCAGCCGGAAGTGATGGTACAGGCCGGCGACGGCATGCAGGCCGGCGACCGCGACGACCAAGTCGGCGGCCGTGCCGTGCCAGTCCTCGACGAGCGCCTTCAAGACCTCGTCGCCCGGTGCGAGCGAGGGTATCTTGAACAGGCCGGTAATCGTGTCACCGCGAATCCACGCGTTCGCGACGCCGAGCAGTAGAGTCGCAGCCAGCAGCATGTACAGGATGACGTGCGTATAGGTCGCGGTCCGGGCGAGGGCGCCACTGCCCGCCGGCGGCAGCCGCCGTCCCCAGCCGATGCGCCAGGCCAGTCGGGCGACCAGCAGCAGGACCAGCGTCGCGCCGATCAGTATGTGGACCGATCGCGCGGCGGTTCGCGGCGCGCCCTTGGGGAAGAAATCGATGCACTGGCCAAGCGTCCACGTCAGTCCCACCAGCGCGGCCGTCACCCAGTGAAGGATGATGGTGCCCCGGTCATAGTAGTCGGCCGCGACGATGGTGCGGCCGGAATCGAAGTTCAGAATCTGGCCCATACGGTGCTTCTTTCCGCGGAGCCGCACGCCCGGCCCCGGGTCTGGTCCGATCCCTGCCTAAGGTACCTGTTCCCGCCGTGAGCCGAAATACGGGGACTTGTCACGGCGGCAGCGGCGAGTTGTCGCGCGCCGTCGCGTGGTGGCGGCACCGCATTCTGCAGTCCCGGATGAACGCTTCGACGTCGACGTCGTCCTTGCAGGAGACGCCGTCACGGGTTGCCGCGTCGAGCGGAATCCGGGCCGCGGGCCGGCGGGCCCGGCCGGGTCCTGCCGCCGTTGCCGCCTCAGGCGACCGGCCTCGACAGGACCGGCTACTTCGCAGTTGCCGCGGCCGGCGCCGGTGGAGCGGCCGGGGTCAGGTCCGAATTGTAGATGTCGCGGATGATCATCCACTTGCCATCCTTGCGCTCGTGGACCGTCAGGTATTTGCCGGCATCGACGGTCGCACCGGTCTTGTCGGTTGCGGTGAAGGTTCCCCACTCCCACCCAAGATCCCCCGAGATGCCGATCTCGGTCGCGGGGCTCATGGTGAAGCTGAGCCCGGCCGCGGCCGTGCCTGCCGTGTCCTTCTTGAAGAAGTCGCGGATCGCGGCGCGCCCGCGGATCGGCGGCGAACCGGGCGGATTCCAGACCGCGTCCTCCGTGTACAACGAGGAGAGGCCATCGGCGTCGCCCGCGTTGTACGCCTTGATCCACGCGGGATTGACGGCCCGGAGCGCCGCCTGGTCCGCGGCGACGTCGGCCGGCGGCATGCCGCGCGTGCAGCCCATCAGGATCACAAGGCTGGCGAGGACGATCGCGCATTGCTTGAGTTCCGTCATCTGCGTCTCCCTTCGTTTTGATCTTGAGTGCCGGCAGCCGTGAACGCAGAACGCGGCGAGAATACACCCCTCGGCGCGCCGGTCCCAGCGTCGACCGTGATGGTCGGGCAACGGCCAGGACCCGGCCGGCGGGCGCGTACGACCGGGCGACCGGGGCCAGTCCGGCTCGCGCAGCCCGCAGGCGGTCGTGAACAACCCGCCGATCCGCGCCATACTCCCGACTCCTGCAGGAGGCCACGAATGAGTCCGAACGATCGCAAGCAACGCGTGACCTGGGCCGGCGTATTCCCGGCCGTCACGGTCCAGTACCGGGACGACCGCTCCTACGGCATCGACCTCGAGGCGACTGCCAGGGTCGTCAAGCGGCTGATCGCCGATGGTGTCTCGGGCCTCGTCGTCAACGGCACCGTCGGCGAGAACTGCTCGCTGTCGCGCGTCGAGAAGCTTGACGTGCTCGAGGCCGCGGTTGCGGCTGCCGCGGGGCGCGTGCCGGTGCTGTGCGGCATCGCCGAGTACACGAGCGCGTTCGCGATCGACGTCGGGCGCGAGGTCCGGCGCCTCGGCGCCGACGGCATCATGCTGATGCCGGCGATGGTCTACAGCGCGACGCCTTTCGAGACGGTCCATCACTTCCGCAGCGTGGCGACGGCGCTCGATCTCCCGGTCATGGTCTACAACAACCCCCCGATCTACCGCACCGACGTGACCCCGGAGATGCTGGCCGCGCTCGCCGACGTCGAGACGATCGTCGCGTTCAAGGAGAGTTCCGGCGACACGCGCCGCTTCACCGACCTGGTTGCGGCGGTCGGCGGGCGCTTCGTGCTGTTCGCGGGCCTCGACGACGTAGTGCTCGAGAGCGTGCTGGTCGGCGCGGTCGGCTGGGTGTCCGGGCTCTGCAACGCCTTTCCGCACGAGGCCGAGGCGATGTTCTGGCTCGCGCGTGCCGGGCGCTACGACGAGGCCCTCGCGATCTACCGCTGGTTCCTGCCGCTGTTGCACCTCGATGCGCGCGCGGACCTAGTGCAGTGCATCAAGCTGTGCGAGCGCCTGGTCGGGCGAGGCGGCGAACTGACGCGGCCGCCGCGCCTGCCGCTCGACTCCGCGACGCGCGCGATGGTCGAGCGGCTGATGGCCACCGCGCTGGCGACCCGCCCGGCCCTGCCGAAGATCAGCCGGCCGGCGGCCTAGACGCACCGGCGCCGCTGCCGGCCGCGGGCAAGCAGGTCTCCGGTGCGCGTCGTGCGCCGGGCGGCCAAGGCGATAGGCCACACCTATCGCTATCATTACATCAATCCATTTCATTAATTCCCCGGGCGCTGCCAGCATCGTCGCCGTTCTCCAACCGGCCCGAGGAATCCGTCCATGTCCCTCATCAACACCGAGATCAAGCCCTTCAAGGCTACCGCGTACCACAACGGCAAGTTCGTGCCCGTCACGCACGAGGACCTGAAGGGGAAGTGGTCGGTCATCGTCTTCTACCCGGCCGACTTTACGTTCGTCTGTCCGACCGAACTCGGCGACCTCGCCGACCACTACGACGAGTTCCAGAAGATCGGTGTCGATCTCTATGCCGTGTCGACCGACACTCATTTCGCGCACAAGGCGTGGCACGACACGTCCGACACCATCAGCAGGGTGCGATACCCGCTGATCGGGGACCCGACGGCAACGCTCGCGCGTAACTTCGAGGTCCTGATCGAAGAGCAGGGCCTCGCGCTGCGCGGCACCTTCGTCATCGACCCGGCAGGCAGGATCAAGACGATCGAGGTGCACGACAACGGCATCGGCCGCGACGCCAGGGAACTGTTGCGCAAGGTCACGGCGGCGCAGTACGTCGCCTCACACGCCGGCGAGGTCTGCCCCGCGAAGTGGACCCCGGGCGCGCCGACTCTGGCGCCGTCGCTGCAGCTGGTCGGCAAGATCTGACTCGGGTCGGCGACCGGCTGCGCGACGCAGAGCGCGAGCCCGGGCGACCTGTACACCACACGCGCCGGACCACTCATGCTCGACGCAAACCTGAAGGGACAGCTGCAGCAGTATCTGCAGCGGCTGGCGCAGCCGGTCGAACTGGCCGCCGCGCAGGACGACAGCGACCGCTCGCGCGAGATGCTCGAGCTGCTCGGCGAGATCACGGCGCTCTCGCCGCTGCCGGCCGCCGCCTGAGCCTCGCGCTCGGCTCCGTCATCGCCGCCGGATGGCGAGCACAGCCTGCTCAGCGCAGCTCGACCTCGACAAAGACGAAGTCGTGGTCGTTGACGTTGATGACGTTGTGGGCGATCCCGGCCGGTCTCGCGTAGGAGACGCCGGCTCGCAGTTGTGCGTCGCGGCTGCCGTCGGCTTCGTCGAGCCGCAACGTGCCGCTCGTCAGCGGCACGACCACGTAGTCGTGGGCATGCACGTGGAACCCGGTCTCGGCGCCCGGTGGGAAGCGCCATTCCGTGACCACGACGCGGGCATTGTCGACCTGCACCGTGGGAACTGCTTTCAGCATTGCCGACTCCTCCCGACGTCGAGCAGGCGTCCAAACGCTCGCCACTGGCGCCACGGCACGCCTGAGTTTAACGTACCCGCCCGGCCGCCGTGCGCCACGAGGGCGGCACGCGGGCGCCGTGGCGCAGCGACGGCCGGGCGAACCGGACGGTCAACGCAGCACGCGATCGCGCGTTGCACGACGCAGCCCGGAGTGAAACCATGAACGTTCCCCCGATCCCGACCCTCGCTGCCATCGCGTCAATCGTGGCTCTGGTCGCAGCACCTGCGGCCACCGCAGATCCGCTCGGCCTGTACGTCGGCGGCGGCATCGGCCAGTCGCGCGTGGCGATCGACAATGCGGGCTCGTTCGCACTCGCGGGCTTCGACGAGCATCGCGGCGCGTGGAAGGTACTGGCCGGTCTGCGGCCGGTATCATTCGTCGGGGCCGAGGTGGAGTACATCGACTTCGGCCACCCTAGCCGCACCGTCACGCAGGCCGGCGTGCAGTGGCAGGTCGATGCGCAAGCAAGGGCAGTGGCGATGTTCGGCGTGGCCTACCTGCCGCTGGGTCCGCTCGCCGTCTTTGCGAAGGCCGGGCCGGCGAGGCTCGACACCTCCGCCAGCGGCCAGATCACCAATTGCCCGCCAGGCTTTCTGTGTGTCCCTCCGTTCCACTACAGCGCATCCGCGACCCACGTCGGCTACGGGGCCGGAGTCCGGCTGGGCGTGCGGAGCCTCGCGGCCCGTGCGGAGGTCGAGCGCATCAGCACCGGCAACGGCAGCCTTGACCTGATGTCGGTCGGAGTGACGTGGAGTTTTTGACGGGTTGTCGGTGTCTTCGGCCGGCGCCGTACCGTAGCGCACGAGCGGGGAGTCGCGCCGCGGCGCTCACGGCGACCTGGTCTCACCGGCCGGCGCGAGCGGCGAGTCGATTGTGCTGACGGCCGCACGGCGGTAAGCGCCCGGCGAGCTGCGGGTCCACTTGCGGAACGCACGGTGAAAGGCGCTGGTGTCGAGGTAGCCGAGCTGGTCGGCGATCTCCGCGACGCTTAGCTGGCTCGAAGTCAGGTAGCTGATCGCCAGGTCGCGACGCAGGTCGTCCTTGATCGCCTGGTAGGACTGGCCCTCGGCCTTCAGCCGGCGTCGCAGTGTCGCTGGCGCGGTGTTGAGCTCACGGGCAATCGAGTCGAGCGCCGGAGGTCCATCCGACAGTGCCTGGCGAAGCCGGCGGCGGATGCGCGCCGTCAGACCCTGGCTGTTCTTGTACTTGACGAGGATGTTCTCGGGCGCCACCCGCAGGAACTCCTTCGCGGTGCGCTCATTCTGCACGACCGGCAGGTCCAGGAACCTGGACTCGAATTCCAGCACGGTCCGCGGTTCGGCGAAACGCAGCGCGCCGCCGAAGAGCGCCGGATACTCGGCGCTCTGCGCCGGTTCCGCGAACGCGAACGCGGCGCTCACGATCGGGAGGCGCCGCCCGACGAGCCAGCAGGCGAGACCATGCACCATCACGAGCAGCGTCTCGTGCCCGAAGACCGCCGGCGCGCGCTCGGGCGGATGCTGGTGCAGAGTGAGGCGTGCCCGGCCGTCGTGCTCATCGAGTTCGACGCTGACGTCGTCGAGCAGCACGCTGAAGAAGCGCGTGGCGCGGTGAAGACTCGAACGCAGCGTGCTGCAGTGCACCACCGAGCGGCACAGCAGCGCGAAGCTGCCCGCCTTCATGCGCCTCGAGTCCTGCCCGAAGAACTCGTCATCCAGCCGGCGGATCACGAGCCGCCAGAGTGCAGAATACTGGGTTGCCGAGACCCTAGACTGCGGTGCGTCGAGGAGTCCGGGCAGGATGCCCGCCTCGCGCAAGAGCGGTGCGGCGTCCTGCCCGCGCGCGCCGACGGCCGCCACCACGGCGCGAACGAAGTAGATCGCGATCGTGCCCTTGACGGCACTGCCGCCGGCGCGGCCGCGGAACGCGTCCGCCGGTGGTGGCCGGTGGCTTTTTCGATCACTCATGCTGACGGGCGGGGACACCGGTGGGGACGTGCAAGTTAGCTATATTCCTGACTATTCTCCAGCGGCAGTCCCGCCTCGGCGCCGACAGCCGAAGCGCCAGCCGAATGGGGCGGCCGCACGGTGCGCGTGCGAGCCGGCGGCGATCGTCGGTGCCTGAGTCGTCTTTTCGGGGGTCCACATGAATCGAGTCGCCCACGGTCCCAGAGCCCCGTCGAGCGCCGCCGCGGCGGCCACCGCCGACGCATCGCCGCTGCGGTTTGTGTCGGCCGCATCGCTGTTCGACGGCCACGATGCGGCCATCAACGTGATGCGCCGCCTGATTCAGGCGCAGGGCGGCGAGGTGATTCACCTCGGCCACAACCGCGCGGTCGAGGACATCGTGCGCGCGGCGCTGCAGGAAGATGCCGACGCGATCGCGGTCTCCTCCTACCAGGGCGGCCACAACGAGTTCTTCCGCTACATGGTCGACATGCTGCGCGAGCGCGGCGCGGCGCACGTGCGCGTGTTCGGCGGCGGCGGCGGCACGATCACTCCCGAGGAGATCGCGGAGCTGATGAGCTACGGCGTCGAGCGCATCTACCACCCGAACGACGGCGCCCATCTGGGCCTGGTCGGAATGATCGAGGACCTGATGCAGCGGGCGCGCGCCCGACGCGCGCCCACCGCGGTGCCGATCGACGTGCGGCCGGACGACGAGCTTGCGATCGGCCGGATGCTGTCGGCGATCGAGGAGGCCGCGATCCCCGAGGCCGAGCTCGGCAGGCTGCGCCGGCGCTGGGAGCTCGCCGGCCGGCAGACGCCGGTCGTCGGCGTCACCGGCACGGGCGGCGCGGGCAAGTCGTCGGTCGTCGACGAGCTGGTGCAGCGGTTCCTGACGTCTTTCCCGGCGATGCGCATCGCCGTGCTCGCGGTCGACCCTACCCGACGCCGCAGTGGCGGCGCACTGCTCGGCGACCGCATCCGGATGAACTCGCTCCGTTCGCCGCGCACGTTCATGCGCTCGCTCGCGACGCGGCGCCAGCACGCGGCGACCAGTCCGATGTTGAAGGACTGCATCGGCTTCCTGAAGGGCCAGGGCTTCGACCTGGTGCTGGTTGAGACCGCCGGCATTGGGCAGTCGGACTCGTCGATCGTCGACCTGGTCGACCTGCCGGTGTACGTGATGACCTCCGACTACGGCGCGGCGAGCCAGCTCGAGAAGATCGACATGATCGACTACGCCGATCTGGTCGTGCTCAACAAGTTCGACCGGCGTGGTGCGCAGGACGCGCTGCGCGACGTGCGCAAGCAGTGGCGCCGCAATCACGTCAAGTTCGACCTGCGCGACGAGGACGTCCCGGTCTACGCGACCATCGCGAGCCAGTTCAACGACCCCGGCATCACGTGGATGTTCGCGAACCTGTGCCGGCTGCTGCGCCAGAAGCTGAACCTGAACGCCTCCAAGTGGACGCCGGACGTCGGCACCGGCGTCCGCGAACCACGGGCGACGGTACTGATCCCGGGAAACCGGGTGCGCTACCTGGCCGAGATCGCCGAGCGCGGTCGCGCAGTCAACCGCGAGGTCGAGCAGCAGGACGAGGTCGCGAACCGCGCCCAGTCGGTGTGGGAGGCGCTGCGGGAGCTGGCGGATCCGGAACTGCCTGCGCCGCTCGCGCCGTATCCGGCGGCGGCACTCGCCGATTCCTCGGAGCGAGCGGTGCTGACGCTCCGCCAGCGATACAACGACGCGCTCGCGAGCCTGCCCGCCGAGTCGGTCGCGCAGCTCCGGCGCTGGCCGGAGCGGGTCAAGGCCGTCACGGATCCCCAGTACTCCTATACCGTCCGCGGCAAGGCCGTGCAGGGCGACAACTACGCCCAGTCGATGTCGCACCAGCCGATCCCGAAGGTGGCGGCGCCCCACTACGAGAGCTGGGGCGAGCGGCTGCGGTTCCTGCTGAAGGAGAATCTGCCCGGCTCGTACCCGTACACGGCCGGCATCTACCCCTACCGGCGCACCGGCGAGGACCCGATCCGGATGTTCGCCGGTGAAGGCACTCCCGAGCGCACCAACCGGCGCTTTCACTACCTGGGACGGGGCCAGAAGGCGACCCGGCTGTCGACCGCGTTCGACTCCGTGACGTTGTACGGCGAGGACCCGCATACGCGGCCCGACATCTTCGGCAAGGTCGGCAACTCCGGCGTCAGCATCGCGACGCAGGACGACATGAAGAAGCTGTACTCGGGCTTCGACCTGTGCGCGAGCCACACGTCGGTGTCGATGACGATCAACGGCCCGGCGCCGCTGATCCTCGCGATGTTCATGAACACCGCGATCGACCAGCAGGTCGAAAAATACCTGCGCGCCGACGCCGGCCGCTGGACCGCGGCCGAACGCAAGATCGCGCAGCTCTACGACGGCGGGGCGCGGCCGGCGTACACGGGCGCGCTCCCCGAAGGCCACGACGGCCTCGGCCTCGCGCTGCTCGGCGTCAGCGGCGACGAACTCGTCGAACGCGAGACCTACGAGCGGATCATGGCCGAGACGCTGTCCGTCGTTCGCGGCACGGTGCAGGCGGACATCTTCAAGGAGGACCAGGCGCAGAACACCTGCATCTTCTCGACCGAGTTCGCGCTGCGCATGATGGGCGACGTGCAGCAGTCGTTCGTCGAGCGCAAGGTCCGGAATTTCTACTCGGTGTCGATCAGCGGCTACCACATCGCCGAGGCCGGTGCCAACCCGATCTCGCAGCTTGCGTTCACGCTCTCGAACGGTTTCACGATCGTCGAGTACTACCTCGCGCGGGGCATGAAGATCGACCAGTTCGCGCCGAATCTTTCGTTCTTCTTCTCGAACGGCATGGACCCGGAGTACAGCGTCATCGGCCGGGTCGCACGGCGCATCTGGGCACGCGCGATGCGCGAACGCTATGGCGGCAACACGCGCAGCCAGATGATGAAGTACCACATCCAGACCTCCGGGCGGTCGCTGCACGCGCAGGAGATTCAGTTCAACGACATCCGCACGACGCTGCAGGCGCTGTATGCACTGCTCGACAACTGCAACTCGCTGCACACGAACGCCTACGACGAGGCGATCACTACACCCACCGAGGAGTCGGTGCGACGCGCAGTCGCGATCCAGTTGATCATCAACCGGGAACTCGGCATCAACATCTGCGAGAACCCGCTGCAAGGGAGCTTCTTCATCGACCAGCTGACTGACCTGGTCGAGGAGGCCGTGTACCGCGAGTTCGAGGCGATTTCGGAACGCGGTGGGGTGCTCGGCGCGATGGACACGATGTACCAGCGCGGCAAGATCCAGGACGAGAGCCTTTACTACGAGCACAAGAAGTTCGACGGCTCGCTGCCGCTGATCGGCGTCAACACGTTCCTCGCCAAGGACCGCGGCGGCGAGATCACGACCGCAATCGAGCTGATCCGCTCGACGCTGGAGGAGAAGCAGCAGCAGATCGCCAACGTCGAGGCCTTTCGCGCGGCGCGGAACTCCCGCTCGCCCGACAGCCTGCGCACGCTGCAGGCGGCCGCCCGGGCGCACAGCAACCTGTTCGAGGCGCTGCTCGGGGCCGTCAAGTACGGCTCGCTCGGTCAGATCAGCCACGCGCTCTACGACGTCGGCGGCGAGTACCGGCGCAGCATGTAGCACCGACGCGGTCCACGGCCACCGTCCGTGCGGTAGCATGCGCCATCGCCGCGCTGCGGCCCTGGCTTGCGGAGGTCCCCGATGAGATCCGCCACGCTCGCGCGCGCCGGTCGCGGCTGCGCCTGCCTGCTTGCGCTTCTCGGCAGCCTGCCGGCGCTGGCCGCCGGTCTCGATTCGCTGACGTCCAGGGATGCCGCGGGCGGCCTGCGCGCGGCACTGTCGCAGGGAATCGACCGCGCCGTGAGCCAGCTCGGCGCCGCCGACGGCTTCCTCGGCAACCCCAAGGTTGCGATTCCATTGCCGCCGGCGCTCGCCCGGACCGAATCCGCACTGCGGTTGCTCGGCATGGGCGGCGACGCAGACGCCCTGCAGTCGGCGATGAACCATGCCGCCGAGGCCGCCGTCGCCGCGGCCGGGCCGACATTCAAGAAGGCGCTGCGCAGCATGACGGTCACGGACGCGAAGCAGATCCTGACCGGCGGCGAAGACGCCGGCACGCAGTACTTCCGGCGGACGTCGGCGGACGAGCTCAAGGCGAAGTTCCGGCCGATCGTCGCCCGCGCCACGGCCCGCCTCGAACTGGCATCCCTCTACAACCGTTACGCGGGCAAGGCGGCGGAGCTGGGCCTCATCAGCGGCAGCGACGCGGACATCAACGAATATGTCAGCGGCCGCGCGCTCGACGGGCTGTTCAGCGTGATCGCCGACGAGGAGCGGGCGATCCGGCAGGACCCGCTCGGCCAGGGCAGCGCCCTGATCAAGAAGGTGTTCGGCGTCCTCTGAGCGTCACTGCTTCCGACGGCGCGTCACCGGCCGAGCAGTGCCCGCCGCAGCCGGGGGTGGGCGGCGAAACGGACCAGGAACCCGAGTTCACCGGCCGCGCCCTTCGCTCGGACGAGCGCGACGAGCTCGCGCTTCTCCGCAGCCGGCCAGCGCGCGATCTGCGGCAACGAGGCCATCAGCGGCGCCCATCGTTGCCACGCCAGCCGCTCCACCCGCGAGAATCCCGCCAGTGACCGCAGCCCGGTGAGGCGGCAGGCGCGCGCCTCGCAGGCGCGAGCACCGGCCGCGCCGCCACCGGCCGCAGCAAGACGGGACGTGGCGCCCGAGAGCCGCGCCACGAGCGGCGGCAGGGCGGGCCGCACGCCGGCCTCCTCGCTGAAATACAGGTGCCGGGTCGCGAGCGTCCGCAGCGTCTGCGCCGAAGAGCGATGGCGGCGGTTCGCGCGCATCCGGACGATCTCCGCGCGCGCGAGCCGGCGGCAGCGCGCGTCGGCCGGCCGGAAACCGAGCTTGTGGTAGAACCACCAGGCGCCGGATTCGATGCCCTCGTCGTTGCCGTGACCGAGCTGGTAGGGTTCGATGCTGAAGCGCGTGGCGCCGAACACGTGCCGGGCGACCGCGAGCACGCGCGCGAACAGCAGCGCCGCCTCCCCGCCACGGAAGGTCTCGAACAGGTTGAACGACACGGCGGCGTGCGGTCCGAGCACGTCGAGCTGCACATAGCCGACAGGGACGCCGTTTTTCAGCATCAGGCCGGCAAAGATCGCCGGCAACACCTGGCGGCGCTCCGCGACGACGCCACAGAGCGCAAACGCGAGGCCATCGCCGTCGTCGATGAGACGGACCTCCTCGGGGGAGCCGTACTCGAACGCCATCAGGTCGCGTGCGCGCGTCACCATGGCCGCGCGCGCGAGCGCGATCAGCGCCGCGCCCCGGCGCCGTGGCAGCACGCGCACGGCGCGCGGCGGATGGGCCAGCTCCTCGCGCAGGTCGGGCCGCTCGCGCCGCAGCGCCTGCGACTGGAATGCAAACGGTCCGAACCGGAAATGGGCGTGCGTGCGCGTCGGACCACCAGCGACCGGCGCGAGCAGATAAGTGGCGTCGATCGCATCGGCGAAGGCCTCGCGGGTGAATGCATCGCCCGCGAAACGCTCGATCAGGTCGACGAGGCAGACCGCGTCGGTCGCCTGGCGCCGGCCGCGGAGGCGGTCCAGGGCCTCGAATGCCGGCAGCTTCGCCTCCTGCAGCCATTCGGCCGCCGCGCGCGGCGCAAGCAGCGGCAGGGCCTGGGCGAGCCGCGTCGCTGCATCGTCATCGGTGCGGTCCAGTCGGATCGCCTGCGGCCAGCGTGCCGCGAGCCAGCGGGCCGTCGGCCAGAAGAAGCGATAGCGAATCGTGGTACCGGCGATGCCCGTGTCGATCAGCGCCGCCCCGTGCCGCGCGAGGTCGCGGCGCCGCGCGAAGCCGGCGAGCATGCGTCGGGCCTGCAGCAGGACGCGGGCGTCGTCCGGGTAGGCGCGCAGGAAACACAGCACCTCGTGCAGCCGCAGCAGCTGGGCCGCTGTGCGCAGCTGCGCCCGCGCCAGGCGCCGCAGCCGCAGGACCTTGAGCTCGGCCGCGCCGCCGCCGAAACGCGTCCGCAGGCGCTCGAGCGCCGCTAGGTCGCGGCCCGGCGATGGGGTCATGCGCATGACGGCAGCGCCCGATCTGCGGCGGTGGCGAGGCCGCGGGCCAGGGCGGTGGGCGTCGCAGACGCGGTGACCCAGCGGGGGCCGGGCATGAAAGCGAGCGCGGGCGGTGTCGGTCGCATGCGGTGCTGCCTTGCCTGGCATCGCCCGGCAACTCGTTCCGGGTGAGCGGGGAGCGTAGCGGAATTTCGCCTGCGGCACGCATCTGCAGCCGGGCGGCCTCCTGATCGCTGCGGCGGAGTGGCGAGACGCGCGGCGCTCCGACAAGCTGTGCGGATGAATACGGGGCATTTCGGTGCTGCGGCTGCCGGCCCGCACCACGGCGTGGCGCGGGCGATCCCGAAGCTGGGCGCCGGATCGCGCAGGCAGGCCGGAATGGAGCGCGGCGTCACGCTCGTGCGCGTCGCGGTCCGTCCGCTGGCGCTCCGGGCGCGGTCGAAGGGTCGCTGGTGGCGGCTAACCGGCCCTGGGAGCGAGTCGCGGTGAGCGGGCGCGCCGGGCCGCTCCTGACCACCGCCGTGCACGACGCACTCGTTGCCGCGAGGACCCGCGGCAGGTCGACCATCGCCTGCTCGCTCGACCTCGATCGCTCGACAACCACGGTCATGGTGGGCACGGACGGCTGGTCGTGGGACGGCCGGCGGTTTCCGTTTCTCGAGGCCTGCCGCGCGCGGACGATCTATCACTGGACGGAGGGAGGCTTCCAGCCGGTCGCGCGCTTCACGACGTCCCTGACCAAGCTGGTACCGACGAAGTGGGGCGCACCGACCTTTGAGATCGACGGCATCAAGATGCTGCCGACCATGCGCGTCTCGCCGTACGCCGATGCCGAACGCAAGGTCGCGCTGGTCGCGCCGCGCGGCAAGCGCATCCTCGATACCTGTGGCGGCCTCGGCTACTTCGCCGCCTGGTGCCTCGCCGGCGGGGCCCGGCACGTGGCTTCCTACGAGAAGAGCCCGGACGTGCTGTGGTTGCGGAGCCTCAATCCCTGGTCACCGGACGGTCCGTCGCCGGCCGCCGAACTTGCAACGCTGACGTTGACGCCCGGCGACGTCGCCGAGCGGATCGCGGCATTGGCGCCGGCGTCGGTCGACGCCGTGTTGCACGACCCGCCGCGCTTCGGGATCGCCGGCGAGCTCTACTCGCAAGCCTTCTACGACCAGCTCGCTCGCGTGCTCCGCCAGCGTGGCAGTCTCTATCACTACACCGGCACGCCCAATCGGCGCGCAAGCGGGCGCGAGCTGGCTGCCGAGGTGGCCGTCCGGCTGCGACGCGCAGGATTCTCGGCGGAGCCCGCAGCCGACGGCGTGCTGGCGGTCAGGGTGACGAGGCCCTGACGCGGTGGCAATCAGCGGCGATTTTCGGCGAAATCCGATTCCGGATCGACGTCCACCGGCACGTCGCTCGCCGCCTCGAGCGCGGTTGAGAGCTCGCGCGGCATGGCGCCGTAGCGGGCGAACCAGGCGTCGGCGCGGCCACGGTCGCCAGTCGCTTCCTGCTCGAGCAGCTCGCGCGCGAGGCCCGTGATTGCGGCACGCATCCTCGTAAACTCGATGCCGTAGCGACCGGTTGCCGGGTCGAGCGCGATGACTCCGTTCTCGGTGAAGTAGTTGAATTCCATCATCTCGGCGCGGCCATGCGCCTCGCCGACGCCAAAACGAACGCTCCGGAAGATGCCGGCGACGTGCGAGGCGTAGTAGCCGTCGAGCTTCGCGCGCGGCACGACGCCGTGATCGACCAGCCAGGCCAGCCCGTAGAGCCCGACGATGTCAGCCTTGGCCTCCTCGAGGCCGCCAAAGGTCGCGCCGATCGCTTCGCGGATGTCCACCTTGCGATCGCCAAGCCGGGAGAAGGCGGGCCCGAGGCCGTGTGCTATCTCGTGCAGCACCTCGGTCACCAGGTAGCCCTCCGCCGAAACGATGTCCGCCTGGTCCGCGCGCAGCAGCCGCTTCGCGATCGGCAGCACGACGAACTGGACCCGCGCTTCGTGGAAGTTCTTGAAGAAGATCTTCTTCGAGCCGCGCTGCTCGTGCACCCGCGGATCATTAGGCAGGTTGTCGGCGACAGCCTGGTAGCCGTGACGCAGGTCGCCGGCCCGAAACGGAGCGTCGACGATTTCCATCGGCGAGCGCAGACCCTTCTTGGACGGGCGGTCGGCGGCGGCCAGCGGCAGCGCATCCTGGATGTCCGGCACGTAGTTCTGGAACACTTCGAGCCTGCGGCTCTCGGTCTCGTCCCGTATGAGCACCGCCGCGCCGTACGATGCCTTGACGCCGAGCAAGTGGTCGAGATACGTCTCCTCGGGCGCGAAAATCAGGTCGATCCTGGGATTCTCGAGGTCGAGCCACGCGAGCGCGCTCTGGAAATAGTCGTCGTTCTGCAGCGCATCGGCGCGCAGTCGAAGATAGCGTGCGAACGCCGCGTCATCCGACAGTGCCGCCGCCTCGCGCAGCAACCTCGCCATCGGTCCGAGCCATGCGCGGTACGCGACGTGGTAGGGGACGGCCTCGAGCGCCGTGCCCTGGCGGCGGATGACGGTGTACGGATCGTAGAGTGCGGCCTTCTGCCCGGGATGAGCGCTGACGTAGCGATCGAGCTCAGGCAGGCCGAGGTCGGCCGGGAAGAGGTTGCGACCGGGCGGCGGACGCGCCGTGCCGATGAACGGCGCGTCCTCGCGAATCAGGTCGTAGCGGCCACCGTTGATGCGCAGGAACCGGCGCACGTCGCGCGCCTGCTGACTCGCGTCGGCTTGCAGCGCCCGGTACAGCAGCGCCCCTTCCGGATCACTCTGCTCCCAGAACAGATCATCGAGATAGCGGCAGGCCGCGACCAGCTTCTCGACCATGCGGCGTTCGCGCGCGCTCAGTCCCTTCGGCTGGTAGCGCATGTGGACGCGCTGGAACCTGGCGAGTTCGCCCGGCAGGTCGGCGGACACGGTGGTGTCCTTGAGCGCTGCAGGTGCGGACGGCGCCTGGCCCGCCTGGACGCGCGCCATGGGTGCCCCAGCAAGTCCGAGAGCGACAATGACCGCAAGGACGGCCGGCAGCGTGCGGGTGTTCTGCAATTTGAAGTCCTTCGGGGCTGCGAACGGGGCAGCGTTAGATTGCCGGCGTGCCGTGGACATCCCTGATCCTGCGTCGTGCGGCGAACCGGCATCTTACACACGTCCCGCGCCGGCCGTCCGCGGCAGGCCTGCCGGGGCGCCGTGCCGGAGGGCGCGGGCGGCTCGCAGGCCCCTCCCCGGTACGGCCCGCTGCCGACGACCCGCGTCGACCGCGCGATTTTCTACCGGCCGATACAATGGCCCGCCGCCCGTCTGCCACAATCGGATCGTCCGGGCTTCGGCGCCGGGTCGCGGACGAGACGTCGCGCGAAGCGACGACCGTCGGTGCCACGCTCCGGGTCGGCCGTCGTGACCAGGTGCCGGGACCGAGCAATTGTCCGTTGCCGCTGGACTACCTATGGACCTTGCCGCGCATATCCTGTTCGTGGAGGACGACCCCGACATCCGGAGCATGGTCGCCGATTTTCTCCGCAGCAACGGCTTCCGGGTCAGCACGGCCCGCGACGGCCGCGAGATGGACCGTGCGCTCGCGGTCAGTCGCATCGACCTCCTGATCCTCGACGTCATGCTGCCGGGCGAGGACGGGTTGAGCCTCTGCAGGCGCCTGCGCGCGGGGAGCGACGTGCCGATCATCATGCTGACGGCCCGCGGCAGCGAGATCGAGCGCGTCGTCGGGCTCGAAATCGGTGCCGATGACTACCTGACCAAGCCCTTCAGCACGCCAGAGCTGGTCGCGCGCATCAAGGCGATATTGAGGCGCACGCAAGCGCTGCCGTCCGCATCGCCATCCGGGCGTCCGTCGCTGCTGCGCTTCGCCGGGTGGCTGCTGAACCTGGGGTCGCGCCGCCTGCTTGCCGCGGATGGCACCCGCGTACCACTCACCGGCGCCGAGTTCGAATTGCTGGTCGCGTTCTGCGAACACCCCAACCGGATCCTGACCCGCGATCAGCTGCTGGACCTGACGCGCGGGCGGGCGCAGGCACCGTTCGATCGCAGCATCGACATCCAGGTGAGTCGCCTGCGGCGGAAGATAGAGGACAACCCGCGTGACCCCGCGCTGATCCAGACGGTGCGCGCGGGCGGCTACATCTTTACCTCCGAAGTCCGGTCCGAGTGAAGTTCTCGCCCGCGCGTCTGCTGCCGGCGGGTTTTCGCGGACAGGTGGCCGGCATCGTGCTGCTCGGCCTCGCGCTGTCGCAGGCGCTCGCAGCCATGCTGTACGTCGTGCTGCTGCCGGCGTGGCAGCTCGAACTGCGCCCGCAGGAGGCGATTGGGAAACTCGACGTCACCGTGCGGCTGCTCGAGGCCGCGAGCAACGACCAACGGGCCGCGTTCGCGCGACGGCTCGATGACCCCCGCTTCCAGGTCCGCTTCGGTCCGGACCGGGAGATCGCGGCGGCGACGAAGAACGGCGAGGCGCTCGACGCGGACCTGCAGCGGCAGTTGGCCGTCAAGCTCGGCAAGCCCCCGGCGGACGTGCGCGTCGTCGCGCTGGGGGGTGTCGCACCGCTCGAGATGCGGCGCATCGAGATTCGCCTGCGCGGCGGCGGCCTGCTGTCGGTCGTCGCGCCGGTCGGCGACGAGCATCGGCTGGGATACGTCGAGCAGGCGGCGATCGTGTCTTTTTTCGTGTTCGTGCTGTCCGGGCTGTGGGCATGGCTCACCTGGACCGTCAACGCGCCGCTGATGCGTTTCGCGCATGCCGCCGAGCGCGTCGGCCTCGACGTGCAGGCGCCGCCATTCCCGGCGCAGGGACCGGCGCAGCTGAAACGCGCCATCCGGGCCTTCAACCAGATGCAGGTGCGCCTGCAGAGGCTGCTGATGGATCGCACGCTGATGCTGGGTGCGATCAGTCACGACCTGCGCACGCCGCTGACGCGGCTTCGCCTGCGGATCGAGACCGGCCGGATCGAGGACGAGGCGCCGAGGATGCTGGCGGACATCGACGCGATGGAGGCGATGCTGGCGTCGACGCTGTCGTTCGTGCGTGGCGTCGACGACGCGGAGAGCTCCGAGAGCGTCGACCTGGACCTCGCGCTGCAGACAGTCTGCGACCTGGTCGCGGACGTCGGCGGCGAGGTGACGTACCAGGGACCGCCGCGCAGCCGCTATCGCTGCAAGCCACAGGCCCTGATGCGTGCCCTGACGAACGTCGTCGCCAATGCGGCCAAGTACGGCGGCCGGACGCGCGTGCGTCTGAGTGGTCACGCCATATCCGGCTACCTCGTCGAGATTGAGGACGCGGGCCCCGGCATTCCTGCCGATGAGAAGGAGAAGGTGTTCGAGCCGTTCTACCGATCGGCTGCGGCGCGCGACCGCGACAGCCAGGGCATGGGCCTCGGGCTGTCCATCGCCCGCTCGATCGTGCTCTCGCACGGCGGATCAATCGAGTTGCAGGACGCGTTGCCGACCGGCCTCATCGTTCGCATCACGCTGCCGGAAGCGCCCCCGGCGTAGCCCAATCCGGTGCCGGTCGGGACCGCGATCACGACCGCGGCCATGAAGAACTGTAACAGACCGTTTCCGTAGTGCCGGCAGGACACGGTGAGCAAACGCCCGGTGCCGACGAAAGGGCCGCCGAGCCCCATAGTCGCACCCGGTGTCCCCCCACGAGACGCCATCCAGACGGCCGGTGAGCCCGCGCCCGCAAGAGTACGCGGCGGAGGCTGCTTGTTGCGCGTCGGCGAACCGGCGCGCCGAACCTTTGGATTCGGCCGGCGGTCGGTCCGGCCGGGCGGCCACCGAGCCCGCCGCTGACGGCGCGGCCCGCGTCGGGCAGCGGCCCGATGCGCGACCGAGGGACGCCTGAATGTGGATCATCCGGCTTGCGCTCGGCAGGCCCTACACATTCTTCGTGCTGGCGATCGCGATCCTGCTGTTCGGGCCGCTCGCGATCCTCAGGACGCCGGTCGACATCTTTCCGGACATCAAGCTCCCGGTGGTCAGCGTCGTGTGGACCTACAACGGTCTGCCGCCAGCCGAAATCTCCGACCGGATCATCACCTACTTCGAGCGGTCGGTCACGACGACGGTCAACGACATCGATCACATCGAGTCGCAGTCGCTGCCGGGCGTCGGCGTGGTGAAAGTGTTCTTCCACCCGCACGTGCGGGTCGACGGCGCGATCGCGCAGGTCACTGCCGTCGCGCAGACGGTGCTGAAGCGTCTGCCCCCGGGCATCACGCCGCCGCAGATCCTCTCCTACAACGCCTCGAGCGTGCCGATCCTGCAGCTCGCGCTGTCGTCGCAGACCCTGTCGGACCAACAGCTCTTCGACCTGTCGAACAACTTCATCCGGCCGCAGCTCGCGGAAGTCGAGGGCGCGACGGTCCCCTCGCCGTACGGGGGCAAGGCGCGCCAGGTCATGGTCGACCTCGATCCAGACGCCCTGCACGCCAGGAACCTGTCGCCCGCCGACGTGACCAACGCAATCCTTGCCCAGAACCTGATCCTGCCCGCCGGTACCGCCAAGGTTGGCGTGTTTGAGTACAACGTGCGCCTGAACGCGAGCCCGACGGCGCTCGAGGATCTCAATGACCTGCCGGTCAAGGCGGTCGACGGCGCCACGATCTATCTGCGCGACGTCGCGCACGTCCGCGACGGCTATTCGCCGCAACAGAACCTGGTCCGCGTCGACGGGCACCGTGCGGTGCTGACGACTATCCAGAAGAACGGCGCGGTATCGACGCTCGACATCATCAGCCATGTCAAGGCGCTGCTACCGAAGATCATGGCCGGCGCGCCGCCGGAACTCCGCGTCGACCAGGTCGGCGACCAGTCGGTGTTCGTCAAGGCGGCCGTGACGGGCGTCGCCGCCGAGGCCGTGCTGGCGGCGTGCCTGACGGCGTTGATGATCCTGGTGTTCCTCGGCAGCTGGCGCTCGACGCTGATCATCACGGTCTCGATACCGCTCGCCATATTGTCGTCGCTCATCGGGCTGTCGGCGCTCGGCGAGACGATCAATGTGATGACGTTGGGCGGGCTGGCGCTCGCCGTCGGCATCCTCGTCGACGACGCCACGGTCACGATCGAGAACATCAACTGGCACCTCGAGCAGGGCAAGGACGTCACCACCGCGATCCTCGACGGCGGCAACCAGATCATCGTGCCGGCCCTGTTCTCGCTGCTGTCGATCTGCATCGTATTCGTGCCGATGTTCTTCCTGCAGGGCGTGGCGCGTTACCTGTTCGTGCCGCTCGCCGAGGCGGTGGTGTTCGCGCTGGTGGCGTCGTTCCTGCTGTCGCGCACGTTGGTGCCGACGCTCGCCAAGTACCTGTTGCGGCCGCATTCGAGCGTCCACCCGCATGCCTCAGGCCATACGCAGTACGTGATGGCCTTGCATGCGCCGGGCGCGCGCCAGTCCGGCTGGTCCGGCCCACTGGTGCGGTTCCAGCAGGAATTCGAGCGCCGCTTCGCGGCTGCCCGCAAGGGCTACTTCGACCTGTTGCGACTGGCCACGATGCACCGGCGCGGCTTCCTGCTCGGCGCCGGCGGCATCGTCGGCGCGTCCTTCGTGCTCGTACCGTTCCTCGGCGCCGACTTCTTCCCATCGGTGGACGCCGGCCAGATCAAGATGCAGGTCCGGGCCCAGACCGGCACCCGCATCGAGGAAACCGCGCGCCTGTGCGACCAGATCGAGGGCCTGGTGCGCTACCTGATTCCGCCGCGCGATCTCGGCGGCGTGGTCGACAACATCGGACTGCCGGTCAGCGGCATCAACATCACCTACAGCAACTCGGCGCCGATCGGCCCGGCCGATGCCGACATCCTGATCAACCTCAGGCCGGGGCACCGCGCCACCGCGGACTACGTGCGGCTGCTGAGAGAAAGGCTGCCGCGGGCGTTTCCGGCGGCAACGTTCGCATTCCTGCCGGCCGACATCGTGACGCAGATCCTCAACTTCGGCCTGCCGGCGCCGATCGACGTCAAGGTGATCGGCTTCAAGCGCGACGCGAACCGCGCCTACGCGGTCGCGCTGCTCGAGCGGCTCCGGCACGTCTCGGGCGTCACGGACGCGCGCATCCAGCAGCCGGTCAATCAGCCGGAGCTGCGGGTCATCGTTGACCGGACGCGCGCGCAGGAGCTCGGCTTCACCGAGCGGGACGTGGCCGCCAGCGTCCTCGTGTCGCTGTCGGGCAGCGCCCAGACGGCGCCGAGCTTCTGGGTGAACCCGAACAACCACGTCTCCTATCCGGTCGTCGTGCAGACGCCGCAATACCGGATCGACAGTCTCGCGGCGCTGGGCACCATTCCGGTAAGCGGCGGTACCGGCACGACGGCGCAGGTCCTCGGCGGGCTCGCGACGTTCACCCGAACGCAGGGCGAGGGCGTGGTGTCGCACTACGACGTGCAGCCCACCTTCGACATCTTCGCCGCCGCCCAGGGGCGCGACCTTGGCGCCGTATCGCAGGACATCGAGCGCATCCTCGCGGCCAGCGCCGGCGACGTGCCGAAGGGCTCGGCGGTGGCGCTGCGCGGCCAGGTGGAGACGATGTACACGTCCTACGCCGGCCTGCTGTGGGGGATCCTCGGTGCGATCGTGCTCATCTACTTGCTGATCACGGTCAACTTCCAGTCGTGGATCGATCCGGCGATCGTCGTCGGCGCGCTGCCGGCGGCGCTCGCCGGCATCGTCTGGATGCTGTTCGCGACCCACACGACGCTGTCGGTGCCGGCACTGACCGGCGCGATCATGTGCATGGGAGTCGCGACCGCGAACAGCATCCTGGTCGTCAGCTTCGCCCGCGAGCGGCTCGCCGCCGGTGCCGATGCGGTCACCGCCGGCCTCGAGGCAGGCTTCGTCCGCTTCAGGCCGGTGCTGATGACGGCGCTCGCGATGATGATCGGCATGACGCCGATGGCGTTCGCGCTCGGCGAGGGCGGCGAGCAGAACGCGCCCCTCGGCCGCGCCGTCATCGGCGGCCTCGCGTTCGCGACGGTCGCGACGCTGTTCGTCGTGCCGGTCGTGTTCGGCATCGCGCACTCGCGGCCGCAGCGATCGGCCGCCGCGCCCGGGCCGGACGTGCCGCCTCGTTCCGGATCGATCGTGCCCGGTCCCGAAGCGCCGGCGGCATCCCGGTCGTGACGGGGGCTCACCATGGCTGACCCGGACGGCGCGCCGATCACCCCGGTGCTGCGCGGCCGCCTGCGCGTGATCGGCCGTGTCGCACTCCTGGTCGCGCTCGTGACGGCGGTCGGCGGCATCGGGCTGCGACTTTACGAGCAGGCGGCGGTGCGGCACTGGACCGAGCAGCAGGCGATCCCGACCGTCAGCCTCGCGACCCTGCACGCGGTTCCGGCGGTGCGCGAGATCGTGCTGCCCGGCACCGTACGGGCCTTCATCGACGCGCCGATCTACGCGCGGGTCAACGGCTACCTGAAGAGCTGGAACGTCGACATCGGCGCTCGCGTCAGGGCCGGCGAGGTGCTGGCGACGATCGAGACGCCGGAGCTCGACCAGCAGCTGCTGCAGGCGCAGGCCGATCTCGCGACGGCGCAGGCCAACGAGCAGCTGGCGCAGACGACTGCAACGCGCTGGGCGCGCATGCTGCAGTCGGATTCGGTGTCGAGACAGGAGGCGGACGAGAAGGCCGGCGATCATGCAGCCAAGCAGGCGATCGTCGTCGCCGCCGAGGCGAACGTCGCGCGCCTGCGGGCCACGGCGTCGTTCAAGTCGATCGTCGCGCCGTTCGCCGGCGTCGTGACGGCCCGCCGCACGGACATCGGCGCGTTGATCAACGCCGGCGCGAGCAACGGCCAGGAGCTGTTCCGGGTCGCGGACGCCCGGAAGCTGCGCATCTACGTCGACGTGCCGCAGTCCTATTCCGCGCTCCTGCGCCGGGGTGGTGCCGCGCGGCTGCGCGTGCCGGAGCGGCCGGACGAGGCGGTGCCCGCGACGGTCACGAATTCATCGCAGGCGATCAACGAGGCTTCCCGCACGATGCTGGTGCAGCTCGAGGCAGACAACTCGCGCGGCCTGCTGCTGCCGGGGTCGTACGTGGAAGTGCGCTTCGCGCTCGACGACCGCGGGAGCCCGCTGCGGGTGCCGGTCAGCGCGGTCGTGTTCCGCCAGGACGGCCTCCGGGTCGCGGTCCTCGGCCGGGACAACAAGGTAGCGCTGCGCCCGATCACCGTCGGACGCGACTTCGGCACGGAGCTCGAGGTCGTCGGCGGCATCACCGCCCTCGACCGGGTGATCGACAGCCCGCCGGACAGCCTCAGCGACGGCGATACCGTACGACTGGCCGTGGCCCCGGCCAGTGGCGCACCGCCGTGAGCCGCTTGCACAGGGCCGCGCTTCCGGCGCTCGCCGCATACGCCGCCGTCGGCGGCTGCGCGCTCGCGCCGCCCTATCGACCGCCGGTCGTGGCGCCGCCCGCGAGCTATGGCGCGATGGGCGAGTGGCTGCAGGCGGCGCCGGCCGATGCGCTGCCGAGAGGAGCGTGGTGGGAACTCTATGGCGAGCCAGCGCTCGACGCTCTGGAAGAGCGCCTGGAGCGCTCGAGCCCGGACCTCGCCGCGGCGGCCGCACGCTACGCTGAAGCGCGCGCCCTCGCGGCCGAGGCGAACAGCGGGCTCTTTCCGCTGGTCGGCGCCGGCGCATTCGCCACCCGCAACCGGCAGTCCGACGGCCGCCCGCTGCGTTCGGCCGCGCAGCCGGCAGAGTACCGGGACAATGTCGCCGCGGGCACTGCGTCCTACGAGCTCGACCTGTGGGGCCGCATGCGCAACCTGGCGACGATCGGTCGCGCGAGCGCCCAGGCGTCAGCCGCCGACCTCGCGTCGGTGCGCCTCAGCCTCGAGGCGGAGCTCGCCGGTGACTATCTGACGCTTCGCGGTCTCGATCTGGAGACGAGCCTGCTGCTGGACACGGTCGCCGCGTACCAGAAGGCGCTCGGCCTCGCGCGTTCACGCCACGACGGCGGCATCGCGTCGGGACTGGACGTCGCCCGTGCCGAGACGCAGCTCCATACGGCCGCGGCGCAGCTGACGGACGTCGCGGCGCGCCGCGCGCTGCTCGAACACGCGATTGCGCGACTCGTCGGTGAACCGGCACCGGGCCTGGCGATGCCGGCGGCTGCGACCCTGCCGCCGCTGCCGGACATCCCGGTTGCCGTGCCCTCCACGCTCGTCGAGCGGCGCCCGGACGTCGCCGCCGCCGAGCGCCGCACGGCCGCAGCCAATGCCGCGATCGGCGTCGCACGGGCGGCCTACTTCCCGCGCCTGACGCTGACGGCAGCCGGCGGCTTTGAAAGCAGCGGCGCGGCCGACTGGCTGTCCGCGCCAAACCGACTGTGGGCCGTCGGGCCGGCCGCCGCGCTCACGCTGTTCGACGCCGGGGCCCGGCGCGCCGAGGTCGCGCGCGCGCGGAGCGCGCTCACGGAGGCCACCGAGCACTACCGTGCGACCGTGCTGTCGGCCTTTCAGGAGGTGGCCGACGACCTGGCACTGCTCGAGCTGCTCCGGCAGGAGCGCGACGAACAGCAGCAGGCGGCGATCGCCGCCAAGCGCGCGCTCGATCTCGCCACCAACCGTTATGTCGAGGGCGCGGTCAACTACCTGGACGTGGTTGTTGCGCAGACGGCGGCGCTGCAGGCAGACCGGGCGGTGCTCAGCCTGCAAGTCCGCCGATTGACGGCGAGCGTCGGGCTGATTCGCGGCCTGGGCGGTGGCTGGCGCGCGGGCGACGTGCCGTCGTCGCGCGACAGCGCCGCGTTGATGAAGGTCGAAACCGGGACCGGAACGGGCGGCCGCTGAGGCCGGAGCGGCACCGCGCCACCAACGCCGGGGCGCCTGTGCCAGACTGCAGCTCGCCTCGACCAGCAGCCATGCTCTAGGCCGGGCGCTCCATCTGGCGCAGGAGACCGACTTTGTTGAATGTCTCAGAAATATTGGTCCGCGCGAGCGTGATGGGCCTGACAGTCTCCGCGGTACTGGCGTTGTCACCGACAGGACTTGCGCAGGCGTCAACGGATCCGGCGAGCGCAGTGACCATGGGCGATCATTTGCCCACGACCCTGGGTGATTGGTCGAGCGGTGCGCAACTCTATGGCGGCATCGGGACGTTTCACCGGCAGATCAGCACGCGCTCGGCAGACGCGCAGATCTATTTTGATCAAGGCATGCGCTTTCTCTGGGCGTTCAACCACGACGAGTCCACGCGCTCTTTTGCCCGCGCTCTCGAATTCGATCCTTCCTGCGCGATGTGCGCCTGGGGCGTGGCATTGACGATTGGCCCCAATTACAACCTGCCGGAACTGGTGGGGTCCCGGGCGAAGATCGCATTTGAAACGTCGACGCGGGCGCAAGGTCTGGCGGCGTCGGCTACGCCGGTCGAACAGGCTCTGGGTGCGGCGGTCGCTCATCGTTACCCAAGCGTTCAACCCCTCGGTGCTGAGACGGCGCTGCCCGTGCTAACCGATTACGCCGCGGCGATGCGCGACGTGGCCAGGCATTTTCCCGATGACCTCGACGTGCAGACCCTGTACGCCGAGGCGTTGATGAATCTGCATGCCTGGAAGCTCTGGAACCCGGACGGGACGCCTGCCGAAGGGACGACTGAGATAGTGGCAACTCTCGAACGGGTAATCGCCCGCCAGCCCATGCACGTCGGGGCGATGCACTATTACGTTCATGCGATGGAAGCCTCGCCTCACCCCGAGAAAGCCCTAGTCGCAGCCGAGCGGCTCCGCGGTCTTGCGCCTGCTGCCGGGCACCTCGAGCACATGCCAGCGCACATATTCGAGCGGGTGGGACGGTACGAGGAGGCCGCGGAGGCGAACCGCAAAGGCGCCGCGGCGGACCTTGCTTACATGGCAAGGACGACGCCGCTCGACTACTACCCCATGTACCTCGGCCACAACTACCAGTTCCTGGCGTACTCGACGGCGATGGAGGGCCGCGAAGCCGAAACGCTCGATGCGGTGCGCCGCTCGCGAGCGAGCATGAGCGACACGCTGCTCAAGGAAATGCCCGGCGCCGATTGGTACGTCGCGGAGCTGTACGCGGCGTATGTCCGCTTCGGCAAGTGGGATGCGCTGCTGGCCGAGAGGGCCCCTGACCCATCCTTGCCGGGACTCACGGGCGGCTATCTGTACTCGACCGCGGTCGCCCTGGCCGCTACCGGGCGTTCAACGGAGGCACGGGAACGCCTGGCACAGCTCAATACGCTGATTGCAGGCCTCCCGGCTGACACGCCTGCGGGGCAGAACACCTTGCGCGCCGTACTCGCGATCGCGACGCGAGTGGCGGCGGCCAGAATCGAGTCTGCCGAGGGTAGCCAGCAGGAGACGTTGCGCGATCTGCGTGAGGCGGTTCGGCTGGAGGACGGCCTCGCCTACGACGAGCCTTCCGATTGGTTCTTCCCGGTCCGACACATACTCGGGGCCGAACTCCTGCGCGCTGGATTGGCCGGCGAGGCCGATCGAGTCTATCGCGAGGAGCTCAGACTTCAACCCAGGGACGGATGGGCTCTACGCGGCCTCGTACAGGCGCTCCGAGCGGGTGGACAGCGCGCCGAAGCGCGCGCAGCGCAGACGAGGTTTCACCAGGCGTGGAGTCACGCGACGGTTGCAATAGGCGCCTCAGCGTTCTGAGCGCTATTGCGTCTGCCAGCGGAGCAGCCGCTCACGACCGGCCGCAGTGGGTCAGGAGCGGGCGCTCAATGACTGACTTTGAATGCCGGACGATGTTTACGTAGCGGCGTCCGGCCGTTCCGGCGGCGTCGCCGTTGCCGACTCCGTCCGAGAGCCACGTTCCGCGGACCGACGTCGCAAGCTTACGCCGCGGCCGATGGCGGCGGTGGCGGTCGCGGACGTGCGCTAAGATCGAGAACGACGCGACCGTTTGCGCGGTGGCCCGAACCGGAGCGCTCGCTTCAGAGTCATCGCGCCCGGTGCGACGGCGGCAACCGACTCCTCATCGCCGAAGGACTACGACCCATGGACTTCGACTACTCACCGCGTGTCGAGCAGCTGCGTCGGCAAGTCCGCGGCTTCCTGGACGAGCACATCGTGCCGATGATCCCGCACCATGCGCGCGAGCTCGCCGCCGGCCACCGGCAACCGGCGTTCGTCGAGGATCTGAAGCGGCGGGCGAGAGCAGAGGGGCTCTGGAACCTGTTTCTGCCGGGACTGCGCGACGACGAGCCCGGGCAACGCCTCACCAACCTCGAGTACGCGCCGCTCGCGGAGATCATGGGCCGCGTCATGTGGGCGCCGGAGGTGTTCAACTGCAGCGCGCCGGACACCGGCAACATGGAGATCCTGCACCTGTTCGCGACCGGCGAACAGCGCGAACGGTGGCTCAAGCCTCTGCTCGACGGCGCGATCCGGTCGTGCTTCGCGATGACGGAACCGGACGTCGCCTCGTCCGACGCCACCAACATCCAGACGTCGATTCGACGCGCCGGCGACCAGTACGTGGTCAACGGCCGGAAGTGGTTCATCTCGGGCGCGGCGGATCCGCGCTGCAAGGTCGCCATCGTGATGGGCGTGACCGATCCCGACGGGGAGCCCCACCGGCGCCAAAGCATGGTGCTGGTACCGATGGACACTGCGGGAGTCACCGTGGTCCGCGATCTGTCGGTCATGAACTCCCATTCCGCGGAAGGGCACTGCGAGATACTGTTCCGCGACGCGCACGTGCCGTTGGGCAATCTGGTCCACGAGGAAGGCGGTGGCTTCGCGATCGCCCAGGCACGCCTCGGGCCGGGGCGCATCCACCACTGCATGCGCTCGATCGGCCAGTGCGAACTCGCACTCGAGTTGATGTGCGAGCGCGCCGCGGAGCGGCGCGCCTTCGGCAAGTACCTGCACCAGCACGGCACCGTCGCGGAATGGATCGCGCTGTCGCGCATCGAGATCGACCAGGCGCGATTGCTGGTGCTCAAGACCGCGTGGATGATGGACCGCCGCGGCTCGAAGGCCGCCGCCAAGGAGATCGCGATGATCAAGGCGCTGGTGCCACGGGTGCACACGACCGTCTGCGACCGGGCGATGCAGACCTTCGGCGCCATGGGCCTGAGCGGCGACACGCCGCTCGCGATGCTCTGGACCTGGGGGCGCGTGCTGCGACTCGCGGACGGTCCCGACGAGGTGCACCTGCGCTCGGTTGCGAAGCAGGAAATGCAGCGCGCCGGCGCGGAGCGCGGCGCATCGGCGCCGTACCTCACGCCGCCGGATCGGCGCGACTAGATCGGGGATTCACACCGACCGGCTCACCGGGCGCCCGGCGGTCGCTCAACGAGGAGCCGTCAGCGATCCGACTGGTCCGGCGCGCCTGACATCCGTTTTCGGCCGCCGGCGGTCGATGCGCAGGACTCCCGACTCAGCCATTGCCCGGGACCGCAGCGGCCCCGCTTTCCGGCGTTCCGAAGGGGACGGAAGGGAGCGGGGGGTCACCCGCTCCCCTCGCGTCGGGGCCCGTCAGGGCTTCATCCGCTCGTACATGTTGCGCACGATGATCAACAGCGCGGCGCCTGCGGCAAGGACGCCGAAGTTGCCAAGCAGGGCCGTGATGTACGCCCCGACCGCGGGAATTCCGTCAAAGCTGTTGGCCAGCACGTGCAGGGCCAGCGCCGAGACGATCACCCGCACGTGATGCTCGCCGACCACGCTGACGCCGACGACGGCACCGGCGATCGCAATCAGCGGCGCGGCGTACGGCACGGTGACGAACGCGGCGACGACCGCAAGCAAAACGCCGATCAGACCGACGATCTTGTAGATATTCACTTGTCATTACCCCCGGCATTGATTTAGTTGTAATTGTCCCGTCCGCCAACGACGTGCGACTGCCGTTCAGTGCTCACGGCCTAGTCCGGAAGTCCCAATTTTCCTTGGCTTGAAGGGACTTTCTGGCGAACCGGCTTAAGTCTACGCCGTAAGTCCTCGGCTTGAAAAGCCGCCCGGCCGGCGATGGCCCAAGGCTTAAGACACCCGGTTTCAGGCGCCCGGCGGTCGGACGCCGGGGGGCTATTGTCAAGTAGCGATACCGGCGGGCGCGGCGCCTTCCGGTTCCCCGTCGAGTGCTACGCCGACAAAATCCTTCCGTCTGCCGGTGCCGAGCAAGGGATGGCGGGGGACATCGCGAATCGCTCGAACGCGACCGGGATATGTCAATTCTGCGGGGACCAGAACGCCTCATTCAATCAGCCACGTGTGCCGGCACCGCTAGCGGTTCCAGGGAAATATGCCCTCGACTACCGTCTGTCACTGCGCGGCGAACGACAGGACCCCTCCCCGGACGAAGAGTACGCGGCCCCCGATCACGGCTCGAACCTGCAGCGCGCTGCAGCCCGGGCTGCGTTATCCGGCGCAAGCGCGGCAAGCACAGAAGCCGCCCGCGGCAATTGCAGGCCTAGTGGCTGGGACTTCGCCAGTCGCTCTGGCGCGCCTTGGCTTCCGCGCCCGCATCGAAAGGCTCGCCGCGAATCTGCGCATCGACGGCCTTGAGGAGTTCGGGTGGCAGATGGGACCCGGCCGTGCGCACCGAACCAGAGTCCGTCGAGCTTGCGTCGGCGGAACCGCTCAGCGCGAGATCGACCCGCCACTCGTTGCCGCTGCGGCATGCGATGCCGTCAAGAGCAGCCTTGCGCTGGCTGAAGGTCCGGCAGACCTCGCCATGCTGGTTCTCGAACGTGAGCCCGACGCGCACGGAGGCGTTCTCCGGCTGCGTGCTAGCAAGCTGGGTCGACAGCGACTTCGCGATCGTGCGACCGGCCACCAGCCCGCCTGGTCCGGCGCGCAGCCCGTCGTCACCGTTGTGCCCCGCCTGCTGGGCAACCAGAACGCCGAGGGCCAGGCTAGCGGCGACAGCGCTCGCCTCCGGCCACGACCACGAACGGATGCGCTGGCGAAGGCGCTTGGCGCCACGCCGCTCGCCGAGGTCGATGACCTTCGCGGGTGACGCGGCCTGCGCTTGCTCGACGATCAGCCGCAAGCGGTCCGGGACCGGTTCCGCGAGCTGCGGCGCGAATGCCTTCGCGAGGCGCTCGCGCTGCGCCCGAAATGCCGCGACTCTGCGGCCGAGCGCGGGATCCGCCAGCATCGCTGCCTCGACCCGGGCTCGCCCGACAGCATCGATCTCGCCGTCCGCGTAACGCATCAGGAGTTCATCGTCGATCTGCATGGCGTCAACCCGTGTCCGGCCCGAGCACGGCTTGGAGCGCCTCGCGGCCCCGCGCCAGGCGGCTCGTGACAGTGCCGATCGGAATGCCGAGGACCTCGGCGGCCTCCTTGTACGAGAGTCCCTCGACAAGGACGAGCATCACGCAACTGCGTTGCTCCTCTGGAAGTCGCGCCATGGCTTCCTCTATCGCAAGCGTCTCCTCCGCCGGTCCGGCGTACGCGGCGACGAGTTCGGAGTCTCCCCCGAACGGTGCATGCTCGTCCCGGCGCGCGCGTGAACGCACCTCGTCGAGCCAGCTATTACGCACGATCGTGAACATCCAGCTATCCAGCCTCGTTCCGCGTTGCCATTGATCCAGGCGACCGAGCGCCTTCTCCAGCGCGACCTGCACAACGTCGTCCGCGTCCGCTACGTTTCGCGTCAGCGAGCGCGCGTAGCGCCGCAGGCGCGGAATGAGTTCCACGAGTTCGCGCTGGATCCGCTTGGTATCGTCCATTCGTCCTCGTGGACTAAACGGCCCGCGGCAGGCGTTTATTCCCTGAGGCCCCGTGATACTTCAGCCGCGGCCCTGCAAGGTGTTGGAATGGTAGCATTTGCGAGCAAGCTGGGAACTGGCTAGACGCGGATCCATTTAGAATGCGGACATCTCGAAGCCTTTCGCTCACAGTCGCGGCGGCGCTGGTCGTGGCCACCGCGCCTTCCCGTGCGCAAGTGCGCCTGCCAACGATCAACCTCCCGACGTCGCCGCCGCTCTCGACGGTTGCGCGCAGCGCGTCGACGATGACATCCGACGCGCTCGGGACCGTGCTCACCGACGTGCGCAAGCTCCGGATCCAAGAGCTGCTCAAGGCCAATCGCGCCGTCCTCGACCTCGACCGCGACGGCAACCTGATCGTTCGCGGCGAGGTCCTGGCGTTCACTTCGACGGACAAGGCCAACACGCTCGCCCGGCCCGCCGGCATCAGGGTCCTACGCCGCGAATCAATCGCCGGCCTCGACCTCGAACTCCTCGTGCTCGCGGTGCCGGCCGATCGCTCGATTCATCGACTTCTGAGGGACCTGCGAAGAGCCGATCCGGCGACGGTCTACGACTACAACCACATCTATCTGGGCGTGGGAGACGCAGCACAGCCGACGGGTGCTCCTGCGGTACGGGCGGCGCCGGAGGTCGCGCGGTCGCCGGCTAGCGTCGGGATGATCGACAGCGGCGTCGACGCGACCCACCCGTCGTTGCGCGGCGCGACGGTTGTGAACTGGGGCTGCGACACAGCGGTGCCGGCTGCGCACGGGACGGCCGTGGCGTCGCTGATCGCAGGCGACGATCCGCCGTTTCATGGGGCATCGCCGCACGCCCGTGTGTTCGCAGCGGACGTATTTTGCGGACGTCCGACCGGTGGCGCGGTCGACGCGATGGCCAGCGCATTGGGCTGGCTACTCGGCAGCGCCGTTCCCGTCGTCAACGTGAGCCTCGTCGGCCCACGCAATGCGGGGCTGCAGATGATGATCGCTCGCGTCCAGGCCGCCGGACAGGTTGTCGTCGCCGCCGTCGGAAATGATGGGCCCGCGGCGCCGCCGCTCTATCCGGCTGCATATCCCGGGGTCGTGGGCGTCACCGGAGTCGATGCAAAGCGGCATGTCCTGCTCGAGGCGAACCGCGGATCGCATGTCGGCTTTGCCGCACCCGGCGCCGACATGATTGCGGCGACCGTCGGTGGCGGCTACCAGGAGGTGCGCGGAACCTCCTATGCCGCACCCATCGTCGCAGGGCTACTGGCCGATTGGTGCACCAAGCCCGATCCGGGCTGCGGTGCCCGCGCGGTCGAGGCGTTGTCAGAGCGAGCCATCCGTGTGGGCGGACGCGACAAGGACTCCGCGCGCGGTTTCGGGCTCGTCGGCGAGGCGGTCCGGACGGCCCCCAATAAATAGTCTCGGGCCAGGGAAGAAAGACCCCACCCCGCTCGTTCTCCCTTCAGAGGACGCGGATGTCCCGCGCCAGTTGATGGGAGAAAGCGATGAACTCGAATTACGTCAAATCGATCCTGTTGGCCGCGGCGCTGGCCGCGTCGATGTCCGCTCAGGCCGGCATTTTTGGCGGCTTTGCGGGAAGCGGCGGCTTCGCGGGTTCCATGTCCGGCACGCACCGCACCTTCGATGCGGCCGGCAACGGCGACGCGGCCGGGAACCTCCGCGCTCACCGAAATGCGCCTGCGACGCAGTCGACGGCGGACAAGCCGACGGGTAGAACCCAGCCGAAGCCTTCGACGTCGACGCCGGCCCCCGATAGAAGCCCGCCGGCTACTTCGACGACGTTGTCGGGTGCTGCCAGTCACCAGAGTTCCGTGACGGCGAACTCGGCTCGCGCCGAGGGTGCGATGACCGGGATGGCGGCGAGCGGCGCTTCCCAGGGGACTGCCCAGGTTGGCCACACCGCCGCCGCCGGCGCGAACGTCGCGCAGTCGACAGCGGCCGCGACACCGAATCTCGCGGTGGATGCTGCGGGTGGAACGTCGGCTGGTGCGACGCTGGCCTCGCCGGCGAGTGTCAGTGCAAACGGCTCAGCGGCCGGGACCACGAGCGTCAGCGCCAATCAGTAGCAGCGCGAAGCGCGATGGGCGGAATAGGCCGCCCATCGCGCATTTTCATGCGACGCGCGGGGTCCTCGATCCTCGCCACATCGCGACAGCCCGACGCACGGCGCAGGCGACCCCCCAATTGTCCAGAACATCGCCACGACACCCGATGGTGCGATGGTCGTGAGGTTGCTTGTCTCGGATGGCAAGTTGCTGGAGTCGTGTCAGCGAGACGTCGCCCGCAACGGTCTCCGGAGCGGCCGTCGAAGCGGTCCCGATCATGCCAGTTCCCCTGATTCGGAAGACCGCACTGATGGGGTCGGGCGCCGCTTGAGCGCCGGAGTCCTTCTGGAACCTGAGCAGGTCACCGGGCGGGCACCCGAGCGCGTCACAGATCGCTTCGAATGTGGAGACGCGCGGTCCTCTCGTCGCAGGCACTGCGACCCGGACCCCGCTCGGCACGGCCCGCCGGCTACGTCCGGCGTCCGAGCTGTTACTTGACGCTATACCCGCGGCCCGAGAGACACGCCGCCTCTGCGCGGCGGTACGCGCCGGCACGGCCACGTGCGTCCCCAGGAGGAACGCCGCCGGAGGCCAGCGTTGGGTCGAAGCCCGTCTGGTCCGCGGCCCAGCGATGGCATTCGTAGCGGTCCTTTGCCAGTTGCTCGGGCGACTGGCCCTGCGTCGGATACGCGAAGGGCTCGGTCATCGGCGCCGCGCCCGCTGACGGGGAATCCGGGGGCACGCCGTCGGTGGCGTCGTCGGCCGGTGGCGGTACGACCTCGTAAGACGCCACACGCTGGTTCCACCGGTAGTAGGTGTCGTCGGCGTAGTAATAAGGGACGCCTCCCCACCAGAACGTCTGGTAATAGCCCGGCAACACCGACACGAACGCCCCGAACGCCAGCGCGCCCCACGGGTAGCCGTACCAACCGCCGTAGCCCCGGTAACCGTACCAATAGCCGCCACCGCGCCCGTACCCATAGTGGCCGTGGTTGGCGGTGAAGCGAGAGCTTGGAGCCAGCCCACCGTGACCGTAGGCCGCACGCGGGCTCGCGAAGTGCACGCCCCCATGGCTACCGCCACCGTGCGCGACACCACCGCCGCCGCCGCGGGAGACTCCGCCACCGCTGTGCGAACCCCCGCCGCCGCCCGGCTGGGCGAACGCGCCGGTGGCCATCGCCAAAGCCGCCGCGCACGCGAGAGCGGACGACCATTTCCTTGACGGGATCGTGCGAGTTGTCATGGTCCGTATCTCCGCGTGGATCCGTCCGTGCGACGGCCAGCCAGCCGGGCGTCCATTGGGACGCCGGGTCGGCGCCGCGATCGTCAGCTGGCACCGCCTTCGTAACAGCGCGGCCGGGTGCGATAAGTTGACAAATGATGGGCTCGAACAAGGCACCCGAGGCCGGAGGGCGTCCCGCCGTCGACTAGCATTTCGACCGAAAACAGGGCTCGGAGTTCCGGCCTCTCGGGCGGCCGGCCGAACCCCGGCGGCAGGGCCGCCAGGCGGGAATCACGAGGTTGCGTTGATCGGTGCCACATGCCGGTAACCATCGGTTCAGGCGGGCCGTCCGCGGCCTTCCACGTCTGCTGCCGTGATGACCGTACGCCTTCCGGCCCGGCGATGCACGAGTGACGGCGCGACGGGTCCGGCGGCGGGGACTGGAGGGTACCAGCGACCGCCATCCCTTCGAGATCGAAGCGAGGCGGGGGCAGTCGCCGCCGGCGGGTCAGCGTGGCCGGCGGGCAACGATCTGGACGACGGCGCTGCGACCATCGTGGGCGCGGCCTTCGTGCACGTCGCGTTCGCGCTCGACCGCAACATCGAAGTCGAGGCCGGTCAGTTCCGCGCGAAGTGCATCGAGCGTGGGGAGCAGGTCGATCGTCTTCGGGCCGCCCGTTCGGAACTCGAGCTGTGCGGGCGTGTACGCCTCGAGCAGAAAGACGCCGCCCGGACGCAGCGCCACCGTCACGTCGCGGTTCACGCGCGCCCGTACTGCCGGCGGCAGGTGGCACCAGATCGAGACGATGCCGTCCCATGCACCGCCCTCGATGACATAGTCGGACAGGTCCGCCCGGACCGTCGTAATCCGCGCGCCGCGCTCCCGCGCGAGTCGCTCCGCCTTGGCGAGGCCGACCGCCGAGGCGTCGAGCGCAACGACCTCAAAGCCGCGGGCGGCGAGGAACACGGCATTGCGCCCTTCGCCCTCGCCGAGCGACAGGACGCGCCCGCGCGTGGGCAATGCGCCCGCCTGCTCCATGAGAAAGTCGTTCGGCTGCGTGCCGTACCAGTACTCGGCCGCGGCGTAGCGCTGATCCCAGTGTCCAGCGGGGTCGTTCATGAGAAGGCGGCGCGGGCAAGTAACGTCGGACTCATCGCGGGCGCCTCGGGTTGGCCGCGAGCGTCGTTCGCCGGCTGCGCCTGCCGCGGGAGGCGCTGCAATGAGCGGCAGCCCGGTGCGATTCCACGCGGCCCGGCCGCCGGCCATGTGGGCGGCGGCGCCGTTGCCGGCTGCGAAGCAATTCCCGGCAGGCGCCAGTGACCGTTTCCCGGACCCGCAGTGGAAGATGCAGGCAGTCGCCGATGCGCAAAGCCTGCTCGCCAACATCCTGGTGGCCTGGAACAACGCCCGGATGCAGCAGGTCCTCCATCACTGGCCACCGCGCCGGGGTGGCGCCGTACCGCGCGAGCTCATCGGCCGCGTCGCGCCAGCCCGTACCGACGGCATCAACATGCGCAGCGTCTTCCGCTTCCCCGTCGTGCGTTTCGCCGACAAGGGCCTGCCGTCCGCCGGTGCCGAGAAAACCTGGCCTGGACATCGTGAATCCCTTGAACACGGCCTGGATTTGTCAATCTGCTGGGATCAGACCGCCCCATTCAATCAGCCATTTGCGCCGGCACTCCCCACGGTTCCCGAGAACTATGCCCGCCGGGTACCGTATGTTACTGCACGGAGAATGAAAGGACCCCTACCAGGCGTCCGGGTACGTCACCTTTCGCGTTCGCGCGGTTGGTCTGACGATAGTGTTTTCATTTTTGATCCTGGGGTCCCGTGCCACCGACGAATCATCGGTTATGCTCGAAAGCCACAAGGATCGTCGCCTCGCCGCCATGGAACGCCGAACTCCAGCACCCTGCGCGCTCGCCGGCGTCGGCGCCGCCGTCCTCGTTCTGCTCGCATCCTGCGGCGGCGGCGGCGACGGACAGCACGCTCCGCTTCCGCCGTATCCCGGCGACGCCGCCATCAACGCGTACTACCAGGCATCTCACCACCTAGCGCTGAGTGCGACCGATGCTGCCGGTCATACGGACACGCTGCAGATCGACCAGGTGCCAAGCGGGACGCCGGTGAACTTTCATGGCGTCAGCGCATACAGAATGGACGACACTCGGACCCTGCAAGTTGACGGCGTGGCCACCGGCGGCAGCGAGTCAAGGCAGTACTTCCTGCTCAATCCATACGTGCCCGTGGGCAGCGAATACGGTGGCTTCACGAACTGCTTCATCTGCCTCGTGTTTGAATTTGCTCAAGTCACGAGTTCCTTCCCGCTGCCGTCCTCACTGGCAGCTGGAGATTCGGGCCCCTTTGCCAACATGACCTATTACAACGGCGAGGGGGGCCGAGATCCGCCAGGCACCATCGTGTTCGGCTATGGAACGACGAACTACTCGGTCACCGCCGACACCGCGACGACCAAGCGTGTCTGCCTGGCTCTGGGAATCACGAACGTGACCTCCGCGGGAGCGAATCTTGCCGACAGCGCGGAAACCGACTGCTACACCGTCGATGTCGGCGGAACTGCTTTGTTGGTGTCGGTCACGATGATCTGGAACAAAGAGACTCTGACATTTCAATAGTGGCGGCAGTAATGACGACGGTGCGCCCGCGGGATGCTGCGAGCCGCTGGAGCCCCGCCTGATGGGCCGTCATCGGAGTGCGAAACGCCCTCCCCGAAAGCCTCGGGTCGCGCGCAAGCGCGGCTTCAGTCTGTCGAGATTCTGGCCAAGCGCCCGGAGGCGGGAACGCTGGTGGCGCTGGTTCCGCCGCGCGCCGGGCCCTGCCCGCCTGATCGTCGGTGTGATGCCGCTGCTCGGCCTGGCTCTGGCCGTCAACTTCGTCTATCAGGTCGCGCGCAAGCCGTCGGAACTGCTGTTCCCCGTGAGCGGAGCGCTCTACAAGACTCCGGCCGAGACGTGGCGACAATACTCGCCGATCTTCGCCAGACATGCGACGAGCACGATGACGCCCCTGCTGCTGGCTGCGATTGCGCAGGTCGAGGGTTCCGGGAATCCCGTCGTGCGCACCTACTGGCGATGGTCCTGGACTTCGCAGGTGTTCGAGATCTATCGGCCGGCTTCGAGCGCGGTCGGGATGTACCAGATCACCGACGGGACGTTCGCGGAGGCGCGCCGCTACTGCATCCGCCACCACGCGGTGATCGACGATGGCCCGTGGAACGACTGGCGGTCTTGCTGGTTCAACAGGCTCTATGCGCGGGTCGTGCCGAGCCACGCCGTCGAGCTCACGTCTGCGTATCTCGACCGGAGCGTGCAGACTATCCTCGAGCGGCGCCGGCTCGCCTCCACGACGCTCCAGCGCAGGCAGGATCTCGCGGCGGTCATCCATCTGTGCGGCGCCCGTGCGGGCGATGACTACGCGGGTCGTGGCTTTCGACTGATCGCAGGGCAACGCTGCGGCGACCATGACGTGCGCGGTTATCTCGCGCGCATCGACTCTATGAAGAGCGAGTTCGCCCGGCTGGCCGCTCGGGATCCGGCTACCGACACGTAACGTTCGGGCAGTCCGGTTGGCGCCGGGCAGATGCCGACGGCTGCCCGAAGCGTCATTCGACGACCCCGCATTTACAGCGCGAGACCGTGCGGCGGGAGGCGCCGGGACGTCGGTCCGATCCCGGAGGGCATCGCGTCGGCTCCGACCTCGGCGCGGGCTGCCGGATCCGCAACTGCAGCCGATCGCCGGACAGGATCCCGGCGCTGCCCGACGATGCAAAGGTCCGGCGTAGCAGAAACCTCGCGCAACCCGCGTGCTGTCGTCCGCCGACGACGTCGGACATGACCGACACCACTGAGTGATCCGCGCCGCTAGCCTGGCGGCCGCAACCTCGCGAGGATGTCGCCACGATTGGAGGATGAGCGAGGCGGCTCTGGAACCAGAGATGCAACCGATCCCGGGACGGGCAAGGGTCGACATAGGCCTGCCGCCCGCACGCCGGGTGCGATCCGCGCCAGTCGCCACGATGTCGACGGCGGTAGTTCGAATGACCGGATTCGCGAATGACGATTGCATTCCACGCTGGCGCGGCGCGCCGGCGCCACGAAGGAGGTGACTCCCGTGTACGCATTACGCAGTCGATTGGCGCTTTCGCTGTGGCTCGGGCTTGCGCTCGTTGCGCTGCCCTCCCTCGGCCAGGCCGACGTCGCGGTGTCGATCACGATCGCACCACCACCGCTGCCCCTCTACGACCAGCCGCTGATCCCGGGGCCCGGCTACCTCTGGACCCCCGGTTACTGGGACTACGGACCCGACGGCTACTTCTGGGTACCGGGCACCTGGATCGAGCCACCGGAGATCGGCTTCCTGTGGACGCCAGGATTCTGGAGCTGGAACGCTGGCGTGTTCGTCTGGACCACCGGCTACTGGGGCCCGCACGTTGGCTTCTACGGCGGCGTGGATTACGGCTTCGGCTACGCGGGCCATGGCTACGCAGGCGGTGAGTGGCGGGGCAGGGAGTTCTTCTACAACCGCAGCGTCAACAATGTGAGCGTGACGAACATCACGAACGTCTACACGAAGACAGTCGTGCAGAACACCACGGCCAGTCACGTCAGCTTTAACGGAGGCGAGGGCGGCATCGGCGCGCGCCCGAACGCCGACGACCAGGCGGCGGCGCGTGAGCCACATCGGGCGCCGACGCCGATCCAGGCGCAGCACCGTACTGCCGCGGGCTCGAACCGCGAGCTGCTCGCCTCCGAGAACCACGGAAGACCAGCGATCGCCGCGACCGCGAAGCCGGCGCAGTTCTCCGGAGGTGGCGTGATACGGGCGCGCGGCACGGGCGCGCCGGGCGGAGCTCGGGTCCTGCAACGCGCCGCCGATGGACCGGCGGCGGAAGCGAGCACGCGCGGGGCATCCCAGCGCGTGCACGCCAACGACATCCCCAGGCCGGAGGCGCGACCGCCGGTCAGCACCGGCAGCGCCGAGCGCGACCAGTTGTTCGAGAAGCAGCGTGCCGACCTGCAGACCAGGCACGATCAGGAGCGCGATCGTCTGCAGAGCCGGCAGATGCAGGAGCACGAACGCGGCGCGCAGCAGAAGGCGGACGCATCGCGGGCCGATGCTCTCGAGCGTCAGCACCAGACACAGACGCAGGCGCTTCAACAGCGGCATGCGGCCGAGCAGCAGAAGCTCGAGCGCACGCAACAACCGTCGGTCGAGCGGCAACCGTCCAAGGAGCCGCCACACCGTCCGACGGCCGGTTGAGTGCCAGCGCGTGTGCCGGTGCGCCAACTGGCGAACGCGCCTGGAGCCGCGCGCAGGACGCCGTAGGCGCGCGCCGACAGCGGCTGGTACTTGCGTCCCGCTGCGCGATTGCGTGCCGGGCCTCAGGCTGAAGATCAGACAAAGCGCGATGACGCGCCAGGTCAGCCGCGACGTGGGCTGGCCGTGTTCGAAGGGCAGAGTGGGTCGGGCGTCACACGTCCTGCGTGTGCGATATCCGGTGGCCGCCGAGCGGGCCCGGACCACGATGCGAGACGTTGGGTCGAGCTGGTTTGGTTCACACGTGGAGGGTCCATCATGAAACGCATATCAATCATCGCAAATGCCGTCATCGCCGCGACCGCGCTCGGCTTCGCCGCGCACGCGGGCGCGGAGTCGCCGAAAGTCATCAACGCGCGGGTCGAAGCCGCACTGACAGAGTTCTATGCGCACGACGCCACCCATCGCGAGTTGGCGGGGAAGGCCTCGGCGATGCTCGTCTTCCCGCGCGTCACGAAGGCCGGCGCCGGAGTCGGCGGCGAATATGGCGAGGGCGCCCTCGAGGTCAACGGCAGTCCCGTCGCCTACTACAAGGTGACCGGCGCCTCCGTCGGCGCCACGCTCGGCGCAGCCTACCGCAGCGAGATCATCCTCTTCATGACCGAAGGGGCGCGTGAGAACTTCATGAAGAGCAAGGGCTGGACCATAGGCGCCGACGCCAACGTGGCGGTCGTCAAGGGTGCTGGTGCCGAAATCGATTCGGAGACGATGAAGCATCCGGTGCTCGCATTCGTGTTCGGCGAGAAGGGCTTGATTGCCGACGTGTCCCTTGAAGGCACGAAGGTGACGAAGCTCCGCGAGTAGCGGCGGTCCGGTCGCCGGCCCGGCGCGTGCGCGTCGCGGCCGGCGGCTCCCGGCGTCGCAAGCACCCGAGGGCCACATCATGCGTCAGACCAAGAACTATCGACTGTCGATCCTCCTCGCAGCGGCGTGCGCAAGCACCGCCCTGGGTACCGGCTGCGTTGCGGGAGTGGGCCTCTATGATCCCGTATATCACGACCGCCATCGCTGGGACGACCGGGAGGATCGTGCCTACCGGCGGTACCTCAGTGACAGGGAGGAGAAGTACGGCGCATTCCGATCGCGCAGCGCCGACGATCAGCGCGACTACTGGCGTTGGCGGCATGAGCATCCGGACCAGCCCTGATCACGAGCGTGCCGCTCGGTGACGCATGCCAGCCAGCGGGTCGTCACGGGCGCTGGATGGCGGACTCGATGGGGCGTCGTTGGCGGCGGCCCGGCGGGAGTGCGGTCAGGCGCGCTGATACGGGCCGTCGGCGTCGCGTGACCGACAAGCAGTCCTGAGCCTGGCGGCGCTCGGGCCATCCGAGCTGAAACACTCGAGTCAGTGGGGAGGGTAACGCCGTGACGAGCTACTCGCACCGGATCGCCGTGACGGTCATGCTGGCCCCTGCGGCCTTTGCAAGCCTGGGAATTGCCGTGGCCTGCCCGCCCGTACCGATTGAGACTTCAGAGCACCAGTCCGTGCCGACGAGGCGCGCGGCCGAACCCGCGTCGGATATGCGACAGATCGCGGCGCTCGCGTGCCGCGCGCGCCACCTGGCGAGTGCTTATCTCTTGTGCGACGTCGCGAGCGACAGTCGGTCCGCCGGCCTGGTCGGTGCCCCGGTCGCCCGCGCAGTAGTATCCGTCGAGCCAGCGGACCACCCCGGCCGGGGGGACGGCCCTAGTCCGCAGCAGTGATGGTCTTCGCGCCGCTCGATCGGCCGCACAGGATTTTGTAGGATAGAGTTGACGATGTGCGCGGCTTGCCGCCAGCCAGCCCGCCTCGCTCTCGCGATTGCGCATCTCGCGCACGACCAGCCGACGCACCATGAGCAGAAGGAACACGTTCAGCGCCAGCCCGCCGCCGGAAAACCAGCGCGTGACTCAGATGTCGTTGCGCCAGGACCGGCTGCCGTCCACGATCCGGGTGGTCTCCTCGTACTGAGTGCTGCGGATGATGCCCGTGAGCTCGCGCACCGTCACGCGACGGTCGGGGCGTCATACCGGAGTCAGTTGTGGCGGGTCGACGGGGAGCGGCGGATGAGCCGGTGGCAACGGGGCCCTGGACGTTCATGGCGGGGAACGGAGCTACGGGCGCGCCGCCGCGCGCAGCTCGTGCAGCTCCGCGCGGACCGGCACGAAGGGCGCGGCGGAGAGCCAGACGGCGCGCTGCTCCGCGTTGATGGCTGACAGGACGGTCGCGTAGTAACGCGCCGCCGACGGCCAGACAGTCGTCGGCGATTCGGCATTCTCCGGATGTGGCCAGTGGCATCGCCTCCACGACCAGAGTCGACTCCTCTACCGCGCCGGGGGGTCGAGTCGTTGCGCGAGTCCCGCGCGCAAGCGCTTGGCGTCCGCCGGCAAGATGTCGCCGAGTACGCCGCGCCTCGGCGCCGGTATGTGCCCGGTCACGCCGTCTTGCGGCCCGAACACGTAGTGCCCGAACAACGCGCGCCACGCCTCACGGGTCGGCAGCGGCAGGTCCCGCATGCTCAGTATGCAGTGCATCAGGCAGTCGAACGCCGAGTCGGTGCCGGACTGCGCGCCGGAGGTCGCGTGCCACCAGTAGTTGACGAGCAGGTTGCAGGGTTCGAGCGACTCGACGTTGTGCCACCAGAGCGGCGGTATGAAAACCGCGTCGCCGGGTCCGAGCTCGGCGACCACGGCCGCGGCGAGCGCCTGCCGGAAGAGCGGGTAGCGTTCAAAGTCCGGGCTGCCCAGACGCACCAGGCTCATCGGGGCACCGGTCGGCGCGAAGTCGAGCGGCCCGACGTAGAGGTTCGCGATCTGGTCCGGCGGAAACAGCGTGAACCGGCGCCGGCCCATGACGACGCAGGCGACGTTGCACCATTCGTCGAGGTGCGTAGGGGTCGTCACTGCGTTGCCGAGCCAGATGCGCGGCAGCACCGACTCGTCTAGCAGCGTCAGGCGGTTCTCGGCGGCGAAGCCGGGGACGCAGTCGCGGACCAGCGCGCTTTGCGCAGCCACGGCCGGCGGGTGCGGGAACGCGGCGTAACGCAGCACCTGTTCGGCGACCGTCGACAGCGGCAGCCGGTTGCGCAGGAAGTTGAAGCCGTCCATCGCCGCGTTGTAGAAAATCCGGCCATTCGCTTCCGGCGGCGTCATGACGGCGTCGACGAGCCCGCCGTTGTCGAAGCCGCGCAGGTAACCGACCAATGCGGCCGCCGACACGCGCGCGCGCTCGACGGCGGGCCACGCGGCCACGAGCCCGCGCAGCACGGCCGGCCGGCCGGAGGCGATGACGTCGCGCCGGATCGCCTCGTCGTCGAGGCCGGTGCATTCGAGCATCGGGGTGATTGGCTGCTGCACGCGCTGCTCCGGGCCGCCCCGTGCTACCAGAAGTAGATCTGCAGCGATTCGCCGTTACGCCGTTTCGGGATGGCCATCAGCGTCTCGCGGTGGTCACGGTAATGGACGACGCTGCGGTCCAGGAGGTCGTCGATCTCCGCCATATTGTAGCGGGCCTCCGGCGCGGTCGGCGGCCGCAGGTCCTTGCGGTCCGGAAAGATCCCCATTCCGGCCATGATCGCGTACCACGAGAACACCGGGTAGCCCTTGCCGAGCGCCTGCTGGCGGATCGGTGCCGCGATGCTGCTTCCGGACATCCACAGCGTGTACAACTGCTTGAGCGCGTCGGACAGGTTCAGGTTGGCGGCGTTCGCACGCCAGTACTCGGTGTCCGTGCGGGTGTTGGTCTTGTAATGGGTCACGATGTAGTCGCGCGTCCCCTCGAAATGCTCGTTGACGCGCTGGTTGAAGCGCTCGTGCGCAGCATCGCCCAGGTCGCCCTGCACGAGGAACTCGACGAACGTCGCCGCCGTCTGCTGGATGAACAGCAGCGCCGTAGCCTCGAGCGGCTCGATGAATCCCTGCGAGAGGCCGACCGCGAGGCAGTTCCTGTTCCAGTGCTTCGTTACCCTGCCGATCCGCATCTTCAGGTGCCGCGCCGGCGTTGCGGAATCGAGCAGCCCGAGTCGCTCGCGCAGCTCGCGCTCGGCCTCGTCCGGCGAGCAGAACTGCGTGCTGTAGACGTAGCCGTTGCCGTAGCGGCTCGTCAGCGGAATCCGCCACGCCCAGCCGTGCCTGAGCGCCGATGACACAGTCTCGGCCGGAATCGGACCGTCGAGCGGCGAGGGCAGGGCGACGGCGGCATCGTTGAAGAGGTTTTCCGCGAAGCTGACGTATGGCGTCTGCAGCGCCTTGTCGATCAGCAGGCCCGCGAATCCCGTGCAGTCGACGAACAGGTCGCCGCCGATCGTTTCCCCCTCCTTGGTCGCGAGCGCAGCGATCGAGCCGCTCTCGTCGAGCGTCGCATGCGTGACGTGCCGCACGAGGTAGCGGACGCCGCGTTCGAGGGCTTTGGTCTGCAGGTACTGGCCGAGCAGCGCCGCGTCGAAGTGGTAGCCGTGCCAGACGTCGAAGGGAAAATCCTCGGTCGGCTTCGGTGCGAGGCAGCCGTCGGCGAGTCGCGTGGCGATGAAGAAGCGGTCCGGGTGGGCGTGGACGTCGGCGCCGTTGATGCGCGCCTCGGCGTTGTGCACGAACTGCGTCATCGTCAGGTTGTCGAGCATCGAGGCGAACGGATGGAAGTAGCTCTCGAAGCCCGGCTTGGTCGACCAGCCGTCGAAGGTGATGCCGCACTTGTAGGTCGCGTGGCAGGCCGGCATCCACTCGGACTCCTCGATGCCGAGGCTGTCGAAGAAGCCGCGCAGCCACGGCGTCGAGCCTTCGCCGACACCGATGATGCCGACGGTCGGCGACTCCACCACGGTGATCTCGACGCCCTTCGGGATCAGCACGCGGGCAAAGATCAGCGCGGTCATCCAGCCGGCCGAGCCGCCGCCGACGATGACGATCCGGCGCACCGCCGGCGGTACCGTGGTCGGGCCCGCGCTGAGTCCGTCGTCCGGACGGTAGGAGTAGTTAAAGAGCGTCGCGGTCATCGCAGTCCCCACTGGCCTCCAGCCAACTGTACCTCCTTGGCGGCCCGGGCTTCGGCCGCGGCCTCCGCAGCCGGCTCAGGCCCCGGCCAGCAGCGCCCGCAGCGGCCCTGCGACGGCCTCGATCGGCCCGCCGAGCAGGACGTGCACGACGCCCTCGCCCGGCCGCCCCACGCCGTGGACGCCGAGACGGAGGAGCGCGGCCTCGTCGACACCCTCCGGCCGCGCGACCCGCATCAGCAGGCGGCCCGGCGCGGCCGCGAGATCAACGACGTTGCCGCGACCGCCGAGCGCCGCGAGCAGCGCCCCGGCGTCCGGCCCGCCCGCGGACTCCGGCGCGTGCAGCCGCAACGCCGCTCGGATCTCGCCGGCCACCTGATCCGCGACCGGTCCGAGGACGACCTGCAGGCCGTTCGGGGACGGCCGCACGATGCCGCGCGCGCCGAGCCGCCGCAATGCCGGCTCGTCGACCGAGGCGCCGTCGGCGACGACGAGTCGCAGACGCGTCGTGCAGGCCTCGACCTCGCGAAGGTTGGCCGCCCCGCCCAATGCCGCGACGAAGGCGCCAGCCCGGTCGCCGGCGGGCACCGCGATCGTGGCCGCCGCCGTCGGCTCGTCCTTTTCCCGGCCCGGCGTGGCGAGGTCGAAGCGCGCGATGCAGAAACGGAACGTCACGTAGTAGAGCGCCGAGTAACCGAGCCCGATCGGCACCAGCAGCAGCGGCCGCTGCGCGTGGCTGAAGTTGAGCACGTAGTCGAACAGGCCGGCCGAAAAGCTGAACCCGAGGCGCACGCCGAACAGGTCCATCACCACCATCGCGAGCCCGGTCGCGACCGCGTGCGCCGCGTAGAGGACGGGCGCCAGGAACATGAACGTGAACTCGATCGGTTCGGTCACGCCCGTCAGGAACGAGGTCAGGGCAAGCGACAGCAGCAGGCCGCCGACGCCCGCCCGCCGTTCCGGTCGGGCGGCGTGGTACATCGCGAGGCATGCGCCGGGCAGCCCGAACATCATGACCGGGAAGAACCCGGACATGAACACGCCCGCGGTCGGGTCGCCGGCGAAGAAACGCCGCAGGTCGCCGGTCGCACCGTGGAAGTCGCCAACGATGAACCAGGCGAAATTGTTCAGGATGTGGTGCAGGCCCGTGACGATCAGCACGCGATTGAGGACGCCGTAGGCGAACAGCCCGAGCGAGCCGGCGCCCAGGATCGCCTTGCTGGCAGCGTCCATGCCGTGCTCGACGACCGGCCAGGCCGTGCCGATCACCGCGGCGAGGCCGAGCCCGGCAAACCCGGTTGCGATCGCGACGAAGCGGCGGCCGCCGAAGAAGCTCAGGTAGCTCGGCAGCTCCAGGTTGCTGAAGCGGTTGTAGGCGAACCCGGAGATGATTCCGGACAGCAGCCCGACCGGGACGCTGAGCTTGGCGAGCTCGCGGGCCTTGAAGGTCGACAGCGCGACCTCGCGCGCGGCGCCGGCGAGCCCGGCCGTGACCGACGCGGGAACAGCCATCATCGTGTCGACGCCGCGGGTCGTGACGAGGAAGCAGACGAGCGCGGCGAGCCCGGCGGCCCCGTGGTTCTCGCGCGCGAGGCCGGTCGCGACGCCGACCGCGAACAACAGCCCGAGATTCGAGAAAATCGCATCGCCCGCCGCTGCCATCGGCGCCCAGCCGAGCAGGTCCGGCTGGCCGAGGCGCAGAAGCAGGCCCGCGATCGGCAGCACCGCAATCGGCAGCATCAGGGCACGCCCGAGCTGTTGCATGCCGGAGAATCGTGCGTTCATCGTGGCCCCCCAGGCGGTGGCATGGTGCGCGCCACCAGCGCGCGGACGTCCGCGCCAGACTCGAGAGAGAGACAGCGGGCGGCGAGCGCCGCGCATTCGTCGACCGCCAGCGTCCGCACCAGTCGCTTGACCCCCGGCACGGCCGCGGGCACGACCGACAGCTCCCGGACACCGAGCCCGATCAGGAGCGGCACGGCGGCCAGATCTGCGGCGACGCCGCCGCAGACCGCCACGAGCCGGCCGGCGGCGCTACCGGCGGCTGCGGTCGCGGCCACCAGCTGCAGCACCGCCGGATGCAGCGCGTCGATGCGTGCCGCGAGCTCCGGGTGCCCGCGGTCCATTGCCAGCGCGTACTGCGTCAGGTCGTTGCTGCCGATCGACAGGAAGTCCGCCGCGCGCGCGATCGGCCCGGCGGTCAGCGCCGCGGCCGGCGTCTCGATCATGGCGCCGAGCTCGATGGGAGCGCGGCCGCCGAGCTCGGCGCGGACCTCGTCGACGATCGCGCGCACGGTGCGCAGCTCTTCCACGTCGGTGATCATCGGCAGCAACAGCCGGACGATGCCGGCCGGCACAACCCGCAGCGCCGCCCGCAGCTGCGTGCGCAGCAGGTCCGGGCGCCACAGCGCCGTGCGGATCCCGCGCAGGCCGAGTGCCGGGTTGTCCTCGTGCGGCATCGGCAGGTAACGCAGCGGCTTGTCGCCGCCGACGTCCATCAGCCGCAGCACCAGCGGCCGGCCGCCGAGCGCGCCGGCGATGGCCTGGTAGGCGGCGAGCTGCTCGTCCTCGTCGGGAGCCGTGTCGCGGTCGATGAACAGGAACTCGGTCCGCAGCAGCCCGCAGCCCTCGGCGCCATTGCTGACCGCGGCCACTGCATCGCCGGTGTTGCCGACGTTCGCGTAGATCTCGACGCGCGTGCCGTCGCGGGCGCGGCACTCGCGCTGCGCGGCGGCCTGCTCTGCAACCCGTTCGGCGCGCCGCGCGGCGGCGCGCGCCTCCGCGCGCTCGACGTCGGCCGCCGCAGGCGCCACCTGCAGCGTGCCCTGGTCCGCGTCGACGACGACGATCGATCCCTCCGCGACCAGGCGCAGCGCGGCCCCCAACCCGACCAGCATCGGCACGTCCATTGCCGCCGCCAGTATCGCGACGTGCGAGGTCGTTCCGCCGCCGCCGAGGCAGATCGCCGCGAGCCGCGCGCGGTCCAGCGCCACGAGCTCGGAGGGCAGCAGCTCGTCGGCGAGCAGCACGGCGCGCTCGGGCAGCGACAGGTTCATCGGCCGCGCTTCGCCGGCGAGTGCCAGCAGCACGTGCGACTCGACATCCAGCAGATCGTCGGCCCGCTCGCGCAGCCGCTCGTCGCCGAGCGCCTCCAGTGCCGCGATCGAACGCCGGGTCGCGGCGCGCCACGCGTGGCCCGCGCTCTTGCCGGCGTCGATCAGTTCCTGCGCGGCCTCGTTGAGCAGCGGGTCGTCGAGGAACTCGACATGTGCAGCGACGATCTCGCGGCGCGTCGTGCCGCCGACCTCGCCGACACGTTTCAGGCGTGCCTTGACCGTCGCACGCGCTTGCGCGAGCTCCGCTCTCTCGCGGCCGGCGCCGGCCCCCTGCTCGGCGACGGCGATTTCCGGCCGGTCGATGCGCGCCGCGACGCCGACCGCGAAACCGGCTACCGCGACGACGCCCTCGAGCGAACCGTCGGCCGGTGCCGGCCGGACGCGCGGCGATACCCCGGCGGTGCGCTCGACCGGAGCGGTGGCGGCCGCTGCGGCGTGGCCGGCGCGTGCCTCGGCGCGCAACGCCTCCTCCAAGGCAAGCTCGATCGCGTCGAGCGCGGCCGTCGCGGTCGCGCCGCTCGCCCGGACGGTGATCTCGTCCTGCGAGCGCACGCCGAGGGCCATGATCGCGACGACGCTGCGGAGGTTGGCCTTCTTGCCGTGCGCCTCGATCGACACCTCGGCCGCGAGCTCACGCACGCTCTGCGTCAGCATCGCCGCCGGCCGCGCGTGCAGGCCGTGCTGCAGCTTCACGGTCAGGGTGCGCATCGCAACGGCGGCCGTCGCCGCGGCCGCCCCGGACGGCGCGGCGGCCACGGCGAGCTCGAACAGCACCTCGCCCGCGCGCACCGGGCCCGCGGCGTGACGCTGGACGATCTCGATGCCCTCGACGGGGGCTACGACCACGGGCGTCATCACGCTCTTCGCCGCGCGCGCCACGGCGTCGAGGTCGAAGCGGATCAGCGCTGCACCGCTCGCGACGGTCTGTCCGGGCCGCACGAGTACCTCGAAGCCTCGACCGCCGAGCTGGACCGTGTCGATGCCGACGTGGATCAGCACGTCGACCCCTTCGGCAGTGCGGACCGAGACCGCGTGGCCGCCCGCCGCGACGGTGACGATCGTGCCGGCGCAGGGTGCGACCACGAGGCCGGCGACGGGATCGATCGCGAGGCCGTCCCCCAGCATGCGGCCGGCGAACACCGGGTCCGGAACGTCATCGAGCGGCCCGCACCAGCCGTCGAGCGGCGCCAGTATCTTGAGCGTCGGCATCCGGCGATTACTCCCCGATCTCGACCCAGTCGAGCGCCCACATCGGCTCGAGCGCCGGCCGCGCGAAGCGCAGACACACATCGTGCCGCCCCGGGAGCTGCGGCAGCGCCACCGCCGGGAGCGTAGCAGGCCCGCGTGCAGCGCCGAGCGCCACCGTCGCGGCTGGTGCCGCGTCGCAGGCGTCGAGGCGGACTTCGAGCTCGCCGTTCGCCGTTCGCGCGTCGCCGACGCGGATCTTGTTCACGTCGGCCCCGATCTCGAAGTTGAAGGGCAGGGCAGCCACCGCGGCGGTGAGTCGTCCGCCGTGGCTCAGGTCGACGGCGCGGTAGATCCAGCAGGGGTTCATGATGTCGAGGGCGACGATGCCGGCCGGATCACCGCCGGCGTCACGCGGCTCGAGCAGCAGCCCGAGCCCATCGCTGCAGAGGTCGAGCTCGCGGCTGCTGCGCCGCGCCAGGGCCGCCCGGTCAATGTGGCGCGACCACGTCGCGGACACCTGCGCCCCACCGACGAACGTCGCGGCCCGCACTTCGCCGCCGGGAGCCAGCGCCAGAGGTGCCGAGTAGACCGCGGAGCCGTTCGAGGGCTCGTGGCCGTCGGTGGTGTAGCGGATGTCGCCGACATGCGCCTGGTTCGTGAGGCTGACTTCCGCACCCGCGGCGGTGGCCTTCAGCCGGCCGTCGACGGCGAACACGCTGTCGGCGACATGGATGCCGAAGGCGTGGTATCGCGGCAGCGACGCCGCGAGGCGAGCGAGGAAATCCGGCCACGAGCGGCGGGACGGCGGCGACCAGCCGAGCTCGGCGACCGCGGCGGCGCGCGGAAGCGTCATCCACTCCACTCGTTCCTCGGTGCGGATGTGCTCGGTCCAGACGTTGGCCTGGACGCCCAGTACGTGGCGCTGCTGCGCAGCGTCGAGTGCGGCGTCGCGCATCTCGAACCGGTAGACGGCCTCGAGCGAGATGACGCTGGTGCGGCCCGGCGGCTCGGACGGCAGGGTGCTCTGCCGGTTGTCGAAGTAGAGCGTCGGCCACGGCGACAGCACGGTGTCGTAGCCGGCGATGGCCGCGGCCCGTGCGCCACTCGTGCCCCGCCACGACATCACCACGGCGTTCTTATTCAGGTCCGGGCGCAGTATCTCGTCCCAGCCGACCAGCCGGCGTCCGCGCGCGGCGAGAAAGCGCCCCATGCGATCGGTGAAGTAGCCCTGCAGCGCCTCCATGTCGTCAATCCCAAGCTGCCGGGCGCGCGCGAGGACGCGGGGCGACGCTCGCCACTGGTCCTTGACCGCCTCGTCGCCGCCGACGTGCACGTACGGCCCCGGGAATAGCTCGACGACTTCGGCGAGGACGTCCTCGAGGAACGAGAGCGTGGCCTCGTCCGGGTTGAAGAGGTAAGTATGCACGCCCCACCGGGCGGACACCGGCGGCGCGGCGCCGTCCGTCGAGCCGAGCGCCGGGTAGGCCGCGATCGCGGCCTGGGCGTGGCCCGGCATGTCGATCTCAGGCACGATCGTGACGTTGCGCGTCGCGGCGAAGGCGACGATGTCCTGAACCTCGCGCTGCGTGTAGAAGCCGCCGTATCGCGTCGCGGACGGTGCGCCCACGCTCGCCGGGGTGCGCCACGCGCCGATCGCCGTCAGCCGCGGGTACTTGCGGATCTCGAGGCGCCAGCCCTGGTCGTCGGTCAGGTGCCAGTGGAGGACGTTCAGCTTGTGCCACGCCATCCAGTCGATCATCGACTTGACGAACGCCGGCGACTGGAAGTGGCGCGCCGAGTCGAGCATGAGCCCGCGCCACGGGTAGGCGGGCTGGTCGCGGATCCGCTGCGCCGGTACGTAAGCTTCGCCGCGCCCCGGCGGCAGCAGTTCCCACAGCGTGACCGCCCCGTACAAGAGGCCCGCGAAGCCGGTGGCCGAGATCGTAATGCCGCGTGGCAGGACCTCAAGCCGGTACGCTTCGGGCCCGAGGCCCGAACGGCGCTCGAACGCGATGGTGCCCGCGCTCGGCCCGCCGGTCTGCACGGCAAGCGACAGGCCGCGGGAGCGCGCCAGCAATCCGGAGAGATATCGCGCTGCCACAGCCGCGTCGGGATCCCCGGCGGCCACTCGGAGCCGGAGGCCGGGATGCATCCGGAACGAGCCGCCGTCCAGAATGGCTTCCGCCGGTATCGGGATCACGGCGGCCGGCGGCGGAGGCGCGGGCAGGGCGGAACATGGGCCAGCGAGTCCGGTCGCGACGGCCGCCCAAGCCGCCACCGCGAGCCGCCACCGCCCGCTTGCCCGTCGCCGCACGTCGCGCACCCTTGCCGATCGAACCAGGCACCCGGGGCCGGCCCTGTGCCGGTCCCCGGGCAAGCTTGACACGCCTGTCGGCGCGGCGCGCCGCTAGAACTTGACGCGCAGGTTCAGGTAGTACTGCCGGCCATTCTTGTAGAACGCTCGCGGCTGGTCGGTATTGAGCGCGTAGTACCTGAGCGTCGGGTTGTTCAGGTTCTGCCCGTCCAGCGTCACCGAGAAGTTCTCGTTGATGATGTACGCGAGCGAGGCCGCCAGCGTCGCAAGCGAGTCCTGCGAGAACGCCGTGCTGCGATCCAGGCCAGCGAAGAACGCCGACCGGTAGTTGTACGCGACCCGCGCGCTGAAGTGCGCGTCCTCGTAGTAACCACTCAGGTTATAGGTGTTCTTCGAGGTGCCGACCAGGCGGTCGTCGCCGTTCGTGACGTTCGACGTCTGCTTGCCGTCCGCGTAGGTGTAGTTCGCGGCGACACCGAAGTGATCGCCGAGCGCCTGCTGGTACGCGAGCTCGATGCCCTCCACGCGACCCTGCGAGTTGATCGGCACCGTCAACAGGTAGTTGAGGTTCGTGCCGGTCGGATACTGCTTGCTGAAGCTCAGCGCCGTCAGCGGCAGAGTCCCGTAGCTGATGTAGTTGCGCAGGTCCATGTAGAACGCCGTCGCCGACAGCAGCGAGCGCTTGGCGAAGTACCACTCGATGCCGGCATCGAGGTTGGTCGAGCGCACCGGCTTCAGGTCCGGGTTGCCGGTCGAGCCGTTGCCCGGAGTCGCGCCCACGGGCGGGGCCCCGAGCGCCGTGGCGCCCGCGAGTGCCGAGTAGTCGGCCCGTGTCATCGTCTCCGAGGCCGCGAACCGCGCCACGACGTCCGGAGCGACATCGAACTTGAGGTTCGCGCTCGGCAGCACGTCGTTGTAGGTGTGGCTGACCGGCCGGGCGACGTACGGACCGAACAGCGAGGTCGTCACGGCCCCGGGCGTCGCCGCGGTCACCAGGCTGTCGTTCTCGTAGGTCTGCGTGTCCTCCTGCGTCCGCACGAGGCGCAGCCCGACGTTGCCGCTCCAGCCGCTGCCCTTGAAGTCCGCCTGCAGGTATGCAGCATCGGTCTTCTCATGCAGCTGGAACCAGAAGTTCGGGTAGGCGCGCAGGATCGGGTCGCGCTGCGTCAGGCCCGGGCCGTTGTAGGCCGCAAGCTGCGCCGGCGTCCAGTACCACATGCCGGTCGGGATGGAGCCGCCGAAGTTGTTGAAGTTGGACGGGTAGTTCAGCCAGGTCGTCGGGTAGTTCAGCGTGCTGGTGCCGCCGCCGTTCGGACCGCTGAAGGTCGGGCCCTGGGCGATCGCGCCCAGCGAGCTGCGATCGTGCGACTCGTGCCGGGCGCCGAACTTGAGGTCCGTCCACGAGCCACTGTCCATCCGGAAGGTGGCGTCGAGCTTGATCCAGTCTTCCTTGTCCTTCACGTCCACATACTGTGCGCCGAAGATCCAGCCGAAGGCCACCGCCGTGCCGCCGGGGAAGGGCGTCGTGTTGTTGGCGGTACCCAGGTTGAAGTTCGGACCGCCGCTGACGCCGTTGAGCTGCCAGCCGGCGCCGGCGCCGGCGCCGGGCAACGTCTCGGAGACGTCCTGCGTCGGCGTCTTGCCGTCGCCCTGCGAGACGCCGAGCTGTCCGTCGATGGTCAGCCGGTCACTCGCATGCAGCGTGGCGTCGAGATTGACGAAGTACGTGCTCTCGCTCTCGTTCGGCCGCGAGATCTGGTCATAGATGCCGTAGAAGGTGCCCGGCACGGCCGTGAAGTTCGCCTTCGTCAGCGTGTTGCTGGTGACCACGTAGCCGGGGTCCGGGGCCTGGCCGGCGCCCGAATTGATGTAGTGCGTGTTCCACAGCAGATAGTTGCGATTGTAGTTCGGGCCGTTCATCTTCGAGTTGAAGCCCGACAGGTCGAGATTGAGCTCGTCGCTCGGCTTCCACTGGACGTCGACCAGTCCGCCGGTGCGCTCGCGCTTCTGCTCGAACAGGGCCGCACCGATCAGGGTCGGGTACTGGACCCCGGAGAGATCCGGATGCGCGGTCGCAATGGCGCTTCCCGGCAGAATCGTGTCGTAGCCGAGCAGCTCGACGCCGTCGCGACGCAAGTGCCGGGTCTCGGAGAACGCCTGCAGCATGATGCCGAAGTTGCGCTCGTCGTTGTGCCAGTTGAACAGGCCGCTCAGCTGCGGATCGGACTTCGATGGCAGGTCGGCGTAGACGGCGCCGGCCGAGGCCTCGAACGTGAACGGCTTGGCGAAGTCGAGCGGCTTGCGGGTGATGATGTCGACGGAACCCGCGACACCGCCTTCGATCAGCGAGGCCTGGGAGCTCTTGTGCACGACGATCTGGCTCACGAGCTCGGACGGCAGCAGCGTGTAGCTGACGCTGCGGCCGACCGTGCCGGTCTGGTTCAGGACGAACCAGTCGCCGGCGGCGACGTTGTGGCCGTTGATCAGCGTCTGCGTCAGGCTGGGATTGGTGCCACGCATGCTGACGCGGTCGTTCTCGTCGAAGCCGCCTTCGCTCGCGCCCTGCGAGCTGATCGTGATGCCCGGTACCCGTTGCAACGAGTCGGCGATATTCTTGTCCGGCATCTTGCCGATGTCCTCGGCGCTGACGACGTCGACGATGTCGCTGGAGGCCCGCTTCGCCTCGATGGACTGCTCGAGCGAGCGGCGAATGCCGGTGACGACCACGTCCTCGAGCGTCGATATCGGCGTCGTCTGCGCGAGCACGAGCGAAGGCGGCGCGAGCATTGCAAGCCCGAGTGCCGATTTGACCGCGAATGTGATCCGATTCATCTGGATGTCCCCCTTGACTGTCGCCGATCCGATTGCGAATTCGTGGGCCTTCGTCCTGGCACGGCTTCTGGGCCGTGCCCGTCCCCGGCCTCGTCTCTGGCGGTCCGGGCTAAGCCACAGGTCCGCATCAGTTAAGACCCAATATAATACCAATCTTACAGAAATTCCAGCGCGGCGTATAAAAGACATCAATAAATGCTGTAAAGACTTTAGTTACATGAAGTTACGTCTGTACAGTTCCATTTGTTGTTCTTTAAGTGGTACTCTTTTGGTACGACTTCGGTTGCCTAGACCAGACCTCACGAACGGCATACACGCATGACGTCATTGGCCAAGGCAGTCGGGCCGCTCGACGAGCGCAGCAACCTTCCGCTCTATCAGCAGTTGCAGCGCGCGCTGCGCAAGGCGATCGAGAACCGCATCGTCGGGCCCGACGATGCACTGCCCGCGGAACGCGATCTCGCCGCCGATTTTGAAGTGTCGCGGATCACCGTGCGCAAGGCGCTCGACGGGCTCGTCACGGAAGGATTGCTCGTGCGGCGCCAGGGCAGCGGCAATTTCGTGTCGGCACGCGTCGAGAAGAACTTCGCGATGCTGACCTCGTTCTCTGAGGACATGCGCGCGCGCGGGCGCACGCCGCGCAGTGTCTGGCTGAAGCGTGCGGCCGGGACCGTCACGCCGGAGGAGTCGCTGACGCTGCGGTTGAGCCCGGGAACGCCTGTCTACCGGTTCAACCGCATCCGCTATGCCGACGACGCCCCGATGGCGGTCGAGTTCGCGACGGTCGTGGCCTCGGCGCTGCCGTCGCTCGAGGCCGTCGACACCTCGCTCTATGAGGCACTCGAGCGCGCCGGCCAGCGACCGGTGCGGGCGCTGCAGCGGCTGCGCGCCGTGCTGCTGACCGGCGACCAGGCGGAACTGCTGAAGGCCAAGCCGGGTGACGCGGGCCTGCTCGTCGAACGGCTCGGCTCGCTGCCGGATGGTCGTGCGATAGAGTTCTCCCAATCCTATTACCGCGGTGACACCTACGACTTCGTCGCCGAGCTGAGCGCGCTGACGTGAGTCGAAGCGAGCGTCGCGACGACCGGGGACCGGGCGGAGCCGTCGCGAGCACGCGAATGTTCCACGAGGCGGCGAGCGCTTCCGCCGGCGTCCGTGCGCAGCTCGCCGGGGACGCGGTCGCGATCGAGGCGCTGGGTGCTGCGATCCGCCGCCTTGCGCCGCGCGCGGTGATCACCTGCGCGCGCGGCAGCTCGGACCACGCGGCCACCTACGCGAAATACCTGATCGAGACGCGCGCACGCGTGCTGACGGCTTCGGCCGCACCTTCGGTGAGCTCCGTGTACGGCATCGAGCAGGACCTGAGGCAGTGTCTGTTCATCGCGATCTCGCAGTCCGGCCGCAGTCCCGACCTGCTGGCCTCGGTGGCCCACGCGCGCGCCTCCGGCGCGACGGTTCTCGCGCTCTGCAACAGCGAGGACGCGCCGCTGGTGGCCGCCGCCGACCATGTGATTCACCTGCGGGCCGGCCCGGAGCAGAGCGTCGCCGCGACGAAGTCCTACCTAGCCACGCTCGCTGCGCTCGCCCGCTTCGTCGCCGCCTGGACGCGCGACGAGCCGCTCGGCCGGGAGCTCGCGCGGCTGCCGGGGCTCATGGACGATGCCTGGCGGCTCGACTGGTCCGCCGCGGTCGGGATCCTGCGCAACGCCGGGCATCTCTACGTCGTCGGCCGCGGCCTCGGCCTCGCCGCCGCCCAGGAAGCGGCGCTCAAGTGCAAGGAAACCTGCGGCCTGCACGCCGAAGCGTTCAGCAGCGCCGAGGTGCGTCACGGGCCGTTCACGCTGCTCGACGCGGGCTTTCCGGCACTGTTGCTGGCCCAGGACGACGCGACGCGGCCGGGCATCGAGGTGCTTGCAGCGGAGCTCGCAAGCCGCAAGGTGCCGGTGCTGCTCGCAGGCGCGGCGGTGCCCGGCGCGACGCTGCTGCCGAGCATCGTCGCCCCTGCCGCGCTCGCGCCGATCCTGCTCGTCCAGAGCGCCTATCGACTGATCGTCACGCTGGCGGTCGAGCGTGGCCACGATCCGGATCGCCCGGCGCATCTGCGCAAGGTCACGGAGACAGTCTGATGCACCGAGCGCTGGCGAACGGACGGATCATGACGCCCAACGGCGTCGTGACCGGCCAGGTGCTGCTGCTCGCCGGTGCGCGCATCGAGGCGCTGGTCGCGCCGGACGACCCCCGTTGCCGCGCCGCCCGCGTTGACGACCTCGGTGGTCAGCTGCTGGTGCCGGGCTTCATCGACATTCAGGTCAACGGCGGCGGTGGCGTGCTCTTCAACGACGATCCCGGCCTGACGTCGATACGCGCGATCGGCGAGGCACACCGCCGCTTCGGTACTACGGGCTTTCTGCCGACGGTCATCAGCGATGACCTGGCGACGATCGGCCGCGCGATCGATGCGGCCCAGGCCGCCATGGACGCGGGCCTGCCCGGCGTCCTCGGCATTCACATCGAGGGTCCGTTCCTGAATCGGGCGCGGCGCGGCGTCCACGACGCGCAGCACCTGCGTGCGCTCGACGAGCACCTGGTGCCGCTGTTGTGCTCGCTGCGCGGCGGCCGCACGCTGTTGACACTTGCGCCGGAGATGACCACGCCCGCCGTGATTGGCCAGCTCGTCGATGCCGGCATCATCGTCGCGGCCGGCCACAGCAACGCGACCTTCGCCGAGATAGAGGCGGCGATCGCGTACGGATTGCGGGGCTTTACGCACCTGTTCAACGCGATGTCTCCGCTCGCGCCGCGCGAGCCCGGGGTCGTCGGGGCGGCGCTCTACGACGAGAGTACCTGGTGCGGGATCATCGTCGACGGCCACCACGTCGACCCGGTCGCGCTCAGGCTCGCGCTGCGCTGCAAGCGTCACGAGCGCTTCGTGCTGGTCAGCGACGCGATGCCGACCGTCGGCTCCGAGCAGACCTCGTTCGTCCTGCAGGGTCGCACGATCAGGCTGGTCGACGGCGTCTGCGTCGACGAGCACGGCACGCTCGCGGGCACCTCGCTCGACATGGCGACGGCCGTCCGCAATACGGTCGCGCTACTCGGCCTCGAGCTCGCCGAGGCGGTGCGCATGGCGAGCGAGTACCCGGCCGAGTTCCTCGGACTCGGCCATGAGCTCGGCCGCATCGCCCCGGGCTATCGCGCCAACTTCGCTCTGCTCGACGATACGCTGCACGTCCGCCGGACGTGGATCGACGGCAACGACAGCCCGTAGCCGGCGGCTTCGGGGCGCGGCGCTCCGCGCCCTGCGGAATCGGGGCGCTCGTCGAGTTCCTCGCAACCGAGGTCGTCGTCAATCACATCATGACGTACGACAGGGATTACTTTCCGCTGTCTTCCGTAACTGCCGCGGCCAGTGAGGCCGACCTTGGATCGATGCAGGGCAGCAAACCGTCGCCTGCGGAGCCAGCGCTGCTGGTGCGGGAATGACATCGGCGGGCGGACAAGGTCGATCCCGAAGGCCGACGACGGCGATTGGCCCTTACCCGCGGCCGCGGGGCACCGAGCCGGACTCGGCGCCGCCGTCAGGCAGCGATGCAACGCCCCGGTTCACCGCAGCGAGGCCCAGCCTCGGGAATCTGCGGTGAACCGGTCGGGGCATTAGAACTTGTAGTTGAGACCTGTCGAGAACCCCTCGATGCGGCAACCGCCCCAGGTCGTCGGGCCGAAGCTCGAGTAGTCCGTGACCGGAGTGTGCGTGCCATCGTGGCAGTCGGTCGTGAGCGCGCGGCCGCCGGCACCGAGGTCGTAGTGGACGTTGCCGTGATTGACCGTCACCGCCCAGTCCACGTACCAGTACAGCTGCTTGTCGAACTTGTGCTTCCACGCCGCCGTGTACATGTTGGCACTGTCGTCCGTCGTCCCCGGATTGTAGTTGTGCTGGCCGCCCGGATCTCCCGGCGTCCGGCCTGCGTGCGCCCAGCCGACGCTGAAGTTGTCGTTCCCGGTGAGGTCGTACGTCGCGGCAAACCACGTCGCATTGTTCCGAGTCCGCTCGTTCTGGAACTCAAGCGCGGCAGGGATGCTGCGGTGCAGGCGCTCCCAGATCGCGCTGACGGTGAGCGGGATCCCGAACTTGTATTGCACGCCGACCTTGAGCGCGGTCTCGTTGCCGATGTCCGTGAGATATCCCGGTGAGGCGACACCGCCGTAACCCGGGAACTCCGCAACGAGGTCGTTGAAGGTCGCGCAGTCGAGGTTGGGGTCGCAATTGATCGCGGTCCCGCCGGGGCCACCCGTGTACAGGTTTCCATAGCTCGGGTTGTTCGCGCCGATACCGTCGCTATTGCGGTTGACGTCCTTGTGCACTTCGTAGGCGGCCGTGCCGTAGAAGCCGCCGAATTCGTACTTGAGTGCGACGCTGAAGGCATCGCCGAAGCCGCCGTCGTCGCAACCGATCATCAGGTTGCCGCTGCCGGGCATGTTGCCGCCAGTGCAGTCCCCGGCTCCTTCCGACTGGATGATATTGTCGTACGTCCGATTCTGGCCGGGCGACCACAGCAGGTCGAAGCTGAAGCCGCTCCACTTCGACGACTCGTACGCAATCGAGTGGTTGAGACGCGTGCCGAACTCGACGCGATTGTCGCCACCCGAATTGCCCATGACGACGGCGTAGTCACCCAGCATGCCGGAGAACGGGTTCATGACGTCCGTGGCTTTCTTGTACGGCGAGTAGAAGCTGCCGACCTTGACCCGGCCCCAGTCCTTGCCCTGCAGCCCGACGAAGGTGTCGCCGAGGCCGATCGCTCCGGTGACGACGTTTGATTGCCGGGTGTTCGACGTCCGCAGGTCCGCGCCAGACGCGATGCCCAGCGACGTCTCCACCTGGTAGATAAAGTTCGTGTTCGACGTGCCGATCTGGTGCGAGCCGCGAATGCCGATCTGCGACTTGTTGGTCGAGAGCGCCGGCAGGTAGCCGACCCGGCCGCACGGCGTGCGTGCCGGCGCGGCGGCGGGGGCCAACTCCGAGCAGTTGCCGCCCTTGTCGCCGGTGACGACCCAGTTGCCATTCGCGTCCTGGCCGAAATGGTGCGCGACCATGCCGTTCATGCCCTTCGTGGCGTCGTCGAACGAAACGTCGAGCACCCCGTAGATGCCCTTGAGGAACGCATCGAACTTCGGTTCCGCCGGGGCCGCCGGCTTCGCGGCCGGCGCCGCCGCCGCCACCTGGGCCGGCGCCGGCGCCGCGGCGGGTTGCTTCTTGAGGCTCTGCACTTCCTTGGTGAGGTCCTCGACCCGCTGCATTAGGATTTTGACTTGCTCGGCGAGCGCCGAGTCGTCGGCGAGCGCTGCGCTCCCGTATCCGACGCCGGCCAGGATCGTCGCCATCGCCGCGAAAGCCGCCAGCATCGGCCGGGCCTTGCTCCTGATTTGCATTGATCTACCCTCCTCGAGTCAGTGTATTCAGCCAGTCGTCGTTATTCTCATCGACCACAAGTTCCAATTGATCGCCCTCGCGCGGCCGGTCTTGCTCCGCGCCCTCAGATGACTTTCTCGGCGCGCAGCGCCTCGATCTCCGCATCCCCGAGACCGAGCTCCGCCAGCACTTCGTGCGTGTGCTCGCCAAGCAGCGGTGATCGCTTGACGTCGGTCATGCTGTCCGACATTTTGATGGGATTGCCGACCGAGAGATATTTCCCGCGGGTCGGATGGTCGACCTCGACGATCGTCCCGCTTGCCCGCAGCGACGGCTCGGCCGCAAGCTCCTCCATCGAGAGGATGGGACCGCACGGAATATCGTGACGGTTGAACTCGTCCATGGCCTCGAACTTGGTCTTCGTGACGGTCCAGGCCTCGACGACGGCGAAGACCTGCTTCAGTCTCGGCAGTCGCGCGCTCGGGGTCGCGTAATCCGGGTCGGTTATCCAGTCCTCCCTGCCGATCACCCGGCAGATCTCCTTCCAGACCGGCGCCTGGGCAATGAAATACAGGTACGCATTCGGATCGGTCTCCCAGCCCTTGCATTTCACGATCCAGCCTGGCTGCCCGCCACCGGACGCGTTGCCGGCGCGCGGTACCGCCGAACTGAAAGGGCTGTTCGGAAACTGGGGGTACTCCTTCATCACGCCCGTCCGCGCAAGCCGCTGCTGGTCGCGCAACTTGACGCGGCAGAGGTTGAGCACGCCGTCCTGCATCGCTGCCAGCACTTTCTGGCCGCGGCCGCTGCTCCTGCGCTGGTACAGCGCGCAGACGATGCCCAGGGCCAGATGCAGGCCGGTGCCGCTGTCGCCGATCTGGGCGCCCGTGACGAGCGGCGGGCCATCGTCAAAGCCGGTCGTCGATGCGGATCCGCCGGCGCATTGGGCAACGTTCTCGTAGACCTTGCAGTCCTCGTACGGTCCGGGACCGAAGCCCTTGACGGAAGCCACGATCATCCTGGGATTGAGCTCCTGGATTCGCTCCCAGCTGAAGCCCATCCGGTCGAGGGCACCCGGGGCAAAATTCTCGACGAGCACGTCGCAGTACTTGACGAGCCGCTCGAGAACCGCCTTGCCATTCGGAGTCTTGGTGTCGAGCGTAATCGAGCGCTTGTTGTGGTTGAGCATCGTGAAGTACAGGCTGTCAACGTCCGGAATGTCGCGCAGCTGCTCGCGCGTGATGTCGCCAGCGCCGGCCCGCTCGACCTTGATGACGTCTGCTCCAAACCACGCCAGCAGCTGCGTGCACGTCGGACCCGACTGCACGTGCGTGAAGTCGAGTATGCGGACGCCGTCCAGCGCCTTGCCCATCACCATCCTCCGTCGGTCGATTACTTGTACATCGTCTGATTTTTGGTACCCGGCGCGTACTCGCGCGGGTCGACCCAGATATTGATTACCGCGGACCGCCGAAGGCGTTGCACGGACTCGCGCGCTCGCCGCAGCGCCGGGGCAATCTGTGCCGCGTCGCGCACTTCCTCGCCATAGCCGCCGAGCATCTCGCCGAACCTGCTGAACGGGACGTCGCCCAGCAGATTGCCGACATTGCCGCGAGCCTCGCCGTACTTCGCCAGTTGCCCGTAGCGGATCTGGTTCATCGCCGAGTTGTTGCCGATGACGGCGATGTACGGCACGCCGAAGCGATTGGCTGTCTCCATGTCGAATGCGGTCATGCCGAAGGAGCCGTCGCCGTAGTAGCAGAGCACTTCCTTGGCGGGGTGCGCGAGGCCGGCGGCGATGGCGAAGCCGGTGCCGACGCCGAGCGCGCCCAGCGCGCCGGGGTCCATCCACTGACCCGGCCGGCGCGGGCGAACCGCCTGGGCGGAAATAGTCACGACGTCGCCGCCATCGCCGATATAGATCGTGTTATCGGCGAGGAATTCGTTCAGTTCGTAGGCGACGCGGTACGGATGGATCGGCGTGCTCTCCGACTTGAACAGCGGCATCAGCTTGTCGGTCGCCACGGCCTCGGCTTCGCTCAGCCTCTTCATCCAGCCCTGGCGAGCCTGGCGCTTGTCCTGCTTGAGCCGGCCGGTCGCCGCCTGCAGCACCGCGCCGAGGATTGCGCCGGGATCGCCGACCAGCCCGAGCGTGATGTCGCGGTTCTTGCCGACCGTGCGGTAGTCCATGTCGATCTGCACCAGCGTCAGCTTCTTGCTGATGCGCTTGCCATAGCCCATGCGGAAGTCGAAAGGAGTACCGACGATGACGATGACGTCCGCATCCGAAAACGCCGTGCTGCGCGTGCGATCGAAGTGGTGGGGATCGCCCGGTGGCAGCAGGCCGCGGCTGCCGCCGTTGAAGTAGCCTGGAATGTCGAGCCCCCGCAGCAGCGCGATCGCTTCCTGATGGCCACGCGCGGCCCACACCTGCTGGCCGTAGAGGATGGCGGGGCGCTCGGAGTTGACGAGGATGTCCGCAAGCCGTTCGATGTCTTTCGGGTCGCCGATCGAGCGCGTGGACGCCCGGTAGTGGCCGGGCTGCGGCACGATCGCCTTTTCGACCGGCACCTCACGATCGAGCACGTCGCGCGGAATCTCGAGGTAGACCGGCCCGCCCGCGCCGGCGAAGGCCTCCCGGGCCGCCATCGAGATCATGTCGGCGACGCGCTCGGTGGCCGGGACCGTCGCCGCGAACTTCGTGATCGGCGACATCAGGTCGACGTGGGGAAGGTCCTGAAGTGAGCCCATTCTGTGCTGGGTCAGCGCGCCCTGGCCGCCGATGTGCAGGATCGCGCTCTCGGATCGAAACGCCGTCGCGATGCCCGTCACGGCATTGGTACAGCCGGGCCCGGCGGTCGTCACTACGCAGCCGAGCGCCCCCGTCTGGCGTGCGTAGCCGTCCGCGGCGTGCGCCGCGACCTGCTCGTGGCGGACGTCGATGATCCGGATGCCTTCGTCGATGCAGCCATCGTAGATGTCGATGATGTGGCCACCGCAGAGCGTGAAGATCGTGTCGACGCCTTCGTTCTTCAACGCCCGGGCGACGAGATGGCCGCCGGAGATGACACTCGCGTCGCGGGTCTTCGCCTTCAGCGTATCGTCCGCAGTGGACGTCTCGCGGGACTTGGCGACGGCTTCAGTCATGGCTCCTTCCTTCAAGGTCGCAGGAATCGCACGAACTCGGACAGCAGCCGTGCTCGGGCCCGCCGCCTGCGACCGCGGCGCCGGGTCCCGCAGGGCGGGCTAGGGACGGCTCGATCTGCGTCAGGCCGGCTGCGAGCCCGGAACCGGAACGCCTCCGCTGGCGCGATCGTTCGCGGCGACCACGGTGCGCCGCCACGGCTTCAGCAGAGTGAGCGCCAGTACGGCCGCGATCATGTTTGCGCCGGCCGCAATGAGAAACACGGTGTCCCAGCTGCCAGTCGCCTTCTGGATCGAACTCGCGTAGGGCACGAGCAACGCGGCAGTTCCCTTGGCCGTGTACAGCAGCCCGGCATTCGTGGTCGCGAACTTGGTACCGAAGGTGTCGGTGCAGGTCGTCGGAAACAGGCTGTAGATCTCGCCCCAGGCGAAAAACACCAAGCCGCTCAGGATGACGAACCACACCGGGTCGGCGCCGAGCCGGTAGAGCGCAAAGATGCCGACCCCCTCGAGGAAGAACGCAACAAACATCGTGTTTTCGCGCCCCAGGTGGTCGGACACCCAGCCGAAAAACGGCCGCGTCAGGCCGTTCAGAATGCGATCGAGAGTCGCGGCGAAGGTGAGCGCCGGCATCGTAAGCCACATCAGCGTCACACCCACCTTGGCGACTTTCAGGTCCTGCGCAATCGGGGCTAGGTTTGCGGTCACGATCAGTCCACCGGCACCGACCAGCACGAACATCAGGTACATCAGGGTGAACACCGGCTGGCCCTTGGTCCAGACGACATAGCCGCCGTACGCGAAGATCAGCGCGGCCAGCGCGAGTGGGATGTAGAACGTGTAGCCGCTCGCCGCCATTCCGATGCCCGCGACCAGCGCGATGATCGCGCCGACGATCCACCACGAATTGGGTCCGATGATTTCGTTGGGGGCAAACTGCCGGCGGCTCTGCTGGACCGCGTCCTTGTTGATCACCTCCGGCACCTGCCCGGGCTTGGGGGCGAACATGATGAACGCGAGGATGCAGATGATGATTCCCTGGCCAAGGCCGAAGTTGAAGAACGTAGCCTGGAAGCCGCTGTCCTTGATCATCGCCTGGATCGGAATGACCGTGAGGGCGGAACCGAAGCCGAAGCCGCCCGCCGTGATTCCCGCGGCCAGGCCGCGCCGACCGGGAAACCATTTCAGCGCGTTACCGATGCACGTACCGTAGACGCCGCCAGCGCCTATACCGGCGATCACCTGCGCGATATAGAACATCTGCAGCGAGTCCGCGCGCGAGTTCAGGATCCACCCAATCCCGCACAGCACGCCGCCAGCGAAGATCACGATCCGCGGGCCGTACTTGTCGACGAACCAGCCCTCGATCGGGACCAGCCACGTCTCGAGAAGCACGAACAGAGTGAACGCGACCTGGATCGCGGAGCGATCCCAGCCGAACTTCTTCTGGATTTCCGGAACGAAGAACGTCCAGCCGTACTGAAGGTTGGCGATCATCACCATGCAGGTGACACCGATGATCAGTTGTACCCACGGATTGGCCAATGGCGATTTCGCATGCTGGCCGGAGGTTGCGTTCATTTGTTTTCCCCTCGTCAGATGGCGCAGTCGTTTGTCGTTATTGCGCTGCGGACTCGGTGTCCGGGCGCGGCCATGGTTCGGTGCCAACCGACCGCGCTTCGCCGCTGCGAAGCCCCGGCGTCCATGGGCAGACGTCTCCACAGACCGATCGCACTCGACCCCCGCGAACGACCCGCCAAAAAACAGCGGATCTGTGGCTCCGATCGACCCTATGTGATATATCAAATCCTGTCAACATCATACCAGCAGCGATTCAAGACTCGCGTCGGGAGATGCGGTCGCGACGGGAATCAAGGCTGTGTGGAGGAATTGAGCGCGCCGGTGTCTCGGCGCGGCGGGGCGCATTCGTGTTACGCCGCCACGGCAGAAAATCCACGGTCGGTCTCTTTGATTTCGTCGGACCACGATGATGCGCCGCAGCAGGCGGCTGCGGATGGGAGGAGTTCGAGCGCACTGGGCAACGCCGGGCCGGTGGTCTTTTCAGCGCGTGGCACGTCGGCGGCGGGGACACCGGGACAGCTGGCGCCGCGTCGATCGCGGGTGCCGGCCCACGCTCCTTCGTCTTGCAATACCGGCGCCAGGTCACCGTGATCCGGCGGAACTCGAACAATCCGGTCCCCGGAATGCGAAGTCGGTAGATTGTCTGAGATCGCCGGCAAGGGACGCGACGGCGAAGGGGAGAGGATGAGAGCAATCACCAGACCGGCGCGACGGACACGGTCGGCCGCGCCCTTGACGCTGCCGCCATTGAACGCGACCAGCCTCCGCGACCAGGCCTACGCGCTGCTGAAGGAGGCCATCGCGGCGACCGACATTTATAACGGCCGGCAGGATATTCGACTTGATGAGCGCCAGCTGACCGCCGCGCTCGGCGTCAGCCGCACGCCGGTGCGGGAGGCCCTGTCGATCCTCGAGCAGGAAGGATTTCTGCGCACCGTCCCGCGGCGCGGAATCTTCATCGTCCGCAAGTCGAAGCGCGAGATGATCGAGATGATTCAGATGTGGGCGGCGCTCGAGAGCATGTCGGCGCGCCTTGCCACGCTGCATGCGTCGGATGCCGAAATCGGCAAACTGCGACACCTGTTCGACGAGTTCGAGAATTCGCCGCCGGCGGAGCACATCGGCGAGTATTCCGATGCCAACATTGCGTTTCACCAGAAGATCATCAAGCTCGGTGGCTCGCGGCTGATTGCAGCGGCGACCAAGAACCTCTTTATCCACGTACGGGCGATTCGCAAGGCGACCATTTCGCAGAACGATCGCGCCTCGCGCTCGATCGTCGATCACCTCAAGATCATCGAGGCGCTCGAGCGCCGTGACACAGAGCTTGCCGAGAGACTGACGCGGCAGCACACGCTTGACCTCGCAACCCACGTCGAGCGCTACTGCGACTTTCTGGACTGAGGGTCGCGGCGTCATTGCACGCGTGGCACGCATCTCCGTGACGACCGATCGAACGTCTCGGGGCGATCAGGACCGCCCTGGCTCCCGGTAGGACCTACCGTGACGGGCGAGCCGCCGATCTTCGGGTCCTGCCGGTGGCCATGGGCTCGCGGAGCCGTTCCCTATCCCGCACGAGCCCGCGAATTTCAAAACGGACCAGCCGCTCGATCAGCGTCGCGCCTTCCCGCAACAGGAAGTCGCTGAATGCCACAGCGACGGGCGGCAGCCGCTTGGTGCGGTTGTGCACCAAGTACCAGTTGAGCATGGCCGGAAAGCCCAGCACATCGAGCACGACCAGGTGTCCGGCCTGCAGCTCGAGGCCAATGGTGTGTGCTGACAGGAACGCGATTCCCATTCCGGCGACGACGGCCTGCTTGATGGTCTCGGCACTGCGAAGCTGCATCGTGACTCGGAGGCGGCCGAACTGCCGGCCGAATACCTCACGCATCGAAATCCACGTATCGGAACCGCGCTCCCTCTGGATGAAATGTTCCCGGTTGAGCGCCAGCCGGGGAATCCGTCGTGCGCCGGCCAGCGGATGGTCCGGTGGCGCGACGATGACGTACGGGTGCGGTGCGAAGGCCTGCGCGACGATGTCGGCGTCAGCGGGCGGACGCACCATGACGGCCAGGTCGGTGAGATTGTCGGCGAGCTCGCGCAGCAGACCTTCGCGGTTGTGAACCGTCAGGTTGAGCGTCACGCCCGGGTGGCGGGACGCGAACGCTGCGAGCACGCGCGGGAAAAAGTAGTCACCGGCGCTGATCACCGCCACGTTCAGGCGTCCTCCCGTCACGCCCTTCAACTGCGCCACGCCGTCCTCTGCCTCCTTGACTCGCTGCGTGATGGCTCTGGCGCACTGCAGCATCTCCTTGCCGGCGGCAGTCAGGTATGCCGTGCGCCCGATCCGCTCGAACAATGGCAGGCCGACCCCTGCCGCCAGGTCCTTTATCTGGGTCGACACGGCGGGCTGCGTCATGTGCAGTTCTTCCGCCGCGCGCGAGAAGTTCATGTGCCGGACGGCCGCCTCGAAGACCCGCAGCTGCCGCAGCGTGATGTGTTTCATCGGCGCCCCTGAGGTTCCGCCAATGTATTCCAAATTTCATATGGTCGCGATAGATAACTTTCATTTTTCTTTTGGTCACCCGTATGGCCTGATGCAGACTGGATGACGACGTTTTTTGACGTGCGATATGCGTCGCGACAGGAGTCAGCCGTGGCGAACCCTCTGCACCGCAACCACGCCGGAACCGACCCGATCACCGCGGAGCTGCGTGCCTATAACTTCGCGTTTTCGGAGCTGGAGCTGCCGTGGCGGTGGGACGTGGACACGTATCGCCAGCTGCTCGGTGTGACGGGCGACAGGGATCCCGTGACCGCCTACGTCGAGAGCAGTCAGCAGCACTTGCTGCGCGCCTACGACAAGAAATTCCTGCGCGACCTCGTCTTCGCAGTGAAGGCGCGGTACCGGGGCGACCCGGTCTCGTAAGCGACGGCGGCCGCGGCAGCCTGGGGCGAGAGTCGGCGGAGCGCCATCTCTCCGGAGGTGGCAGAGCAGGTGGCCGCGCAACCCCGCCCGCCGGTGCCGGCGGCGCAGCGGCTTCGCCCCGGCGTCTTTACGAGCCGAAACGCGTGCCGACGCGGACTCCAGCCTCCGTGCAGAATTGCGCCGCGGCCATCTTCTTGCCGTCTTCGTGCCGGACCCTCAAGGCCTCGATCTGGCCGCCCTGTGCCATCACGAACATGCTTTCTGTGCCAATGGCCGTGACGGTGCCGATCGGCCCCTTGACCTGCGAGAAGGTACGCGCCGCGTGGCGCCGCGCGTCGAACAGCTGCAGTTTCTTGCCGTTGAGGAGCGTCCAGGCACCGGGCGCCGGATTGCAGCCGCGGATCAGGTCGTAGACCACGTCGACGTGGTTGTGCCAGTTGATCAGGGCTTCGGCCGCCTGGCACCAGCCTTCATAGCTTGCCGCGGACTCATCCTGGACGGTTTCGGTGGCGCGCCCGCTGATCACGAGTTCGGCGGCCTCGACCAGCGCCGCCACTCCCATCGGAAAGAGGCGATCGAAATAGACGGTGCCGAGCGTGTCATCCGCTCCGATCAACGTCTCCTTCTGGAGGATGACAGGGCCCTCGTCCAGACCGTCGGTTGGGCGAAAAATCGTCAGTCCGGTACGCGATTCGCCGCGAATGATGGGCCAGTTGATGGAACTCGGGCCCCGGTAGCGCGGCAGAAGTGACGGGTGATATTGGATCATTCCGTGCCGGGGGACCTTGGCGAACTCCTGCGGCACGAACTGCAGAACGAAGGCCATCACCCCGAGTTCGACGTCGAGGTCGCTCAGGGCCGCGCGGGCATCGTCGGTCTTCAGCGACGACAGCTGGTGGAGCCGTACACCGCGCTCCTGGGCCGCCAGCTTCAGGGGATCGGGCTTCGCGCCGACCTTCTCCGGAGCACAGAACACGCCCGCCACCTCGTCGCCACGATCGAGGAAGGCGTGCAACACGGCCTTGCCGAAGTCCTGCTGGCCGATGATGGCGATGCGCATCGATGTTTCTCCTACATCCGCCGATAGTGGCGGCAGCCCGGACCCGCCCGACCCTGAAGGCTTGGCTGGGTACGTCGATTACCGCGCCGGGCGGCGACCCGAGAGCGGTCTGCCAATAGAATAGATTAAACGTGCCGAAAACGAATGACTCTTGGCCGGTCGCCCGCGTCTCGGGTTCGTTCAACGTCGGCAGCGGCCGGCCGGTATCAAACCATTCGCCAACCGACTCGTGACGCTTCGATTTTCGGAAGCCCTTCCGCCAGGCCACGGTGGCCGGAGTCCGGTGACCTGGGTCGCCCCCTGATCAGCGCGTAGCGTCGGTTGGCTTCTGGGCGAGCAGGTCGACGGCGGCCTGGTAGAGGGTGGCCCGCAGCTGATAGCGTTCGCTGGCCTTTGCGATGTACCGCAACAGAATCTCGGTGCCGCCGACGACGGGCTTCACGTTTATGGCAGGTGCGGCCGACACCGCGGTGACTTTTCGCATTGGAGCGGCCCGGTGCCACTCCTCCTCGGCAAGACGCACGTTCGCGGCAGTTGCCTCCTGGACCTTCTTGCTGATTGCATCAACGATGGCGTACAGATCCTGGCCCAACGGGACGACGAGCTGCAACTCGTCCCAGAGCCATTGGCCGCTCGTCGAGAAATTGAAGTAATAGCCCTGGATCGCGAAGCTGTTGGTGAAGGTGACGCGACGGCCGGTCGGATGACCGGAATCAGCCCAGTTGCCCGTCTCGAGCAGCACCGTATGGAACATGCCGAGCTCGACAACCTCGCCGGCGACGCCGTTGATTTCCACCCAGTCGCCGAGGCGGATGCCGTTCTTCCCCATCAGTACGAACCAGCCGATGAATGCGACGATGAAGTCCTTGAGCGCGACGGTGAGGCCCGCGCCGGCGAGGCCGAGGAACGTGCCGAGCTGGCCTGGCGGCCCGAAAATGACTACCAGGACGAACAACACCGCCGCGACCTGCAGCACGACGGTCGTCACCGCGCGCAGCGTCTCGACCTGACGGCGGTCCAGGCGCAGCCGGCCAAGTGCGGCGTCGAGCCAGCTGCCGACGAACAACAGCAGCAGGCACACGCCGGCGATGATCGCGACCGCGAACAAAATGCCGTGGAGTGCAGCCGCCGCCTGGCGTGCGGCCAGCGCGAGCCATTCGTCATAGACTTTGGCCAGTTGCTGTTCGGCGCTGCGACGCTCGTCCAAGCTCGCGAGCGCCTTGTGGTCCGCCGCGATCTGCTGCGTGCTCGCGAGCAGCTCCGCCGACCGGTCGCGCGGCGGCGCACCGCCCTCGCGGCCCTCGGCCTGGCTGGATGCGCTCGTCCGCAGCGCAGCGATCCGCTGGGCTGCCGAATCACGGGCGACGGCAAGCGCGGCGAGCGCGTCCGCGACCTGGGCCCGGGCGGAATTAAGCGCTCTTTCCTTGTGCTGCAGCGTGAGCCACTGCCGGGCGAGATTCACGAGGCCGGGCTTGATCGGAGCCTCGGCGATCGGCGTCGCCGCCTTGGGCGATACCGCCTGGTGTTCGGCCACGAGCGCCTGAATCCGACCTCGCATGTCGCCGCCGGCCTCGATGAGTGCGTTGCCAGCCTGTCCGAACTCGTACTGGTCGACCTCGAACTTCGATTGCGCGAGCGCGAGTTCGCCCTCGGCCTCCGCCTCCCGGTCGGTACCACCTTTGCCCTTTCTCTTGGCGACCGCCTCGGCGAGCCGCTCCACCTCGAGGTTGTCCGCCACGAGCTGCTGTGCGGCCGCATCGAGCTGCGTCTGGGCAGCGCGCGTCGCCGCATTGGGTGGTGGCGGGTGTTCGGTCGCTTCGCGCAGCGCGGCCGCGAACGCGAGGTCGAGCAGATGGTCGGCCGCGCTCACGGCGTCTTCGGCCAGACGCTGGTCCTCCGGTGTCCCCGCCAGCGACCGCAGCTTGTTGGCGGCATCGAGCGCACTCGAGTCGACGAGCGGTTGCGGGGCCGCGGCGAGCGCACGCGAGTGGCGGGATGGGGCCACCGTTGGTGCCGTCGCCCACCAGCCGTACACCGACGTCGCCAGCAGCGCGGCGAGCGCGATAACGGCAATGGCACGCAGCGATTTCATGGGAGCGAACGGTGCCTTCTGATCCGGGGGACGGAAGGAATGGATGCGGCGGCGCGGACCCGCGCTGCATCCGGGATTGTAGCCGAGGCGCCCGCCCTGTTCAGGCGCAGGCTCCCCCTGATCGCACACGGGCAGATAGTAGACTCCCCTGCACGGTGTCGGTCATCAGCAACGCGTTGCGTCCGCGTACGGGAAACCTCTAGCGACGGGGCAGGGCGCAGCGCCACAACAACAACGGAGCGAACATGAAAATACTCGTCGATGTCCTCATAAGTTGGCCGGAGCGGACGGCGCGTCCTCTCCAATGGCTCGCGCCGCTGTTCGCGCGGGTCACTGTCGGCTGGGTCTTCATGTGGAGTGGCTGGGGCAAGCTCAACAACCTGCCACAGATCACCGACAACTTTGTCGGCTGGGGAATTCCGTTCCCGAACGCCCTGGCCCCGTTCGTGTCGGGCGTCGAGCTCTTCGGCGGTCTCTTCCTGTTGCTCGGGCTGCTGACGCGCATCTCAGCGGGCGCGCTTGGCGTGACGATGATCGTCGCCATCTGGAGCGCAAAGCTGGATCAGATCGACTCGCTCGAAACTCTGCTAGGTTTCGAGGAATTCTCGTATCTGGCGCTGTTTCTCTGGCTCGCGATTGCAGGAGCCGGAGTGGTGTCCGTCGACCGGCTGCTGGAACGGTGGCAGGCGCCAGAGACGGATAACGCTGCGACCTGAGCCTGGGCGTCGCAACCCGACCGGCGGGATTGCGGCCTCGATGACTGATCCGTGGGTGAGGGCGGAACCCCCACCCACGGGTTGTCAGTTGGTCTCAGCCCTTCTTCGGCGCCTTGGCAGCGTCGCAATCCTTCTTGCTCATCTCGCTCCAGCCCTTGCCCTTGCACGAATTCTGGCCCTTGCAGGAATTCGTCGCGCCCTTGCAGCTGGACTGGCCCTTGCAGGCGTTGGCGCCATCACAATGCATCTTCGCCTCTTCCGCCGACGCGGTCGTGATCACCGCGGCGCTGAACAGCAACGCGGCGGCCGTGGCAATCGCGGCTCCAGAGACGCTCTTTGAGGTCAACATACGAAGGTTCCTTCTTGATTGGGATCTGGGAGATGCTTCGAACGACGCGAGCAAGCCGCCCCGTCGTCGCTATCATACGACCGGACGGGAACGAAACTTATTACCGTTCGGTCCGCCCGTCGAGGCCAACTGCTGCTGCGCTGCAAAACGGATGAACGCGCTGACTTTTGCAGCGCAACGACGCGCCCCGGCAACCGCGCTTGCAGGCCGGGCTGTCCCGTACTGCGAAGGCGAATCGTTATCGCGACGACCCGATCCGGGCGACGTGCGGTTGCTCCCGAGCCTACTTAATTCTCCTGAGTGTCACGAGCCGTCCGTCGCGTCATCGCGTACCAGAAAAATCAATGGGTTGGCGCGACCGGGGATCGATTGAGCGGGGATCGCGTCCCGCTCCGTAGTGCGCCAATCCTCGATCGGCGATGGTCAGACCCGATGCGTGCCTCGGTGCCCGGCGTTTTGTAATGAGCGGCGTCGCGGGAGGCCCAGGAGTCGCAGTGCGCCGAGGAGCAAGGCTTCGACCAATAACGCGAACCCAAATCCGATCGTCACTCCGCAGATCATCGCTGCAGGGGCAAGTGGCACCGTATACGAGTACGCGGCAGTGGTTTCGGAGAGGATCTCACGGTCCGATGCCAGTGCGACGTGGAAGATCTGGCGAAGGAGCGACCCCTGCAGGGCGGCGTGCTCTGCTTCCAATGCAACCAGGCGATCCTGAAGACCCTGGATCGTCTTCGCCTCGTCGATGAATACCGGCTCACCGCTCGATCGATGATGGGCGATGAGCGCCGCGACGCTGCCATGGAAAAACTGGTCGGCGGTCGCGCGAAATCCGCTGAAGCTCCGTTGCGCCTCAATGTAGTGTGCGCTGACGCGTTTCGCGTACTGGTCGACGAAGCCAGGCACCTGCACGCCGACCAGCAGGCCGCACGCGAAAGTGACCAGGCGGGCATAGTCTCGCAACATGACGGGCGACTCCTGGCCGCATGGCTCGGTTCCGGCGGCCCGCGGGGTGCCTTCCGAGCATCCGGTGCTCCATTTAGACCCGAACCCACGCAGTTGTCGCGCCTGCGTGTTGCCGCGGCGCGGCACGGCCCGGCGATGCCGCGGCCGAGGCGATCGATCGCCGGGCCATGCATCGCAGGAGCGTCGGTGAGGCGGTTCGCCGGGGGACGGTGGGCAGCGTCACATTAGCGTGCGCCGGACTCCGCGAATCGCGGCCGTAACCGATCGAGAAGCTGGTAGACGACCGGCACGACGATGAGACTCAGCAGCGTCGAGGTGAGCAGCCCGCCGATGATCGCGACCGCCATCGGGGCGCGCAACTCGGCTCCGGCTCCGAAGCCGAGCGCAATCGGCAGGATGCCGAGTACGGCCGCAGCCGTGGTCATCGCAATCGGCCGTAGTCGCACCGGCCCGGCGTCCAAGATCGCCGCATCGCGATCGAGGCCGGCGGCCCGCTGCTGGTTGATTCGGTCGACCAGGATGATCGCGTTCTTGTTCACGAGGCCGGCGAGAAACACGAGCCCTAGCAACGACACAATTCCGAAGTCGCTGCGGGCGACAAACAGGCCGAGCATCGCGCCCACGACTGACAACGGCAGGGCGATCGCGATCGCCACTGGATCCTGCCAGCTGCGAAACAGAATGAGCAGCACCACGACGACACCGATGACCGCCAGCGTCAGTGCCGTCGCGAAATGACCGAACACCTCGGCGGCCTGCGCCGATTCGCCCGCCAGGGCGAGGCCGACGCCAGGCGGAAGGACCTTCGGCACGTCGACCAGGACTCGCGTGCTGATTGCCCCGAGCGCGCTGCGCCCCGTCAGGTTGCCGCGCACGACGACCGCCGGGTGCCCGTCGCGCCGCAGCCACGTCCCGTCGCCATCCGGACCTGCGCCTGCGATTGCGAGATCCGCAACGTCGGGCCAACCGGACATCAGTCGTGCGACGTCCTTCGCCGCACCCGCTAGCGCGCTCGGGTCCTCGCTTGTGAGCGTCACGGCGAGCGGTTGCTGCGCCGCGACCGCGATGATTGGAACGTTGTCGATGCTCACCCGAAGCGCGGCGTCATACCCGAGCGTCCGGCGCAATCGGGCCTCGACAGCCCTGGTCGTGGACGTGCGATCCGGCCGGAGTGCGACTCGCAGGACGCCGCGGTCGGGGTCGCCCTCCGCGGTACCGGCTACGGACAGGACCTGGAGCACGTCGCGGTCGGCGCCGGCGAGCCGGGCAAGCCGCGACGCCGCGTCGTCGGCAGCCGCAAGGCCGGAGCCGGTCGCGATGGAGAAGTGCACTTCGAACTCGCCGCGGTCGAGCGCCGGGATGAACCCTTGCGGAATCAACGGAATGACGGCCACTCCGGCGCCCAAGCTGACTGCGGCCGTCGCGAGCACCGAGGCTGGATGCCGGAGTGACCACTGCAGGACGCGCCGATAGGCATCGCTGAATCGCGTCCATCGCCCGAGCGGGGGCCGGCCGTCGGGAACCTTGAGCCAGCGCGCGGCAAGAACGGGCGTCAGCGTCCGCGCCACCAGCAGCGATGTCAGCACGGCAGCGGAGATCGTCAGACCGAACGGCCGAAAGAATGTTCCGACGACGCCGCCCATCAGGCCGACCGGTACGAAGACAGCGGCGATCGTGAGAGTTGCCGCGCTTACGGTCAGCCCGATTTCGTCGGTCGCGCGCCGCGCGGCCAGGCCGGGGGACTCGGCGCCGGGCAGGTGGCGGGAGATGTTCTCGACGTCGACGATCGCGTCGTCGACGATGATGCCTATGACGAGCGCAAGCGCGAGCAACGTGATCGTCTCGAACTTGAACCCTGCAAGGGCCATCGTGAGAAGGGTTCCGAACAGCGAGGTCGGGATGGCAAGCGCCGCGATCGCGGTCGCCCGGGTGCTGCCCAGGAACGGATGGATCACCAGCACGGACAGGAGGACGGCGATCCACAACGCCTCCAAGGTGGCGCCGGTCGCCTCGCGAATGAACGGCGCCTCCGCACGCACGGACACGACGCGGAGGGCATCGTGCACCCCTGAATCCCGGTCTGCGGCTGCCAGGCCGCGCGCCACCTCGAGCGTGTTGGCGCCGGCCTGCTTGACGACCTCGAGGGCGAGCGCCGGCTGTCCGTCCAGGCGGACGCGCGTTGGCGGCGAGCCCGGTTGTGGTGGGGCGTCGCCGAGGGCGACGACGCGTGCGACGCCGGGCACGCGGCCGAGCCGTGACGCGAGCCGCCCCACGGCGTCCCGGTCCAGCGCCGCAGCCGTCGCCCCGGGCGTGATCGCGTAGGTCACGATCGGTGACTCGTTCAAGTCCACGCGGCTGATCGTCCACGTCGCGGCGGGTGGCAGCGGCACTCCCAGTAGCACACTCCGCACACGGCCCGCCGCGTCCTCCATGCTGACGCCGACGTTGAAAGGCACGGTCAGCAGCGCGTGCTGCGCTGTCGATGTCGAGGTGATCACGCCGCGGTCACCGACCGCTAGCAGCCGCCGTTCGATCGGTACGGTGACGTCGCGCTCGACCGCTTCGACCGGCAAGCCGTCGGCGGCGACGCTGACGACGATCACGGGGAAGACGATGTCCGGAAACAGCGCGATCGGCAGTGTCCATGCCGCGAGCGATCCGCCAACCGCTATCAGCAACCACGCCCCGATCGTGAATCGTGGATGCGCGAGCGCGATCCGCGACAGGTTGAGGCGCTGCCGCAAGGACCGACCGACGGTGTTCACGCGTGACGCCGTGCCGGCAGCACGTTCATTCGCGCGCGCGGGCAGCAGGGGCGAGGATCCATCTCCGCATGAGCTGCCCGCGTGCGGACCTCAGACCATGTCGCGCACGAGCTCGGGTGAGGAAATCCCGATGTCGCGAAGGCCGGCGCCGATCGCGGCGACGGGGCCACGCATGCCCGAAGCGCCGAGCTGCCCCATGCAACCCACCCTGAAGGTCTCGACCGTCGTGAGCTTGCCGGGGTAGAGGATGTAGCCGCGCTCCTTGACTGCGTTGTAGAAGCGCTTGAATTCGTAGCGGGCATCATCCGGCGCGTGCACGGTCACGATGATCGGCGCCTGGATGGCGGCCGGCAGGAAGGTGCGCAGTCCGAGGCCGGTCAGCCCCTCGATCAGCTGCCGGCAATTGGCGGCGTATGCGGCCCCCCGCGCGGCGAGGCCCCCTTCGGCGAAGTACTGGGCGAGGGCCGCGTCCAGCGCCGCCACCACGTGAGTCGGCGGCGTAAATCTCCATTGCGTGGTACGGGTCATGTACGTCCACTGGTCGTACAGGTCCATCGCCAGCGACTGGCTGACGCCTTCGCAGCGCTCGAGCGCCGCCCGGCGCGCCAGTACGAAACCCATCCCCGGAACGCCCTCGAGGCACTTCCCCGACGCCGCGACCACGGCGTCGACGGGCGTCCTGCTGGCGTCGATTTCGAGGGCCCCGAACGTGCTCATGGCGTCGACGATCAGTCCCTTGCCGTGTCTGGCCACCGCCGCCGCGATCTCCTGCAGCGGATTGAGGATCCCCGTGCTGGTCTCGCAGTGCACGAGTGCGACATGGGTGATCGTCGGGTCCTGCGTCAGCAGGCGGTCGACGTCGTCGGGGCGGACCTGCACGTCCTCGGCATAATCGATCGTCGAGAGCCGCCGTCCCAGCACCCTGCAGATACGCGCGATGCGCTGGCAGTAGGCGCCGTTTTGGGGAACGAGCACGTGGCCCGCGCGCGGCACGAGTGTGCCGATGGCCGCTTCGACCGCAAAGGTGCCGCTGCCCTGCAGCGGCACGCATTCGTGGGTACCCTGTCCGTGCATGATGCGGACCAGCGACTCGCGCAGCCGCGTGGTGATCGAATTGAAGTCGACGTCCCACGAGCCCCAGTCACGCAGCATGCTCTGCTTGGTGCGCAGCGACGTCGTCAGCGGCCCGGGAGTGAGCAGGATCGGGTCAGCAGTCATGCGGCTCTCCATCTGGAAACGGGCCCAGTGCCTGGCGGCCGCCGTCGGACCGTGCAGGAATCGCCATCGTCGCGCACCCGCAGGGCTGGTACTAGCCTACTCCAATTGCATATTGTCGACAATCTGCAATTGAGCTAAGATGTCGCCATCCGCCAGCCAGCCGAGGCCGCGATGCTCCCGAGTACCGCCCTGACGCCGCTGCAGCTCGTGCAGTCGAGTTCCCTGCCCGCGCTCGTGCAGGCGGAGATCGAGCAGCTGATCCTGGGCGGCGAGCTCGCGATCGGCGAGCACATCAACGAGAGCGAACTGGCGCTGCGTTTCGGCACCAGTCGCGGTCCCGTGCGTGAGGCGCTGCGCGCGCTCGAGGAGTGCCGCCTGGTTCGCTCGGAAAAGAACCGCGGCGTGTTCGTGCGTGAAGTCTCCGTGGCCGAGGCGGACGAGATCTACGACGTCCGCGAGGTGCTCGACGAGTTGATTGGCCGCCGCGTCGCGGAGCGCGCGACGCCGGGGCAGGTCTTGGAACTCAAAGCGCTCGCGGCGGAGATGGACGAGGCGACCGCGGGCAGTGACGTCAAGCGCTACCACGCACTGAACCTGAGGTTCCACGACAGAGTGGTGGCGTTTGCAGGCAATGACCGCCTGGCCGGGACCTACCGGTTGCTGACGAAGGAGCTGCTGCTGTTCCGCCTGCGCGGGCTGCAGGACGGCGGCGGATTCGCGGTCTCCAACACCGAGCACAAGGCCGTCGTCAAGGCCATCGCGGCCGGTGATGCCGAGCGGGCCGGCCGCCTGCTCCGCCGCCATGCGGCGGACAGTCGCGCCCGCATGCACAAGGCCGCCGCGATCGCGGCGGCCAGATAGGGTCCTTCATTTTTCACGGCCGCCCTGGACCGTGACTCGCGCTGGAGCAGACACCGTGCATCCCGACTTGATCGTAAACGGCCGGACTTACCGTTGGCCGGACCGGCCGCTCGTCGTGGTCTGCCTCGACGGCAGCCAGTTCGAATACATCGGCGCCGCGGTCGCCGCCGGCGCGGCCCCGTTCCTCGGCCGCCTGCTGGCCGGCGCCGGGACCTGCCTGATGGCGGACTGCGTGATGCCAAGCTTCACGAACCCGAACAACCTGTCGATCGTGACGGGCGTGCCGCCGTCGGTGCATGGGATCTGCGGCAATTACTTCTTCGACGCCGAGCGCGGCGAGGAGGTCATGATGAATGACCCGCGCCTCCTGCGGGCCGGAACGATCCTGGCCGCATTCGCCGACGCCGGTGCCAGCGTTGCCGTCATCACCGCCAAGGACAAGCTGCGCAAGCTCCTCGGCCACGGGATGAAGGGCATCTGCTTCTCGTCCGAGAAGGCCGATCAGGTGACCCTGACCGAGAACGGCATCGACGACGTGCTCGAGCGAGTCGGCATGCCGGTGCCCTCGGTGTACAGTGCGGCGCTGTCGGAGTTCGTGTTCGTTGCGGGCGTCCGGCTGATGGAGCGGGAACGCCCCGACCTGATGTACCTGTCCACGACCGACTACATCCAGCACAAGGCGGCTCCCGGCACCCCGCTGGCGAACGACTTCTACTCCATGATCGACCGACACGTGGCGCGGCTCGACGAACTCGGCGCCACGATCGTGCTGACGGCGGATCACGGCATGAACGCCAAACACGGCGCCGACGGCCGGCCGAACGTCATATACCTGCAGGGCGCGCTCGATGAGTGGCTGGGAAAGGGCAGGGCCCGCGTCATCCTGCCGATCACCGACCCGTACGTCGTGCACCACGGCGCGCTCGGATCATTCGCTCTGGTCTACTTGCCGGACGGCCAGGACCTGCGCGCGCTGCGCGACCGCATCGCCGCGCTGCCGGCCATCGAGGCCGTCCTGACGCGGGCCGAAGCGGCGGATCGGTTCGAGCTGCCGCCGGACCGCATCGGTGATCTGGTGGTCGTCTCGCGCCAGGACACGGCGATCGGGACCAGCCGCGACCGGCACGACCTGTCCGGCCTCGATGTGCCGCTGCGCTCACACGGCGGCGTGTCGGAGCAGGCCGTTCCGCTGATCGTCAACCGGCCCCTGGGCCGGCAGCCGGGCGCGCGCCGCTGGCGGAATTTCGACGCGTTCGACCTCGGGCTGAACCTCAGCGCCCGGGCCGCATAGGAGATCGCAATGTCCGTCGCAGCCGACCGGCCCGAGCCGCGCGAGTTGATCCGGGAGTCGCTGCGCATCGCGGGCGAGAAAGTCTCTCGCAGCCGGATCATCGAGGTCCGCCACCCCTACACCGCCGAACTCGTCGGTACCGTTCCGAAGGCCACCACCGACGACGTCAGGCGGGCGCTGGAGGTCGCGCGCGCGTACCGCTCGACTCTGTCGCGATACGACCGCTACCGGCTGCTGATGCAGTCGGGAGCCATCGTTGCGGCCAGGCGCGACGCGCTCGCGCGGCTGATCACGCTCGAGTCGGGGCTGTGCCTCAAGGACTCGCAGTACGAGGTCGGCCGTGCCTGTGACGTGCTGCTGTTCGCCGCAAACCAGGCGCTGGTGGACGACGGCGAGGTGTTCTCGTGTGACCTCACGGCGCACGGTAAACGGCGCAAGGTCTATACGATGAGGGAGCCGCTGCTCGGCGCGATCACGGCGATTACGCCGTTCAACCACCCGTTGAACCAGGTGATTCACAAGGTGGCCCCTGCAATCGCCACCAACAACCGTGTCGTGCTCAAGCCCAGCGAGAAGACGCCGCTGACTGCCTTTGCGCTGGCCGACATCCTCTACGAGGCCGGTCTGCCTCCGCAGATGCTCTCGGTGCTGACCGGCGACCCGGCCGAGATGGCCGACGAACTGTTGACCAGCCGGGACGTCGACCTGGTGACTTTCACGGGTGGTGTCGCCGTCGGCAAGACCATCGCAGCCAAGGCGGTCTACAAGCGCCAGGTGCTGGAACTCGGCGGCAACGACCCGCTGATCGTGCTCGAGGACGCGGACCTCGAGGAAGCAGCTACCCTGGCGGCGAGCGGCTCCTACAAGAACTCGGGCCAGCGCTGCACGGCCGTCAAGCGGATGCTGGTACAGGAGAGCGTGGCGGACCGCTTCGTGGAGCTGCTGGTCGAGCGGACTCGTGCCGTCAAGTACGGCGACCCATTCGATCCTTCGATGGACATGGGCACCGTGATCGATGAAGCGTCGGCGCGGCGATTCGAGGCAGTCGTCGATGAGGCGGTCGCGGGCGGTGCCAGGCTGCTGATCGGCAACATCCGCCGCGGGGCGCTGTACTCACCGACCGTGCTCGACCACGTCGCGCCGGAGATGACCGTCGTCCGGCAGGAGACGTTCGGCCCGGTCTCGCCCGTCATTCGCTTCAAGACCGTCGACGAGGCGATCCGCATTGCCAACGGAACCGCGTACGGCCTGTCATCGTCACTGTGCACCAACCGTCTCGACCTGATCACGCGTTTCGTCCAGGAGCTCAACGTCGGCAGCATCAACGTGCGCGAAGTGCCGGGCTACCGCCTCGAGATGACGCCGTTCGGCGGCATCAAGGATTCGGGCCTAGGCTACAAGGAGGGAGTGATCGAAGCGATGAAGAGCTTCTGCAACACGAAGACCTATTCGCTTCCCTGGTAACCGGCCGCCAGCCACGCCTCCGACCCAACGATACAAGCTCGTCATACGGCCTGCGTCCGGGCAGATCGGCCGGCGGGTGACGACGACTGCTCGTGCCGCGTCCGCGACGCCCGGAGCAGCCGGCCCTGCGTCGCCGGGACCCACCCGCCCCGGAACGCCGTCCCGGGGTACGAGGGCGCCGCCCTTTGCCGACGTGCGGCCCGCCACCCGGAACGTTTCGTCAAGTCCGTGCAGGGGGTCCTCCGCCCGTCCGCCCGGGCGATGCCGCTGCCGCGATTCTCATCGTCTCCGCCGATCGCGACTCTCGTCGCAATTCGGACTCATCACCCCCAACCGGTGGCCCTGGATGGCGTAGCGTGGCAGGTCTGGTCCGGTGTCCGCCCCCGGACCCGGCCGATTACCGAGGCAACCGCCCGGGATGTGACGGGTACAGCGCGCGGGCGGCCACGCGATGGCCGCCTCGCGACGCCGGCGAGGAGCTGACGCAGCCGATGGACACCGGGCAAGCTGGGCAATCGGGGGTTGGCGACGGAACGCCGCGATGGGCGTCCGTGTTTCGCGTCCGGCTGTCGCTCGCAAGCTATCTCGCGCTCGCCATCGTCGCGGTGCTCGGCGTGTTCCTGGTCGGCATGCGAATCGCGCAGCGGAGCACCAGCGAGACGGCTGAACTGGTCGGGGCCGTCGAGAGCCGTTTCGAGCCCGTCCTCAGGCTGTCACGTGACTTGGGCGAAGCGCTCACGGCCTTCGATCGCCGCGTCATAGGCCTGTCCGGCAGCCCGTCCGCCGACGATCTCGGCGCCGCCAGGGCGTCCGGCACGCGCCTGCTCGAGCTCTACGACGAATTTGCGCGCCTCGCGCCCGGGCCCCCCGCAGGCGTCAGGCCCAATCTCCGCGACCGGCTGCAGGCCTTCCAGCAACAGGGGCTCGCGCTCGCAGAGCTCTACCGGCAGCGCGGGCAGCATGCCCGCGGGGCACTGGCGGCGACCGAGGCGCTCGCAAGCCGAAGCGCTCGCGCAGGCAACGGCGTCGAATCGGGCGACCAGCTCCTCGCCCGCAAGTCGCTCGCGGACCTGTCGCGGTCCGCCGCGGCGCTGCGCACGAGCATGATCGAATTGTTTGCGGCTCCCACGGCGGCAGCCGAGCACGCGGTGGCGCGCGACGGCAACGCGTTCGAAGCGCTCGTCCGCGAACACCTGCCGGAGCTTTCGCAATCGCCGGGCGCAGCGTGGCTAGATCTGGAGCGCGAGGATTTCGGGACCGCGATGCGCGGCACGACCCGATTCCTCGACGTTCAGCGCCAGATCACCACGACACGTGCGGCGTTCACCTCGTCGGGCGAGCAGCTCGCGACGCTGGTTGCGGCGGATCTGCAGAAGCCAGCGTGGGAAGCGCTGACGCACGAGGCCGGCCGGGCCCGAGTCACGGCAGAGATGGCCGAGGCTCACCTCCGTGACGTTGCCGCCAGCGTACTCGGTGTGGTCCTCGTGATCGCGGGGATCCTCGCGTACGGAATGGTGGGTCCCGCGAGGCGTCTGCTCGAAGGCACCCGCCGCCTGGCCGGTGGCGCACTCGAAGCCCGCGTTCCCCGCGGCGGCCTGCGCGAGCTTGACGAGCTCGCGCTCGCGTTCAACGACCTGGCCGCAGCCCTGCACACGAGCCAGAGCGCACTGCAGGCGAACCAGGCCGCGCTCGAGGACCGGGTGGCCGAACGCACGGAGCAGCTCCGCCATCTCGCCAATCACGACCCCTTGACCGGCCTCGCCAACCGGCGCGAACTGGAAATGCACCTTGCCGCCGCGATCGACAAGGCGCAGGCCGGCGTCGACAGCTGCGCCGTGTTCTACATGGACGTCGACAACTTCAAGACCATCAACGACAGCCTCGGTCACCAGTTTGGGGACCTCGTACTGCAGGGAATCGCCGCCCGCCTGCTGGAGGCGGCCGGCGAGGATGCGTTCCTGGCGCGGCTCGGCGGCGACGAGTTCACGCTCATTGCCGAGGGCGTCCCCTCGGCTGCGGCGGCGGAATCCTATGCCGGAAGGATCATGCAGGCGTTTCAAAGGCCGGTGCGGGCAGACGAACGCGACCTTCTCGTCAGCCTGAGCATCGGGATCGCGCTCTGTCCGGAACACGGCGATACGACCGCGGCCCTGCTGCGCGCGGCGGACTCGGCGCTGTTTCACGCGAAGGATCGCGGCCGAAACGGTTTCAGCCTCTATCACGCCGAGCTGCTGGCCGCGGCCTCGCACCGGTTTCACACGGAGCAGGCGCTGCGGCGGGCACTCGACGCCGGCGACCTGCTGCTCTACTTCCAGCCCGAAGTATCGCTCGTCGACCGGCAGACTACCGTCGTCGAGGCGCTACTCCGATGGCAGCAGCCCGACGGCCGGATCGCGGCCGCCGGCGAATTCATGGCGGTCGCGGAGCAGTCGGGCCTGATTCTCGAACTGAGCGACTGGGTCCTGCGCCGCGCGATCGACGCCGCCCGCGCGCTGCGCGCCCGCGCCTGGCCGCAGGCACGGGTCGCGATCAACGTGTCGGCCCAGCAGTTCCTCACCGGGCGTTTCGTCGAGTCCGTATCCGACGCGCTCCGTCGCGCCCAGATGCCGGCCGACTGCCTGGAGATCGAGCTCACGGAGACTGCCCTGCAGACCGGCCGGCTCGCCGTGGACGCGCTGCAGGAGCTGCGGCTGATGGGGGTCGCCGTGGCACTCGATGACTTCGGCGCCGGCTATTCGTCACTGAAGTCCATCGACGAGCTGCCGCTCACGCGGGTCAAGCTCGACCAGAGTTTGACGCGGAACATGGACTCGGACCCGGGCGCCGCGGCGATCGCGACCCTGGTGATACGACTGTGTCAGGGCTTCGGGCTGACGGTGACGGCGGAAGGCATCGAACGGCCGGAGCAGCTCGAGTTCCTGGCCGATTGTGGCGACGTCCAGGCACAGGGATTCCTGATCGCACGCCCGGCACCGATCGGGGACATCGAGCGATTCATCGCTGCCATGCCGGAGGAGGTTGCTGCGATCTGGCCGAAGGTGGCGGCCGGATCAAGGGCGACGACCAGTGCACGGGAGCCGGCAGCAGTAACGCGATTGCGGCCACGCACGCGCTGAGCCGCGTGCCAGCTCCGGCCGGCACCGGAGCCTCATTACCCGCAGCGCGGGCGGCCGGCTGGTCCGCCTGCAATCGCGCCCCGCTAGGCCTCGTCGACGCCGAGTTCGCGCAGGATCGCCTCGCGCAGTTCCTGAACTGCAGGGCCAGAGAGCTTGCGCGGATGCGGCAGGCGCACGTCGAACATCGCCTGGATTCGGGCCGGGCGCTGGGAAAGCACGAGTACACGGTCCGCCAGGTGTATCGCCTCCTCCACGTCGTGCGTTATCAGCAGCACGGTGTGCCGTTCTTCCGCGAGCACGCGCAGCAGTTCGTTTCGCATCCGGAGGTTCATCAGGGCGTCCAGGGCCGAGAAGGGCTCGTCCATGTACAGAATTTCCGGCTTCACGACCAGAGCCCGCGCCAGTTCAGCACGCTTCAGCATTCCTCCCGACAGCTCGTGGGGATAGCTTCCCTCGAATCCCTGCAGCCCGACCATCGCCGCATAGTGATCCGCGAGCGTCTGGCGGCCGTGTGCCTGGCCATTGAGACCGAACATCAGGTTCTGCTGCACGGTGAGCCAGGGAAAGACCGAGCCGTGCTGGGAAATCAGGATGCCCTTCGCGTTCGGCCTGCCGTGCTCGGCGCCGTCGATGCGGACGGAGCCCCGGTCTGCCTGCTCGAATCCCGCGACGATGTTCATCAGGGTCGACTTCCCGCACCCTGACGGACCGACTATTGCTACCGACTCGCCGTCGTCGACCGTAAAGCTGACACCGTCGACAACCTGCAGGGGCCCGACATCGGACGCGAAGCTCTTGTGGACACCGTCGACGACGATCTTAACTGGCATATCGCCACCTGACAGAGCGGTGCTTCTCCATGAGACGCATCGCTCCATCGAGCGAAAGACCGATCAGTCCGATGATGATCATCCCGGCGATGACAAGATCGTAACGGTTGCCCGCGTTGCGGGAATCGATGATCAGATACCCGAGCCCGGAGCGCAGTGCGACCATCTCGGCGGCGACGACGACCAGCCATGCGACGCCCAGGCCGATCCTCATGCCGACGACGATCTGGGGCATCACGGCCGGGATCACGACGCGGCGAAAAACCGTGTAGCGCGACACGCCGAAGTTCGCGGCCGCACGCAGGTACCGTCGCTCGATCGTATGCACGCCGGCGGTCGTCTGGACGATCATCGGAAAAATGGACGAGATGAAAATGAGGAAGATCGGGGAAGCGTTGCCCACGCCGAACCAGAGAATCGCGATCGGAATCCAGGCAATCGGGGATATCGGCCGGAGGATCTGAAAGAGCGGATTGAGGGTCGAGTACGCCCCACGGACCCAGCCCATCCACAGACCGAGCGGGATGGCGAACAGCACGGCGAGCAGAAATCCCGCGCCCACGCGGAACAGCGATGCGCCGATGTGCTCCCACAGGCTCCCGTCCTTCACCAGTTCCCACATTCCCGTGACGACCTGCAGAGGCGTCGGAAAAATGGCGTTATCCGTCACACGCACCAGCACCCACCACGCCGCGACGAGGACGGCAATGACCGCCACGGACGGAATGATCAGGGCGGGCCTGCGCATCAGCCGACCTCTCACGCCCGCCGGGCGGATCTGGCGAGCGCGCCAATGCGCCACCAGAGACGCGTCCAGGGAGACTTCGGCTGCGGATCGACGATCACCGTCATCTGCCCGCTCGCATGCGCCGTGCACAGGAACTGGTAGCTCGACGCGACCGCGAATGGCAGCTTGAAGCTCTGCCCGGGCATCATCAGGACGGGCCCGAAAATCTGCGGCACGTCGTCGTGATTCACCAGCACGAGGACATCCTTGACGCCTAGCGTGAGCCGGATCTCGGACGGCAGTATCTCGACCTTGTCGCCCGCCATCCGTTGCGCCCAGGTGCCCTTGGGAATGGCGAATACCTGGTCGCGGGAGGCGATGGGGAGCGGCGCCCACGCCGCCCAGAGCGCCATTGCGAGGGCGACGGCCGGGAGCGGAACCCAGAGCAAGCGCGAGCGCGGCATTTTCATCGGCATCGATTTACGCGCACGGCTGCTTGTTCCCGAGCAGAATGCCGGCGTCGTGCGCGAAGTCATCGGCATCGTGCCCGAAGGGCATGAGCGCGCACAACTTGCCTTCGCGATCGATCAGATAGACGGACGACGAGTGCGCGATCGAGTAACCGCCGGGGGACGGCAGCTTCGTGGCGACGACGCCGTAGTCACGACGCACCGCAGCGAGTTCCGCCGCCGTGCCCGTGCCGCCGACAATCGTCGGGTCAAAGATCGCCAGAAACGTTCGCATCCGATCAACGTCGTCCCGGTCCGGGTCAACCGTGACATACACGACCTGCAGGTCCGCGCCGGCGGCCCTGAGCTTCTTGTGCGCCTGCGAAAGGATCGAAAGCGTAATTGGGCAGACCTCCGTGCAAGACGTGTAGCCGAAGGCGAGCAGCACGACTTTGCCGTGATAGCGGCTGAGCCTCAGTTCGGTGCCATTCGATCCGCGCAGTGCGAAATCCGGCGCCAGCCGGGCGGGCGTGAATACGCCGGCCCTGAGGCTGGCGCCATCGTCGGCGCGGCCGGCGGCGCTGGCCAGCAGCAGGAGAACGAGCGGGACGGCTGCGCGGACGGCGCTGCTCATTGCGACTCTACAACGCGATGACGGTTGGTTGCGCATTCTTCGCAAAGCTCTCGTCGACATAACTTTCGTACGGAATCGGATGCTTGATCGTGCCGGCCTCGAGCGACAGCTGCATCAGCTCCTCGAACTCCGCCCGAATCATCCTCAGGTCGCCATAGGTGACGCGATCGGTCGGGTGTTCCATGACGAACTGGATGATGTTGGGGTCCTGATTGAAGAAGTCGCGACCGGCGGCGATCGTCACGGCCTTCGAGCGGTTCTCCTGCTTCGCGTCCAGCCATTCGCCCGCGCCAAGCACGTGGTCGACGAGGTCCTGGACCAGGGGTCGGTTGTCCCTGATCAGTTCGTCGCGGACGGTCAGTACGCAGCATATGTAGTTGCGCCACTCGTTCCGCGTCATGCGCAGGGTCCTCGCATAACCGGCCCGCTCGGCGGCCGCGCCGAAAGGCTCGCCCGTACAGTAGGCGTCCACGGCCTTGGCGTACAGCGCCGCGGGCATGTCCGGTGGCGCCATCTCGATGATCTGCATGTCGGCCGGCGTCATGTTTTCCTGGGCCAGCATCTTGCGGAGAAACAGAAAATCGACGGCAAATCGGCTGGGGATTGCGATCCGCTTGCCCGCGAGTTCCCGGAAGTGGACATAGGGGGAGTCGCTGCGCACCATGATGACGGCACCCGAACGATGGCCCAGCGAAACGATCTTCGCCGGAATCTTTCGGTCCGCCAGATCCATGACGAGCGGCGCGAGCATGTAGGCGGCCTCGATGCTTGCGGCCATCAGCGACTCTTTGATTTCCGGCCAGCCGCTGTACTTGCTGTACTGATACTCGAAGCGCGGGCTGCCGGCTGCGACGCTTCCGTTCGCCGCTGCCCGCGCCACGCACGCGACCGGCAGGGTCAGATTGCAGGTCACCGGCAGACCGCCGACTTGCAGGACGTGCCGCTTGTTCGCGGAACAAGCCGCCACGCCGAACGGCAGTGCTGCCGCGAGGCCTCCGACCAGGACGTCTCGGCGGCTGACGAGTCGCGATCGCACCGAGTCTCCTGGAACCCGCCCCAACGAAGGAACCTCGCGCATTGTGACCCAATCGTCCTGACCGCTGTG
>JANXWS010000027.1 GCA_025351005.1 Pseudomonadota bacterium | reverse complement strand
CCGCCGCGGTCGGCGTGAAGGTCACACTGATCTGGCAGTTCGCGCCCGCCGCAAGTGGCGTCACCATCGAGCAGGTGTTCGCGCTGATCGCGAAGTCACCCGGGTTGGTACCGCCGAGCGCGGCCGCCGCGTACGTGATCGTCGTCGGGCTCGGATTCGGGTTGGTGTACGTCACCAGCAGCGGCGCGCTGGCCGCCGTACCCACCTGCTGAGGCGCGAAGGTCGTCGGATCCGGCGTCAGCGTGGCCCAGAGCACCCCGTTGCCGCCCAGCTGCACCTGCTGCGGCGGTGCACCGCCAGCCGTGTCGGTCACCGTCAGGGCGGCCGACTCGTTGGTAAACAAGGTCGGCGTAAACGTGACCGTGATCGAGCACGTGCCGGCCGGCGCGAGCGTGGCGCCGACGCCGGCGGTCACGCAGGTGTTCGCCGTGAGCGCGAAGTCAGCCGCGTTCGTGCCGCTGACAACGGTGCCGCCCGGCACCGCCACCGTGATCGGACCAAAACCGGTGTTCGTGTACGTGAATACCTGGCTGGCCGGGACACCCATGTGCTGGTTCGGGAACACGCCGGTCGCGCCGCCTAGCGTCGCCGAATTCGGCCCGCCGAGCAGTGCCACCGTGACCGGTGACGAACCCGGATTGCTGGCCGTCACGGTCAGCGTGGCGCGGTTCACGCCCCCGACTTGCTGCGTGAAGGTCACGTAGTAGCTGCAACTCGTGTTGGCAGCGAGCGTCGCACCGCACACCGCGCCCGGCGGCGCCGAGGACGGCGCGAACGATGCCGCGTTCACCCCACCGATCGCGAACTGGATGCCGCTCAGCGCATTGACCAGGTCGAGGTTCTTCAGGGTCACGGGCACCGGTGTGCTCGACGTGCCCACACCCTGCGAGGCGAACAGCGCCGGGCTCGGCGACAACGTGAAGCTCGACGCAATGCCGGTGCCGGTCAGGCTGACCGTCTGGGCCACGTTCGTGCCGATCACGGAAGCGACTGCCGTGGCGGCAGCGGCCGGTGTGAACGTCACCGCCAGCGAGCAGATGCTGCCCGCACCGGTCGCCGGCACAGTCGCCAGACACGCGGGCGTACCGCCGTTGACAGCCGGCACCAGCGCGAACTGGCTGGCACCTGCGCCGTTGATGGCGAAGCTCGACAGCGGCAGCGGCTGGCTGAGCGGCAGGTTGTTGGTCAGCGTCAGGAACGACTGGGCCGAGGTCGTCCCGACCGGCACGTTCGTGAACGTCAGGCTCGCCGGCAACAGCGTGTAGGCACCCGGCAGCGCGGTCGTCGCGTAGCCGGTCAGGTTGACGGTCGTCGCCACGGCGCCATTGGTCGGCGTCACGGTCAGCGTCGCCGCCGGCGTACCCGCCTGCGTCGGTGCAAAGACGATATTGACCGTGCAGCCTGCCGCACTCACCGGCAGAGCCGCCGGCGAGACCGGGCAGTTGTTGTTTAGTATCCGGAACTCACCCGGGTTCGCACCGCCGAGCGTCATGGCGGCGAGCGGCAGCGTGCTGCTGACGGCGACGACCGTGACGGGCTGAGCCGTCGCGGCACCACCCACCGTGCCGGCTGGCCGCGGGGCGGCTGCGCTGGCGAACGTGATCTGGTGCGTAAAGCCACCAGCGGTGGTGACGACCGTATTTGGGGCGACACCGTTACCGGTCGTGACGTTGTAGGCCACGACGGCGCCGGTCAGGTTCATCACGAGCGTCGAGGTCGGGTTCACGAACGAGGCCGTCATCGTGGCCGTCGCCGGTGCAAGCGGCAAGGCGTACGAGACGGTGATCGTGCAACTCGAGCCGGCCGCAAGCTGCGGCAGGCAGGTGTTGGTCTGCCGGAACGCCCCGACAACCAGGAAGGCACCCGAGGCCTGGATCCGGACCGGAATGGCGCCGAAAGTCGCGGCACCGGTACCCGAGTTGGTGATGATCACGGTCTGCGAAGTCGCCGACGGACCGGTCGCGAAGAACAGCGGCGCCGGCGCCCAGGCGAGCACCGGGCTGCCCGTCGTGCCGCCACCGGCGCCCTGGAACTGGAACGCACCGACGTCGAAGCGGCCGTTGGTCGGTCGGGCGTTACCGGCGTAGTCGCTTGCCGCAGCCGGAATCGACGGGATGCCGCCCAGGTTCTGCGACGTGGCCCGTCCGTTGCCAACCGCCAAGCCGCCCCCGGCGAGCCGGTAGTTGCCGGTGAGCGACAGCGGACCATACGCGAGGTGCACGAAGTTGCCGGCCTCGTCGAGCGTCAGGCCGATCGCCAACGCCGCCGGTGCCAGGAACGGCTGGCCGGGCTCGAACTGGAACGCGGGATTCGCACGCGAGCCATTGCAATAGCCGAGCACGAATCCTGGATCACCCGAGGTCGAGGTCACGATGGACGGGTGAGAATTCGCCATCAGCGGGACACCGTTCGTCGAGGTGTCGCCCACGCCGCCGACGTCCCAGTACTGGGCCCCGGCCATGCACTGGCCGACCGTCGCCTGGGCGGCGAGCTCGGTGCACGCCGCCGTGCTGACGGCGCCGACATTGTTGCTCGGGCAGATCTGCGCCGTGCCGGTCGCTGCGTTCACGTAGAACGAGCGGTTGTGCCAGATGATGTCGTTGAACAGGATCGGCTTTGAGTACTGGTACGGAATCGTCGACACGCCTGCCGTCGTCAGCGCCTGCAGGATCGGCAGCGACGTCAGGTCGGTGCTGATGCCCGCCGGGCTCGGCGTGGACGTGGCCGGCCGCCCGGCGACGCCGAACAGCACGCCGGCGATGCCGACGGTGTCGTTATTCGCGATCGTGTTGTCCATGATCGCCGTGTTCAGGGTGTCGACGAGGTAGATGCCCGCGCCGGACCAGCCTGCCACGTTGTTGGTGATGACGTTGTTGGTGACGGTCACGCGGTTCCACGGTGTCCCGGTACCGGTGCTCATATAGGTCGGATTGGCGACGACGTCGGCACCGTTGACGTGCGCGAGCTGGATGCCGCCGCCATGACCCGCCTCGGCGAAGTTGCCGACGATCAGGTTGGAGTCGATGGTCAGGTCGCCGGTACCGTTCGCCGGCAAGTTCGCGGTCAGGTCACCCTCGACCGAGATACCGCCGCCGTTGACCGAGGCAGTCTGTTGGAAGCTCTGGTTGAAGAGCACCGAGTTGTGGTTGATCCGGCCGCGGTTGCTGAAGCCGAGCAGGCCGATGCCGCCACCGTTGCCGCTGCTGTAGTTGCCGCAGATCCAGTTGTAGCTCACGCCGAAGCCGTCCGTGCCCGTGCAGATCGAAACGCCGGCGCCGGTGCCGGTGACATTGGCCGTCCCGGCGGCCCCCGGGGTCGCCTCGACCGTGCCGTTGTGCGTGATCACGTTGTGATGGATGCGGATACCGAAGTCGTAACCGTAGCCGGTGTAGCCGTAGGCGTTGGCCGTGGGCGCGGTCGTCTCCTCGAACGGAACGCCGACGCGCAGGCCACCGTGCATCGAGCTCGCATTGCCATAGATCTCGTTGTTGGAGATCGTCAGGTAGTGCGCCCAGCCGTTGACGAAGATGCCACCGCCGGCGTCGCTGCCAGTGATGCTGAAGCCGTCGATGCGTGCCGGCTTGCCCAGATTGGCCGGACAATAGAAGTTCGACTCACCCATCGTATGGGTGCTTTGGGTCTCCGTGACCGCGGTCACGATGCCGTTGTTGGTGGTCGGGCTCGGCGCCCAGTAGGTGCTGAGCGTGGTCGACGCGGCTGTCGGAGTTGTGCACTCGGATGCCGGCAGGTTCTTGGCAAGCACCGTGACCCCGGCGCCCTCCTCGGTCGCGAGCACCGTCGGCTCGAGCAGGATGACACCGCCGGTCACCAGCTGCGTCGGCAGCGGGTCGACCTGCGGGAAGGCGACGGAGGTGCCGATCGAGCCGGCATTCGAGCCCGGGAAGGCGTCGATGCCGAACAGCTGGTTAATGAACGGCCGCCAGCTCTCGAGCTTTTGCGTCGGATACTTGGCCGCGTTGATCGTCGTCGATGCGGCGCCGACGCCCTGCAGGCGCACCGGTTTCCACATGACGACCATTTCCGGATAGGTGCCGGCGTCGACGATGATCAGGTCGCCGGGCTGGGCGGCGTCGAGCGCGTCCTGGATAGGGTGGGAGATGCCGCCGGTATCGACGGTCGGGGTCGCCGTCTTGTAGACCGGCTCAACGAAGGTCGGCGAGGCCGGCTCGATTGTCAGCGTCACGGTGTCAACCGACGTGAGCCCGGTGGCCGAGACGATCTGCAGCTCGCCCTCGCTCGGCACCGTCACACTGTTGGGAATGGTCGCCGTGATTGCCGTGTCGGACCAGGCGCCCACGGTCAGCTCGGTCGACGTCGTGCCCTGCAGCAGGTAGACGCGGCCCCTGGCCGCGCCGAAGCCGTAATGGCGCTTGATCGTCTTCTGGTTGAACGGCGGAGTCGTCGCGCTCGGGCCCTGGTAGTCGGGGTTCTGGACGTCGACGTCGCCGCGCGCCGTAATGGTGACCGGATGAGTGGCGCCGCGGCCTGCGACCCACGGGCCGCTCTTACCCGCCACCTTGTCGCCGTCGACACGCAGAATCCCCGGCGTCGAGTCCGGCAGCGCGCAGTCGGGCGGGCTGTAGCCATCGGCAAAAGCGGCCACCGGCAGCACCGGCGTGTCCAAATACACCGTCATGCCTGGCATGAATGGGTTCGTGTAGCAGAAGTTGCTGAACGACGGGTTGTACAGCGGGTCGTTGACCAGCGGCACCAGGTGCGTGGTCGGGTCGGGAATGCCGCGCGGATCCGCGATCGGACCCGGGTCGTTCATGCAGGTAACCAGCATGTTCGGCGAGTAGCCCGCCGGGTTCGGCACGTTGACCTGCCAGGTCGAGAAGACGACGCCGTTAAAGGTACCCCACTGGTCGGAGTACACACGCTCGATCTCGACACCGTTGAAGTCTCGCAGCGAGACCGGCGCGTAGGCCAGCGCGTACTTCTCGCCGAAGTCCGGTGCGGCCGAGTTGATCTCGGACGCCGCGTCGTCGAGGATCAGGCCCGTGAAGTGCGAGGCGCGCGGCGTGTCGCTGAAGAGGAAGAAGTTCGCCACGCCCGTCCCGGCCGGATTGAGCATGACTTCCTTGCGGTCGCAGAGCGGATGCGTTGCGCCCGCGAACGGTGCCACCTGCCCGGAATTCGGGAACAGCGACATGAAGTCCGGTACCGTGCGCTGCGTGCCGACGCAGAGCGGGAAGGTGGTCTTCCCGCCCTGGAAGCCGAGCCTGTTGGTCGAATTGTTGGGGTTGTTCGGATTGTAGGCAGCCGCGAGCGACGCCTGGTCCGGCATGATGAAGATGTTCGAGAGCGCACCGAACTGGTTGGCGGCCGGCGCCACCCAGCCGTCGCCGATTAGGATGTTCTTGTCCTCTTCCTTGACGATCTGGTAGCCGGGCGGCAGCACGGCTTCCACCACGTATCTGCCCGACGGCAGCATCGGCGCCGTCGGTGCGCCGCAGATCGCGCAATTGGCCGTCGGGAATGCGTACTGGCCGTCATAGACCGCCGGCTGCACCTGGTTCCAGACGTGGAAGCCGTCGTAGCACTTGAACTGGTTGGCCGTTCCCAACGTGTACCTCAAGTAGGTGTCGTTGGGATCCTGACCGGGGCACACGAGGTTGGGCACGGTCGCGCCGAGCGCGTTGACGTGCGTGCCATTCGCGAAGTCGTCCCAGCTGTTGCTCGTCGTCCAGTCAACCAGCGTGAGTCCGGTCGTTCCATCGGCGTTCTGGGTCTCCTTGTAGAGATTCATCTTGACCCGCGGCACGCCCGGCTCCCACATGAACTGGACTTCGAGCGACGGGTCGTCGAAACCGCGGGTCGAGGCGTACACGACCATGCCCTGGATGCCGCCAGTCTCGCGCAGCTTCAGGGGGCGCTTGCCCCAGTCGAGGATCTGGGTCTGGTTGATGAAGCCCTGCAGGCCCTCGAACAGCGTCGAGCCCGGGTCGATGCGGTTGGTATTCGTCGAGGCACCGGCCGGCACAGCGCCGAAGGCGGCGCCGGTGGCCGGGTTGGTCCACACGTACTGGGTTCTCGCGATGCCGCCCGTCCGCGAGCACGGCTGGCCGCTCGCCGCGTTGCCTGCGGTGGTGACCGTGTTCGTGCCGGTGGCGGAGTAGGTGACGCAGTCGGGCAGACCGCCGCCATCCACCGTGACGTTGACGCCGCTGCCGGCGAAGCGCGTCCGGTCGGACTCCACGACGTACCAGTTGAAGAGCGGGAACAGCTCGCTGAACACTGCATTGCCCGACGCGTCGGTCAGCAGCGTGTTCGAGATCGAGCCGTCGCGGAAGCGCACCCGCACCGGCGCGGCGGCGACGGGGGCCTCGGTCGGCTGGCGGATGCCGTCAAGGTTCTCGTCGACGAAGATGCTGGTCTGCAGGCGCGTGAACCAGCTGAACACCGGGATGTCGCCAAGCGTGACAGCGGATGCCGGCTGCAGCGGGTTCGCGGCCGTGCCGACCACCTGGAACGCCTTGAAGGCGATGATCTGGTCGAGCCACTTGTCCCAGACGACCAGCTGGTAGGAGCCGACCGGGATGGCGGTCAGAACGAAGGTTCCATCCGGCTTGCAGACCGCGAAGCCGATGTCGAGGCCGGTCTCGCCGGCCTGGTTGACCGCGACAAAGCAGGTCGACTGGTTGATTGAGGCATTCGATGCGGAGTCCCACATCGTCTCCATGACCGGCCGCGACATGTGCAGGCTCGTCACCCGGCCGCTGACCGACGTAAACGGCACGGGGATGCCGTTGCCGGCGGACGTGCCGTCGCCCTCGGCGCCGGAGTCATTCAACTCGCCGCGCCGGACCAGCTGGTTTTGCAGGCTGATCTCGGCCGGATTGACGAAGCCGATGAACGTGTGGAAGCCGGGCGGCCCGAACTCCTGAAAATACGCCGGCTCGCCGGCCTTGGTGAACGCATCCTGGCCGGGCGTGCCCTCGAGGGTCGACAGCTGGTGCCAGATCTCGCCCTTGCCTTCGCGCTCCGCGCCCGGGTGGGCGATGACGTCATAGCGGCCGGGCATGACGTTCTTGATCAGCGCCGTGCCCTGCAGTGCGTACTCGGCGCTCGGATTGGCCGGGTTCACCGGGTCGTTCGGGCAGGTGATGACGACGCCGGTCAGGTCCTTGCCGGCGTAATAAATGCTGGTGGCTGCGACCCCGGACGGCGTCGGGCTGTAGACGTTCGGGCAGCCCGGCGAGCCGAGCAGCGCGTTGGTCAGCGGGTAGTTGAAGACGTCGTAGGTGACCTGGCCAACCGGGTCGCCGGAGGAGCGACCAGCGACGTCCCAGACCACGATCTCGAAGCCGCCAAGACCGTGCTCGTTGGCATCCGGGTCGCCGTTGGTCGGGCCGTTGTCGTCGAAGATGTAGATTGAGAGCTGCGCGGGCGGCAGCGGGCTCGGCTCGACCTTGACGGTCACGCCGGCGGCGTACGAGGTCGTGCCGGCCGTGAGCGGCGCGATCGACGCGCCGCCCATCGTGTGGCCGCAGTTGTTGTTGCGGGGCGCGTTCGAGGTGGCGGGCGGCTGGATACCGCCGCAGTTCGGATCCACCAGCGGGCTGACGTTGCCACCGCCGACAAACGGCTTCGACGCGTCACCGGGCAGGATCGAGATGTAATAATACTTGGTCGGGTCGAGCGCCACGTCGGCTGGCCACGAGCGCGGCTTTGGCGTTGCGGCTGAGCCGCCGAATGCCTGCGCGTCCATGCAGCTCATCGCGCCGGTGCAGCCGGCCGCGAGGATCGGCGAATGCGACCGGTGGAAGCTGGTCGCGAGCGTCGCCGGCGGCGGGCTGCCGGGGATGAACGGCGGCGTTACGCCCGGCGTCGCGTAGTGAAAGGTCTGGTCTTCCTCGATGATCCAGCCGTAGTCGGCGGGCAGCGCTGTGCCGCTCATCGCGTCCTGGAGCTTGACCGTGAGGCCACTGCCGGCCGGGAACACGACGGTTGCGGTCGTGGCCAGGCTGGCCACGCCGTTCGAGGTCACCGCCACGAACTGGAACGAGCAGCTGGCCGGCAGCGCGGTCGTGCACGGCGTCGCCACGAACGAGCCGTCGGGATTGAGGGTCACCCAGTTCGGCGCGGCCGTGTTGGCGGGAAAGGCCGCCGTCAGCGGATAGGTGATCTTGGTGGTGGCGTCGTAGCCGGACGCGCCGACCAGGACGCCGGCGCCGCGCGGCACCACGATCACCGATGCAACGACGCTCGGATAGGCCGTCGTTGCCGAGTTGTCGTAAATGCGGGCGACGGCGGTCGGCGCGTTGCCGGACGCCTCGAACGTCAAGGTCACCAGCGCGCAGCTCGTGGCACCGGCCGGGACGCCGCAATAGGTGAACGATTCGGAGGCCGGCGGGATCCCGACCGTCGCCACGGACCACGTGAACGTGCCGTCCGGATTCAGCGTGACGCTGCCGTAGGGCAGCGTCGGGGACGTGAGCGTCGTCGCCGCCGTGAAGCCGCCGACCGGCAGGGAGCCGATGCCGACGTTGGTGACGCCGACGTCGTTCGCGAGCACATTGCCCGCATACGTCGTCGCATTCGGCGCCAGCGTGTAGTTGTCGGGATTGGCGGCGGCGGCCGCGGTCTTGAACCGCGGCGTCAGGCTGCCGACGCCGATCGCGGCGTTGAGCGACGCCGCCGTGGCGGTACCGGTCAGCGTCGTGTTGGTCACGACGAGGTAGCCCTCGAAGCCGCCCTTGCCCTTGTTGCCACTCGCGAGACCGAGCGCGTGGTCCATGAACGACACGACGCTGCCTTCGACCAGTGCCGTAGGCACCGCGCCGTTGCCGACCAGGATCGCGTCATAGGTCTTGCCGGCCGGCATGTTCACTTCGCTCTGCAACTTCGGCAGGCCGGGGGCGACGTTGCCGTCCTCGGCGATCAGCTTGAGCGTGCTGCCGATGAAGCCGGGCGAATGCGTGCGAAGCCCCGCATTCACGAGACGGACCAGCACGTTGCCGCCGATCGGCACGGCGCACGCGGCCGAGCTCGCGGCCGGATTCGAAGGGTCGTACGGGGAACCGTTGACCAGAAAGTAGGTCGGGCCGTAATTGACCGCCGCCGGGTAGCACGGGACCTGGTAGCCGGCCGGTGCCGCCTGCTGCGATTGCCGGCAGCTCGGATCGTTCCAGCGTAGCGTCTCGGACGTATTGGCCACGGCCGCCGCGTCCACTGCGGCGTTCTGGACCACGTCGATCTCGCTGAAGAGGAAGGTCGCGTCGGCGTCGTACGGGACGTTGACGAGCGAGGCGAGCGAGGCCGGTCCGCCGGCGTAGGCGCCCGGGAACGCCTGGCCGGCCGCGGTAACGGCCGCCGTCGGCGTAGTCGTCGTCGTCGGCGGCGTGGTCACGACCAGAACGCCATAGAGACCCATCGGTACCTGCAGCGACGGGTGGCTGCCGGTCTCGTAGAGATAGGTGCCGGCCTGCAGCGGAGTGGTCCAGTTGTACTGCACGACCGCGCCGAACGCGGCCTCCTGGGCGAACGCGCGGGCGCGGACGGCCTGCGTGGGCGGCACGAACGCCACATTGGCCGGGCCGTTGGCGGGCCAGGTCGTGTTCGCGACCGGCCCGTGATGGGCAGCGATCGCGGCGGCGTCGGCGGCCGAGTCGCGGGTCGGATTGCCGGCGCTGCCGCCGATCTGGCCCAGGATGACGAGCGACGTGGAGGTGCCGGTGGCGATGTTGTTCGTCAACTGGACGGTCAGCAGGTTGCCAGCCGGCACGACGATGGTCGGGCCGGGCATCCACCTGCTGTTCGCGGTCGCGACGCCGTTGGTCGTCGTCGTGCAGATGTTGGCGTTCAGCAGCTTGGCACCGCTGAGTCCGGCGTCGGTCGACGCCTGGTTAGTGCAGTAGCCCCACATCGGCACCATCGTGCCGTCGGGGAGCGTCGTGCTCATTCGCTGCGCGGTCAGCTGCACCGTCGTAACAGCAGCGGCGGCGGCCGCGGTGGTGCCGACGAGGAGCAGCATGGTGGCGGTCAGGGCGACCGATTTGAGCGCCGGGCCCGGGAACTTGGAAAGCATCTCTGAGTACTCCTTCACCATGCACCGTTCACAGCGTCTCATCGATCACAAAGGTCGGTGGGTCGATGAGCAGCATCATCATCATGCCGCCGGGGAAAACGTCGTTGGTCGTGATTTCGCGCTCGTCGTGCGAATGCCACATGAATGCATAGCCGGCCTCCGGGTTCTGCACCGAAGTGCCGGGCGGCAGCGGCGTCGAGACGAACGTCGGCCGGCCGGCATAGACCTTCTGCACGCCGAGGTAGGGCGTGCCGCCGTACCAGAGGCCGTTGGCGACGATCTGCGGGTCGGGCGGCGTGATTGGGATCGGCCGGTTGTGGTCGAGGCACCATTCGCCGTAGTTCGCCGTCACACCCGGCACCGCGGGCGGAGTGCTGGCGCTCGTAAAGGAGCCGTTGGCGTCCGCATAGCACGGCGACGCGTCGCCGTTGCCCAGCGTGCTCTTGCCGGGCAGCACGACCGTATTGGCGTGGTTGTAGATGTCCCAGTTGAGTCCCTTGCCGGTCCAGCCGAAGAGCGAGTCCGTCGCCTGGCCCGACACGGTCGGGTACGTAAACACCAGCGGTCCCGCGAAGCTCGTGCCGTCGGTTGCCGACAGCAGCAGGTTGCCGTCCCGGGCCAGGATGCGCGCGTGGTTGCCATGGATGTGCAGCGGGTGCTGGATGCGGCCGTGGGCGACCTCACGCACCAGCATCGTCTCGCCGGGATGCATGTGCGGGTTGCCATTGTAGGGCTGGTACGGATACTGCGGCGCGAACGAGGGATCCATATCGTCCGGCATCGAGCGGCCGTTGATGAGGAAGTAGTTCGGGTGATAGGGGTCCGTCTTGACCACGAACTCCGGGCAGGTCGTGGTCGCGCAGGCCCTTACCTGTGTGAGCACGTCGGCGTGGATGTTCGAGTCCATCTCGGTGAGCTGGAACATGTACTCGCGGTCGTAGCAGCTCTGCGGATGATCGTAAGCGGAGGCCGCGAGCCGGTAATCGGGCTGGCCGTTGTGGGTGGCGGTCGTATTGTCGACGAAGGCCCCGCAGGTGGCCACGTTGGCCTGCGCCGGCAGCACGATCAGCACGCCGTACAGGCCCATTTCGACCTGCAGCTCAGGGCGCGTGCCGCTGTGATATTCGAACGTTCCCGGCTTCGAAGCCGTGAATTTATAGGTCACCGGCGCGGCCGCGGAGGCGTCCTGCACGAGGATGCCGGGCACGCCGCCGGTCGCGGTGACCTGCTGGCCCGAGAAGACGATCGACGTGGTCGGCGCGCCGTATGGCAGGAGGTTCGCCAGATTGACCGTGACCGCGTCGCCCTCGTGCACGATCAGCGTGGGCCCCGGGACCTGGGCAATGGCGCAGTGATTGACGATCGTGCTGGTTCCTGCGCCGAGTTTCGCCGGCATGTATCCGGCCGGGGCGACCGCGCAGCCGTAGCCGAACGAATAGACCGACGCGCCGTCCGGCTGCGAGATGAATACGGCCTGGGCAACCAGACTGAAGGTCGCCGTTCCGCCGGTGCCGCCAGTGATCCCGGGGACGGCCGCCTCGGCCGCCGGCTGCCACAGCGCCACTGCCAAAAGCGTGAGCGAGGCGAAGGCCCGACCGGCCCACATCAAGTGCTTCCGAGTGAAGTACGTCACTGCCGCGCTCCTAGAGGACTTGGATCTCGGTCATCATGCCGCCGAAGTTCTCGGCGTCGTTCGACAGATGATCGAGGTTGGTGGTGTACAGAAAGTAAGTGCCGGCCGGAACGTTGGTCGCGTCGAGGATCACGTCGAGCGACTCGCCGCCGCCGATCGTGATCGAGTTGGTGTTGTAGTAGAGGTTGTTGCCGCTCATGTCGCGCAGCAGGCGGGCGTGGAAGGCAATGACCGTCATCGGGATGCCCACGGTCGCGAGCGTGTGATACTCGGTGACGGACAGGTTCGAGATTCGCAGCAGCGCGCGCTGCGTCGGGCCACCCTTGTGGATCTGGATCAGCGTCGGCTGCGGCTGCGACAGGCGCCGCAGACCGTCCGAGTCGACCGTCGTGACCGGGCCCGGCACGCCGTGGTCGCCGCCGATCGTGTCGGGGTAGCCGCGGCCGCTCAGCAGGAAGTATTTGTCCTTCATGTCGGCAAACGGCTCCGGATTGAACGTCATGCCGATGAAGTGGAAGTTCGGGTCGAAGCCCATCATCTGGATCGGGTAATCCGCGCCCGCGTCATATCGCGTCGAGCCGTCGCCGTCGTTGTACGCGTACAGCACGGTAGCCGCCGTCTCCAATCTTGTGGCGGTGTTGGACGGCGGCAGCGGCGTCGTGCAGAGCAGGTCCTTGGTGCAGTCCTCCGGCGGGAATGACACGTCCGGGTAACCGACCGGCTGGGATCCGGCCGGGGAGGCCGTGTAGGCGGCGAGCGCGCCGTACAGCGAGGCGCCCTGCGCCAGCCGATTCTGGCGCGGACGCACGTACAGCTGCCCTTCCATGCCCATTTGCAGATGCTCGGGCGGCGTGATGTGGCAGTGCCAGAAGTAGGTGCCGGCGTCGGGAGCCGTGTAGTAGTAGGTGAAGCTGCCGGCTATGTTGATGGCGACGGACGCGTCGGGCACGCCGTCGAAGTAGGACGACGCGTTCGGGTAGCCGTGGAAGTGGACCGTGTGCTGCTCGAACAGGTCCGGCCGCATGATCATGCCGACGTTCGACAGCGTCAGGAAGAATTCGTCGTCCTCATCGATCGCCATCATCGGCCCTGGCGCATTGCCGGCCAGCACGCCGTTATTCATGATGAGCTCGGGCTCCTTGATGCCGGCGTTGTTGGCGACGCTGCGGTCGCCGGCGAACGTCGGGCCCGAAAACGGGGCGGCAGCGCCGTTGAGCCAGCCGTTGAATTCGGCGGCCGGCACGGTGCCGGGCAGGCCGGCGGTGATGTTCTGGATGCCCGACAGCGGGCCGAACGCGAACAGGTAGACCTGCTGGCCGTCGGCCATGGTTGCGTAACCGTCGCCGCCGGAGATCTGCTGGCACTTGATCTGCTTATTCGCGTGCGCCGCGTCCGGACCGACGATCGTATTGACGATCTGGTGGTTGTTGTCGACCGTCGAGACGATTCTTTCGTACGGATTGTTCACATCCGACGAGTGGTGCAGCACGGTGCCGTTCGGGCACTGCACGCGGAACGACTGCGCGCCTGCGGGCAGCGCCGCCGACACCCCAAGCAGCGCGATCATCGCGGTCCAGAAGAGCTTGTTTCTAGCCATCGAGAGTCTCCCTACTTCGCCGCAACATCCCGTGCGGTTGCCGACACACGCCCACGCGATAGGTTGCTGATCTGGAAGCGTTCAAGCGATTCGGTCCATTGCCCGAACCGGCATGGGGTCGACTATGTAGACGTCGTAGCAGGTCCGCTCGCTGACCTGTGACGCAGTCGACAAATGTCAAATTCCGTCGTGATCCGCCTTCTCAAATTTGGTCATGACGGCATCTCGAAGGGGCGGTTCGCGCTTCACCGGCCATCCTTTAGGTCGTTGCGGCGAGACGGCGAATTGCCCCGCCCATCCCGCACCGGGCCGGGTCGCTCGAGGTGGCCACGGCGCGGGGCTGATTTGCGCGCCGAACGGCCGCCCGATGGAGGTATTTGTGCTCGAACTGCGAACTGGGCCACAGACTTGCGGCAAAAAGTTCGCTAGGCCGACGGGCCGCAGTTAAGGCACGACCCATTCGCCGTCGGCAACGACGCGCGGCCCGTCGGGATCGGCCAAGCGCACCAGATACCCGCCCTTCGACGCGAAGCGCTGGCCGGGTGCGAGCCCGAGCCGCGGATAGTAGGCATTGCTGAGGCGCCGGCTCACCATCATCTCTAGCCGCTCGTTCAGAAAGTCGCGCACGAAGCTGTCGAGCATGTGGCCGAGCGTCTCGGCGACGATAACGCACGCCAAGTACGTCTGGATCTGCGCGCGTTCCGCCGCGGGTGGGACACCGTGGATCTTCAGCCAGGATTTCGCGAGCACCATGCGCGAACGGCGGGCATCCGGCAGGTCAAAGACGTAGCTGAGCCGGGTCCTGTCCCGCCATCCGGCCGCCAGCGGCGTGTTCTCCAGATCGGCCATCAGCCCCGACAGGAAGATGTTCACTGACGCCGGCGGACGTGCCGGCAGTGCCGCCACGTCGCTGCTCCGTAGCCACAGCACCAGCGCATCGTCCGGCTTGAGACCGGCCAGAATCGCCGGCAGCCGCGCGCGCAGCTCCGGCCCCGGCAGGGCATGCACTTCGCTCGCCAGCGTTCCGCTCCGCAGCGACCCCGCCAGCGCCGCGGCGGCGTCGGTGCCGATGTCGTCGCTCGCGAGTACCTGCACGACGCGGCGGACCCCACCGCTGGCGGCGAGCTCGCCGAGGCGCACCGCGATCAGGTCTGCCTCCAGCAGCACACCCCGCGAGAAGTAGACCGGGTAGAAGTCCAACTCGGCGACCACTGGCAGGTCGACGTTCGGCAGCAGGCACGGAATGCCGTTCGACTCGCAGAACCGGTGCACCGGTGCCCAGTCCCGGCCGGCGATTCCAGACAGTATCGCAAACACCGGCCGGGCCGTGTATCTGGCCTGGAGCTGGGCCGGCCAGCTGGCGGCGGGCCCCGTCAGCTCCCAGACCTGCAGGTTCCAGCGGCGCGTGACCCGGTACATGATCGCCCGGTTCGACTGCATCGGCGGCGTGCCGCCGGCGATCAGCTTGTTCTGCCCCTCGATGAAATGTCGGAGCACCTCGAGCATCGCGAACTTTGCGACCGGGTCGGCGTCCGGCGTGACCACGGTCGCGAATTCCAATGCCTCATTGCTGACGCCTGGCGACGGCTGGCTGCCGAGCGTCCGCAGGTAGCCGATCAGGGCGCGCATTGAAGCATCGTCGAGCGCGTAGCGCGGCATCAGGTAGCTGAGCCTGCGCCCGTCCGGGGTGACGCCGGCGCGGATAGCCGCCGCGAGCGTCGCATCGGTGTAGGCGCTGCGGTTCGGCAGGTAGCCCTGGATGTGCGGAATGTCCGGGTCCTCGATGATCAGCTGGCGGTGATTGAACAGGTACTTGGCGATGACCGGCGGCACCAGCACCTGGCCCTCGACCGTCCCCAGACCGCTGCGCCGGTGGCAGTTGACACAGGCCGCCGCAGCGCCAAACGTCGGCTCGCCCGCGTCGCGCGTACCGACGAGGAACCCACCGGAGGGCAGCACGCCCAGCCGGTAGATCGCGACGCCGGGATCAGCGGGAACAGCCGGCCAGGCGTCGGCGAACGCGAACAGTGCGAACACCGCGACCAGGGTCCAACGGCTCGACCGCTGTCGCGGCCCCACGAGCCGTCGCCCGCAGAGGTCCTCGATCACTCGGTGTCCTTGCAGACGTCTTCCGGCTTGACGATCGGGATCGGCAGCGTGCGCGGCATGAAGGCGAAGCGCCAGGCTCGATAGCAGGGCGCATCGTCGAAGCCCTTATCCTCGTCCGTAAATCCCGCCCGTTTGCGCGGTTCCGCCTTCGAGCTGCTGGCCACGCCGTAGATGCCACCATCGGCGACCGTCAGCAGCTGCCAGTCCGGCTGGCCGGTCATCGGGTCCGGGTACAGCCGCCGCAGGAAGTGCTGCACCACAATGCCCGCGCCGCCGCTCCCGCTCGCGGTTCCGTCGGCCGCGGCGACGCCCGTGTCGCTGCTCAGCAGCTGCTCGAGCGCGTGCGGCAGGCGGCCGCCGTTGGCCGCGTGGAAACGCATAATCGCGGCGCGGTACTGGTGCCCGGCGAACAGCAGCTGCTGCTCGCGCTCGCGCTGCACTTGGGTGCGCGCCACGACGCCCACGACCGCGAGCCCGATGCCGATCAGCATGATCACGATCATCAGACCAAAGTAAGTGAACCCCGCCTGCCGGAGCAGCCGTGGTTTACCACGCCGCATACGCGGTCCCGTCGGCCGCGACACCCTGCGCGCCGCTGTGGACGTCCTTGACACCTGGCTCGTCGGCAATCTCGGAGAGCACGACGACCCAGCTGTCGGCCTTCCTCGTATAGGGATCCACCGGCAGCGCGCGCACGTACTTGTCGGTGACCAGGTCTTCGAGCCCCTTCGGGAAATGACCCTTGTCAGCCGCGTACTTGTCGATTGCGTCGCGCAGCACCGCAAGGTCCTGCTTCAGCACCGTCTCCCGCGACTGGTCGAGCGAGTGGAAGTAGCGCGGCACGGCGATTGAGAGCAGCAGGCCGATAATCGTCAGCACGACGATCAGCTCGATCAGCGTGAAACCACGCGCCGCGGCGACGTCACCAGCTGTGGTACGGCGCGCCATCGAGGCCCACTCTCGGCGACTGCGAGTATACGTCGTAGACGTCGTCGCCGGGCAGCGGCTCGTCCGGCGGGCTCGCGTAGCTGCGCAGCCCCCAGCTCTGCTCCGCCGTCACCGTCTGCTCCGGGTTCATCGGATCGCGCGGGATACGCCGCATGAAATAAATCATCTTCTTGTGGTTCGGGTCGCGGATGTCCTCGACGCCCTCGACCAGGACCTGCAGGTTGGGCGGATAACCGCTCTGGTCGGCGGCCTTTTTGATGCGGCCGGCGTCGGCGGCGGCTTTGTACGCGTCGATCGCCGTCCGCACATCGCGCAGCGCCGCCCGCAGTTCGGTCTCCTTGACGCGCTGCGCGCCGAGCTTGGCGAGCGGCGCAGCGCCGAGCGCGAGCAGGCCCACGATCGCGACCGTGATCATCAGCTCGATCAGCGTGAAGCCGCGCTGGCGCATGGCTCAGGGCTTGATGATCGAGATGCTCAACGGCGGCGCCGTCGGGATGCCCGCGCCGCCCTGGGCGCTGCTGGCCGCAAGCCGTGCCGAGAGAGTCGTCGCCGTCCGCGGCACCAGCGCCCGGAAATGCATCACCAGCAGCGCGCCGCTGCCCGACACGGCCGTCTCGGCGGTCGCGGTCGCATCCAGCATCGCGACGCCGCGCGGCGTCTCGACGTGCGGTGCCGCCGACGCCACCAGGCTGCCGGCGGTTGCGCTGACGAGCTCAAGCGCCACGGCGTCGTAGCGCACCTGCGTGCGCAGCTGCGTCAGCGGCAGCGCGCTGTCGAGCGTCAGCGTGACATCAAACTCGTCACCGACCTTGACCTCAGTCGGGCTGTCCCATGACAGCGCCGGCGGTCCGCTGGCGGCCGGTCCGCCCGCCGGGCTGGCTGTCAGCGGACGGACCTGCTGCCGGCCGGTGGCCACCTCGGCAGCGGCCGTTTCGATGGCGGCTGGTGGCGCCACGGCGATCGGCGCAGCGGCCATCGGCGCAGCGGCCATCGGCGCCGGCTGAATCGCCGACTGGATGACGCCGTTCGGGGCGACGGCCGAACCGTAGGCAGGCTGCACGGCGGCGCCGCCGCCGAGACCCTCGACCGTGTAGCCGCCGAGCGGCGAGCTGCGGGTCGCGGACTCGGTGCCGTACCAGAACTCGGTGGTCTCGCTCGACGGTCGCTGCTGCGCGCGGATGATACGCGGGGTCACCGCCAGCACGATCTCGCTTTTCTCGCGGTCCGTCTTGCGGCTGCCGAACAGCCGGCCGAGCAGCGGCACCTCGCCGAGCCCGGGGATGCTGGCGTCACTGCGCGAGTCCGAGTCCTGGATGAGGCCGGCGAGAATCTGGGTCTCGCCGTCCTTGAGCTGCAGCAGCGTCGAGGCGTTGCGGGTGCCGATCTGGTAGGCGACCGTGCCTGACGGCGTCGTAATCTGGTTGAGGATCGAGCTGACTTCGAGGCCGAGCTTGATCGCGACGTCGCCGTCGCGGTGCACGGTCGGCTCGACGTCGAGCGTCAGGCCGACTTCGAGATACTGGACCGAGCCTGTCACGACCGGCTGGGAGGTCGTCGGCGTGACGCTGTTGGTGATCACCGGCACGCGCTGGCCGATCTGCACCTTGGCCTTCTCGTGGTTGCGGGCGCGGATCCTGGGGCTTGCGAGCGTATTGGTGAGCCCGGAGGTCTTCAGCATGTTGAGCGTGACGCTGAGCGGCGTGACCGAGATCGAATTCTTACCCTGCTGGGCAAGGTCGGCGACGGTCAGCGAGCTGCGGCCGCTCGACGAGTTCATTGCAAGGCCAACCGACGACGGATACTGGATGCCGAGCTGGCGCAGATTTGAGCTCGTGATTTCGAGCACCTCGACCTCGAGCATCACCTCGGCGTCCGGCAGGTCGACCGAGGCCACCAGCTTCTCGACCATGTGCACGACTTCGGGCGTGTCGCGTACCATCAGCACGCCGCTGCGGTCGTCAACGAACATCGCCTTCGGGTTGACCATGGTCTTGATCAGCGTCTGCACCTGTTTGGGATCCGCGTCGCTCAGGTAGAACGTCTTGACGATCTCGTCCTGGTAGTCCTTCATCTTCGCGGCGGTGCTCGGATAGATCATTACCATATTCGGCGCCAATACCTGACGCGCCAGCTGGTTCTGTCCGAGCACCAGGTCGATCGCGGTCTCGATCGGCACGTCGGTCACGAAGATCGTGGTCTTGCCGTCCGCCTTGACGTCCTTGTCGAAGATGAAATTGACGCCGGTCTGCCGCGACAGCACCTCGAACACCATCTTGGTGCTGGCGTCACGGAACTGCAGCGTGACCGGGCGGTTGTCCCGGCTCCGCAACTTCGGCGTCGCCTGCACCGGACCACGCGCCTGATCGATCTTCTCGCGCAGCACGACGGCCGGCGCAAAGCCCGGGTCCTCGGCGAGCACGGCGCGCACGGTGGTCTCGGCGCGGTCGAGTTCCTTGGCGGCGAAGTCCTTCTGCGCCGCCGCTATCGCGTCGGCGTGGCGCGCATCGGCCGCGACGCCCTCGATGCCGCGCAGCGCGCGATCGAGGGCCGGGTCGAGGACCAGCGCCCGCCGGTACGCGTGTGTCGCCTCGTCGCGGCGTCCCGCGCTGCGGGCCGCGTCGGCCTCGGCGATCAGCCGCTGGATGGCAGTGTCGGTGCGCGAGCGCAGGTCGAGCCGGTAGGCCAGGTTGTCCGGGGCGCGGCGCGCGGCGGCGCCGAGCTTCGCGACCCCCTGCTCGTAGTCCCCCGCCTCGACCTCCGCCATGCCTTCCCGGTGCAGGCGATCGGCGGCGCAGCCCGCGAGCAGCGTGCCGGTCGCAGCAGCCACCGCGACCAGAATCCATCCCCCTCGAGCCGTCATGGTGTCGCTCCGATTGACATCGACTGCCGCTGGTTGAGCGGCTTGTAATTGAAGACGAGGCTGCCGCCGGAGGCTGACTCTACCTGATAGGTGCCGTCCAGGACGTCGCCGACCTTGACGTCGTAGACCCGATCGCCTCGCGTCAGGAAGAACACTGTCGCGTCGCCGCTCGGGGTATAGCTGCCGAGGAATACGTAGGGCAACGGCGGCGCCATTGGCGGCGGCGGCGGCGGCGGCGGCTCGTAGGCGGGCGGCGGCGGCGGCGGCGGCGGCACGTACCACGAATGGGTCGCGAACAGGTCCGCGACGAGTGCTGCGTCGCCCACCCGCGACGGCCTGTGCGCCGCGGTCGCAGCTGCGTTGGTCGCGGCGACCGCGCGCGGGCTGACCGGCACGCCTTTGGCCTGCGCCGCGGCGACGACGCGCGCGCGCACCGTGGCGATCTCGGCGTTGCGGGCCGCCTGCAGGGCGCCGCGGCGGGCGGCGGCCAGGTACCAGGACACGGCGCCGGCGACGGCCAGCAACAGTACGACGGCCACGACGAGCCAGCGGCGGCGCACGCCGGCGAGCGCCGGCACCGACGGCGGCGCGAACGTCGGCAGACTGCTCATGGCACGCTCCGCGTGTAGAAAGTCAGCCGCAGCCGTGCCTCGACGATGCCCTCGCCGATCGCCTTGCGCTCGATGTTCAGCTCGTTGATAGACACCGTCGGCAGCGCCACCAGCGTCGCGTCGATGAACTGCCGCACCTGGGGGTACGGACCGGTCACCGGGAAGGAGACCCGGTAGCGGGTGATGGCTCCGGCCTTGGCGGCCGTCATCTCGTACTTGCCGGTGTCGAGCGCGAGCTGCGCCGCTTCCGCCTGCTGCAAGAGCACGCCGAGCAGTGCCGGCATGTCGGCGCGGCTCGGCAGGTGCCGGAGCGCCTGCGCCGGTTCGTTGACGCCCGCCGGCGCCACGCTGGCACGCGCCCTGGCTCTCATCAGGTCGGCGCGCAGCGCCTCGGCCTCGCCCGCGACCTGCAGGTGCGTCGAGACGAAGAACAGCGCGCTCGCAAGCATCAGCGCGATGCCGACGAGGCCGACCCGGCCGGTGCGGCCCAGGTGCCAGGCCGCTAGCGGTGCCCAGTCGTTGCGGATGCGCAGCAAGAGGCGGCGCACCGGCACCAGCATGTCGGAGCGGCGCACGGCGGCGACGGCCGGCGGCGGCCGCCGCATGGCGGGTGCCACGGCAAGCGTGCGGCGCACAGAGGTCTCGGCGCTCATGAACGCCACTCCGCCGTCAGCTTGACGCGTACCGGGTGCTCCGGGTCGTCCTTCTTGCGCTCGTGACTCTCGAGCATCGGGTAACGGAGTACCTTGCTCTTTTGCAGCCGCTCAAGGTAGGCGAGCGCGGCCGGCAGCGAGCGGGCCTCGGCGGTGATGCGTACCGTGTGCTTGTTGGGATCGGGCTCGACCTGCAGCAGGGCGACCGTCGCGGCCGAGTCGTGGCTGGCCGACTCGAGCTCGGCGAGGAGCTTCGACCAGGGCACCGACAGCTCGTGCTCGATGGTGGCATTCTCCTCGGCCGTACCCGTCCCGCGGGCGTCACGCGCCCCGCGCGGCTGCGTCAGTGCCGCGAGCGCGGCGTCGAGGCCAGCGCGCTCGTTGAGCTTGTTGTTGAAGGCGATCGCGACCGTGACCACGGCTGCGAGCCCGAGACCGCACAGCACTGCGCCGAGCCGCGGCGCGTGTTGCGCCGGCGCGGCAAAGTCGAGCGGAATGCGGCGCGGCTGCGTCATGCGTATACCCGCTGCAGCAGCGCGAGCTCGTGGGCCTGGCCGTTCGTGGCCGCGCCTTCGTCGAGCCACTCGAGCTCCTCGCCGAGCTTGGTCGTGCCGTGGCGCATCCAGATCGGGGCGTCGAGGAACATGCGACCGACGCCGCCGGCGGCGCGGGTCAGCCTGCCAAAGGCCTGCAGGCGCTCGATCTCGACCATCCAGTCGGTCGACAGGCGCGCCATGTGGACGCGATCCCAGGCGCCGTTCGTCAGGTGCACCGCGGTCAGCGAGCCGTCGTCGAGGCTGACGAACCAGGCGTCGTCGGCCGGCAGGCGGTGGCGCCATGCATTGAACGCAACGACCAGCTGCGGCTGCAGCGAGACGAGCGTCAGCCGCGCCGGCAGCAGCGCCTCCTCGAGCGAGCCGCGCAAGGCCGCCGGCATCGCGCAGGCGACGTAGGAGTGCCCGGGCGGCGTGTCGGCGAGCGTCACGCTCCAGTCGCCGACGCCCTCGCCGAAACTGTCGGTCAGCACGTAGCGCGCGTGCGTCAGGCGACCGGCGGCGTCGAGCCGGGTCGCGGGCCACGGCACGATGCCGTAGCGCGCCCACGGGTCGGCGATCACGACGCGCGCGACCGCACCCTGCCAGGTGGGCTCGCTGAGCACCTCGGCGAGGCGTGCGAACGCCGGCCGGATGTCGCCGAAGTGCCCGTTCGGCACGGCGATCTCTGTGGCGGCGCCGACCTTCGGCCTCAGGCCGCGTTCGCGCTTGGCGAGCGCGATCTTGCGCGGCGCGATGTAGATTGCGATCTCGTCACGCCAGAGCGGTGACACGGTTCGCCTCCAGCAGCGTCGTTGCGCCGATTTGCACCAGATCGAGCGCGGCGGTGCGGATCAGCCGCGAACCGTTCGCCTGCGCGAGTTCCTTGAGCCTGCGGGCCGGCGCGTGCGCCACGATCGCCTCGCGCAGCTCGTCGTTGAGCACCAGCAGCTCGCCGATGGCCTTGCGGCCTTTGTAACCGGTGCCGCGGCAGTGCGCGCAGCCGCGCCCGGCGGTGAACTTCCAGCCGGCGACCGCCGGCAGCTTGAGCCCGGACTCGCTGACCAGCTCCGCCGAGGGCTGCGCCGGTTCCGCGCACTGCTGGCAGACCATGCGCACCAGGCGCTGCGCGAGGATGCCGTTCAGCGCCGAGACGAACGCGTAGGCGTCGACCTGCATGTGCGAGAAGCGGCCGAGCACGTCGAAGACATTGTTGGCGTGCACGGTCGTGAACACGAGGTGGCCGGTCAGCGCCGACTGGATCGCGATCTGCGCGGTTTCCGGGTCGCGGATCTCGCCGACCATGATCTTGTCGGGGTCGTGGCGCAGGATCGAGCGCAGGCCGCGCGCAAAGGTCAGGCCCTTCTTCTCGTTGACCGGGATCTGCAGCACGCCCGGCAGCTGGTACTCGACCGGGTCCTCGATCGTGACGATCTTGTCGTTGCCGGTGTTGGTCTCGGAGATCGCCGCGTACAGCGTGGTCGTCTTGCCGCTGCCGGTGGGACCGGTCACCAGCAGCATGCCGTAAGGCAGGCTGGACAGACGCCGCAGCTGGCTCACTATATCATTGTCGAAGCCCAGGGACTCGAGCGTCAAACCATGCACTTTTTCCGTCAGTGCCTGCTTGTCGAGCACGCGCAGCACGGCATCTTCGCCGAACACGCTCGGAATGATCGAGACGCGAAAGTCAATGGCACGGCCGTCGATCGCCACCTTGAAGCGGCCGTCCTGCGGCACGCGGCGTTCCGATATATCAAGCTCGGCCATGACCTTGATGCGCGAGATCACCTGCTCGGAGACCTCGCCACCAGTCACCGAGGCCATCTGCACCAGCACTCCATCAATCCGGTAGCGCACGACCAGACCGTTGGCCAGCGTCTCCAGATGAACGTCGCTGGCACCGGCTCGCAGTGCGTCATAC
>JANXWS010000019.1 GCA_025351005.1 Pseudomonadota bacterium | reverse complement strand
ACCGAGCGTGCACACCGAAATCCGCTGTCCTCGTCCGCCCGGTGAGCCAGCTCGTAGCGACGCGTCGCCGCGCGCCTGTTGGCGGGGTTCGGCTCGAGCCACGAGCCGCCCTTCAGAACGCGGTTGCCGCTGACCTTCGCGTCGACCCACTGCCAGACGTTGCCCGACAGGCCGCGAAAACGACCACCGATTCCCTCGGCGGGCCCGTCGCCGACGCGCGGCGGTGCCGACACCGCGGTCAGCGCCGGATCCGCGTTCTCGCCCCAGGGGAACGTGTGTCGCTCCGGCCCGCGCGCGGCGTACTCCCATTCGTCCTCGGTCGGGAGGCGCGCCCCTTTGAATTTGCAGTAGGCCACGGCGTCGGTGAAGCTGACACCGACCACCGCCAAATCGTCCGTCACCGATCGCTTCCTGACGCCGTTGCGCCACGAACCGCCGGTGACCGCCTCGTGTTTGCCGCCCGGCGCAAGTGCGTACGCAAAACCCACTTTCTCGGCCTCGGTCCTGTAGTGGGTCGCCTCGACGAACTGCCGGAACGCCCCGACGCTGATCGGATTTGCATCCACCTCGAACGGCGCGAGCGTCACGCCGCGCAGGCCTTCGTCGGCGTACCAGTCCAGCTGGCAGGCAGGCGAGTAGCTTCGACACATCGCGAAGGCGGCACGAATCTGCTCGGGCGTGCTGCCGAGCGTCGCTCGTCGCGGTGCGGTCCTGACAAGCTGGCGGACGACCGCGAGCGGGTAGCTGTGCGCGGAGTCCACCTCGGTCGCCTGCACGCCGAGTGACTGCAGCATCGACGCGGCGCGGAAACCCGCGACCATCGGCCCGGTCGGGGCCGCGCCCGGCGCGGGTGTCGGCTTCGTGAGGCCCGCGAACAGGTTGGAGAGCCACGATCCGGAGGATTCGCTGCTGGGAGAATCGGGACTGGCCTGCGGCCGGGCCGCCGGCGGACCCGACCCCGGGGCCCCCGACGGGGCGGGCTGTTGAGCGGCCGAATACTGGGACACGCTGCCGGAACCGTCCGGTCGGCGATCGGCTGCGGAAAAGTAGAAATCGCCCGTCAGCGACGAAGACTCCCACGGGACCTGGCGGCCCGCCGTCGCGTTCATGACGCCGATGCGGACGCGCTTGAACACCTGCTCCACCGGCTCGTGCACTTCGCGCATCGCGCGCGCGAGCGCCTCGGTGTACGGGCTGTTGCTCGCGTCGCCGTCCGCGGCCACCGATCCGGGCGCAGTCGAGTACGCGATCAGGATGCCTGCCGGCGCGTCCATGACCGCGAGGCCGCGGTCCATCGAGCGTGTGGCGCGCGCGAACGGGTTGTTGCGGCAGGCGTCGAGCACGACGATGTTGAGGCGGTTGCGCGCATAGCGCATCTGCTCGATCACCCAGTCGGCGCTGACAGCCTCGATGTCGACGTCTCCCTCCCGGTCGATGTGCGCGCCGGTCGGAATGAGGTAGTTGCGGCCGTTGAGCTGCACGCCGTGGCCCGCGTAATAGAAAAGGCCCACCGAGCCAGGACCCGCTTTCTGCAGGCGCGCTCCGAAATCCTGGATGGCGCGCTTCATCGTGGTCTGGTCGGCATTGCGGCGCGTGACCACATTGAAGCCGAGATTGCCGAGTGCCTCGGCGATCACCTTCGCGTCGTTCGCGGGGTTCGCCAGTGACCCGCTCGCGTACTCGCTGTTGCCGATGACGAGAGCGATGCGCGGTTCGGCTGCGTGCGCCACTGCCGGCACGAGCGCCGCGAGCACACATAACATGAGCCGGATCAGTGGCATGGGTGCATCGCTAGTCCGGCGACCGGGCGTCGCATCTTGGGTTGTGGGTCGGCTCGCCGGGTCGCGCCCACGCAGCTAACCGATGTCGGTGAGTATAGAGGGTTGCGTCGGTGGGCTCCGACCTGCCCCCGGGTGGGAGCTCGGCAAGCGCTACAGGGCTCGACCGTGGCGTCACTGCCGCCCATCGAGACCGACGAAACATCGACGCTGGGGTATGACTCCTCGCCGTGCGCCGTCGCGGCGCCTTCGATATCGCACGGCTGCGTGGTCTTTCGCGTCCGAACACATCCACACGTTGCACCGCAGCAGAGCGCTCCGTGGGTCGTCGCTGCGCAGGGGCAGGCCATCGACTTCGACGTCTTGGGCGCCGCACGGCCGACCAGACGGTCCCGGAGCCCGCCGCAAGAGGGGTGCGCCGTATGGCGTAGCCGTCCGGGTTAGTGGCATGATTTTCGGCCACATCGGCTCGGAATCCGCGCTGGCGGAGGTTCGGGCGGGCGCACAGAACCAGGGCGGGGAGCCGGTCCGGCCGGACGAATCAATGAGCGGACGACACTTTCATGCGCGCAATCGCTGGCGCGACGCTTGCGCGCTCGCGCTGACACTGACGTTGGCGGTTGGCGCCGGCGGTGCGCAGGCCGGGATATTCCGGGACGTGCTCGACAAGATCATGCCGAAGCCGGCCGCGCCTCCCGTCGGGCCGAACGGCGTCCCCGTGTTTCCGCGGCAGGGTTACGCCTGCTGCAACCTGCACTATGACGGCGACTGGATCAGCGACAGCAACCACGCGGAGCTTCCCCTGGTCGCCGCGGGCACGCCGGTCACCGTCATGGGCTATGGGCGACACCGGGCGAACATCGACGTGGAAGGGAAGCCGATGCGGCTCGGGCACGACGACGGGCGCGATCAGGAAACGCTCGATGCCTGGGTCAACAAGATGATCATCAACGACGACCCGCGGCCGCGGATCGCGACCTATCCGGCGCCGATCCAGGCTGCTATTCGCGCCGGCAAGGTGATGCGCGGTATGACCCGGGAGCAGGCGATCGTGGCGGTCGGCTACCCGCCGACGAATGCGACCAAGTCGCTCGATGATCAGGTCTGGAAAATGTGGAATGGACGGCACGCGGAGTATCAACTGATCTTCGGGGCGGATGGGCGCATTTCCTCGATCACCGGCGACGGTGAAGTCTCGAGTCAGGTGATATACCTGCCGCGCCAATGACGACGCCCGCCTCGGCCGCCCTCTAGCCCGGACGAGCGTGCCGTGCCCAGGCTCCGTGTCAACTGCTTCTCGATCTCGCTCGACGGCTACGGGGCGGGACCCGGCCAGAACCTCGACAATCCGCTTGGCGTCGGCGGCCGGGCGCTGCACGACTGGGCGTTCGCCACGCGGACGTTCCGGGAGCATATGGGCTGGGACGGCGGCGCCACCGGCGTTGACGACGACTACATCGCCCGCGGCTTCGAGAATATCGGCGCGTGGATCCTCGGACGAAACATGTTCGGGCCGATCCGCGGCCCGTGGCCGGACGAATCCTGGAAGGGATGGTGGGGAGATGATCCCCCGTATCACACGCCGGTCTTCGTGCTGACCAATCACCCGCGGGAATCCATCACGATGCGGGGCGGGACGGCCTTTCACTTTGTCGGCGGCGGCATTGAAGCCGCGCTGCAACGGGCCACCGACGCCTGCGGCAGCCGGGACGTCCGCGTCGGCGGCGGGGCTGCGACGATTCGACAGTTCCTGCGCGCCGGGCTTGTCGACGAGATGCACCTCGCGATTTCACCGGTCCTGCTCGGAAGTGGCGAACCGCTGCTCGCCGGCATCGACCTGCCGGCGCTCGGCTATCGGTGCACCGAGCACGTCCCCACGGCAGCTGCGACCCACGTCGTGATCAGCAAGCTCCCGTCGGGCGCCGGGCCGGCCTAGGACCAGCCGGTCGCGCGAGCGCCGGTCGGGCGGGACGACGACCCGCCGAAGGAAGTGTCGCCCGATCTCCGGAGGATCCGGTCAGATGGCGATCTGCCGGCCTATCTCCACGACACCGTCGTTCGGAAGGCGGAAGAAGTCGCTGACATGCACCGCGTTTCGCGCCATGGCCGCGTAGAGCGCTTCCTCCCAGCCGACGAGTCCCTTGCCGTCCTCGCGATGCACGATCGTTTCGTGGCCGACGTAGTAGGTGACGTCGTTCAGGTGCAGTTTGCAGTCGAAGGCGGGAGTCTGTGACAGCAGCGCGGGGATGTCGGGCCGCTCCATGAACCCGTAACGCGCGGTCGCGCGCCAGAATCCCGGCGCGAGATTCGTGACGCTCAGCCGTTCCGCATCCCTGATCCACGGCACCGACTCCGTGATGACCGTCAGCACGAACAGCGACTCGTGGAGGGCGCGGTTGTGCGTGACGTGCCAGGTCATCACCGGCGGCGTGTCCCGCATGGTGCGGGTCAGGAACACGGCGGTGCCGGGCACGCGCGGAATGTGCCTTGCCGCCACGTCCGCCAGGAAATCGGCGACCGTCGTCAGTCTTTCGCTCGCGACCCTGGCAACGGCAACCGTGCCGCGGTGCCAGATCATCATCACGGCGAAGACCGCGGCCGCGAGCAGCAGCGGCACATAGCCGCCATCGAGGACCTTGACGAGGTTGGCGGCGAAGAATGCGGCGTCGACGCACAGCAGGGCGGCCGCGACCAGCCCGCTGCGCAGCAGGCTCCAGTGCCAGATCTCGCGCATCGCGATGTAGAGCAGCACCGAGGTCATGAGCATCGTCAGCGACACGGCGATGCCGTAGGCTGCGGCCAGGTTGTCGGACCTGCCGAAGGCGAGCGTGAGCCCGATCGTCACCGCGGCCAGCGCCCAGTTGATCGCGCCGACGTAGATCTGGCCGTAACCGGACGCCGAGGTCTGCTTGATTGCGAGGCGCGGCAGCCAGCCCAGCTGGATGGCCTGGCGGGTCATGGAGTAGGCGCCCGTGATGATCGACTGGCTCGCGATGATGGTCGCGAGCGTGGCGAGAACGATCAGCGGCACGAGAATCGGCGGCGGGCAGAGCCTGAAGAAGATGTTGTCGCCCGTCGGCGCCCCGCCGAGGACGACCGCCGCCTGGCCGGCATAATTTAGGACGAGGCTCGGGAACACGATGGCCGACCAGGCGATGCGAATCGGGCGCGGCCCGAAATGGCCCATGTCGGCATACAGGGCCTCGGCGCCGGTGACGCAGAGGAAGACGCCGCCGAGCACGAGAAAGCCGGCGTAGCCGTGGGTGAAGAGGTACCGCACGCCGTACAGCGGATTGAGACTGACGAGCACGGCCGGGTGCTGCGCGATGCCCCAGAGGCCGAGCGCCGCGATCGAGACGAACCACACGGCCATGATCGGTCCGAACGCCTTGCCGATTTTCGAGGTCCCCATCGGCTGGATGGCGAACAGCACGACGAGTACACCGACTGCCGCCGGCAGGATGTAGGCGTGCAACGCAGGGATCGCGATGTCCAGTCCCTCGAGGGCCGAGAGTACCGAGATAGCCGGCGTGATGGCCCCATCGCCGTAGAGCAAGGCGGCGCCGAAGAGTCCGAAGGCGACGGTCAACGGGCGCTTGTGCTTCTTGAGCGCGAGCAGCGCCATCAGGGCGAGAATGCCTCCCTCGCCGTCGTTGTCGATCGTCATCGCGATCGACACGTACTTGACCGTCGTCACGACGATCAGCGTCCAGATCACGAGCGACAGGGCGCCGAGAACGACATCCGGGGAAGGATTGGCGCCGGTGAGGTTCAGGACCGTCTTCAGCGTATAGAGCGGGCTCGTTCCGATGTCGCCAAAAACGATGCCGATGGCCGATACGCAGAGCAGGCCAATACCCGTCCGCTCGACCGTCGGCACGACCTGTTCGCCTGGCACTGCCTGCATTCGCCATTCCTCGCCACCGCACCAGCCGTGTCCGCGTCAGACCCTGGCCGCGCAGGCGTTGCTCCGAACGATGTCGTCGCCGGGTCCAGTTGTACGGTGGGCGAGGTACAGCGTCAAACTGCCGCCTGTCTGCACGGGTCCCGACTGCCAGACCGGTCAGTCGCGAGTCACTTTTTTTCGCGCTTCCGGTAGATCGTCATCCACGCGGCGATGTCCCACGCATTGTGGATGCCGATGAACAGCAGGGCAGACGCCACGGCGGCGACGCCGCGGAGAGACTGCGCCGGCCGCCGCCAGACCAGGTACGCGAGGCAAAGCAGGCGCCGCAGGCAATTGTCGGCAGTGCGACGGTCCAGACCCAGTCTTCCCACGCCGGAACGTACCGGTTGCTGTAGCCCCGCATGTTCGCCGCGATGACGCCAGCGCAGACCAGGCCTCCCAGGCCGATGACGGCGAATCCGACGCTCAGGCTCGGGACCGCTTGAGGGGGGATGCTGAGAAATGCGGCGAGCGCCAGGACGGCGCCAAAATGCACGATCGTCGGTGTCACGAACGCCCGCAGGCCGGGCGGGCTCACGCCTTCTGCATCGGCGGCCAGCGTGATGACGACAAACGTCAGACGCGTCAATCCACCGGCGGAGGACCCGGGGATGGCGTCGAAATTCTTCCAACCCGCCACCAGCGACGTGTCCCTCGACGCTCCCTTCCGTCAGGAACCGCACGGATCGAGCCCTGGTCAGCGGTCATCGCCCCTCGCGCGACGTCCCTGATCGTTCCGACCGGAGCGGTCGCGGCCCAATCCTGCGATCGTGTCGCTTCGCGCTCACGCGGTCGCCGCGTATCCATCGGTCTGGAGTCCGCCGCTCAGGGGATCGTGACCCCGTCTGGCAACGGGCCTGGCGTCTGCCCGAGCCACGCGGGCACCGGCAGCCCCTTCGAGCGAAGGAAGGCCGGGTTGAACAGACGCGACTGATATCGAAGTCCAGAATCGCAGAGCAGCGTGACGATCGTCCGGCCGGGCCCGAGCTCTTTCGCCAACCGCGCGGCTGCCACCAGGTTGACGCCGGCCGACGTGCCGACGCACAAGCCTTCGTACTGAAGCAGGTCGAAGACCGCCTGGACCGTC
>JANXWS010000083.1 GCA_025351005.1 Pseudomonadota bacterium | reverse complement strand
GCCGGCGAGCACGAGCGCCGCGAAGTGACCGGCGACGATGCCGCGCTCGGTCTCGACGCGGCGCACCAGCAGGTCCCAGTCGGCGAGCCCGAGCGAGGTCGCGAGCCGCGCCCGCCGCTCGGCGTCGACCGGCAGCCGGTGGGTCTGCTCGTCGCGGACCATCTGCAGCCGGTTCTCGAGCCGCCGCAGGAACTCGTAGCTGGTGGCGAGCTCCCGGACCGCGGCATCCGGCAGCAGCTTCTGCCCGGCGAGCCGCGGCAGCACGGTCAGGAGCGACTGCGGCCGCAGCCGCGGGTCGCCGCCGCCGCGCACCAGCTGCAGCGACTGCACGATGAACTCGATTTCCCGGATCCCGCCACGACCCAGCTTGACGTCGTCCTGCAGCTCGCGCCTCTCGACCTCGCGCGCGATCATCGCCTTCATCTCGCGCAGCGACTCGAGCACGCCGAAGTCGAGGTAACGGCGGAACACGAACGGCCGCACGACGTCGCGGAACAGTGCCTCGTAGGCGGCCGCGCCGGTGATCGGGCGCGCCTTGACCCAGGCGTAGCGCTCCCAGTCCCGCCCGTGCTGCTGCAGGTAGTCCTCGAGCGCGGCGAAGCTCGTCACCAGCGATCCCGAGTCGCCGAACGGCCGCAGCCGCATGTCGACCCGGTAGACGAAGCCGTCGTCGGTGGAGGCGTCCAGCAGCTGGATCAGCTTCTGGCCGAGCCGCGTGAAGTATTCGAAGTTGTCGAGCTCGCGCGCGCCATCGGTGCTGCCGCCCTCGGGGTACAGGAACACCAGGTCCACGTCCGACGAGAAGTTGAGCTCGGCGCCGCCAAGCTTGCCCATGCCGACGACGACGAGCGGCTGCGGCCGGCCGGCGGCGTCGCGCGGCGTGCCATAGCGCGCGACCAGCGCGCGCGTCGCGAACTCGGTCGCGGCCCGGATCGCGCCGTCGGCGCAGTCGGACAGCGCGCGCAGCGTCGCCGTCGTGTCGGCGAGGCCCGTCAGGTCGCGCCACGCGATGCGCGCGAGCTCGCGCCGCCGGCTGCGCCGCAACTCCGCCATGCAGAGCGCCTCGTCGCCGAGCGCCGCGACGCCGCGAAAAGGGTCATGCGCCAGTACCGCGGGCGCGGCCCGGAACTCGGCGTCGGCAAGCAGCGCCGCCGCAACGAAATCGCTGGCGACGAGCACGTGCTCGAGCACCGCGAGCGGTGCGTCCGGCAGGGCATCCGCCTCGCGCAGCCGCTCGAGCCAGCGCTCGGCGCCACTGCGGGCCAGGTCGGGCGGCGACGTCGAAACGCGCGACAAGGTTCGACCCCGGGGTGCGCCGGCGGGCTGGAACGCGGCGGTATACTCTAGCGGAATGTCGACAGCGCGCCGACTCGGCCCGAGTTCATGACGACGCGCACGGCCGGACCGTTGATCGTGCGTCTCAGCAACTGGGTCGGCGAAGTGGTTCTTTCCCTGCCGGCGCTGCGCCGGCTCGCGGACGCCGGCTACCGGCTGCAGCTGGTGGGGCCGGGCTGGTCGCCGGCGCTGCTGGAGGGCACCGGCTGGCCGGTCGCCGCGCGCGCCCGCGGCCTGTGGCCCGCGACCCGCCAGTTGCGTGCGCTCGACGCGACGCTGCGCGGCGCCGCGGCGCCGCGCACGCCCGCGCTGCTGTTCACGAAGTCGCTCTCGTCCGCGCTCGAGGCCCGGCTCGGCGGCCTCGCGCCGGCCGGCTACGCTCGCGACGGCCGCAGCCCGCTGCTCGCCGCCGCCTATCCGCTGCCGCAGTTCGCGCATGCCGGTCATGCCTACTGGCACCTGGTCAGCTGCATGCTCGGCGCCGACGCGCCGTTCCCGAACGAGCTCGGCCTCGTGCCTAGCGCCAGGCAGCGACAGCGGGCCGCGGCGCTGCTCGAGAGCCAGCGCGTCACCGCCCGGCGCTACGTGCTGCTGTGCCCGTTCTCGGGCCCGGATGACCGCGAACGCCGCAAGGTGTGGCCCGGCTTCGGCGAGCTCGCTGACCGGCTGATCGCGCGCGACGTGCCGGTGCTCGTCTGCCCGGGCCCGGGCGAGGAGTCGCTGGCGGCTGAGACGCTGCCGCAGGCGCGGCAGCTCACCGGCGTCGACCTCGGCGTCTACGCCGCGCTGCTCGAGTCGGCGGCGTCGGTCGTCGCCAACGACACCGGTCCCGGCCACCTGGCGGCCGCGGTCGGCGCGCGCCTCGTCAGTGTCTACGGGCCGCAGTCGGTTGCGGCGTGGGCGCCGCTCGGCGCGCGCGTGCGGCTGTTCCACGATGCCGGCGGCTGGCCGAGCGCCCTGCAGGTCGCCGCCGCCGTGCTCGAATGAGCGCCGGCGGCGTGCACTTGGCGGGGCCGCGACCGACCTGCGAGACTGCGGCGCGCGGCGCCCGCCAGCAGCGCGATGGACGGGCCGATGAGCAGCATTAATGTAGTCGCGTTCGAGAACGCGGTCGGCAACTCGCGCGACCTCGTGCTCGTCGCCGGCGCGCTCGCCGCGCTCGGCCACGCGGTATCGGTCACGCGCATCAGCGCCCACGCGCGCCGCCGCCGCCGCTCCGAGATCGTCGCCTGGCTCGCGCCGGCCCGCCAGTGGCTCGGCCGCCGGCGGGCGGCGGGCGACCGCGCGCTGCGCCCGGACGTGAACCTGATGCTCGAGCACGTCTGGCCGGAGCAGCTGCACGCGGCGGCGCGCACCGTCGTCGTGCCGAACCCGGAGTGGTTCGACGGCCGCGACCAGGCACTGCTCAGGCTCGTCGACCACGTCTGGGCGAAGACCCGCTATGGCGAGGGCATCTTCGGTGCGCTCGGCTGCCGGACGAGCTTCATCGGCTTCGACAGCGAGGACCGCTACGACGCCGCCGTGCCGCGCGAGGTCCGCTTCTTCCACCTCGCCGGCAAGAGCCGCATGAAGGGCACCACGGGCCTGGTGCAGCTCTGGGCGCGGCACCCGGCGTGGCCGCAGCTCACCGTCGTCCACAGCCGTCGGGCGGCGTTCGCGGTGGTACCGGCCGCCAATATCCACTACCTCTCGTCGTACCTGGGCGACGCCGAGCTCCGGACCCTGCAGAACAGCCACGTCTTCCACGTCTGCCCATCCGAGACCGAGGGCTGGGGCCACTACCTCCCGGAGGCGATGAGCGCGGCGGCGGTCGTGCTCGCGACCGACGCCGCACCGATGAACGAGCAGGTTGGCGCCGACCGCGGGCTGCTGGTGCCGGCCCGGCGGCACGGGCACCAGCACCTCGCCGCAACCCACGTCTGCGACCCTGACGCGCTCGAGCGCGTGGTCGAGCGGGCGCTCGGCATGGACGGCGCCGAGCGCCGGCGCCTCGGCGCGGCGGCGCGCCAATGGTTCGTCGATAACCGGCGGGGTTTCGGCGCGCGGATGAGCGCGGCGCTGGCGGAGCTCGGCGCCGGCTGACAGTCCCTACCGGGGCGCGCCGGCGCTCCGCGCCAGCGCCCGCCGCGCGCGCGCGGCGAGACCGAGCATCGCGAGTCCGAAGAGCGTGAGCAGGCCGCCCCACCAGGCGTCGATGTTGAACCATGCCGCACCACCGGCCGTGGTCCCCGCGACCAGCCCGTAGCCCGCGAGCAGCATGCCGAGCAGCGTAAACATCAGGCCCATGGGCTGGCGGACGTCGAGCGTCATCGTTCCTCCCGGTCGCGGCGGCGCCACTGCGGGCCGTCGTTCACCAGAACGCCAGGTTGAGGAGCGCCGCGGCCGCGAGCGCGATCGCGCCGAGCGCGGCCGGCCGCTGCCACCACACGACGGTGCCGTCATCGATGCCCGGCGTCTCCGAGTGCACGAGCCCGACGAGGCGCTCGCGGGCCGGCGCCGCGCCCAGCAGGCTGACCACGATCGTGACCACGAAGCAGGTCGACCACGCGAAGATCGCGGTCCAGAAATTCTGCGCCATCTCGCTCGGATACAGGTGTATCAGGGCGAGCCAGCCGCCCTTGACGCCGGGCAGCGCCTGCGCGGGCAGCGTGAGCCCGTGGTGGAGCGCCGCCGCGGCCGTGCCGGCCAGCAGGCCGGTAAAGGCGCCGTGCCCGTTGGCACGGCGCCAGAACATGCCGAGCAGAAAAGTCGCGAACAGCGGCGCGTTGATGAACGCGAACACCAGCTGCAGCACGTCCATGATGTTGTTGAACGCGGAGACCAGGTAGGCGGCGGCGAGCGACAGCAGCACGCCGCCGAGGGTCGCGACGCGCCCCATCCACAGGTAGTGCTGGTCGCTGGCGTCGCCGCGGATGTACGGACGGTAGATGTCATTGGTCCAGACGGTGTTGAACGCGGTCACGTTGCCCGCCATGCCGGACATGAAGCTCGCGATCAGGGCGGTGAGGCCGAGCCCGAGCAGGCCGTTCGGGAAGTAATGGCCGAGCATCACCGGGATCACGAGGTCGAAGTTGGGCGTGCCGTCCGGCTTGTCGGGCAGCACGAAGCCGCTCGCCCCGGCGCCCTGCGTGAGCGCGATCGCGATCATGCCCGGCAGGATCACCAGGAACGGGAACAGCATCTTCGGCAGCGTCGCGATCAGCGGCGTGCGCCGGGCGGCCGACATCGACTCGGCCGCCATCGCGCGCTGCACGATCAGGAAGTCCGTGCACCAGTAGCCGAACGACAGCACGAAGCCGAGCCCCATGACGATGCCGAACCACTCGACCCCCATCGGGTTCGAGGTCGTGGAGCCCAGGAAGTGCCACGATTCGCTCCAGGCACCGGGCGCGTAGCCGTGCGCGGTCGCGACGCGAGCGAGTCCGGCCTTGAGGCCGTCCCAGCCGCCGACGTCGTGCAGCCCGAGGAACACGAGCGGCGCGAAGCCGAACACGATCAGGAAGAACTGCAGCACCTCGTTGTAGATCGCGGACGTCAGCCCGCCGAGCAGGATGTAGCCGAGCACGATCGCGGCACACAGCCACATGCTGACGCTGAAGTCCCAGCCGAGCAGCAGGTTGAGCAGCAGCCCCATCGCGTACATCGAGATGCCGGAGGACATCACGGTCATGAAGCTGAACGAGATCGCATTGAAGCCGCGCGTCTTCTCGTCGAAGCGCAGCCGCAGGTATTCGGGAACCGAGTGCGCCCGCGAGCCGTAGTAGAACGGCATCATGAACACCGCGAGGAACACCATCGCCGGGATCGCGCCGACCCAGTAGAAGTGGCTGGTCGCCATGCCGTACTTGGCGCCCGACGCCGCCATGCCGATGACTTCCTGGGCGCCCAGGTTGGCCGACATGAACGCGAGGCCGGCGACCCAGGCGGGGATCCTGCGGCCCGAGAGGAAGAAGTCGTCGCTGGTGCGCACCCCGCGCCGCAGCCAGGCGCCGATGCCGAGCACGAACAGGAAATAGATGGCGAGGATCGACCAGTCCACGAGCCCGAGCTTGATCGTGCCGCTCACCCGCGATCTCCCCCTCCGCCCACGGCCGCGGCGCGACGCTACCCTAGCGCAGCGCAGGCGGCAACGGGGGAGACCCCGCCGGCATGCGCTCGCCGGGCGGCGACTTCAGTGCCTCCCTAAACGACGAGGCCCCGCTCGTGCGGGGCCTCGCTGACCTTGCGGTCCGATGCAGAGGACTCCGGCCGGGAACAGCCCCGTCCGGATCGCGGGATCACATGTCCATCCCGCCCATGCCGCCGCCCATGCCACCCATGCCGCCCGACGCGCCGTGCCCATGCTCGTCGTCCTTCGGTGCCTCGGCGACCATCACCTCGGTCGTCAGCAGCAGGCCGGCAACCGACGCCGCGTTCTGCAGCGCCAGGCGCGTGACCTTGGTGGGATCCAGGATGCCCATCTCGATCATGTCGCCGTACTCGCCGGTCTGGGCGTTGTAGCCAAAGTTGCCCTTGCCCTCGCGGACCTTGTTCAGCACCACGGCCGCATCCTCACCCGCGTTGGCGACGATCTGCCGCAGCGGCTCCTCGATCGCGCGCGCCAGTATCTTGATGCCGAATTTGCGGTCCTCGTTGTCATGCGTCAGCTTGTCGAGCGCCTTGACGACGCGCAGCAGCGCCACGCCGCCGCCCGGCACCACGCCCTCCTCGACCGCTGCGCGCGTCGCGTGCAGCGCGTCCTCGAAGCGGGCCTTCTTCTCCTTCATCTCGATTTCGGTCGCGGCGCCGACCTTGATCACGGCTACGCCGCCGGAGAGCTTGGCGACGCGCTCCTGCAGCTTCTCCTTGTCGTAGTCGGAGGTCGCTTCCTCGGCCTGCTGGCGGATCTGGGCGACCCGCGCCTTGATGTCGGCCGGCTTGCCGGCGCCGTCGATCAGCGTCGTGTTCTCCTTCTCGACCACGACTTTCTTCGCCTCACCGAGATCCGAGAGCGTCGCCTTTTCGAGCGACAGTCCGACCTCGTCGGAGATCACGGTGCCGCCCGTCAGGACCGCGATGTCCTGGAGCATCGCCTTGCGGCGGTCGCCGAAGCCCGGCGCCTTCGTGGCCGCGACCTTGACGATGCCGCGGATCGTGTTGACGACCAGCGTCGCGAGCGCCTCGCCCTCGACGTCCTCGGCGATGATCAGCAGCGGCCGGCCCGCCTTGGCGATGCCCTCGAGGATCGGCAGCATCTCGCGGATGTTGGAGATCTTCTTCTCGTACAGCAGGATGAGCGGCTTCTCGAGCTCGGCCGTCTGGTTCGCCTGGTTGTTGATGAAGTACGGCGACAGGTAGCCACGGTCGAACTGCATGCCCTCGACGACGTCCAGCTCGTTGTTGAGACCCGAGCCTTCCTCGACGGTGATCACGCCTTCCTTGCCGACCTTCTCCATCGCCTCAGCAATGGTGTTGCCGATGCTCTCGTCGGCGTTGGCCGAGATGGTGCCGACCTGCGCGATCGCCTTGGTGTCCTTGCAGGGCTTGGAGAGCTTCTTCAGCTCCTCGACCGCGGTCGTCACGGCCTGGTCGATGCCGCGCTTCAGGTCCATCGGGTTGACGCCCGCGGCGACGGCCTTGAGGCCCTCGCGGATGATCGCCTGAGCGAGCACGGTCGCGGTGGTCGTGCCGTCGCCGGCCTCGTCGGAGGTCGCGCTCGCGACTTCCTTGACCATCTGCGCGCCCATGTTCTCGAACTTGTCCTTGAGCTCGATCTCCTTGGCGACGCTGACGCCGTCCTTGGTGATCGTCGGGGCGCCGAAGCTCTTCTCGAGCACGGCGTTGCGGCCCTTCGGGCCGAGCGTCGCCTTGACGGCATTGGCCAGAATGTTCACGCCCTTGACCATTCGGGAACGGGCGTCATCGCTGAATCGGACTTCTTTCGCTGCCATGTTTCTTTCCTCTGGAATTCGGTTGCGCCGGGTCGCGCGATTACTTGGTCAGGATGACGGCCATGATGTCTTCCTCGCGCATCACGAGGACGTCATCGCCGTCGACCTTGACCTCGGTGCCGCTGTACTTGCCGAACAGCACCTTGTCGCCAACCTTGACGTCGAGAGGCCGGACATCGCCGCCCTCGAGGATCTTGCCGTTGCCGACCGCGATGACGCGCCCCTTGATCGGCTTCTCGGCCGCGGTGTCCGGGATCACGATCCCGCCCGGCGACTTGCGCTCGTCTTCCTCGCGCTTGACGATGACTCGATCGTGGAGCGGACGAATTTTCATAGACATCTGGATGCCCTCCTTCAAGGAGCTTTGACTTAATACCTGGACCGCGTCATGGGTCCGGGTGGAAGGCCTGTTAGCACTCCCACCGAGTGGCTGCTAACTATAGGCGCAAACATTTTCTTTTCAAGGGAAATCAGGAGCCCGCGACGCTCGGCGGCGCAACCGTGACAGCCCGGACGGCCGGGGCTATGCTGCGGCGCCGGACGATCCCGCGCGCGCCGCATTAATATAAGTGACTGTTGTAATTGATTTTTATGGACAAGGTGCCCCAGCGGCCGGCGCACCGGACCCGGACGCCGTCGCGGGCACCGGCACGCGTGCAGCGCTAGCCGCCGCACCGGCCGCTGATCCGGACCCGCTGCCACGCTCGCTCGTCAATGAGCGTCGTAGCCGCGGGGTGAACCAAATCGACGGTCTTCGCTCTACTTTTGACTGGCCGGGAGCCGTGCAATCCATCGGGCAGCCGTTGCTCCGCGTCCAAACGACCGGGAACACCCTTGCCGCGCTCAGCCGCAACCGTGAACGACCCACCTCCCCGTGCCGGGAGCTGTCCGCCATTCCGATCGTGGCGGGATGGGGGGCCAACGCGCGTGACTCTGGCGATCGGTGACCGCTGCATGAACCATCCCGTCTCCCGCGACGCGATCGCGCCCGGCCGGACCGCGGCCGCATGGGCGCGCGCCTCCTCCGCCACCGCGGCCATCGCGCTGCTCGGACTGCTGGTCGCGGGGCCGGTCCGCAGCGCCCGCGCCGCCGAGCCCGACTTCCTGCCGGTAGAGCAGGCCTTCGAGTACGCGGTCCAGGCGGACGGCGGGTCGCTGCTCGTCACCTACAACATCCGCGACGGCTACTACCTGTACCGCAAGCGCATTGGCTTCGCGACGGACACGACCGGCGTCACGCTCGGCGTGACCGGCTACCCAAAGGGCGTCCCGCACGAGGACCCCTATTTCGGCGCGCAGGAGGTGTACCGCGGCAGCGCGACCTTCCGCATCCCGTACACGCTCGGCGCCGCGGCGCCTTCGGCGCTCGACCTGAGGCTCCGCCTGCAGGGCTGCGCCGACGCCGGGCTCTGCTACCCGCCGCAGCTGTGGACCGCCCACGTCGCGCTGCCGGCCGCCGCGGCAGCGACACCGTCGGCGCCGGCCGGTAACGGGCTGCTGGCCAGGCTCGTCGGCAAGGGCGCGGCGGCCGACGAGTTCCTGCCGCCCGAGCAGGCGTTCCAGCTGAGCGCGGCAGGCGACGGCAGCAGCATCCGGCTGCACTGGCTGATCGCCGACGGCTACTACCTCTATCGCGCGCGCATCCACGTGACCGCCGAGGGCCCGGCGGCGCAGCTCGGCGAGCCCGAGTGGCCGGCCGGCCTCGCGCACAGGGACGACTACTTCGGCGAACAGCAGATTTACCGCGGCGACCTGGTGCTGGCCGTGCCCTACGCGCGCTCCGGTCCCGACGCCGCGACGGTTGCGCTCAAGGTCGTCTACCAGGGCTGCGCGGACGCAGGCCTGTGCTACCCGCCGCAGACGCGGCTCCTGTCGGTCGCGCTGCCCGCCGCGGCCGCAGGCGGCGGCACGGGGCTCTCCGAGCAGGACCGGATGGCCGAGCTGATCCGGCATGCCAACCTGCTGCTGCTGATCGCAACGTTTTTCGGCTTCGGCGTCCTGTTGTCGTTCACACCGTGCGTGCTGCCGATGGTGCCGATCCTGGCCGGCATCATCGCCGGCGACGGCGAGCGCAGCACGCCCGCGCGCTCCTTCATGCTGTCGCTCGCCTACGTCGGCGGCATGGCGGTCACCTACACGGCGGCCGGGGTCGGCTTCGCGCTCGCAGGACGGCAGGCGCAGGCAGTCTTCCAGCAGACCTGGATCCTGGTCCTGTTCGCGGGCCTCTTCGTCGCGCTCGCCTTCGCGATGTTCGGCGCCTACGAGCTGCAGATGCCCTCCGCGCTGCAGAGCCGTTTCGCGGCCGCGAGCAACCGTGTCCGCGGCGGCCGCTTCATCTCGACCGCGCTGATGGGCGCGCTGTCCTCGCTCGTCGTCACGGCCTGCGTCGCGCCGCCGCTGGTCGCCGCGTTTGCGGTCATCGGCCAGGCCGGCGACATCGTCCGTGGCGCACTCGCACTCGCCTCGCTGTCGCTTGGCATGGGAGTGCCGCTGCTCGTGGTCGGCGCCTCGGCTGGCCGCTTGCTGCCGAAGGCCGGGCCTTGGATGGAGACCGTCAAGGCGGTCTTCGGCGTCGTATTCCTGGGCGTCGCCGCCTGGATGCTCGACCGGTTGCTGGGCGCGCGCCTGATGCTGGTCGCCTGGGCGGTGGTGCTTGCGGCGGCGGTATGGGTGGCGTTGCGTGCCGGGCTGCGCGGCACGCGGCCCGGTGCCGCGCGTACCACGGCAGCCCTGCTCTGCGCGGGCTACGGGGCGCTGCTGCTGGTGTCGGCCGCAGCCGGCGGCTCGGATCCGCTGCGGCCCCTCGCCGGCACGGGCTGGCTTGGTGCGTCGCTGCGCGTCGAAGCCCTGCCATTCCGGACCGTGAAGACGGCCGCCGATCTCGACCGCGAGCTGGCCGCCGCCGGCGGCCGGCCGGTGCTGCTCGATTTCTATGCGGACTGGTGCGTGTCCTGCAAGGAGATGGAATCTCGCACGTTCCGCGACCCGGCCGTGCGCCAGGCGCTCGGCCGCTATCTGCTGCTCAAGGCTGACGTGACCGGGAACGACGCCGACGACCAGGCGCTGCTCCGGCGCTTCGCGATCTTCGGTCCGCCGACGACCGCGTTCTTCGCCAAGGACGGCCGCGAGCGCCTCGACTTCCGGCTGGTCGGCTTCACCGCCGCCGAGGCGTTCCTGGCGCACCTGAGGCGCTTCGAGGGGGGCCCTTGAGTTCGCGGCCGCTGCGGCTCGCCTACGCCGGTTTTGCGCTGCTCGGCGCCGCGGTCCTCGGCGCCTATGTCTATGACCGCACGCGCGCCCGGCCTGCATTGGCGCCGCGCGCGGTTGCCGTCGCCGCCGTCACGGTCAAACCGCCGACGATCCCGATTCGTCGGCCGGATTTCGCGCTCAAGGACCTCGAGGGCCGCAGCCGGCCGATCAGCGACTGGGACGGCCGGGCGCTCGTCATCAACTTCTGGGCCACCTGGTGCGCCCCTTGCCGGCGCGAAATCCCGCTGCTGAACCGCATCGCCCACGACTACGCGGCCCAGGGCGTGACTGTGGTCGGCGTTGCGGTCGACTTCGCCGACGACGTCGCGGCCTTCAACAAGGATTTCCCGATCCGCTATCCGCTGCTGATCGGCGAGGAGGACGGCCTCGACACGGCGCGCGCGTTCGGCGTGCAGACGATGGCGTTCCCGTTCACCGCCTTCACCGACTCGCAGGGCCGGATGCTGACGCTGCACATGGGGGAATTGCACGCGGCCGAGGCACAGGCGATCCTTTCGGTCGTGGCGCGGGTCGATGCGGGGGCGCTGACCCCCCTCGAGGCCCGGGCCGAAATACAGGCCGCGCTCGCGGCCCTGCCGCCGGAGTCCGCCCCTCACCCCGGCAAGGGCTGACGGCTTTCCGGTAGATCGACGCTGTTAGGGGCCATTTCGCGGCTTTTCAGGCCCCTTCACGGCGGTAATTTGCGTGGTGGCGCCGTTTTGCAGGTAGACTTTGCGGCCGCGATCTCGCGAAGGGGTGACGATGCCGCGGATCCTCGTGCTGAACGGGCCGAACCTGAACCTCCTCGGGACCCGCGAGCCCAAGTTCTACGGCTCGGACACGCTGGCGGAGATCGTGCTCAGGCTCGAGCGCCAGGCAAGCGCCCGCGGCGCGACCGTGACCGCGTTCCAGTCGAATGCCGAGCATGAGCTGATCGCCCAGGTCCACGCGGCGAAGGCCGGCGGCACCGACGCGATCATCATCAACGCCGGCGCCCTCACTCACACCAGCATCGCGCTGCGCGACGCGCTCGCGGCGGCAGGGCTGCCCTTCTACGAAGTCCACCTCTCGAACGTCTACGCCCGCGAGCCGTTCCGGCACCACTCCTACCTGTCGGCGCTCGCGGCCGGCGTGATCGTCGGCGCCGGACCCGTGGGCTACGAGCTTGCGCTCGAAGCGGCGCTCCGGCATCTCGCCGCCCGCTGACCGTTCCGACCTGGAGCCCCGATGGACATCCGCAAGGTCAAGAAGCTGATCGAGCTCCTCGAGGAGTCCGGCGTCGCCGAAATCGAGATCAAGGAAGGCGAGGAGTCCGTGCGGATCAGCCGCCACGGCGCCGGCGCGCCTGTGACCACCTACGTGCAGGTGCCGGCCCCGGGCGCCGTGCCAGCCGCGCGCCCGGTCGCCGCCGAGCCCCTGGTATCACCCGTTCACACCGACACCGCGGTGACCGCGCCGATGGTCGGCACCTTCTACGCCTCGCCCTCGCCCGGTGCGAGATCGTTCGTCGACATCGGCAGCGAGGTCAAGGTTGGCCAGACGCTGTGCATCATCGAGGCGATGAAGATGATGAACCAGATCGAGTCCGACAAGAACGGCCGGGTCGTCTCGGTGCTGGTCAAGAGTGGCGATCCCGTCGAATTCGGCCAGCCGCTATTCATCATCGAATAACGACGCCGGCCATGATCGACAAAGTGCTGATCGCGAACCGCGGCGAGATCGCGCTGCGGATCCTGCGCGCCTGCCGCGAGCTCGGCATCAAGACGGTCGCCGTGCATTCGACCGCCGACAACAGCCTGAAGCACGTGCTGCTCGCCGACGAGACGGTCTGCATCGGGCCGCCGCGGTCGAAGGACAGCTACCTGAACATGCCGGCGATCATCTCGGCCGCCGAGGTCACCGACTCGGTGGCGATCCACCCGGGTTACGGCTTCCTGTCGGAGAACGCGGACTTCGCGGAGCGGGTCGAGAAGTCCGGCTTCGTGTTCGTCGGACCCAAGGCCGAGACGATCCGGCTGATGGGCGACAAGGTGTCGGCGATTCGCCGCATGAAGGAGGCCGGCGTGCCGTGCGTGCCGGGCTCCGGCGAGCCGCTCGGGGCCGAGACCGAAGCCAGCCGACGCATCGCGCGGAGCATCGGCTACCCCGTGATCATCAAGGCCTCCGGCGGTGGTGGCGGCCGCGGTATGCGCGTCGTGCACTCCGAGGCTTCGCTGCCCAATGCCGTCAACGTGACGCGCGCGGAGGCGCTCGCGGCCTTCGGCAACGACCAGGTCTACATGGAGAAGTTTCTCGAGCGGCCGCGCCACATCGAGTTCCAGGTGGTCGCCGACAGCCACGGCAACATCGTCGTGCTCGGCGAGCGCGACTGCTCGCTGCAGCGTCACCACCAGAAGATCGTCGAGGAGGCGCCGGCACCCGGCATCACCGCGCAGCAGCGCGAGACGATGATCGCGAGCATCACCGCAGCGCTGTCGGCGGTCGGCTACCGCGGCGCCGGCACGCTCGAGTTCCTGTATGAGGACGGTTGTTTCTTTTTCATCGAGATGAACACCCGCATCCAGGTCGAGCACCCGGTCACCGAGATGGTCACAGGCATCGACCTCGTGAAGCTGCAGCTGCGGATCGCGGCCGGCGAGGCGCTGCCGTTTCGCCAGGCGGACATCGAAGTCCGCGGCCATGCGATCGAGTGCCGCATCAACGCCGAGGATCCGAAGACGTTCATGCCGAGTCCCGGCCCGGTCCGCTTGTGGCATCCTCCGGGCGGCCCCGGCGTGCGGATTGACAGCCACCTCTACACCGGCTACACGGTGCCGCCGTACTACGACTCGCTGATCGCCAAGGTCGTCGCCCATGGCGAGGATCGCGACACCGCGATCGCGCGCATGCGCAACGCCCTGTCCGAGATGGTCGTCGAGGGCATCAAGACCAACGCACCGCTGCACCGCGAGATCTTCGGTCACAGCGCTTTCCACCAGGGCGGACTCGACATCCATTATCTCGAGCGCCGACTCGGCCTCAGGTAGCCGCGCCGGCCGCGGCGTGACCACCGCGACGACCAGCGAGACCCGCGCGTGCCGTTCCTGCAAGTGCATCTGACGCTCGCCGACCTCGCGCCGGAGGCCGCGGAGGCCGCCTGCTTCGCGGCCGGCGCGCTCGCGGTAACGCTGACCGACGCGGGCGATGCGCCCATCCTGGAGCCTCTGCCGGGCGCGACGCCGCTGTGGCCGGCCGTCGCGCTCGCGGCTCTCTATGACGTCGCGACCACGCCGGAAGCGCTCGCGGCGACGCTGCGCAGGACGCTCGCCAGGGAGTCGCTCGCCCTGCGTTTCGAGGTGCTTCAGGACCGCGCCTGGGAGCGGGAATGGCTCAAGGACTTCCGCCCGATGCGCTTCGGCCGGCGCCTGTGGATCTGCCCGGGCGGCCAGCCGCCGCCGGCCGTGCCCGCGGACGTGGCGGCGGTCGTCGTCTGGCTGGACCCCGGGCTCGCCTTCGGCAGCGGCACGCACGCGACCACGGCGCTCTGCCTCGACTGGCTCGACGGCGCAGCGCTCGCGGGCCGCCGCGTGCTGGACGTCGGTTGCGGCTCCGGCATCCTGTCCGTTGCCGCACTCGCGCTCGGCGCCGCGAGCGCGCTTGCGATCGACATCGACCCACAGGCGCTGATCGCGGCCCGCGACAACGCGGCGCGCAACGGCCTCGGTGCCGCGCTGACGGTGGCCCCGGCCGCGGGGCCGTGGGGTAGCGGCTACGACCTCGTGCTCGCCAACATACTGGCGGAGCCGCTCGTCGCGCTCGCGCCCTCGGTCGACGCGGCGGCGGGGCCGTCGGCCGAGGTCGTGGTCTCGGGCGTTCTGAGCGAACAGGCGGATGCCGTGACGGCGGCCTATGCGCCGTGGTTTGATATGTCGTTCCGGCGTGAACGCGACGGCTGGGTCGTCCTCGCCGGCCGACGTCTTCGCTGAGGCTCCATCGTGTACACGCAGTGTCCCGGGTGCGGCACGGTCTTCCGCGTCACCGCGGCGGTGCTGCGCGCGGCGCACGGCCAGGTCCGCTGCGGCGTCTGCGACGCCACCTTCGACGCGCTCCGCGACCTCACCGACGAGATCGAGGGCGACGCCGGCGGCGCCGTGTCGCCGGACCCCGTCGGCGCCGCCGCGCCGCCGCCGCCGGCCGACGCGCCCGCGGCCAACCCGTTCGAGCTGGCGCAGGCGTCCCGCCACAGCGCCTCCACCGATGAGGAGCGCGCACCCGACCTGCGGGTCCGCGCGCCCACCGAACCGCCGGCGCCCCACGCGCCGGTTCCGCCCGACGAACTCGCCGCCGCCGTTAACGTCCTCGAGCCCGAGGACTTCGAGCACATCGTGCTGAGCGGCGAGGCTGAGCATGACGGCGACCTGCCCGAAGCGGCCTACGAGTTCGATTTGCCGGCGGACGAGTGGGAGCGCGTCTTCATCGCGCCCAGCGAGCCGCCGGCGCCGCTCGATCTCGACCTCGCGGCGCAGCCGACGGCGATTTTCACCGAGTCGGAGCGGCCGGACGAGTTCCTGATCCTCGAGGAGGAGCCGGCCGCCGGCTCCGACCCGCTGGCACGCACGGACGAGTTCGAGATTCCGGCTGACTGGGCGGTCGTCGACGACAAGGACCGGCCCGGTCCGCCAGACGAGTTCGCGATCGAACCGGACGTGGCGCACGTTCTGCGCGTCGCGCCACAAGACCTACCCGCGCCGGACGCCGCCGCACCGCCGACCGCGCCCGATGGGCCCGAGCTGCTAGCGCCCGCGGTCGGGGCGAGGCGCGGGCTCGTGGGCCCGGCGCGCATCGCAGCGGCCGTGCTGCTCGCGCTCGGGCTCGCCGCGCAGGTCGTCCACCACTGGCGCGAGCCGCTGGCCGGTGTCGCGCTGGTCGGGCCCGCGCTCGCACGGTTCTACGCGCACATCGGCGCGCCGCTCGAGCCGAGCTGGGACGTCCTCGCCTACGAGGTCCGCCAGTGGGGCGCAGCGAGCGAGGAGGCGGCCGGTGCGTTGCGCATGCGCGCCAGCGTCGTCAATCACGCGGCCCGGCCGCAGCCGTACCCGCTGCTCCGCGTCACGCTGGAGGACCGCTTCGGCAGCATGGTGGCACGGCGCGAGTTCGCGCCGGCCGAGTACCTGCCCGGGCGCGCGCCGCCCGCGACGCTGCTCGCCCCCGGGGCGCGGGCCGACGCCGACCTGAGCCTCGAGGATCCGGGTAGCCAGGCGGTGGGCTTCGAGCTGGACGTCTGCCTGCGCCGCGCCGAGGTGCTCACCTGCGCGGCCGACGCGAAGCCTGCCGGCGGCGGCTGATGCGTATCGGCCCCTACAACCTCGCGTCGCCGATCGCGCTGGCGCCGATGGCGGGCGTCACCGATCGTCCGTTCCGGCTGCTGTGCCGCCGGCTCGGCGCCTCGATCGCGGCCTCGGAGATGGTGACCTCGGACGTGCGCCTGTGGGAGACGCCGAAATCCCGTCGGCGCCTCGACCACGAGGGCGAACCGGAGCCGCGGATCGTGCAGATCGCGGGCGGCGAGCCCGCGATGATGGCGGAGGCCGCACGCCGCAACGTCGCGCTCGGCGCGCAGATCATCGACATCAACATGGGCTGCCCGGCCAAGAAGGTCTGCAACCGTGCCGCGGGTTCCTCGCTGCTGCGCGACGAGACGCTGGTTGCCGCGATTCTCGAGACCGTGGTCCGCGCCGTCGACGTTCCGGTCACGCTCAAGATGCGCACCGGCTGGGACGGATCGCAGCGCAACGGCGCGGTCATCGCCCGCCTCGCCGAGGCGTCCGGGATCGCCGCACTCGCGATCCACGGTCGGACGCGGGCCGACCTGTTCGGCGGCGCCGCCGAGTACGCGACGATACGCGAGGTCAAGCAGACGGTGAGAATTCCGGTTTTTGCGAACGGCGACATCGACTCCGGCCCGAAAGCGCGCGCAGTACTCGAAGAAAGCGGCGCAGACGGCGTGATGATCGGGCGCGCCGCGCAGGGCAAGCCGTGGATCTTCCGCGAAATGAACCACTTCCTGGCAACCGGACGCGAGCGCGCGGCGCCGGCGGCGAGCGAAGTACGTGATATCATGATCGCGCACTTGGAGCAGCTGTACGCCTTCTACGGCGAGCACGTCGGCGTCCGGGTGGCACGCAAGCATCTCGGCTGGTATCGCAACAGCGCCATCTCGATGAGCCACGGCGCACGCGCGGTCGGATCCGCAGGGAGCGCCGCCGCGGCGCTGTTTACAGAACTGCGCGTCGCGGAGGGCGCGACCGTGCAGCTCGTGCTGGCGAGGACCTGGTTTGACGCGATCGGCGCCGAAGCGCCGGTCGCCGGGGAGCAACAAGAGCCGGAGTCGATGCCATGCTCGCCGTCGGGCGAGCGGGCGGGGCAATGGGCCGAGGTCGCGTGACGCGCCATCTCGGGCGGCGACCGGCGGGACGGCGGGGAACGACGATGGCCAAGGGCAGAAGGGCGACGAGCCCGCGTCGCGAGATCGTCGGACGTGCAGTGCCGCGCGGCGGGCTGCACGACGTGCCGCTCAGGGAACACGCCGAGACCGCGCTCGGGGCGTATTTCGAGCGGCTCAACGGCCACCGCCCGGCTGGGCTCTACGAGCTCGTGATGCGCGAGGTCGAGGACCCCCTGTTCCGGGCCGTCATGCGTTACACCGCCGGCAACCAGGTGCGCGCCGCCGAGATTCTCGGCATCAACCGTGGCACGCTGAGACGCAAGCTCGAGGACTACGGACTTGTCGAGTAGCGACGCCGGCCGCAGGCCGGTGCGTCGTGCGCTCCTGAGCGTGTCGGACAAGACCGGCATCGTCGAGCTGGCGGCGGCGCTCGCCGCGCGCCACGTCGAGTTGCTGTCGACCGGCGGCACGGCGCGTCTGCTGGCCGCGGCGGGCCTGGCAGTGACCGAGGTGTCCTGCTACACGGGCTTTCCCGAGATCATGGACGGACGCGTCAAGACGCTCCATCCGCGCGTGCACGGCGGGCTGCTCGGCCGCCGTGGTACGGACGATGCCGTGATGCGCGAGCACGGCATCGAGCCTATAGACCTGCTCGTGGTCAACCTGTACCCGTTTGCGGCGACGGTGGCGCAGCCGGGTGTGAGCTACCACGATGGCATCGAGAACATCGACGTCGGCGGTCCGGCGATGCTGCGCGCCGCGGCCAAGAACCACGCCGACGTCGCGGTGCTCGTCGATCCCTCCGACTATGGCCCGCTGCTCGCGGCGCTCGACGCGGGCGGCACGGATTTCGCGCTGCGACAGCGGCTCGCGGCCGCCGCCTTTGCGGCCACCGCGCACTACGACATGCTGGTGGCCGACTGGCTGCGGCAGCAGGCCGCGCCCGGGACGCCGGCCCTGCCGCAGACCCTCGAGCTGCGCTTCGTCAAGACGCTCGACCTCCGCTACGGCGAGAACCCGCACCAGCGCGGCGCGTTCTACGCCGATCCGGCTGACCACGGTGCGAACATCGCGTCCGCCCGCCAGCTGCAGGGCAAGGAACTGTCCTACAACAACGTTGCCGATGCCGACACCGCGCTCGAGTGCGTGCGCGGCTTCGAGGCCCCGGCCTGCGTCATCGTCAAGCACGCCAACCCTTGCGGCGTCGCGGTCGCGTCAACGCCGGAGGCAGCCTACCGGCAGGCGTACCGCGCGGACCCGCCGTCGGCCTTCGGCGGCATTATCGCTTTCAACCGACCGCTCGACGCCGCGACCGCGCGCGCGATCGTCGAGCAACAGTTCGTCGAGGTGATCGTGGCACCGGATGCGGGCGCGGCCGCGCTCGCGGTGACCGCGGCGAAGGTCAACGTGCGCGTGCTGGTGACCGGGCCGCTGCACGGTCCGACCGGCCCCGGCTCCGAGTACCGCAGCGTCACCGGCGGCCTGCTGCTGCAGGACCGCGACACCGGCACCGTCACCGCGGCCGACCTCAAGGTCGTCACGCGGCGAGCCCCGGACGCGCGCGAGCTCGAGGACCTGCTGTTCGCATGGCGCGTCTGCAAGTTCGTGAAGTCGAACGCCATCGTCTACGCTCGCGACGGGCTGACGCTCGCGATCGGTGCCGGCCAGATGAGTCGCGTGGTCGCGACCCGCATCGCGGCGATGAAGGCCGCCGACGCGGGACTCGACGTGCAGGGCGCCGTGCTGGCATCCGATGCGTTCTTCCCGTTCCGCGATGGCCTGGACGTCGCCATCGCGCACGGCATAGCGGCCGTGATCCAGCCCGGCGGTTCCCTGCGCGACGAGGAGGTCATCGCCGCCGCCGACGAGCACGGCGTCGCGATGGTCCTGACGGGCATGCGCCACTTCCGGCACTGAGCCGCACCCCGATGCGGCTTCTGGTCATCGGTTCCGGCGGTCGCGAGCACGCGCTCGCCTGGAAACTGGCCGCGTCGCCGCGCGTCGAACGCGTGTTCGTGGCGCCGGGCAACGCCGGCACGGCGCGCGAGCCGCGCTGCCAGAACGTCGCGGTCGCGGCGGACGACCTCGCCGGGTTGTGCGCGTTCGCCGCCCGCGAGCGCATCGACCTCACCGTCGTCGGCCCCGAGGCGCCGCTCGTGCAAGGTATCGTCGACCTGTTCCAGGCGGCCGGCCTGCGCTGCTTCGGGCCGACCGCCGCCTGTGCGCGGCTCGAGGGCTCGAAGGCCTTCACCAAGGATTTTCTGGCGCGCCACCGGATCCCGACGGCCGGCTACCGGCGCATCACGCGCGCGGACTTCGACCCCGCTTCGCTGCGGAGCGGCCGCACGCCCATGGTCGTCAAGGCCGACGGCCTGGCCGCCGGCAAGGGGGTCGTGATCGCAGCGACGCACGGCGAGGCGAAGGACGCGATCGAGTCGATGCTCGCCGGCGCGTTCGGGCCGGCCGGCGACACCGTCATCGTCGAGGAATTCCTCGCCGGCGAGGAGGCGAGCTTCATCGTCATGGTCGACGGCCGCAACGTGCTGCCGCTCGCGACCTCGCAGGATCACAAGCGGCTCCAGGACGGCGACCGCGGACCGAACACCGGCGGCATGGGCGCGTACTCGCCGGCCGCCGTGGTGACGCCCGCGCTGCACGCGCGGATCATGCGCGAGGTCATCGAGCCGACGGTCCGCGGCCTGGCCGCGGACGGCACGCCGTACACCGGCTTCCTGTACGCCGGCATCATGATCGCGCCGGACGGTACGCCGAACGTGCTCGAGTTCAACTGCCGTCTGGGCGATCCGGAAGCGCAGCCGATCCTGATCCGCCTCGGGTCCGACCTCGTCGACCTGGTCGAGGCCGCGCTCGCGGGTCGCCTCGACCACGTCGACGCACGCTGGGACGAGCGTGCCGCCGTGGGGGTCGTGCTCGCGGCCGAGCACTACCCCGGCACGCCGCGCAGCGGCGACCCCATCGCCGGGCTCGTGGACGCCGCGCGGCTGCCGGGCAAGGTCTTCCACGCGGGCACCCGCTGCGACGGCGAGCGCGTGCTCACCGCGGGCGGGCGCGTGCTGTGCGCGGTCGGCCGCGGCAGCTCGGTCGCGGCAGCGAGTCGCGAGGCCTACGCGCTGGTCGAGGTCATCCACTGGCCGGGGATGCAGGTCCGCCGGGACATCGGCCACCGTGCGCTAGCCCGCGAGCGCGGCTGAGCGAGCGACCTTGGGCCACGTCGTCATCCGCCGCCGGCACGCGCTTGCCCATGGCGAGGTGCACCGTCGCCTATCGCGCGCCGCCGTCGCGCTCGCGGCGCGCTTCGGTGCCGACTGCCGCTGGGACGGGGACGTGCTCCGCATCGAGCACCCGGGCGTCCGGGGCACGGTGACGGTCGGCGTCGACGAGGTCGAGGTCCACGCCGAGCTCGGCCTCGGACTGCGGCTCCTGCGCGGCCGCGCGGAACGGGAGATCGCGGAGATCCTCGACCGCGAGCTCGGCGCGTGAACGCCCCGGCGCTCACGATAAGGCGAGCGACCGCGGTCGACGCCGCGCCGCTCGCGGCTTTCGGCGCGCGTGTCTTTCGGGCCGCGTATGCGGCCGCGAACGACGCGGAAGACATGCGCCTGCACGTCGCCCGCACGTACTCGGTGGCGCTGCAGGCGGCCGAGATCGCGGCGCCCGGGTGCCGCTACCTGCTCGCGCTCGAGGCGACGACGATCGTCGGCTACGCCTGCCTGCAGCTGGGGGCGACGCATCCGGCCGTTACCGGTCTCGCGCCCTGCGAGATCCGGCGGTTCTACGTCGACCCGGCGCACCACGGCACGACCGTCGCGGCGACGCTGATGGCGGCCGCCGCCGACGACGCGCGCGCGTCCGGTGCGCGCACGCTCTGGCTCGGTGCCTGGGAGAGAAGCCCGCGGGCCCTGCGCTTCTACGCCAAGCAGGACTTCGTCGACATCGGTTGCACCACGTTCGTGCTGGGCCGCAACGCGCAGACGGACCGGCTGCTGGTGCGCGCCCTCAACTGAACGCTCGGCGCCCGCGAACTCGCGCGCACGACGCGGGTCCTAGGTCTAGAATCCCGTTTCCCTCACAGGAGCCGTCGATGCGCACCCTGCCCGCCCTGACCCTGATGCTCGCCGCGACGACCCTCACGGCGAGCGCCGGCCCGGCACCGGTCGATGCCGCCCTTGTGGCCGCAATCGCGAGCCCCGTCCGCAGCCCGAACTTCGTCGCCCGCGACCAGGCGCGCCATCCGCTCGAGGAACTCGCGTTCTTCGGTCTGAAGCCCGGGATGACCGTCGTCGAGCTGTGGCCGGGCGGCGGCTACTGGACGGAGATTCTCGGGCCCTACCTCGCCGACAAGGGCCAGTACTACGGCGCGCTGCCGCCCGCCGCGGCGTCCGAACAGGACTCCAGCCGGCGCTGGCACGCGTGGGTCGCGGCGCAGAAGGGCCGGCTGGGCGAGGTCCACGAAACCGTCCTCGGGCCTGCTCGCTTCGACGTCGCGCCGCCGGAGTCGGCAGACCTGGTACTGACGTTTCGCAACGTGCACAACTGGATGGATGGCGGCTACGCCGACGACGCGTTCGTGGCGGCGTTTCGCGCCCTCAAGCCCGGCGGCATTCTCGGCGTCGAAGGACACCGCGGCCGCACCGATCAGCCGCAGGATCCGAAGGCCAAGAACGGCTACGTGCGCGAGGACTTCGCGATCGGGCTCGCGCGGCGCGCCGGCTTCGAGCTGGTGGGCGCGAGCGAGATCAATGCCAATCCGAAGGACACCAAGGACTGGGTCGACGGTGTCTGGACGCTGCCGCCGACGCTGTCGCAGAAGGACAAGGACCGGGACCGTTACGTCGCGATCGGCGAGGCGGACAACTTCGTGCTGAAGTTCCGCAAGCCCGCCCAGCACTAGCCCGACGCGTGCGGCTCGCCCGGCAGCCATAGGGTGACGACGAGGCCGCCGTCGGCGGCGTTCGCCGCGCGCGCGCCGCCGCCGTGCGCGGCGAGTACCCGGGCCGTGATCGCGAGCCCGATGCCGTCGCCACCGCTGTCGCGAGTGCGTGACTCGGCGACCCGGTAGAACGGTTCGAAGATGCGCTCGAGCTCGGATTCCGGCAGTCCCGGGCCGTGGTCGCGCACGATGATCCGGGTCTCGGCCGCGACCTGATCGACGCGCAGGGACACCTCGGTCGTGGCCGCCGTATAGCGCAGCGCGTTACGGACCACGTTCTCGACCGCGCTCGCGAGCCAGGACGAGTTGCCGGTCACGCGCAACGGCGATGCCGGCGGCGTCCAGTCGACGCGCACGCCGCGCCCCTGCGCCTCGAAGGCGGCATCGCGCGCGATGTGGTCGAGCACCTCGACCAGGTCGAACTGCTCGGCGAGCGCGCCGCGGGCGGTGGCGTCGAGCCTGGACAGGTGCAGCACGTGGCCGATCAGCCGGTCGAGCCGCTCGATCTCCGTCTCCAGCCGGTCGAGCTCGCGGCCCGAGCCGGTGCCGGTCTGACGGGCAAGGCCGACCGCCAGCCGCATCCGCGCCAGCGGCGAGCGTAGCTCGTGGGAGACGTCGCGCAGTAGCTGTTCGCGGCCGGCGAGCAGGTCGCGCAGCCGGCCAGCCATCGCGTCGAAATCGCGGGCCAGCGTGCCGAGTTCGTCGCGTCGCGCACTGACGCCGCCCTCCACCCGCGCGTCGAGGTTACCGCCCGCCAAGACACGGGTCGCCGCACCGAGCGCCCGCACCGGCCGCGTAATCGATCGCGTCAGCAACCAGCTCGCGATGCCCGTGACCGCGAGCGCCAGCAGGAACAACGCCAGGCGCTCCTCCGGCGAGGCGCCAAGCGGACCCTGCGCCCGGCGCCGCGGCAGGATCAGGATCCCGTAGCGGCCGCCGTCAGGCGCCACCAGCTGCGGCAGCGGCCGCGCCGGGACGATCTCGAGCCCCGGATAATCCGCCAGGCCGCCGGTCGGCTCCTGCAGCAAGCGCGCGAAGCCCGGTGGCAGCGGCCGCGCGAGCAGCTCGCGGCCGCTCCCGTCGACCACCAGCACGCGCAGCTCCGGATGCTGCGGCTGCCCGTCCCGCAGCCAGGCGACCAGGCCCGTCTCGCCGCCCTCGGCAAGGGCCTGCGCCGCTGCCCGCATCGCCTCGGCAGACACGCGTGGCTGCTCGTCGGCGCGCTCGACGAGCGCGAGCCAGGTCAGCCCGACGCTGCCGGCCACGATCAGCACCATGACCACCCAGAACGTCAGGAAAATGCGCGCGTACAGGCTTCTCACGGCGCCGCGCCCGCGTCGGGCGGAGTCAGCAGGTAGCCGGCGCCGCGGATGCCGCGGATCTCGAGCTCGGCCGCGGGTCCGAGCGCCAGCTTGCGGCGCAGGTTGCTGACGTGCGTGTCGATGCTGCGGTCGTAGAGCTCGAGCCTGCGGCCGAGCGCCTGCTCGGTGAGCTGCTCACGGCTCACCACCCGGCCCGCGGCTCGTGTCAGCACCTCGAGCACGCGGAACTCCGCGCCCGTCAGCTCGACCGCGGCGCCGCGGACGGTGGCGCGGTGGCGGGCCGGATCGAGCCGCAGCGGCCCGAGCGTCAGCGGCTCGTGCGGCGCCGCGCGCTCCGTAACGCGGCGCAGGATCGCGCGCATGCGTGCCACCAGCTCGCGCGGGTTGAAGGGCTTTGCCAGGTAGTCGTCGGCGCCGAGTTCCAGCCCGACGATGCGATCGACGTCGTCGCCGCGCGCCGTCAGCATCAGCACCGGCGGCGCGGTCTCGCGCGCGCGCAGCGCCCGCAGCACGTCAAGGCCGTTCCGGCCGGGCAGCATCACGTCGAGCACCACCAGCTCGGTGGCGTGAGCGGCGGCGGGATCGGTCAGTCGCGACAGCGCCTCGCCGCCGTCGTGCGCGACCGCGACCTCGAAGCCCTCGCGGCCGAGGTACTCGGACAGCATCGCGGTCAGCTCGCGGTCGTCGTCAACCAGCAGGACCCGGGGCAGCGGTACAGGCGTCGACATGTGCCGATGGTGCCGCCGCAGCGGCTCCGCTGTCACGCGGGGTGGTCGCACTTGACGAAACTTTGCTCCCTCTTTGCCGACCGCCGTCACACCGCCGGGCCGCGCCGGCGCAGGCTCGGTGCCGGATGCGTGGCCCGCGGCGGGCCGCCGCGAGGAGTCCGCGATGGAAGCACGAACGGTAGCGGGATCGCTGGCCGGGATCGGTGCGGTCGTGATTCTCGCCAGTGTCGCGGTCTCCGGCATCGACGGCAATTCAGCGGTGTCCGCGGCCGATGAGCCGGCCGCAGAGCGCTCCGGTGCCCGTTTCGACGCGGGGGCGATGGCGCCCGGTGTGATCTCGCTCGAGGCGCTCGCCCGCATCGCCGACAAGCTCGGCCTGACGCCCGAGCAGCGCAGAATGCTCCGGGTGTATTACGAGCGCGCCAAGCCCGGCTTCGAGCGCCTGCGCCAGCAGATGCGGGCAGACCGGGACCTGCTGTCGCGGACGCGGCCGGACGACGGCGCCGACCAGGGTATCGTCGCGAGCGTCAGCCAGTCGGCGGGCGAGACCGCCGCCCAGCTCGTGCTCGCCGGCAGCCAGCTGCGCTCGGAGGTCTTTGGCGTGCTGACCCCCGAGCGGAAGACCGCGCTGACCGCGCTCAAGGCCGAGCGGCGCGTCGAGTGGGCCGAGCGCCGCGACCAGCATCCGGCGAAAGGGCCGCGAGCACCGCAGTAAGGCGCCGTCCGCCCGGGCCGGCGCCGGCAGGCCGGCGCCGGCAGGCCTGCGCCAGCCGCAATCCGTTTAAGATGTGGGGAGCCGCGTCGGTACGCGGTGCGGGCGGGGTCGCCGCCGTCAACGCCACCCGGCCACGTCGCGGAGCCTTGCATGACCACCCCTCGTCCGAACGGCGACAGCGTCGCGCGGCTGGCAGCCTGCTTCGCCGCCGGCGCCATCGTCGCGGCCTGCGGGGCCGGCACGCCGAGCGTCACCCGCGCGCCGTACCGCGCGGACTCCGGATCCCTTGCGGTGCACTGCGGCACCCTCATCGACGGCAGCACGGACGAGCCACGACACGACGTCACCGTGGTGATCCGCGACGGACGCATCGTCGCGCTCGCGCCCGGGCGCAGCCCGCAGCAGGATCTGCGCCGGCTCGAGCTCGACGGCTACACCTGCCTGCCCGGCCTGATCGACATGCACACGCACATGACCGAGCTGCCGCAGGATGAGGCCGACCTCAGGGTGTTCTACACCCGCACTCGCGACGAGGCGCAGGCGATCGGCGTCGCCAACGCGGGCGCGACGCTCTCCGCCGGGTTCACGACCGTGCGCGACGTCGGCACCTACATCGCGTGGACCGACCGGATCCTGCGCGACTCGATCGACCGCGGCGACGTCGCGGGGCCGCGGATGCAGATTGCGGGCTTCTACCTGACGATTCCCGGCGGCGGCGGCGACCTGCTGGTGCCCGGCGTGCCGGAGAGCGCGATCCCGGCCCGGGTCCGCGTCGGCGTCACGCGTGGCCCGGCGGAATTCGCAAAACGCGCGCAGCTGGCGGTCGACGGCGGCGCCGGGCTCGTCAAGGTGATCGCCTCCGGTGCCGTGCTCGCCTACGGCGGCGTCCCGGACGCGAACGAGATGACGCGCGAGGAGATCGCCGCAGCGGTCGCGGTCGCACACGCCGCGCACCTGCCGGTCGCCGCGCACGCGCACGGCGCACAGGCCATCAAGGACGCGATTCTGGCCGGCGTCGACACCGTCGAGCACGCCTCCTACATCGACGCCGAGGGCATCGCGCTTGCCAAGGCCCGCGGCGTCGCGTTGACGATGGACGTCTACAACGGCGACTACACCGACACCGAGGGCCGCCGGCAGCACTGGCCGGAGGAGTTCCTGCGCAAGAACTTCGAGTCCACGGAGGCGCAGCGACAGCGCTTCACGGCCGCGCACGCGGCCGGCGTCGCGCTCATCTTCGGCACCGACGCGAGCGTCTATCCGGACGGCCTCAACGCGCGGCAGTTCCCGATCATGGTCCAGCGCGGGATGACGCCGATGGAGGCGATCAAGTCGGCGACCTCGCTCGCGGCGCACTTCCTCGGCTGGGAGGATCGGGTCGGGCGGCTGGCGCCCGGGCTGTACGGCGACCTGATTGCGGTGCAGGGCGACCCGCTCGCCGACATCGGCCGGTTGCAGGACGTGGCCGTCGTGATCAAGGGCGGCCTGCCGTTCAAGCTGCCCGCGCTGCCGTAGCGAGGGTCAGCCGGCGCGCCGCTCGGCGCGCACGTGCTCGACGTAGCGCCACAAGTACCAGCTCGCCGTCGTCCGGTAGGGCGCCCAGCGTTCGCCGTAGGCGGCGAGCCACCGCGGCTTTGGCTGCACGCGCCGGCCGTGCAGCAGCCGGAATCCCTCGCGGATCCCGAAGTCGTCGACCGGCAGCACGTCGGGCCGGTTGAGGGTGAACATCAGCAGCATCTCAGCGGTCCAGCGGCCGACGCCGCGGACCTCCGTCAACCGGGCAATGACCGCGGCGTCGTCGAGCCGCATGATGCGGCGCCGCTCCGGCACCGTGCCATCGAGCGTGCGGGCGGCGACGTCCTTCATGGCCGCGACCTTGGCGCGCGACAGTCCGGTCGCGCGCACGGTCGCATCGGGTGTCGCGAGCAGTTCCTGCGGCGTCGGGTAGCGGCCGTACAGGCCCCGCAGGCGCGTCAGGATCGCGGCTGCGGCCTTGCCGTGCACCTGCTGGTGCGCGATCGCGGACAGCAGCGCCTCGTACGGAGAGCCGCGGCCGCGTGGCAGCGTGCACGGGCCGACGATCCGGATGGCCTGCGCGAGCGTCGCGTCGGCCGCCCTGAGTGCCCGCAGCGCCTCCGCGCTCATGCGCAGTCCACGGCCCCGTTCAGCGCTTCATCGAGCCGAAGAACTCGTCGTTGGTCTTCGTGTCCTTCATCTTGTCGATCAGGAACTCGACCGCTGCGAGCTCGTCCATCGGGTGCAGGAGCTTCCGCAGGATCCAGATCTTCTGCAGCTCCTCCGTCGACGTGATCAGCTCTTCCTTGCGCGTACCGGAGCGGTTGATGTTGACCGCCGGATAGATGCGCTTCTCGGCGATGCGCCGGTCGAGGTGAATCTCGGAGTTGCCGGTGCCCTTGAACTCCTCGTAGATCACGTCGTCCATGCGTGAGCCCGTATCGATCAGCGCGGTCGCGATGATCGACAGCGAGCCGCCCTCCTCGATGTTGCGCGCGGCGCCGAAGAAGCGCTTCGGCCGCTGCAGCGCGTTTGCGTCGACGCCACCGGTCAGCACCTTGCCGGAACTCGGTACGACCGTGTTATAGGCACGCGCCAGGCGGGTGATCGAGTCGAGCAGGATGACGACGTCGCGCTTGTGCTCGACCAGCCGCTTGGCCTTCTCGATGACCATCTCGGCGACCTGCACGTGGCGGCTGGCGGGCTCGTCGAAGGTGGAGGCGACGACCTCGCCCTTGACGGTGCGCGACATCTCGGTCACTTCCTCCGGCCGCTCGTCGATCAGCAGTACGATCAGGTATACGTCCGGGTGGTTGTAAGTGATGCTGGTCGCGATGTTCTGCAGCAGCATGGTCTTGCCGGCCTTCGGCGGCGAGACGATCAGGCCGCGCTGGCCCTTGCCGAGCGGCGCGCACAGGTCGATGACCCGCGCCGTCATGTCCTCCGTGCTGCCGTTGCCGCGCTCCAGCTTCAGGCGCTTGGTCGGATGCAGCGGCGTCAGGTTCTCGAACAGCGCCTTGTTGCGCGAGCTCTCGGGCGCGTCGAAGTTGATCTTGCCGACCTTCAGCAGCGCGAAATAGCGCTCGCCGTCCTTCGGCGGACGGATCAGGCCGGAGATCGAGTCGCCGGTGCGCAGGTTGAAGCGCCGGATCTGGCTGGGGCTGACGTAGATGTCGTCGGGGCCAGCGAGGTAGGAGCCGTCGGCCGAGCGCAGGAAGCCGAAGCCGTCCTGCAGGATCTCGAGCACGCCGTCGCCGTAGATATCCTCGCCGTTGCGGGCGTGCACCTTCAGCAGCGAGAAGATGACGTCCTGCTTGCGCTGGCGCGCGACGTTCTCGATGCCAAGGCTCTCGGCGACCTGCACCAGCTCGTGTATCGGCTTCTTCTTCAGATCGGTAAGGCTCATCGAGCGCCGCACGCCCTCGAGCTCCGCCATCGAGATGATGCCGACGTCGTCGCTGTCCGGGAAATCCTCCGGTGGACCACCCTGCTGGTCGCGCGGTCCGCGCCAGTTCGGGTCGCGGTTGCCGTCGGCGTTGCCGCGGTGGCCGCCGTGTTTCGGGCCCTTTGGCCGGTTGCGGCCGCCCGGACTGCCGAGATAGCCCCTCACTTGGCGCGCTCCTGGCCGATCACGTACTTGTCGAGGTGGCTGTCCAGGAATGCTGCGAGCTGGGACTTCGACAGGGCGCCGACCTTTTGCGCCTCGACTGTGCCGTTCTTGAATAGAATCAGCGTCGGGATGCCGCGAATGCCGTATTTCTGGGGCGTCGCGGGATTCTCGTCGATGTTGATCTTGGCGACCCGCACGCGGTCGCCGTAGTCGGTCGCAATCTCGTCGAGAATCGGCGCGATCATCTTGCAGGGGCCGCACCACTCGGCCCAGAAATCGAGCAGTACGGGCTGTTCGGACTTGAGCACGTCACGATCGAAATTCGAATCGGTGGTGTGAATGATGTTTGAACCGCTCACGCGGGAAATCCTCCTTCGAGGGTCAATTGGAAAGTCAGACGTGGTTCGTGGCGATACGAGACGGAAATGGGCGCTGTAATTCGCTGCGGGACGTGGTTTGGGGGTGCTCGGAACCGCTCCGGTGCTCAGCTCGGCAGCGTTCGGCGGGAGTCGAGATGTGAAGCGACCGTGACGGCGCGGCTGGGTTGCGGCAAAATGCCCGCTTTGCGGGAGTCAGCTGCCCCTGCGGGGGGCCCGATGCTCCGCGGGGGATCCGTTCGCGGGTAGCCAGATTCTCCGGATGAGAGGCTCTACGAGCCTGAAGTTTAGACCCGATTCACAGACCCCATTCGAGACCCGTGTCAGCTGGACCTTGGGACCGGAATGGGCACGGCAGGGCTGCCGGACGAGGCGATGTTTTAGCTGGTCCACGGTCGCTTTGCAAGCCTCCCAGGATCCTTGAACCGTAGACGAATGTGGTATCCGTGACGCACAAGACAGATGTGACAGAACTCAGTTTCTCGAGCCTGCACCTCCCGGAGGAGCTGGCACGCGGCATCGCCGACGCGGGCTTCGAGCGCTGCACGCCGATCCAGGCCGGCACCCTGCCGCGGGCCCTGGCCGGGCTCGACGTCGCCGGCCAGGCGCAGACCGGCACCGGCAAGACCGCCGCGTTCCTGGTCGCGATGTACGCCCGGCTGCTGCGCAACCCGCCCCTCGCCGACCGGCCCGTAACCTCGCCCCGCGGCTTCGTCCTGGCGCCGACCCGGGAGCTCGCGATCCAGATCCACAAGGACGCGGAACTGCTCGGCCAGTACACGGGCGTGACCCTCGGCCTCGCCTTCGGCGGCATCGACTACGAGAAGCAGCGGCGACAGCTGGAAGCCGGAGTCGACATCCTGATCGGCACGCCCGGTCGCATCATCGATTACTTCAAGCAGCGCGTCTTCGACCTGCGCCACGTCCAGGTGTTGGTGCTCGACGAGGCGGACCGGATGTTCGATCTCGGCTTCATCGCCGACATCCGCTACCTGATGCGGCGCCTGCCCGAGCCCCAGCGGCGATTGTCGATGCTGTTCTCGGCGACGCTGTCGCAGCGCGTGCTGGAGCTTGCGTACGAGCACATGAACGAGCCCGAGCTGATCCGCATCGAGCCCGAGAAGGTGACGGTCGACCGCGTCCGGCAGGCCATTTACTTCCCGTCGATGGAGGAGAAAGTCGGGCTGCTGATCGGGCTGCTGCGCAAGCTGAAGGCGACGCGCACGATGGTGTTCGTCAACATGAAACGTACCGCCGAGCGCCTGGAGGCGACGCTGCGCGCCAACAACATCGACGCCGAGGCGATGTCCGGCGACGTGCCGCAGAACAAGCGCATGCGCATGCTGCGGGACTTTCACGAGGGCCGGCTGCCGGTGCTGATCGCGACCGACGTCGCAGCGCGCGGCCTGCACATCCCGGACGTCAGCCACGTCTTCAACTACGACCTGCCGCAGGATCCCGAGGACTACGTGCACCGCATCGGCCGCACGGCCCGGGCCGGTGCCGCCGGCGACGCCATCAGCTTCGGCTGCGAGGACTACGTGCAGTCACTGCCCGACATCGAGGCATTCATAGGCCGCAAGCTGCCGGTCGAGGCGGTCGAAAAGGAACTGGTGGTCGAGGCGGTCGAAGGACCCTCCGACTACCGGGGCCGCGGTCCGCGCACTCACGGCCGGCCGGGCGGACGCGGCGGTGGCGGCGGCGGCTTCCGACGCGACGGTGGGCCGGGCGGTCGCGGCCGGTTCGGCCGCCCGCCCGACCGCGGCGAACGCCATCCGC
>JANXWS010000067.1 GCA_025351005.1 Pseudomonadota bacterium | reverse complement strand
GTCAGTCGACCGGCAGTGTCTCAGCACCTCAAGGCGTTGAAGATCGCGGGGCTCGTGAATGACCGGCCCGAGGGCACGCGCCGGGTTTACTTCATCGACCCGCAGGGTCTCGGCGAGCTGCGGCGATGGATTGACCAGTTTTGGGACGACGCGCTCGAGTCATTCAGACGCGAGGTCGAGTCGACGAACACGCTGCGAGGGAGGAGAAAGCCTTGAACCAGACGATTCAGATCGCGCCGGTGCGGAAGACCATCGTCTTCGCCGCCACCTGCGAGCATGCATTCACGGTATTCACGTCCGGAATCGACCGCTGGTGGCCGAAGACTCATGGCATAGGCGCGGCGCCGATCCGCAAGTCGTTCATCGAACCGTTCGTCGGCGGACGCTGGTACACGACATGTGACGACGGTGTCGACGTCGTCGTCGGGCACGTGCGGGTCTGGATTCCAGGCGAGCGATTGGTCGTCAGCTGGGAGATCGGCTCCGACTGGAAGCCGGACTCGCGCGCCGCATTCGCCTCGGAGGTCGAGTTGCGGTTCGTAGCCGAAGGCGCGGAGCACACGCGGGTCGAACTCGAGCACCGGAATTTCGAACGCATGGGTGCAATAGGCGGCGACAAGATGCGGAACGCCGTAGACGGCGGCTGGCCGACGCTGCTCGAACTATTCAAGACGGCGGCGGCCGGCGGCGCAACCTGAGTCCGCCCGGATGACGCCGGAGCCGACAGCCCGGCGCCAGCGTCAATCGCAGGTCCACGCTTGCGCGGACCGGCGCCGGACGAGCATGCGATTGCCGCCGCGGCGCCGATGGCTCGTGCGGTCACCAGCCATTTCGCGAGCCAGCTCGACGGCCAGCGCTTGTGTGTCGGGGAGGCGGTCAGTCTGGCCGACGTGTTGCGGGCGCCGCAGCTCAGTTTCCTGAGTGCGACGCCCGACCGGGACCTCTGACCGCCACCAGCAAGAAACTGAAATCGTGGCGCGCCGTGATGAACGCGTGTCCCACCATGGCGGCGACCACCTGGAACAGCTTGGCGGCGATGGCTTGCGTCGCGTGAGCCGCTTGTCGCTTTGATCGAGGCAGCAGCCTTCGGCGGCGGCACCCGATCGGCGTAAGATCGACGCGTTGCCGGTGGCGCGCGAACTCCCCTGCTCTCGCCAGCGTCAGCGACGACAGCAAGCTCCGCGTCGCCAATCGGCGTCCAGACGGGTACCGGCGTAGACCGCGATTTCCGGCTCCGCCATGAACGAACCGGGTGCCCGGCACGGTCGCAGCGCCGGCGTCGGCCGCTTCGGGAGGAACCGCAACATTGGAACGACCGGCTTGTGGGGTAATGTATTGCTGGTCGTCACCCTCGCAACTGCGGAGCGTGCTCCCGCGGCGGAACCGTCGGGCGTCGCAGCGGCGGCGACGGGCTGGGGCCGGCGAAACGCGCATTGGTCCGGGCAAGCGCGCAGCAGCCGGGTACCGGCGTGAACCCTCGAACGGTTTGAAGCGGTGACCGGCACGACCACTCCGGCTCCGCCACGAGTCCTACGGCGCGACCGACAGGTTATGACTCTCGGTCGTGACGCGATCGTTCCAATTCGGCTGCGGTAGCGCGTCATGACCATGCAGTTCGCCGAGGCATTGTCATTCGTTCGGCAGCACGGTGTCGTCCTCATTTCCGCGAAGGGACCGATCCCGCGGATGACGGAGATCATCGCCGGCGAGCCGATCAGCGGCAGCTGGTGGGCCCACCGACACGGCCGGCAGATATTCACCGTGTTGCGAAAATTGGGTGACTCTCCAGAGGTCCTCGTATGCCGCCTCGTCAACGAGCACGTGACGCTGGTACATCGCCGTCTGTGGCCGGCGCTGGTCAGAGCGGCGAGTCGCTTCGCTCCGGAGCAGCTCGCCCGGGTACACGAACAGCACACGGCGTCAGGCCGCCACGTCAATCAGGCGATTGCCTATCCGAATTGGGTGCCGCCTGATGTCATCGACGCAGCGCGATCTCTCACCGAGCCGATGGCGATCAACCTTTTGGGTCCGGACATCATGGCTATGGGCAAAGCCGTGAAGCCGTCCAGGCGACAGAGACGATCGTGATGTCCACGAAGGCCAGTGCTTCATCGTCATGCGGTCGGTCAGCGTCGGACCAGAAACCTGGTCAGCGGTGCCCAATAGTGGCTGTGCCATCCTTCGGCGAGATGTGTTCCCGCACCGTCAGGGAATCCTCGGTGCGAAAAAATGACCTTGGTGCCAGCACCATTCTCGACCAGCTCAAAGCGTACGACGGAGTAGTCGCCGGGCTCCCAGCTGGCCGCGCGCCAGGCCTGCACCAGGCGCTCGCCGGGAACCAGCTCCAGGTGGCGACCGGTGATGTAGCCGCCGAACAGCGTGAACGGGCCCCCGACCGTGCCGCTGATCGTCGTCGGCTGTGCGCCAGGGTGGTTGACCAGAGCCACTGCATCGCTGAGCCGCGTTACCGCGTCAAACTGCTCGGCAACCGTGAGCGCCTGGTAGACGCGCGTGCGGCTGGCGTCAAACGGCAGTTCCTGCCGAATCGCTTCCGCTGAATGCGACAGCCCGTCGGCCGCCGGAAGCGTGGCAGTCAGCTCGCTGCCCGGTGCCGCGAACGCACGGGCGGCCGTGCCGAGCGCAGCCGGGATCACGGCTACTCGGCAGGCGAAGGCCCGACGTGAAATGAGATCTGAATTCATGGGCATGCCCTTCCCTCGAGTGGAGATCGTTGCCGGTAACGGGCAAAGGTTTCGAGTGCTCCGAATACCGCGCCGCTTCCGGCGAGCTACGGCACCAGCCTGGCGCGCACGAAAAGACTGGAACCGGCCGGGTCGCTGCCGTACGCAGGATTCAAATCGGCGGGCGTCCAGTGCTCGCTGACGACCGCGCCGATGCTGAATCGCAGGTGGCCGCGCTCGATGAAATCGAAAACGTAGCCCAGGCTGCCCTTGCGAATCCGGAATGGCCGGCCGTACAGCGGGCCGGGGAGCGCAAACAGTTCATCCTTGACGACGTCCTCGAGTCGAGCGAACACCGTGTGGCCGCGCCCGAGCCGGAGCGCAGAATCGAGCAGGTAGCCGTCGGTTTGCCGTCCGCCGGCCGGCGCGTCGCGGCCCCACGCGAGCGTCGTTTGCCATCGGGCACCGCCAAGGGACCGGTCCCAGATCGCCGAGGCCGTGGTGCGGCGCACCGCCGTGTTGGGCTGCAGCTGTTCGGGGCTTGCCAGGCGGCCAGCGCTCACCTGCAACGCGAGGCTTGCGTTCGGGTTGTAGGACAAACGCACGGACGATGAGTCGAGCCGGCGGAGCTCGACGTCGTAGCGATGTTGATCGGGCTCGCGGCCGTTAAACGACGAACCTTCAAGCTTCCAGCGGCGCCAGATGCCGCCGACCGTAACGACGCCGAAGGTCACGTGCGTCGCATCCAGCCAGTGATGGGTCAGCGGGGCATCGGGGTTGTCCTCGGACGACCCTCGGTTCATGTACGCCGGTGGGCCGAGGGCGGGCTCGCCGACCGGGCCGCCGTACACGAACACGGAGCTGCCACCGGTCAGACTCTTGCTATAGGAACCGGCGAACTCCATCACGAGATTGTGCGGATGTTGGCGGTCGACCAGTGGATCGCGGCCGTTCGCCGTTTCGCCCGTCTGAAACAACAGCGGATAGCCGCCGGCTCCGTTCAACGGTTCGAGCGAACCCATGAGCCGGACGCCCACGGCATCATCGCCGATCGAACGACGCGCCATGAACATGAGCATGCTCTCGTTGAACGATTGCGAGTCGCCGCGATGGCCGCCCTGGTGGCTGTACACGCCCTCGAGACTGCCGCGAAACATCGTCATCCAGCGCCCCGACATGGTCTCGAGATCTTCCATCGGCGCGCTGTCCGGCTGCCAGCTGGTGCCCGACGACTCGCGCGACATCGGGTAGGACCCGTAGATGCCTCGCATCGACACGTCACCGTCGGGGATCCCGGAGTCCACATGTTGGTGCGCCGGCATCGGCTCCGCTTGGATCGGCGCGGCAGGCCCGGCGGCGCCGGCGTCATGTCCGATGACGCCGCCGACAATCAGCAGAAACTCTGCCAGACCCGTGCCGATTCGGCCCGAAAGGCGAGCGGATCGCTCGCCGATTCTCAATATTCGCATCGCGGAGGCCCCGGCCGGCGAGCTGCGCGGCGTACAGCTCCGACGGTCGGTACCTTTGTCGGCCGATGGTCGATCGCGATCGGGCCGACGGAAGCTCGGGCTCCGGCAGTCCTCTGCGGCAAACGTCCTGTCCGCTGAACTGGTGTAGCTCGCTGCCACGTTGACCTATGTGTTCCATCCATTTCGATGCCAGGCACGCGTCAAGCTCGATCGCCGGGCAAGGACCTGGCCGACTGCCACGGGCGCGGAGCTCGGTCCATGTTGCTCGTGAAGCGCACGACCGACATCGCGGCCGAGCCAGTCCGGCTGGGCCGGTTGATGTCCGCCTGCAGGGAGATTTGCTGAAAAACGATAACCATGATATTGTTTATCAATATCCATCGGAGGAGACCCTCAGATGAAGCAATCCTCGGCAATGCCACTGGCGCAGGCTTCATTGCGCTTCCTCATTGTCCTGAACTGGCTGTTCGGCGCTGGGATCCTCACGCTGCTGATGGCCACTGTCGTTGCCGAGCAGTGGACATTCACCGCTCTCGGCCTTCCCCCGTCCGCCAACGTCCGGCCGCTGATGATCGGGATGCGCGCGATCGCCGTGCTTGGCCTTGTTGCGATCCCGCTCAATCGCACCGTGCTCAGCCGGCTGCTGGCGATTGTCGAGACGGTGCGCAGCGCAGACCCGTTTGTCGCGACAAATGCCAGGCGCCTGCAAACCATCGCGTGGGCGCTGCTCGCTCTGCAGATCCTCAGCCTCGTCATCGGCGGCATCCGCGAGGCGGTTTCGACTCCCTCCCACCCGCTCGACCTCGATGCCGGTATATCGGTCAGCGGATGGCTGGCCGTGATTCTCACTTTCATCCTCGCACGCGTCTTCGCCGCGGGCACGCTGATGCGCAACGATCTCGAAGGGACGGTGTGACGTGGCGATCATCGTCAAGCTCGACGATCTTCTCCACGATCGGCGGATGTCTCTCACGGAGCTTGCGGAGAGGATCGACATCACGCTGGCGAATCTTTCGATCCTCAAGACGGGCAAAGCTCGGGCGATCCGCTTTTCGACACTCGAGGCGATCTGCGGGGTTCTTCAGTGTCAACCCGGTGACCTGCTTCATTTTCAGGCGGCTTCCAGCGCCAAACCGCTGAAGCCCGAGCGTGCGGCCTAACAACCTTGGGAGAATCGACATGGCTTCGGCTGCTGCATCTGTCTCACGTGTGACTGCGGACACGGACAACGAAGTATCGCTGCTGCGACTATACGTACTGCGCGCCACCTACCTCTTGCTCGTTGTTGGGTTGGGGTCGGTCGCTGTGCCGGTGCTTTTCCAGCATGAGCCGATGGCGCGCGGCGTGATTCCGAGTCTGCTGGGCGGCGTGTGGCTGCTGGCGTTCGTCGGGCTGCGCTATCCGCTGCAGATGGTTCCGCTGCTACTGTTTGAGTTCGCCTGGAAGACCGTCTGGCTGCTCGCCTTCGGATTGCCGCAGTGGTCCTCGGGACAGTTTCCGCCGACGTTTGGCGAGGACTTCCAGAGCATCATCTTCGGCGTGGTCCTGATGCCGATCGTGATCCCCTGGGGCTACGTCTTTCGACGCTACATCAAGCAGCAGGGAAA
>JANXWS010000058.1 GCA_025351005.1 Pseudomonadota bacterium | reverse complement strand
TACTTGTTCGAGCGGCTGCCGCACCTCAAATCCGTCGAAGACTACGAAAACCTGCTGCCGTGGAATGTTAGAACCACTTCGCGGGGCGCATCACATCACGCCGCCACTGTCCAGCACGTGAATCCCTAAGCGCTTACGGTGTTGGCAGCCTTGGCGTGAAAGAGCACTGGCCAGCGCGTGCTGATTCCCGCTCGTTCCTCAAGCTGTGCGAGCCGAGTCTCGAGGATTTCCACTTCCAGCATGCGCCCCACGTTGCTCAGGCCGTAGATCGCAGAATTAGCGACCCGCGGTTCCAGGCGCCCAGCGAGCACGGCGTGCGTGACCCGCACCAGCGCACGACGAGCACCCCGCAGGGAGTTCACCCGTCCGATGCGCAGCGGCCCGCCGGAGACAGGGGTGGTGGATTGGCTTGCGCGTTCAGCCACTTGGATCACACGACCTTTACGGAAACGCCACAATTCGGTGCAGTTCGCGCCCCGGTTGGCGCGGAAACAGCCTTGGAAACACGGTCGCAAATGGGCTTGGCATCAGGCACTTAGATGCCCCTCCCGGTTCTGAGAACCGGTGCAAACTGCCTAGGAACCACGGCGCGGCGCTGTAACGCCTCGCACGCCATCACCTCTTCGGGATTGAACCGGACATACCGCCCGAGCTTGCGAAAGGGAAGCGACGTTCTCGCGCCTGGCTGGCAAACCAACTCGCGGGCACACCAGTGGCGACTTGCATCTCTTCAGCGCTCACCAGCTGCTGCGACGGACGGTCGAGCTGCCCGACGAACTCGTCTCAGCGCTCAAGCGGTGGCGCCTGCGCTGCCCAAAGGGCGAGTTTGATCTCGTCTGCCCGAATGCTCAGGGCCGCCCTATGCAGAGTTCGGACGTACTGCGCACTGGCCTGCACCCGGCGCTACGTCGAGCCGGAATCCGGCAGGTACGCTTCCATGATCTGCGACACTCCTTTGCGAGCAACCTCCTCGGTGCCGGAGTGGACGTGGTCACGGTCTCAAAGGCGCTCGGGCATGCGAACGTGCACATCACTTTGAAGTGCTACGCGCACGCGATTCCGAAGCAGCGGTATGGTGCGGGCGACGCTTTGGCTCGTCTTATGGCGCAGAGTGGAAACAAAATGGATACGTCGGGCTCCGAAATGGTCTCAGCGGCCTGATAGAATGCTCATAAGCGATTGAGTTGATAGGGATGGAGAGGTGGCAGAGCGGTTGATTGCACCGGTCTTGAAAACCGGAGGGTCCGCAAGGGCCTCGTGGGTTCGAATCCCACCCTCTCCGCCAGAAAATTAGGCAATTCGTGACACCATCTCGAATCGCACTCAGCCCCAAGTTGCACTCCAAGTTGCACTGGGGTTCTGGTGGGGGTGAGGTACCCCCTAAAAGTGAACAGTATGAGTATTTCTGTTCACGAGGTCGACGGCCAGGAGCCCGGCGGAGGAGAGTGATCGCTCCCAATGGCGAGGTCCGAAGCAATCTCAGCAGACGTCAACATGCCGCCTCTCTTTGCATGCAACTTCTCCTTCTCGCGTTGCGGCAACCAGGAATTGCACCGAGTCAGAATCGGGCTCCAGCCAGCTGTGATCGTCGGCCAGTACGGCATCCCGTGCCTCCAAAGGCACGCGCGTCGGTCCGATATCGAGGCGACTGCGCTGATAGAGCTCTGCCCATCCGTGGGCGATCAAATCGCGCACGACGCTGGACGCAACACTCATGCGCCGTGATCTTGGGATCTAGGGATGGCTTGTGTTTATCTCCCACACGAGCTCCCACAAGCCGACATAGTCTTCGGTGGCCGCCCATAGAAAGGCTTTCGTTAGAGGCGACAAACTCATGGCAGCACAGGGTTGCCTTCGTGAGGCACGCGAACGGGCATCCCCCCACGACTAAAACGCTCTTACCAACCTTCGGCGAACCGCGTTTCGATGACGATGTTCTCGCCTTCGATATAACCGAGATCGGCGAGCCCCTGCCGAAACGCGTCGAAGGCGGGAAGCGAGCGGCCTTGTGGAGCGACGAAGCCGACGCGCCTCATCGGGGGACGGGGCTCGGCCGCAAAAGACGACGGCACACCTGGCGCCCCGATCCACAGGAGGGCGGCGAGCGCAAGCGGCAGAAACAGTTTCCTGCGATTCACGGCGCGCTCCCCCGCGCAGCGGAATATCGGTCCGGTACGTGTCCCACGGCCTTCGTGGCAACGTTGGCGGACATCACGTTCACATAATGCGCCCGACGGGGCTTCGGCACGACCGCGTTTTCTGCCGTGTCGTCGGGGCGATCGCTGCAGCGTTGCGGCACGACGGCACGCCTCAATTGACAAGCCCGGGGTCCCGGTCTATTTGTGTCCAAAGCCTTCTGGTCGCGGCCGAATGCGGGTTGCCGGTGCGTCGCTGTCGCTCGGGCCGACGCCGCTCACGTCAGCACCAGACCAATAACCGAGGGGGTCATCATGAAGGACGCTGTCGCGTCGAGGATCTGGATGTCGATAGTGGTAGCGACGGTTGCCGCCTTCGGGGGGTCGCCGCTCGCGCGGGCCGACGCTCCGTCAAACGGCGAGGACGCAGACTCTCACCGCGGGCGCGTTCTCCAGGTCGGCGCCTACCACCACCGCGTGGGCCAGTATGCGAGCATCCAGGCCGCGGTCGATGCGGCGCAGCCCGGCGACTGGATCTTGATCGCCCCCGGGACCTACCACGAGACGGGATCGGTGACGGACGGCGTCCGCATCACGACCGCCGGCATCCACCTCCGCGGACTCGACCGCAACGGCGTCGTGATCGACGGCACGTTCGCGGGTTCCGCCACCTGCAGCGCCGATCCCGCCGCGCAGAATAGCGGACCCGGCGGGGCCGGGCGGAACGGCATACAGGTATTCCAGGCCGATGGCGTCACGATCGAGAACCTGAGCGTCTGCAACTTCCTCGGCGGCAGCGCCGGCGGCGGCAACGAAATCTGGTGGAACGGCGGCGATGGCAGCGGCGTCATTGGGCTCGGCAGCTACCACGGCGCCTGGCTCACCGCGAGCACGACGTTCTACTCGGACGCGAACTCGGCCTCCTACGGCATCTTCGCCAGCAATGCGCGCGGCCCCGGCGTGATCGAGCACGCGTACGCGAGCAACATGTCCGACTCCTCGTTCTATGTCGGCGCCTGCCCCGATTGCAACGCGGTGCTGCGCCACGTGCATGCGCAGAACAGCCCGCAGGGATTCTCCGGCACCAATGCCGGCGGCCACCTCGTCCTCGAGGCCTCCGAGTGGGACCATAACCGCGTCGGCATCGCCTCGACGACGCTCGCCAACGACGACCGGCCGTCGCCGCAGGACGGTGCCTGCCCCGGCGCCGCGGGCCGTTCCTGCACCTCGATCCGGTTCAACTACGTCCACGACAACAACGCGCCGAACACCCCGGGTGCGGGGATCGCGGCAGCGGTGCCGACCGGCACCGGGATCCTGATGTCGGGTGGCCGCAACGACACCGTGCGCGACAACCTGGTGACCGGCAACGGGGCCTGGGGAATCCTGCTGAATGACTACCCGGACGGCACGCTCGGGTACTGCACCGGCGGCGACGCGTTTTTCAGCCCGCCGCCGCCGTTCGACCAGATTCTCGGGCCGGTCATCCCGTGCTATTTCCATTCATTCGGCAACCGGGTGCTCGACAATCGCCTCGCCGGCAACGGCGGCTTTGGCAATCCGACCAACGGCGACCTGGCAAACGCGGCCCTGGACTATCCGGTTGGCAACTGCTTCCGGCACAACGCGGATGTCGGCGGCGGTACGCTGACCACCGCCCCGGCAGAACTGCAGGATGCGGGCGTCGCCGGCGTCTGCGGCGCTGCCTGGGTCGGCGATCCGTTGCAGGAGACCGAGCTCTTCCTGCAACTGGTCTGCGATGCCTACGGCCCTGGATCCGGGGCGTGCGCGGCGCCGAACCAGTACCCGACGCAGACGACGACCACGTTGCTGCCGATTCCGCACGAACGCGGCATGCCGCACCCGTGCGACGGTGTGCCGGACAACTCCTGGTGCGAGGAACGCTGAGGACGCGGCGCGGTTCCAGGCCCGGCGCATGATAGTCGGGCGCACCCGCCGTCACTCTCGCGCGTGGGGGCCCGTCCCGCAGCGACTGACCTGCGGCTCATGAGTCGCGCTCCCGGAGGAGAACGCTGATGTCGATTCTGGCTCGAGGGCTGGCCGCAGCTGCGCTGTTCGCGGCTCAGGGTTCAGGCATCGCAGGCGCCGACACTGCGCGGCACGTTGCGGTGGAAGTGACCTTCGGGACGCCGCTTCAATCGAGACTCGATGGGACCTACGGATCGGCAGAGGCAGACGTGCTTCGGGCCGCCGCGGTCCGCGAGGTCACGGCGGCGCTCGAGCGCCGCGCCGGCACGCGCGTACGGACGATCGACCTCAGCATCGCCGTCGTGATTGCCGCGGCCGAGCCTTCGCACCCGACTCGTCGGCAACTCGCCGACAACCCGTCGCTCGATGCGCTCCGCTCGAAGTCGCTCGGCGGCGCCGAGCTGACCGGCACGGTACGCGCGGCCGACGGCCGCGTGGTGGGGACCGTGTCGCACCGCCATTTTGCGTCGAATCTGGAGACGGCGTCGCCCGCAGGCGATGCCTGGGCGGACGCGGAGGTCGCGATCCGGCAGTTCGCGACGCTGGTCGCGCGCAGAACAGCCCTGATCCGCTGACGGCAGCGTCGTAACCGCAGTTGTTCGATCGCGCGGGGAGCCGGGCGCGGCGCCCGGCTCCCCACGGTCGCGCCCGCGCGCCGCGTCGCCCTACTTCAGGTTCAGCACCTGCATCGTCTGCGAGCCGAGCACCCGGCGAATCTTGTTGCGGTCGACCGCGCCCTGGTTCGACGCGGACAGCGAGCCCTCGACCTGCTTCGCGATCGCGTCACCCTTTGCAATCGCGCCGTCGAGCGCAGCCCAGTCCTTGTAGGTGATGACGAGGAAGATGTCGGGATCGTTCTCGTGGCGCGCCTCGACCGTGACGACCTGGTAGCTGACGATGTAGCCAGCCTTCTTCGCGGCTTCCTGTTCCAGCTTCCAGGTCGTGTCGAGGTACTTCATGTAGTCGTCGAACTTGCCGTATTCGGTGCGGATCGACGCGACGTTCATCACCTGGCCCTCGGTGTAGGCGTGATCGTCGGCGACGGCGCCGACGCTGGTGAGAAGCAGGCAGGAAAATGCCGCGCAGGCGGCGAGACGATTCTGGATTGACATGAGGAGTCCCTTGTAAGCCCTGTTGGTGTTGTCGAGGTTGGCGCGCTCTCGCGGGCCTAGCCCGTCGTATGCCGGGCCGCCATCGACGGTGCGATGGTACAGAGTTTCGTGCCGGTCGGCGCTGCGGCCGGCCGCCCCCCCCGTACGGACGATCGCCGGATCGGGCAGGGCCGCCGGCCGCGGCCGCGACGCCTCCCAGCCCTAATTACGCGGGTGTCGCAAGCGAACGCTCGCGGCGACTGCATCGAGCGCCGCGAGCGCGTCCACGCCGCGCGCCTCGAGCAGCCAGAAATCGCTTCCGTCGCCGATCACCAGCGCCGCGCCACCATCGGCCGCTCCGCGAAGCGCCGCCCGTCCGTCGATCCACCGCGTACCCGGCTGGCGACGGTATCCGCCGCCCTCGAGCAGCGATGGGAGCGCGGTCTGCGGTCCCGCTGCGCTTCGCTGCTCAACGCGGATTTGCCCGCCCCGCGGTCCGCGGAGCCCGACGACCGTCGCGTCAGGGTAGAACGCATCGGTGGCGACGAACGTGAATCCCGCGGGCTTGCGAACGCTGAGGCCCAGCCATGGATTGCGGTACTCGTCGCCGTCGATCGTGTACGGACGGGCACCGCCAGGCACCGTCACCCAGGTACCGTGCAGCGAGTAGCCCTCGATCCGGATCGAGGCGTTGCCGAACAGGCGCAGCATCTCCCGCGCTCCCGAGGCGGCGCCGAGCTCCGCCGAGTGGCGCACGACCGCGATCCGGGCGGCGTCGGCCGGACCCGGGCTGTAGATCGCGGCGTCGAGCGGAATCCACCGATCCGCCACTCGGATCTCCACCCAGGCGTGGCCGCCGAATACATTGGCGGCGTAGACGTAGCCCATCACGAGCCGTGTCGGAATGCCGAGCGACCGGGCGAGGGTCGCGAGCAGCACCGCGTAGCCTACGCAGGTACCGCGCCGGTCGCGCACCGCCTCGGACGCCGGCACCAGCGCGAGTCCCGGATCGAACTGCATGTGGGTCGCAACCCAGTCCTGCAGCAGTCGTGCCTGGGCGTAGCGGCCGAGTCCGGGTCGCTGCAGCTGGCGCGCGAGCGCGACGACATCCGGGTGGTCGGACTGCAGGATGAAGTTGGCGGCCGTCAGCGGGTCGTCGGTCGCCGGTTCTGCCACCGAATCGGCGCCGACCGAGGGCCGCGTGACCTCGAGCACGACGTGGCTCGCGGAGCGCTCGATGATGCGCTGGCCGGGACCCTCGAGGTCCGGCCAGCCCACTTCCGGTCGCCGCAGGTCGATGCGCAACCGCAGCCGCTCGATCGCGGTCGGTTGCGGCAGGCGGATGTTCGCGTGCACGAGCAGGTCCGGGTCGTCCGGGCCCGCCGCACGCGGCAGCGCGGCCGCGCGCGCGGCAGCGGTCGATGGTGTCAGCACCATCAGACCGAACGGGCTCTGCTCGGACTCCTCGACCACGCGGCCCTGCGCGTCGAGCCGCAGTTGCGACGGTTCGGCCGCCCCATCGACCACTTCTACCACCGCCCGGTCCGCGCCGCCGCCGCCGGGCGTCTCGACTGCCGCGTTGATTCGGCGGGTCGCGGTCGCGGCCGCGCCGAGTTCGGCGACGAAGGTCGCGTAGTGCAGGGGCTCGGACGGGTCGGCCAGCCAGCGCTCGGTCTGCCTGCGAATGCCCTCCGGGCCGAGCAGGGGACGGGTCTCCGGGAGCACGCGCTGGTAGCTGCGGCCGCCGGCGCCGGTGGTGATGACGAGTTCACCCGGCCGCACCGCAACGTCGACCACTGTCGAGTCCTTCGACGTCCGCGTCTCGACATGGAGGCTGACGAGCCGCCCCTCGCGGTCCTCGATCGACACCTCCCGCTCGGCAAGCTCGACGCTCGCGCCGAGCCGGTTGACGACGAACGCCGACTCGACGGTAGTACGGACGGCCGCCGCGTCGTCGGCCTCCACAACCTCGTGCACGTAGCCGGATGGGATACCGCCAAGGCGCATCTCGAACCAGCGCTCCTCTGCAGCGGTCGCGGCGAGCGTCGCGAGAGCGGCGGCGGCCGCGAACATCGCGACCACGACCGAGCGCGCCGCGGCCGCCGACCATCGATGGGCTATGATCCTAAACATGGCCACAGAATACGCGAGCCTGCGGCGGCGGCCGTTTCTGGCGCCGGTCTGGATCTTCGGCCTCGTCGCCGTGTTCGCGCTGCTGGTCGCGGGCTGGGTCACCGTTGCCGCGTCGACGACGGTCGTCGTCGTCCTGCGCCACGCCGAAAAATCGCTCGACCTGACGCCCGACCCGCCGCTCAGCCCCGCCGGGCTCGAGCGCGCCGCGCGCCTCGCGACGATCTTCGGCGCCGGCCCGAAGGGGCTCGCGATCGATGCGATCTTCGTCACCCAGTGGCAGCGCTCGGCGGATACGGCGCGCCCGCTCGCCACCCGCCTCGGCGTGCCGCTCGAGCGCGTGCCGGACGATGACCGCCACGGACTCGAGCGACGGATCCTGGACGGCTACCGGGGCAAGCGCGTGCTCGTCGTTGCCCACAGCGACACGGTTGCGGACATCGTCCAGGACCTCGCGCGCGGCTCCGATCTGCCCGCGCTCGGCGAGATCGACTACGGCATGGCCTACGTGATCGCGATCCCCCGCTGGAGCCGGCCGACGGTGCTGGCGCTCGCGCTTCCCTAGGCGGCGGGGCCGAGCGTGAAATCCTGCTCGAAGACGCGAAAGCCCCCATCCTGCAGGCCGCAGCGCTGGTAGACCGCGCACGCGGCCTGGTTGCGCTCGTCGACATAGAGCCGGATGCCGCAGACCTCCAGATCGCTGCGGGCTTCGGCCAGCACGTGGCGGTAGAGGCTCGTGAAGACGCCCCGGCCGCGCACGGACGGCACGACGTACACCGACGTGAGCCACCAGAACCAGGCGGCCCGCCAGTCGCTCCACTCGAACGTCACCAGCAGCAGCCCGATCGGCGCCTCGCCGTCGTCGGCGATGTAGTAGCGGCCCTTGGTCGCATCGCCGAACACTGCCGCCACGCCTTCAGCGAGCAGCCCGCGGTCGAGCTCGCGCCCCTGGGTCTCGGCGGCCATGCGGGCGTTGCCCTCGACCAGGAACTCGAGGTCGGTTGGCCGGGCCAGGCGTATTGCGACGCTCATTGCGCAGTCCCCCGTGGCGACCGCTGGATCATACGGCCAGGCGCGGATCGCCGTTGCAGGTGCGGCCGCGGGTGCTATCATTCGCGCCCTCGCGTGGGGCGGTAGCTCAGCTGGGAGAGCGTCGCGTTCGCAATGCGAAGGTCGAGGGTTCGATCCCCTTCCGCTCCACCATTTCGTCCCACGCTTCAGTCATCGGGGCGACAGCGCTAGGATGACGACGCGTCCGGAACGCCCCGGTAGCTCAGTTGGATAGAGCGCGCCCCTCCTAAGGGCGAGGTCACAGGTTCAACTCCTGTTCGGGGCGCCACCCTTACAGGGGCGGACGTCCGGGGCGATCACCGGCCGCACATCCGGGCCGCCGCTGTCGACCTGGAGCGTGCCTGTCACTTGGGTCGCGTGGCCGAGCGTTTCCGTCGGCGCTTGCGCGCCGTTCGCGATTCCGCCGAGTCGTGTGATTCGGCCCGATGCTCCGGCGTGCAGTAGGTGCGGTTCGCAGGGCCGCCCTGTGGGCTGCGGGCGGCGAGATAAAATCGGCCGCAGCGGACGAGCCGGCAACGGCACAGCGCCGTGCCGAACGGCTGCCCCTGGTCGAACAGCAGCAGTACCGCATAGCCCAGCGCCGCGTCCACGGTCAGGAAGTCGCGGAAGTAGTCGAGCGACAGGCCGCCCGCGCCGATTTCATAGACGGGCCGCACCTCGAGCCGACCGAGGAGTCTCAGGGACTGGTCCAGGATCTCGCGGAACGCGTGGCCGCGGGCCTCGATGGTCGGATCGAGGCCATGAGCCTCGCGGATGCGTTCGAGCACGGCGACGAGACGACCTCGCGAGGCGAGGGGATCCGCCTGGCGGACGCCATTCAAGTAGACCTCGGCTCCGTTCGCGTGGGCGAGAGCTGCACCGACGAGCGCCCCGTCCGGCAGCGGGGCGCCGGACGTATTGACGAGCTTGACGGTCGTGGCCATGGACCCTCGATGCTGGCCGCAGAATCACGCTTGCCAGAAACGATTCGAGTCTATGGGCCGGCAGTGTATCGCCGTTCCCATGAACATCGCCAGTTAATGGCGACGGCGATTCCCACGACCGGTCCCTCGACCACCCAGGGTCGCCTCCGCCCGTTGCGGCCGTGCGGGCATGGCGCATCTGGTGCAGAGCCGAAAACCGCGAGGACGCGGCAGCTGGGCGGCGCGCAGCGGGCTGCCGCGGCGTGGTGCGTGGCGGGAATGACCGTTGCCCGCGGCGCTCCTGCCGAGGATTTCGCGCGGCCATGCGCTGCGCCCGCCGCGGTACGCGCATCCCGTCCGATGGCACGCCATCGATGCAGCGCGATCCCCTCGTGGCCGGACGCCGCACGTGCACCCTCCGTCGTGCGGTCGGCTAACCCGTTGAGCCTCCTTTTGTTTGTCCGGGCGCCATCCGCTAGACTCGCGCCTCTTTCAGAGTCGCAGCCGGCCGCGCGCCCACCGAGCCTGGAATGAGTTCCACCCCGAGCGACTGGTTCGCCGCGACGCCCCTGTCGGGCGGCAACGGCGCGTTCGTCGACGAGCTCTACGAGCAGTTCCTCAGCGATGCGACGGCGCTGCCGCCGGCGTGGCGCGACTTCTTCCGCTCGCTCGGTGCCGACGGCGGCAACGGCGCAGCGGACGTGCCGCACGGCCCGGTGCGCGCCGAGTTTGCAGCGCGCGCCCGCAGGCCGCGCTTCGGCCCCCGACCCGGGGTTCCCGGCAGCGGCCAGGAGCTTGCCGCCAAGCAGGGCTACGTTTCGCGGATGGCACAGGTCTATGCCAACCGCGGCCACCTGGTCGCGCGCATCGACCCGCTCGGCCTCATGAAGCCCGAGACCCCGCGGGTCCTCGAGCTCGACTACTTCGGCCTGTCGGATGCGGACCTCGATGAGGAGTTCTTCACGGGCTCCCGCACCGAGGCAATCCCGACGCGCATGAAGCTGCGCGACATGATCGCGCAGCTCAAGTTCATCTACTGCGACACGATCGGCGCGGAGTTCGCGCACGTTTCCTCCAGCGAGGAACGGCTGTGGCTGCAGGAGCGCTTCCAGGAGGACCGGCTGCGGCAGCGTTTCTCGCCGGAGGAACGCCGCGACATCCTCTGGCAGCTGACCGCCGCGGAGGGGCTCGAGCGCTATCTGCACACGAAGTACGTCGGCCAGAAGCGCTTCTCCCTCGAAGGCGCCGACTCGATGATCCCGATGCTGGACGACCTGATCCAGGGCGGCGGCCGGCACGGCGTCGAGGAGTGCGTGATCGGCATGGCCCACCGCGGCCGCCTGAACGTACTCGTCAACCTGCTCGGCAAGTCGCCGGCGGACTTGTTTTCGGAGTTCGAGGGTCACTACGACCGCGCCGGCCAGACGGGCTCGGGCGACGTCAAGTACCACAAGGGCTTCTCGGCCGACCTGCGCACGCCGGCCGGCAACCTGCACGTCGCGCTCGCCTTTAACCCGTCGCACCTCGAGGTCGTCAACCCGGTCGTCGAGGGCTCGGTGCGGGCCCGCCAGGAACGCCGCGGCGACACGCAGGGCGTGCGCGTGTTGCCGGTGCTGATCCACGGCGATGCCGCGTTCGCCGGCCAGGGCGTGGTCATGGAGACGCTGCAGCTGTCGCAGGCGCGCGGCTTCGCCACCGGCGGCACCATGCACGTCGTCATCAACAACCAGGTGGGCTTCACGACCTCGGAACCACGCGACGCGCGCTCGACGCTGTACTGCTCCGACGTCGCGAAGATGATCGAGGCGCCGATTTTTCACGTCAACGGCGACGACCCGGAGGCCTGCGTCTACGTCACGCGGCTGGCGCTCGACTACCGGATGAAGTTCCACAAGGACGTCGTTCTCGACCTGGTCTGCTACCGGCGGCACGGCCACAACGAGGCCGACGAGCCGGCCGCGACCCAGCCGCTGATGTACCAGACGATCCGGGTGCATCCGACGCCGCGGCAGATCTACGCGGCGCGGCTCGCCGCCGACGGCGCGCTCGCGGCCGGCGACGGCGAGCGCATGGTCGAGGAATACCGCCAGGGCCTCGACGGCGGCAAGCCGCAGGCGCGCGCGGCGCTCGGCCTGATCGGCAACAAGTACACCGTGGACTGGACGCGGCACCTGGCCGCGGACCCGTCGGGCGTCGTCCCGACCGCGGTCGAGCAGCAGCACCTGAAGGAGCTGGGTGCGCGCGCGGTGCAGTGGCCCGCCGAATTCACGCTGCAGCCGCGGGTCGCCAAACTCTACGAGGAGCGCGCGGCGATGTTTCGCGGCGAGCAGCCCCTCGACTGGGGCGCGGCCGAGACGCTCGCCTACGCGACGATCGTCGATCAGGGCTATGGCGTGCGTCTGACCGGCCAGGACACCGGTCGCGGTACCTTCTTCCACCGCCACGCCGTGCTGCACGACCAGGGCTCCGACCGCGTCTGGGTGCCGCTCGAGGCGCTGACGCGCGAACCTCGCTTCCGCGTCACCGACTCGGTGCTCTCGGAGGAGGCGGTGCTGGGCTTCGAATACGGCTACTCGACGACGACGCCCGAGACGCTGGTCATCTGGGAGGCGCAGTTCGGCGACTTCGTCAACGGTGCGCAGGTCATCATCGACCAGTTCATCAGCTCGGGCGAGGCCAAGTGGGGGCGGGTGTGCGGCATCACCCTGCTGCTGCCGCACGGCTACGAGGGGCAGGGCCCGGAACACTCGTCGGCCCGGCTCGAGCGCTTCCTGCAGCTGTGCGCCGAGGCGAACATGCAGGTCTGCGTGCCCTCGACGCCCGCGCAGATGTTCCACATGCTGCGGCGCCAGATCCTGCGACCGTTGCGCAAGCCGCTGGTCGTGATGACGCCGAAGAGCCTGCTGCGCCACAAGCTCGCCGTCTCCACGCTCGCCGAGCTCGCCGACGGCCGCTTCCACAACGTCATCGACGAGGTCGACGGCGTCGATCCGGCCGGCGTGCGGCGCGTCGTGTTCTGCAGCGGCAAGGTCTACTTCGACCTGCTCGAGCAGCGCCGCAGCGACGGTGCCGGCGCGGTCGCTCTCGTGCGCCTCGAGCAGCTGTACCCGTTCCCGGCCGAGGAATACGCCGCGGTGCTCGGGCGCTACCCGAACGCCCGCGAAGTCGTCTGGTGCCAGGAGGAGCCGCAGAACCAGGGCGCCTGGTACCAGATCCGCCATCGGCTGCAGGAACCGCTCTCGGCGCACGACGTGCTCGTCTACGCTGGCAGGGCCGGCGCCGCGGCGCCGGCGGCGGGCATCTACCCGCTGCACGTCGAGCAGCAGCGCGAGCTGGTGCGGGCCGCGCTTCACGGTACCGTGAGCGAGGGCGCTGCGAACGAACACGGCCGGCCGGTCGCGGCCGGCGCCGCGACCGGCAGACACAAGGTACTCAGGAACACCTCATGACGATCGAAGTACGAGTGCCACAGCTCCCGGAATCGGTCGCCGACGCGACGCTGGTGGCGTGGCACAAGCAGCCGGGAGACGCGGTCGGACGCGACGAAAACCTCGCCGATCTCGAGACCGACAAGGTGGTGCTCGAGGTGCCGGCACCGGTCGCCGGCGTGCTGCGCGAACTCAAGGTGGCCGCCGGCGCGACCGTCACGAGCGGCACGCTGCTGGCCGTCATCGAGGCGGGCGCGGCCGCCACCGCCAAGACCGCCGAGGCCCCTGCGGCCACCGCGCCGGCGCCGCGGACCGAACCCGCCAAGCTCGCGCCGGCGGCACGGCGCCTGGTCGACGAGAAGCACATCGATCCGGCGACGATTGCGGGCTCCGGCCGCGAGGGCCGCATCACGAAGCAGGACGTGGTCCGGTCCCTCGATCAGAAGCCCGCCGGGTCGCCAGCGGCCGCGGCGGCCACCGTCACGCGGGCCGGCCGCACCGAACAGCGCGTGCCGATGACCCGCCTGCGGGCGCGCATCGCCGCGCGCCTGGTCGAGGCGCAGGCAACCCAGGCGCTGCTGACCACCTTCAACGAGGTGGACATGAAGTCGCTGAACGAGGCGCGCGCCCGCTACAAGGACCGCTTCGAGAAGGTCCACGGCGTGCGGCTCGGCTTCACGTCGTTCTTCGTCAAGTCCGCGGTCGAGGCGCTGCGCAGGTTTCCGTCCATCAACGCCTACGTCGACGGCAGCGACATCCTCTACCACGACTACTACGACATCGGCGTGGCGGTGTCGACCGACCGCGGCCTGATCGTCCCGGTGCTGCGCGACGCGGACCTGATGAGCTATGCCGACATCGAGCGCGCGGTCGCGAGCTACGCGCAGAAGGCCCGCGACGGCTCGATCACGATCGAGGAACTGACCGGCGGGACGTTCTCGATCACCAACGGCGGCGTGTTCGGGTCGCTGATGTCGACGCCGATCGTCAACGCGCCGCAGAGCGCGATCCTCGGCATGCACAAGGTGCAGGACCGCGCGGTCGTCATCGACGGCGCCGTCGCCGTGCGGCCGATGATGTACCTGGCGCTCACCTACGATCACCGCATCGTCGACGGGCGCGAGGCCGTGCAGTTCCTGGTCACGATCAAGGACTGCCTCGAGGACCCGGCGCGGCTGCTGCTGCAGGTCTGACGCGCAAGGACAGGACCCATGAGCGAGAGCTACGACGTCATCGTCATCGGCGGCGGCCCGGCCGGCTACCCGGCGGCGATCCGCGCCGGCCAGAACGGCCTCAAGGTCGCCTGCATCGACGGCTGGAAGAACCGCGACGGCGGCCACGCGTTCGGTGGCACCTGCCTGAACGCCGGCTGCATCCCCTCGAAGGCGCTGCTCGAGTCCTCGGAGCTCGTGCACCGTGCGCGCGAGGAGTTCGCGGCCCACGGCATACGGGTCGGCAGCGTCGAGGTCGATCTCGCCCAGATGCAGAAGCGCAAGGCCGGCATCGTCAAGGCCATGACGCAGGGGATCGCCGGGCTCTTCAAGGCGGCCAAGGTCACCGGGCTCGCCGGCCACGGACGGCTGCTGCCCGGCCGCAAGGTCGAGTACACGGCCGCGGACGGCAAACGGACCGTGCTCGAGGCGCGCCACGTGGTGCTTGCCGCCGGCTCGACGCCGACGCCGCTGCCACCGGTGCCGTTCGACGGCACCTACGTGCTCGACAGCTGGGGCGCGCTCGAGATCGACGCCGTACCGAAACGCCTCGCCGTGATCGGCGCCGGCGTCATCGGCCTCGAGCTCGGCAGCGTCTGGCGGCGGCTCGGCGCCGAGGTGACCGTGCTCGAGGCGCTCGAGACGCTGCTGCCAATGGCCGACCAGCAGCTCGCCAAGGAGGCCGCCCGCCACTTCAAGAAGCTCGGCCTCGAGATCCGGCTCGGCGCCAAAGTCACGGCCGCGACGCTCGCCGGGGGCGGCGTCAGCCTCGCCTACACCGACGCCGGCGGCGCGCAGTCGCTGTCGGTCGACCGGGTCGTGGTCGCGATCGGCCGCCGCCCGTTCACGGACGGCCTGCTCGCCGAGGGCACCGGCGTCGTCGTCGACGAACGCGGCTTCGTGCGGGTCGACGGCCACTGCCGCACCGACGCCGAAGGCGTCTATGCCGTCGGCGACTGCGTCCGCGGCCCGATGCTCGCGCACAAGGGCAAGGAGGAGGGCGTGATGGTGGCCGACCTGATCGCCGGCAAGTACGGCGAGGTCAACTACCGGGCGGTGCCCGCGGTGCTGTACACGGCGCCGGAGATCGCCTGGGTCGGCCTGACCGAGGAGCAGGTCAAGGCGGGTGGCCGCGCCTACAAGGTCGGCGTGTTCCCGTTCATGGCGAGCGGCCGCGCGCGCGCGATGGAGGCGACTGCCGGCTTCGTCAAGACCGTATCCGCAGTCGACGACGACGAAATCCTCGGCGTGCACATCATCGGGCCGATGGCCGGCGAGCTGATCGCCGAGGCGGTGCTCGCCATGGAGTACTCCGCCAGCACCGAGGACCTGCAGCGCACGATGCACGCCCACCCGACGCTTGCCGAGGCGCTGCACGAGGCGGCGCTCGCCGCCGACAAGCGGTCGATCGACTTCCCGAACCGCTGACTAACGCCGCTGCACGCGCAGCACGCCGGGGAGCCCGGCGATACGCGCGAGCACGGTCTCGAGCTCGGCCAGGTCGTGGACCCGTACGTCGAGGTCCATGTCGGCGATGCGCTCGGCCTCATCGGTCACCGTGGTCATGCGCTCGATGCTGAGCCTCGCATCGGCCAGCACGCCGCTGACGTCGCGCACCAGGCCGCGCCGGTCGGCCGCCAGCACCGAGAACCGCACCGGATACTGCTGCTCGCGGTCCGCGCCCCAGGCGACCGGCAGCACGCGCGCGGGCTGGCGCGTGCGCATGCGCGCCAGGTTGCGGCACGCGGCGCGGTGGATCGTGACGCCGCGGCCGAGCGTCACGTAGCCCTCGATCGGCTCCGGCGGCACCGGGCGGCAGCAGCGCGCGTAGTGCGACAGCAGGTCGCCGACCCCCATGACGCTGACGCCGGCGGCCGACTCCGGGCCGGTCGCCAACGCGGCCGGCGGTGGCCCCGCGGGCGGTTGCTCCCGCCGCTCGCGTCGCGCGAGCGCCGCTCCGAACTGCGCCGCGGAGACGTCGCCGGCGCCGAGCGCGACGTACAGCTCCGCGGCGCCTGGCAGGCCGAGTTCGGCGGCCAGCTCGTCGATCGAGGGCGGCGCGGTCGCCGCTCGCCGCGCGAGCTCGCGCTCGAGAATGGTGCGCCCTGACCGCAGGTGGTCTTCGTGGTCAATCTGCCGGAACCAGCCCCGCACCTTGGCGCGGGCGGACTTGCTGGCGAGGAAGCCGCGGCTCTCGACCAGCCAGTCGCGACTCGGTTGCGGCTCCCGGCCGGCGATGATCTCGACCGTCAAGCCGTTCTCGAGCCGCTGGTCGAGCGGCGCCATGCGGCCATCGACGCGGGCCCCGCGGCAGCGGTGGCCGAGGCTCGTGTGGACGTGATAGGCGAAGTCGAGTGGCGTTGCGCCGGCCGGCAGCTCGATCACGTCGCCCTTCGGGCTGAACACGTAGACATGCTCGCGGAACAGCTCCGCGCCGACCCGTTCGAGCGGGTCCTCGCCGGCCCCGGAGCCCGGCGCGAGCAGTGCCCGCAGCTGCTCGACCTTGCGCTCGTGACCGGCGTCGCGCGGCGCGCCCTCCTTGTAGCGCCAGTGCGCGGCGCCGCCGAGCTCCGCCTTGGCGTGCATCTCGCGCGTGCGGATCTGCACCTCGACGGGCCGTTCGGACGGGCCGACGACCGCGGTGTGGATCGAGCGGTAGCCGTTGAGCTTGGGCGTGGCGATGTAGTCGTCGAACTCGCCCGGCAGGTAGCGCCACAGGCCGTGCACGACGCCGAGCGCCCCGTAGCAGGCGGCAACCGAGTCGACCAGGATGCGCACCGCACGCACGTCGAACACCTGCTCGAAGGCGAGCTGCTTGCGCTGCATCTTGCGCCAGATGCTGTAGATGTGCTTCGGCCGGCCGTGGACCTCGGCGGCAATGCCGGCCTTGTGGAGTTCGCTCCCAAGCAGTGCTTGCAGCTCCTCGATGTAGCGCTCGCGATCGCTGCGGCGCTCGGCGAGGGAGGCGGCGATGCGCCGGTAGTCGTCGGGCTCCAGGTAGCGGAACGAATAGTCCTCGAGCTCCCACTTGAGCACCGTGAGCCCCAGCCGGTTGGCGAGCGGTGCGTAGAGGTCGCGAGTCTGCAGCCCGAGGCGCCGCCGCTCGTCCGGCTTTCCCTGGCGGGCCGCGCGCAGCAGCCACAGCTGCTCGGCGACCCGCGCGAGCACCAGCCTCGGATCGGACACCACCGCGAGCAGCATCCGCCGCAGCGCCTCGGCCTGCGCCGCAGTGACCCGCTCGGCGCCGGTCGGCGCCGGCAACCCGAGGTCAAGCCGGCCGAGCCGCCCGAGCGAGAGGGCGAACGCGAGCGACGCCGCCGGCGCCGCCCGCCCGGCCGCCTCGGTCGAGAGCGCGCCGGCCGCGAGCAGCGACTGCAGCACCACGCCCTGCAGCGCCTCCGGATCGGGGTCGAAATGGGCGACGATGCTTGCAATCGCCGTGCCGCGTTCGAGCGCCGCCCGCGCCGCATCGGTCTCCTCAGCGAGGCCGCGGGCGGCCGCAGCGGCCGCCGCGAGCGCCGCCTGATCGTTGTCGAAAGTGGTTGTTTCCAATGCGGAAACGCTCGTCGCGAGCGTGTCGGAGGACGACGATCCCGGTATCATACGCGACGCATGAACCGCGACGTTCCCGCTGCCGATGCGACGCTCGACCGCCTGGCGCTCGTTTAAGCCCGGCACGATGCCGCCGGAGGCGCTGGCGGCGGCCGCCGGCGTGCGGGTGCTCGGGCTCGACCCCGGCTCGCGCGCGACCGGCTTCGGTGTCATCGACACCGGCCGGGAGGGCCCGCGCTACGTCGCGAGTGGCGCGATCCGCACCACCGGCCCGGAGCTCGCGGACCGCCTGCGGCAGATCTATGCCGGCGTCGCGGCGCTGGTGGCCGAGTACCACCCGGGCGAGATCGCGATCGAGCGCGTGTTCGTCAACCGCAACCCCGACAGCGCGCTCAAGCTCGGCCAGGCCCGTGGCGCTGCGCTGTCGGCCACCTTCGGCTGCCCGGCCCGCATCTACGAGTACTCGCCGCGCGCGGTCAAGAAGGGCGTCGTCGGCACGGGCGCGGCCGAGAAGGCCCAGGTGCAGCGCATGGTCGGCGTGCTGCTCGCGCTCGAGTGTCGTGTCGGCGCCGATGCCGCCGACGCGCTCGCGATAGCGCTCTGCCACGCGCACGGCCGCGCCACGCGGCTCGCGCTCGCGGCCGCAGGCCACCGCACGTGATCGGCTGGCTGCGCGGCCGGCTGGCCGCCAAGAACCCGCCGGCGCTGGTCGTCGACGTCAACGGCGTCGGCTACGAGTGCGAAGCGCCGATGTCGACGTTCTACGCGCTGCCCGCTGCAGGTGCCGAGGTGACGCTGCGCACGCACCTCGTGGTGCGCGAGGACGCGCACGTGCTCTATGCGTTCGGCACCGAGGACGAGCGGCGGCTGTTCCGCGGGCTGCTGAAGGTGTCGGGCGTCGGACCGAAGATCGCCCTCGGCATCCTCTCCGGCATCAGCGTCGAGGACTTCATGCGCTGCATCGAGGCCGAGGACGCGGACCTCCTCGTGCGCGTACCGGGCGTCGGCCGCAAGACCGCCGAGCGGCTGCTGATCGACATGCGCGACCGGGTGCGGGAGTTCGCTTCGTCCGCGACGCCGCCGCCGGCCGCCGGCGCCACGGGCGCCGCGCAGGCCGAGGCGTTCAGCGCCCTGCTCGCGCTCGGCTACCGGCCGGCCGAGATCGCGCGGCTGCTGAAGGCGGTCGACGAGGAGATCACGACGACCGAGGAACTGATCCGCCGTGCACTGCAGGCGGCGGCCGGCTGATGGCGGGCGAGGGCAGCCAGTGACCGAAGCCGACCGCGTCGTCAGCGGCCAGGGCCAGCGCGAGGACGAGACTCTCGACCGCGCCGTGCGCCCGAAACGCCTCGCCGACTACGTCGGCCAGCCCGCCGTCAAGCTCCAGATGGAGGTGTTCATCGAGGCGGCCCGGCGTCGTGCCGAGGCGCTCGACCACCTGCTGATCTTCGGGCCGCCGGGGCTCGGCAAGACGACGCTCGCCCACATCGTTGCCCACGAACTCGGCGTTGCGATCCGGCAGACCTCCGGTCCCGTGCTGGAGCGACCGGGCGATCTGGCGGCGATCCTGACCAACCTGCAGCCCCGCGATGTCCTGTTCGTCGACGAGATCCACCGGCTGAGCCCGATCGTCGAGGAGATCCTGTATCCGGCGCTCGAGGACTTCCAGCTCGACATCATGATCGGCGAGGGACCGGCGGCACGCTCGATCAAGATCGACCTGCCGCCGTTCACGCTGATCGGCGCGACCACGCGCGCGGGCCTGCTGACCTCGCCGCTGCGCGATCGCTTCGGCATCGTGCAGCGACTCGAGTTCTACTCGGTCGACGAGCTGACGCAGATCGTCACACGCTCGGCCGCGATCCTCGGGCTCGCGGTCGAGGCCGCGGGGGCGTGCCAGATCGCCGAGCGCTCGCGCGGCACGCCGCGGATCGCGAACCGCCTGCTGCGGCGGGTGCGGGACTACGCCGAGGTGCGCGCGGACGGGCGCGTCACCGCCGTGGTCGCCGCCGCCGCGCTCGACATGCTCGACGTCGATCGCCAGGGATTCGACGTGATGGACCGGCGGCTGCTGCTGACGATCATCGAGAAATTCGGCGGCGGCCCGGTCGGCGTCGACAGCCTCGCGGCCGCGATCGGCGAGGAGCGGGGCACGATCGAGGACGTCTGCGAGCCGTTCCTGATCCAGCAGGGCTATCTGATGCGGACCGGCCGCGGCCGCATGGCGACGGCGAGCGCCTACACGCACTTCGGGCTGGTGCCGCCGGCGCCCCCGCCGGCGCCGCTCGCGCTGTTCCGCGATGACGCCTAGCGTACCGGCCGAGCTCGCGTGCCCGGTGCGCGTCTACTGGGAGGACACGGATGCCGGCGGCATTGTCTACCACGCCGCCTACGTGCGCTTTCTCGAGCGCGCCCGCACCGAGTGGCTGCGTGCCCACCACATCGACCAGGCGGCGCTGCGGACCACGGAACGATTGCAGTTCGCCGTGGTCGACATGCAGATCGAGTGGCGTCGCACCGCCCGCTTCGACGACCTGCTGACGGCGACCGCCCGGCTCGTGGGCTGCCGCGGCGCCGCGTTCCGCTTCGAGCAGCGCATCCTGCGCGGCACCGAGCTGCTCGTCGAGGCACGGGTGCGGGCCGCGGCGCTCGATGCCGACACCCTGAAACCCCGGCGCCTGCCGCCTGCGCTGATGCGAAAGATGACATGAACGCGATCGTCGGCGACCCGTCGCTGCTGAAAATGGTCCTCGACGCGAGCCTGGTGGTGCAGCTCGTGATGCTGATCCTGCTGTCGGCCTCGGTGGTCAGCTGGGCGATCATCCTGCGCAAGCGGCGCACGCTGGTAGCGACCCGCGCCGCCGCCGAGACCTTCGAAACGGCGTTCTGGTCCGGCCGCGACCTGACTTCCCTGTACCGCACGATCGAAGGCCGGAGCGCGCCGGCCACCGGGATGGAGAGCATCTTCGAGTTCGGCTTCCGCGAGTTCTCGCGGCTGCGCAAGCAGCTGGCAATCGAGCCGACGCAGCTGATGGAGGGCGCGCGGCGGGCGATGAAGGTGGCGCAGCTGCGCGAGATCGACCGGCTCGAGAATAACCTCGAGATGCTGGCGACGATCGGTTCGATCAGCCCGTACGTCGGCCTGTTCGGCACGGTGTGGGGCATCATGCACGCGTTCCGCGGCCTGGCGAGCGTGCAGCAGGCGACGCTGCAGATGGTGGCTCCGGGCATCTCCGAGTCGCTGATCGCGACCGCGATCGGCCTGTTCGCCGCGATCCCGGCGGTCGTCGCCTACAACCGCTTCTCCGACCAGGTCAACCGGCTCGAGCTGCGCTTCGACACGTTCATGGAGGAGTTCTCGACGATCCTGCAGCGGCACGCCACCGCGCCGCGGGGGGGCTGAGCCGATGCCGGCGGCGGTCAAGCGCGGGCGGCGGCTGATCGGCGAGATCAACGTCGTGCCGTACATCGACGTGATGCTCGTGCTCTTGATCATTTTCATGGTCACCGCACCGCTGCTGACCCAGGGCGTGCAGGTCGAGCTGCCGAAGGCCGGCGCCGCACCGCTGCCGGATGCGCAACGCGCACCGCTGCTGGTCAGCATCGACCGTACCGGGCGCGTGTTCGTCAACGTTGGCGACAGCCCGTCCCGGCCGGTGACCGAGGCCGCGCTCGCCGACCGCGTCCGCACCGTGCTCGGCCGCGACCCGCAGACACCGGTGCTGCTGAAGGCCGACCAGACGATCGCCTACGGCCGGGTCATGCACACGATGGTGTTGTTGCAGCAGGCGGGCGCGCCGCGGGTCGGCTTCGTCACCGACCCGCTGCCGGCCCAGGCGCCCGCGCCGTGAGCGCGCGCACCCTGAACCCGTTCCTGCGCGAGCATGCTGCGACCCTGGCAGGCTCGGCCGCGCTGCATGCGCTCGTCGCCGCGGCGCTGCTCGTGGCTGTCTGGTTCACGGTCGTGCCGAAGGTGACCCCGCCCGCGGCGATCGAGGCTTACCTGGTCGGCCTGCCGCAGCCGGCGCCGGAACCGACGCCGGTCCGTGCGCCTGAGCCTGCGGCCAGCGATCCCGCTGCTGCCGCGCCTCCTGCCGAGGTGCCGTCGGACGCCGCACGGCAGGCCGCTGAACGCGCCGCGGCCGAACGTGCGCGTGAGGCTGCGGCACAGGACCGCGTCGTTGCTGCGGCACGGGCGGAGAAGGCCGACGCCCGCCGGCGGGCCGCCGCCGCGCTGCAGCAGCAGCAGGCGCTCGCGGCGCGCCGGCAGGCCGAGGCGCAGGCCCTGCAACGCGCGGCTACCGCCGAGCAGGCGCGCCGCCGGGCCGCGAGCGCGGAAGCCGCGCGACGCAGCCTGCAGGAGGGCGACCTCGCGCGGCGACTGGCGGCCGAGCAGCAGCGTTTCGGGGCCGAGAACACCGGGCTCCTCAATCGCTACGTCGCCGAGATCCAGGCGCGCGTCGAACGCGCCTGGAACCGGCCGCCGTCGGCGCGCGTCGGGCTGCGCTGCCTGGTCGAGGTCGTGCAGGTGCCGGGCGGGACCGTCACCGACGTCCGGATCGCGGAGTGCAACGGCGATGCCGCCGTGCAGGAGTCGGTCAAGGTCGCGGTATTTCGCGCCTCGCCGCTGCCGGCACCACCCGACCCGAGCCTGTTCGAGCGCAACCTGCGCCTGGTATTCGCGCCGGATGGCTGAGCCGCGCCACTGGCTGCCGCTGCTGGTCGCCTGCCTCGGCGCGGCCGCGCTGCCCGCGAACGCGCAGCTGACGGTGCAGATCACGCGCGGCGTGACGACGCCGATCCCGGTTGCGGTCGTACCCTTCGCAGCGAACGGTGCGCCGCTCGACGTGGCGCTCGTGGTCGAGGGCGACCTCGTTCGCAGCGGGCGGTTCCAAGCGCTGCCGCGGGCGGCGATGCTGCAGCACCCGACGACCGCCGCGCAGCTCGACGCCGCGCAGTGGCGCCTGCTGAAGACCGACTTCGTGGTGATCGGGCGGCTGGTCGGCGCCGGCAACCCGTCGGCGGTCGAGTTCGAGCTCTACAACGTGCTGACCGGCGAGCGCCTGCTCGGCTACAGCGTGCCCACGGGCGCGGCCGGGCTCAAGCTCGCCGGGCACCGCATCGCCGACATGGTCTACGAAAAGATACTCGGCGTTCCGGGCGCATTCGCGACCCGCATCGCCTACGTGAGCGCCGACGGCCCGCCCTCCAACCGGCGCTGGCGCCTCGTCGTCGCCGACGCCGACGGCACCGAGCCACGGACCATACTCGAGTCGCACGAGCCGATCATGTCGCCGGCGTGGTCGCCCGACGGCACGCGACTCGCGTACGTCTCGTTCGAGGGGCGGGTGTCTTCGGTCTACGTGCAGTCGCTCGGCGACGGCGCGCGTGAGCGCGTCGCCGCGCACGCGGGCATCAACGGCGCACCCGCCTGGTCGCCGGACGGGCAGCGCCTGGCACTGACGCTGTCGCAGCCCGACGGCAACGTCGACATTTTCGCGCTCGAGCTCGGTTCGCGCGCACTGACGCGCATCACCGACGACCCTTCCATCGACACGGAAGCGTGCTGGGCGCCGGACGGCCGGAGCCTGTATTTCACGTCGGACCGGTCGGGGCGACCGCAGGTCTACCGGATCGTGGTCGCGCCGGGCGAGCACGCGCAGCGGATCACCTTCGAGGGCACGTACAACGCCCGGCCGCGCGTCTCGCCGGACGGCAGCCAGCTTGCCGTCGTGACGCTCGATCAGGGCGCGTACCGGATCGCGGTCGTGGACCTGGCGAGCGGCCGCTCGCGGGTGCTGTCGGCCGGGCACCTCGACGAGAGCCCGTCGTTCGCCCCGAACGGACAGACGATCATCTTCGCGGCGCGCGGCAGCGGTCGCGGCGTCCTCGCGACGGTCGCGGTCGACGGCAGCGTCACCAGCCGCATCAGCGCCGCGAGCGGTGACGTGCGCGAGCCGGCGTGGTCGCCGCGGCAACAGTGAACGCCCGCAGCAAGGGCGCGGCCGTGGCAGAATGGGTCGCGCACCGGCCCGTGGTTCGTCGTAAGTTTATATTGTACATTCATGGAGTTGGCGCATGAAACGCATTCTCAGCATCACCTTGGCTCTCGGCCTCGCACTCGCCCTAGCCGGTTGCCCGAAGAAACCGACGACCGTGCCACCGGCAACCACCGGTCAGGCGATACCGCAGACCGGCGCAACCACCAAGGGCGCCGCTGGCGGCGATGGCGGTGATGCGCAGCCACTGCCGGGCAGTGGCGGGTCGCCCGGCCAGACGGGCCCGTCCAGCGTTGCCGAGAATACGGTCTATTTCGACTTCGACAGCTCCGAGATCAAGCCGCAGTACCACGCGGTCATCGCGGCACAGGGGAAGCGGCTCGCCGCCAACCGCAGCCTGCACGTGCGGCTCGAGGGCCACACGGACGAGCGCGGCTCGGCCGAGTACAACGTCGCGCTCGGCGAGCGTCGCGCGCAGGCGGTCAAGCGAGCGCTGCTGCTGCAGGGCGTGGGCGAGGGTCAGCTCGCGACGGTGAGCTTCGGTGCCGAGCGCCCGGTCGCCGACGGCCACGACGAATCGGCCTGGTCGCAGAACCGCCGCGTCGAGTTCGTCTCCGGCGCGAACCGCTGACGCGATGCGCGCCCGCATCCTCTCTGCCGCTTTCGCGCTGCTCGCGCTCGGCGGCTGCTCGCTGACGCGACCCGAGGAGGAGCCGGCCTACGTCAAGGCGACCGCCGTCGAGGGCCGGGTCGAGCGGATCGAGCGGCAGAACGAGGCGCTGCTCGAGCTGCAGCGGCAGCTCGAGGCGGCGCAGGCCGAGCTGCGGCGACAGCGCGGCGAGCTCGAGGAACTGGGCCACCAGCTCAAGGCATCCCAGGATCGAGAGCACGACCTGTATGCGGATCTCGATCGCCGCCTGACAGCGCTCGATGCGCGCACGCAGGCCGCGGCGGCGCCAGCGGCCGCACCGGCGCCGACCGCGGTCGCCGATCGCGATACCTACCAGGCCGCGCTCGAGCGCCTCAAGACCCGCGACTACGCCGGTGCCGAGCAGGCGCTGCAGGCGTTCCTCACCGCCTACCCGCAGAGCGCGCTCGTCGACAACGCCGAGTACTGGCTCGGCGAGGCCTACTACGTGGAGCGCCGCTACGCCGATGCGGCCGCGGCGTTCCAGCGGGTCGTCGACGAACACCCGGACTCGCGCAAGGTGCCGGACGCGCTGCTCAAGGTCGGCTACGCCCTCTACGAGCAGAAGCGCTACCGCGACGCGCGCGCCGCCCTGACGCGCGTGGTGCGCAGCTACGCCGATGCGCCGGTCGCGTCCGAGGCGCGCGAGCGCCTGAAGCGCATGGACCGCGAGCGACACTGAGCGATGGCTGCGGTCGCACGCGACGCGATCCCGGCCGCCGAGCGCCTGCGGATCACCGAGGTCTTCCACTCGCTGCAGGGCGAAGCGGACACCGTCGGCCTGCCGACGGCGTTCGTGCGCCTGACCGGCTGCCCGCTGCGCTGCCGCTACTGCGACACCGAGTATGCGTTCGTCGGCGGCACGTGGTGGTCCGTGGCGGCGGTGCTCGAGCGGGTGGCCGGCTTCGGTACGCGCTACGTCTGCGTTACGGGCGGCGAGCCGCTCGCGCAGCCGAATGCGCAGCGGCTGCTGACGCGGCTCTGCGAGCGGGGCTACCGCGTGTCGCTCGAGACGAGCGGTGCACTCGACGCGCGCGGCGTCGATGCGCGGGTCGCGCGCGTGCTCGACGTCAAGACGCCCGGCTCCGGCGAGGTCGAGCGGACGTTCCTTCCCAATTTCGAGCGGCTCGCGCCGCACGACATGGTCAAGTTCGTGATCTGCGACCGCGCCGACTACGAGTGGGCGCGCGCGTTCGCCGCGGACCACACGCTCGCCGACCGCGCCCAGGTGCTGTTCTCGCCAAGCCACGGCGAGCTCGAGCCGCGCGCGCTGGCCGACTGGATCCTGGCCGACCGGCTGGACGTGCGCTTCCAGCTGCAGCTGCACAAGCTGTTGTGGGGCGACGAGCCGGGCCGATGAGCGCGCCGCGCGCGGTGGTTCTCGTCTCCGGCGGCCTCGACTCGGCGACCACGCTCGCGATCGCCCGCGCCGACGGCCGCGACTGTTTTGCGCTCAGCGTCGATTACGGCCAGCGGCACCGGGTCGAGCTCGACGCCGCCCGGCGGATCGCGGCCATGCAGGGCGTGATCGAACACCGCATCCTGCGCATCGATCTCGGTGGCATCGGCGGATCGGCGCTCACCGACCCGTCGATCGCGGTGCCCGAGCGGCCGGCGGCCGGCATCCCGGTCACCTACGTGCCGGCGCGGAACACCGTCTTCCTCGCCCTCGCGCTCGCCTGGGCCGAGGTGCTCGGGGCAGCCGAGATCTACGTCGGTGTCAACGCGGTCGACTACTCGGGCTACCCGGACTGCCGGCCGGAGTATCTGGCCGCGTTCGGAGCGCTGGCGCGGCTCGCGACCAAGGCGGGCGTCGAGGGACGGCCGCTCGCGATTCGGGCACCGCTCGTCCTGATGAGCAAGGCCGACATCATCCGGCGCGGCGCCAGCCTTGGCGTCGACTTCCGCCTCACGGTCTCGTGCTACCAGCCCGACGAAGCGGGGGCCGCCTGCGGACGCTGCGAATCGTGCCGGCTGCGGCGCGGGGGATTTGAGGCGGCCGGGATTGCCGATCCGACCCGCTACCACGGGGCCGCCTAGCGCCAGCACTGGCGGAAACGTCGGCAGGCCGGGAGGCTGTTAGAATCCGCGCCCGCCGACGGGGCCGTTAGCTCAGCGGTAGAGCAGCTGGCTTTTAACCAGTTGGTCGCAGGTTCGACCCCTGCACGGCCCACCAATTA
>JANXWS010000055.1 GCA_025351005.1 Pseudomonadota bacterium | reverse complement strand
TGGCGGAGAGAGAGGGATTCGAACCCTCGAGGGGCTTTTGACCCCTACACCCTTAGCAGGGGTGCGCCTTCGACCACTCGGCCATCTCTCCGGGACCGGGACCCCGGGCGGCCCGGATCATACTGGGCGATGGGAATACGGGTCAAAAGAATAACGGGCTGGCCGCAGTGAGGACTCCGCGCCGGGCTCAGGGTCGCCCGAGACCGCCCGTCCCGAAGTCATGGTCGGACGCATCCGAGCGGCCTTCAGGACCATCCACCAATTCCTCGCGCCTGATTCGGTCGAAGATCTCCTCGCGATGCACTGCGATCTCGCGCGGCGCATTGACGCCGATCCGGACCTGGTTGCCCTTGACTCCAAGCACCGTCACGGTCACTTCTTCACCGATCATCACCGTCTCGCCGACCCTGCGCGTAAGGATCAACATGTCTCGCCCCCTGCCCTGTTGGCGTACCCGGCCGCGGGCAGCCCATTCGATCGTGCGGCGTAGTCTACCAACATGACATTTCTGTTATCTGGCTTCGTAAGTCGTTCCGAAATCAAGAATTATTTCGATTCGGCCCGGGCCCGCTCGAGCTGCTGGCGCACGAGCCCGGCCACCAGGCCGAGCGCAGCGTCCAGTGCGCCGGCGTCGGTGCCGCCGGCCTGGGCAAAATCCGCCCGTCCGCCGCCCTTGCCGCCAACCTTGGCCGCGACCGCCGCGGCGATGTCCCCGGCCTTGAGCGTGGCCGTAAGGTCGCTCGTGACACCCGCGACCAGCGTGACCTTGCCGTCCGCATCGGCCGAGCCGAGTACGATGACACCGCTCTCGAGCTTCGCCTTCAGCTGATCGACCGCAGCGCGCAGCGCCTTTGCGTCGAGCCCGTCGAGGCGCGCGGCGACCACCGCCGTGCCCGCGACGTCGACCGCCGCCGCCGCCAGATCGGTACCCTGGCCGCTCGCCAGCCGGGCCTTCAGCCCTTCCGCCTCGCGCTCGAGACGCTTGGCCCGTTCCAGCAGCGTGGCGACTTTGTCGGCGACGTCGTCGCGCCCGCCGCGGACCAGCGCCCCGACCTCGCGCAGCAGCTGCTCGCCATGGGCGACGTAGTCAAGAGCCGACACTCCGGTCACCGCCTCGATGCGCCGAACGCCCGCGGCCACGCCGCCTTCGCTGACGATCTTCAGCAACCCGATGTCGCCCGTGCGCCGGACGTGAGTGCCGCCGCACAGCTCCGTGGAGAAGTCGCCGAAGTTGAGCACGCGCACGGTGTCGCCGTACTTCTCGCCAAAGAGCGCGACCGCCCCGGCCGCCACCGCGGCGTCGTAATCCATCAGGCGCGTCGTCGCCTCGACGTTGCCTAGAATCTCCTCGTTGACGAGCCTCTCGATGCGTGCAAGTTCCTCGCCCGTGACCGCATGGACGTGCGCGAAGTCGAACCGCAGCCGGGCGGCCTCGACCAGCGAGCCCTTCTGCTGCACGTGCGACCCAAGCACGCGCTTCAGGGCTGCGTGCAGCAGGTGGGTCGCCGAATGATTGCGTGCCGTCGCGGCACGCCGGCCGGCGTCGACCTCCGCCTGCACCACGGCGCCGACCCGGAGCCGGCCGCGCGTCACGCGGCCGACGTGCACGTGCGCATCGCGCTGCTTCTGCGTGTCCAGGACGCTGAACTCGCACGCCTCGCCCGTCAGCGTGCCGCGGTCGCCGACCTGGCCGCCGCCCTCGGCATAGAAAGGAGTCTGGTCGAGCACCACGCGCCCCGTTTCGCCCGCGGCGAGCTCGTCGATGCGCGCGCCGCTCGCGTCGAGCAGCGCGACCACGCGGCCGGGACCCGCCAGCCGCGAGTAGCCCTCGAACTCGGTGCGATGCTCGAGCGCGACGTCCTCGCGCAGGTCGACGCCGAAGCGGCTGGCCGCCCGGCCGCGCTCGCGCTGAGCCTGCATCGCCGACTCGAAGCCCGCTTCGTCGATCGCGACGCCCCGCTCGCGCGCGATGTCGGCCGTCAGGTCGACCGGAAAGCCGTAGGTGTCGTAAAGCTTGAAGACCGTCTCGCCCGGAATCGTGCGGCCGTCGCCGAGCGCCGTGAAGGCGGCGTCGAGCATCGTCATGCCGGAGGCGAGCGTCTCCGCGAAGCGCGTCTCCTCCTGGGCGAGCACCCGGCGCGCGTTGGCGGCACCCCGGGCGAGCTCCGGGAATGCCGCACCCATCTGCCGCACCAGCACATCGACGAGTTCGTGGAAGAACGGCCGCGTCTGGCCGAGCTTGTAACCGTGGCGGATCGCGCGGCGGATGATCCGGCGCAATACGTAGCCGCGGCCCTCGTTCGATGGCAGCACGCCGTCGACGATCAGGAAGCTGCAGGCGCGGATGTGATCGGCGATCACCCTGAGGCTCGGGCTCGACCGCTCGCCCGTGACGCCGGTGACGCGCGCGGCCTCGGCAATGATGTCGCGGAACAGATCGATGTCGTAGTTCGAGTGCACGCCCTGCATGACCGCGGCGATGCGCTCGAGTCCCATGCCGGTGTCGACGCTCGGCTTCGGCAGCGGCGTCAGCGTGCCGTCGGCGGCGCGCTCGTACTGCATGAAGACGAGATTCCAGATCTCGACGAAGCGATCGCCGTCCTCGTCGGGCGATCCCGGCGGGCCGCCGGCGACGGACGGTCCGTGGTCGTAGAAGATCTCCGTGCACGGCCCGCACGGCCCGGTTTCGCCCATCGCCCAGAAGTTCGAGCTCGCGCCCATGCGCACGATGCGCGTCGCCGGCAAGCCGGTCTCCCGGATCCAGAGGTCGAACGCCTCGTCGTCGGTCTCGAACACGCTGATCCAGAGGCGGTCCGCCGGTATGCCGAGCTCGACGGTGATGAACCGCCAGGCGAGGCGGATCGCCTCCTGCTTGAAGTAGTCGCCGAAGCTGAAGTTGCCGAGCATCTCGAAGAACGTGTGGTGCCGGGCCGTGTAGCCGACGTTCTCGAGGTCGTTATGCTTGCCGCCGGCGCGCAGACAGCGCTGCGAGGTCACCGCCCGCAGGTACGGCCGGGCGTCCTTGCCGAGAAACACGTCCTTGAACTGGACCATGCCGGCGTTCGTGAACAGCAGCGTCGGGTCGTTGCCCGGCACGAGCGGGCTCGAGGCAACCACCGTATGGCCGTGGCGCCGGAAATAGTCGAGGAAGAGGCTCCTCAGCTCCGTGCTGCCGACGAAGCGGCGGGCGGTGTCTGGCATAGGGCTGGCTGGTCCGGGGTCGCCGGCAGAGTCGAACGGAACCTTGGATTCTAGCGGGGAGTCCGGGGCTCCGCGTGCTAATCGCCCCTATCGCCGAGCGCGGCCACCGATCCCGTCAGCTCGTCGTCGAGCCCGAGGTCGGGATCGTCGCCCGCACCGCCGAGTGCGTGGCGAACCTGCGAGCCGCTGAAGCCCCGCTGCAGCAGGAACCGCACCTGGCGTGCGCGGGCGCGGGAGTCCGCGGGTGGCGAGGCGCCGAAGCGCCGCCGCCGGAGCGCCACAGCGCGTTCATTCCAATCGGGCGCGCGCGCATCGACCGCCGCCGCGATGAGCACTGCGGCAACGCCGAGCCTGCGCAGCTCGAGCGCGATCCGGACTGGGCCCTGGCCGCGCTCGGTACGGCTGCGGACGGCGCTGTCGACGTAGCGCGCGTCATTGACCAGCCGCTCGCCCTCGAGCGCGCGCACCGCCGCCTCGGCCGCGCCCTCCTCGAAGCCGGAGTCGGTCAGCCGGCCCTTCAGCAGGTCACGCGGATAGTCGCGACGGGCGAGCAGCCGGATGGCACGGCCGCGCGCGGCGGCCGTGCTCTCGGGGGCCTCTGGCGGGGCGCTCGCGCGCCGCAACCGGCGCGGCCCGCGCCCGCCGCCCGCGCTGCGGCCGGGCGGCACCGGATCTGCCTCAGCCCCCGGCCACCTCGGCCGTGACCGGCGGCATCGTGCCGGTCTGGCCGCGGCGCGGCGCGAGCAGCCGCACGCGCAGCTGCTGATCGAGGTCGACTGCGATCTCGGGGTGCTGTTGCAGGTACGTACGGGCGTTGTCCTTGCCCTGGCCGATGCGTTCGCCCTTGTAGGCGTACCAGGAGCCCGACTTCTCCAGCAGGTTCTGCCCCACCGCCAGGTCGATGAGCTCGCCCTCGCGCGAAATGCCGAGGCCGTACAGGATCTCGAACTCGGCCTCGCGGAACGGCGGCGCCACCTTGTTCTTGACGACCTTGACCCGGGTCGCGTTGCCGATCACTTCCTCGCCATTCTTGAGCGCGCCGATGCGCCGGATGTCGAGGCGCACCGAGGAGTAGAACTTGAGCGCATTGCCGCCGGTGGTCGTCTCCGGGCTGCCGAACATCACGCCGATCTTCATTCGGATCTGGTTGATGAAGATCACGATGGTGTTCGAGCGCTTGATGTTACCGGTCAGCTTGCGCAGCGCCTGCGACATCAGCCGCGCGTGCAGGCCGACCTGCAGCTCGCCCATCTCGCCCTCGATCTCGGCCTTCGGCGTCAGCGCCGCGACCGAGTCGATCACGACCAGGTCGACCGCGCCGGAGCGGACCAGCATGTCGGTGATCTCGAGCGCCTGTTCACCGGTGTCGGGCTGCGACACCAGGAGGTCGTCGACCTTGACTCCGAGCTTTTCGGCGTAGGTTGGGTCGAGCGCGTGCTCGGCGTCGACGAACGCGGCGGTGCCGCCCATCTTCTGACACTGGGCGATCACCTCGAGCGTCAGCGTGGTCTTGCCGGACGACTCCGGGCCGTAGATCTCGACGACCCGGCCGCGCGGCAGGCCACCGACGCCGAGCGCTATGTCGAGCCCGAGCGAACCGGTCGGGATGACGTCGAAGTCCATCGCCTGCGACGCATCGCCGAGGCGCATGACCGAGCCCTTGCCGAACTGTTTCTCGATCTGGCTGAGCGCGGCGGCAAGCGCCTTCTTGCGATTCTCGTCCATCGCGGGGATACCTCCAGGGTAGGCGCAGATTATCTCATACAGGGTGCGCCGCGTATGCGGCTATTCGGCTCAATGGCCGCGGAAGTCGGTGGGCCCCCGGCCGCACGGCCAGCGGGCGAGTGCAACGTAGCGCGAGCCGCCGGGCGCCGGCAGCGTCTCGATGAGCGTCAGCTCGGCGACCGCCCACTCGACGGAGGGTGACAGGGTGAGCGGCGGCGCGGCCGTCACCTGGCGCGCAAGCGTCACGTGCGGCCGGAATGGTCGCGCCTCGACCGTGAAGCCCTCGCCAACCAGCCGCTCGCGGAGCTCGGTCTGCATGGCGAGCAGCCCCGGGGGTGGCGCACTCGCGACAGCGACCAGCGCGCCGACGGCGCGCCACCGGCGGAGCTCGTCGAGCACGAGCGGCGTCGCAGGTCTTGCGAGCGCGGTGCCGAGCGAGCGCAGCGACTCGAGCCGCGTCCGCGGCACGGCGCCCAGGAACTCGAGCGTCAGGTGGAGGTTGCCCGCTGGCACCGCCCGCCCGCCGCAGTGCGCGATGATCTCCCGGTAGCTGGTGGCCGTCGCCTGCCGCGCCGCATCAGCCGGCCAAAGCGCGAAGAAGACGCGCGCCGTGCCGACTTCGCTCACAGCTCGAGGACGCCGTTGAGCGCATCCAGGACGGCCTTGCGCCGCACGGTCTCGCGGTCGCCCTTGAAGAGCTTGACCCGGGTCCGAACCTGGATCGCGTGACCGCGCCGGGTGGCCCACGCGAACCAGACGGTGCCGACCGGCTTGCCGGGAGATCCGCCGTCCGGCCCGGCGATGCCCGAGACCGCGACCGCGACGTCCGCCGCGGCTCGATCGAGGGCACCGACCGCCATCGCCTTGACGACCGGCTCGCTGACGGCGCCGTGGGCGGCGAGCTCCGAGGGCAGCACCCCAAGCAGCGTCGTCTTCGCACCGTCGCCATAGCAGATGAATCCGGTCTCGAACCATTGCGAGCTGCCCGGCACGTCGGTCAGCGCCTTCGCGACCCACCCGCCCGTGCAACTCTCGGCGGTCGTGATGCTCCGGCCGCCGGCGCGCAGGTGCTCCCCGACGCGGGCTGAGCGAGCCGCGAGCGCGGCATCGGTCAGCGGCATTGCGTGCGCCGTCCTGGAGTCACCCTCGACACGAACGACGGCCGGCTGCTCATTGCCGCAGGCACGCGGCGAGCGTGTCCAGGTCGACGCCAGCGGGCAGCAGGGTGCGGTCGGGCATCGGGCGATGGACGACCCCGGTCAGGCCGCGCCCCGATCACGGCCCGGATGCCCCCGACGAACGCGGCCGGAGGGAGCCGCGCGCAACGCATCGCGGTACAGGGCTCGGCGGGCCCGCAACGTCCCATGGTCACATCCTGCGACTCCGCCGGCGGCGGCGAGCGCAGAGCCTACCCCGGCCGGCCCGGCCCGCGCATCTGGCGGGGGCGGGTGACGGCCGGGACGGCATCCGATGAACCCGTTTTCACGGCACGAGTCGTGCCGAATCACGTAGGATCCGCAGGCCCCGTGGTACTTGTTCAGCGCGGGGCTCGGTTCACGAATGAAGGCATGCGCACTCATCCTGAGGGGACCCTAGCCATGAAGAAGCTCACTCTGGCGCTCGCCGGCCTCGCGCTCGTCGCGCTCTGGACGCTCCCGGCCCAGGCCAAGGACACCAGCGAACCCGTCACCTGCAGCGACGGCACGACCTCCGCCCACGGCGGGCGCGGCGCCTGCTCGAAGCACGGCGGCATCAAGAAGGATGCGGCGCCGGCCGCGAAGCCGGCAGCAGAGGCGGCACCCGCCAAGGCCGCCGCCCCGGCAGCCGCGGCGAAGACCGCGGCGCCCGCAAAGCCTGCCGCCGAGGCGCCCGCCGCGAAGCCCGCGGCCGCGGCGTCCGACAGCAAGCACTCGGTCGATGCAGACGCCGCAGGTGCGACGGCGAAATGCAAGGACGGCAGCTTCTCGCACTCGAAGACGCACAGTGGCACTTGCTCCAAGCACGGTGGCGTCGCCGAGTGGCTGGACGGCTCGAAGCCGAAGTGACGTCGCGCGCGGCTCGGGCCGCGCGCAGTTAGCCCGGCTCAGGGCGGCGTCGCCGCGACCGGCGGCGGCGTCTGCCCCCGGCGGGCACCGGCAGGACGGCAGAGCGCGACCAGCGGCTCGACCGTGCGCACCGGCACGCAGTCCACGGCCGCGCCGGACGCCGCCGCGGGGCGCGCGCCGCACGCCTGGAAGCCCGCGGTCCAATCGTCGCAGACCAGCAGGAACGCAGCCGGCCGGGCGCCGGCGGCACGCGTCAGCTGGTCCAGCGCTCCTTCGAAGTCGCGGTCGCTGCCGCCGACCTCGAGCTCGCGCACGCGCCGCGGCACGCCAAGCCGGAACAGAACGGCGACGTTCGACGCGACCAGGGTGTCCGCCGGCAGCGCGCGCGCGGCACCCATGACGGCCGGGTCCCGGCTCAGCACGAGCCAGGACTCAGGCCCCCAACCGCGCGCAGCGTAGGCCTCCCGGGCGCCGGCCACGAACACGGAGCCGAGTAGCAGCACGGCAACCACGAGCGCGGCGCGGCGCGCGCGCGGGCCGAGCAGCGTCGAGGCCGAGACGCCGAGCGCAAGCGCGAGCGCCCACGAGTACTGCAAAGTGTTGCGCAGCTCGATCAGCTGACCCCATTCGTAGCGGCTGCGCGACGCGATCAGCATGAGGCCGCCGGCCGCCGCGTAGCTGCCGAGCATCGTCACGAGCCCGTGCCGACGGCGGTCGGCACGCAATCGCCAGCACGCGTACAGCAAGAGCGCGCCGAGCAGCGCCAGGCCCGCGACCGCGGCCACGGGCGCCGCCGAGGTCATCGCGAACGGCACGCCGAGGTCCTCGAGCTGCACGGCGGCGTAGTCGCGGACGTTGGGCCACCACGGGCGCGTCGAAGGCGGCATGTCATACGGCTGCAGCTCGCCGAAGGTCGCGAGGTTGTACCAGGCGAGCGCCGCGAGCGGCAGCGCGGCGCCGAATGCCCAGTAGAGTGCCCCCCGGACGACCCCTCGATCGCGCCAGGCCGCGTAGGCCAGCGTCGCGACGGACGCCGCGAGCACTGCGAGCCCGGCGTTGCGGAGTCCGTAGCCGACCCCGGCCGTGACGCCGGCGAGCCACAGCCAGCCGCGGGCGGGGGCCGTCGCCGTACCCGCGAGCCCGAGCCCGCGCGCGAGCGCGCCGAGCGAGAGCACAGCGACCACGAGCGCCGTGAGGTCGGAGTACCCCATGAACTGCCAGTTGCGAACGCCGGGCGAGCAGAGCGCGAGCATCCCGGTCCACAGGAGCACCGCGTCGCCCGCGGCGCCGCGGAACAACAGCAGGATCAAGCATGGCAGGAGCGCGGCAGCGACCCGTCCCGGCCACAGCACCGCGGTGCGGACGTCTCCGGTCAGCGGCGCGACCGCCGCGACCAGCATGCTGAACGCCGGTGGAAACAGCGGCTGCGGGATCGCCTCTTGATCGCCCGGATCGACGTCCCACGGGGTCACGAGCGGCCGCCCCTGCGCGGCGATCGACGCAGCCATGTCGACGTAGGAGGCGCTGTCGCCGGAATACGGGTAGCGGTAGGGCCCTAGCGCGCGGTCATAGACCGCCACCAGCAGCACACCCGCCGCGAGCGCGGCGAGCACGGGCCAGCGCGACCTGCAGACGGTCGCCCCCACCGTCAGACCGGCGCCAGCGCCAGCGCCCAGGCCAGCGCCACGGCCGCGAGCGCCGCCCAGCTCGCGCTGTCGCGCAGGCTGAAGACCAGCGGGTCGTGGTGCATCCGGCCGCGCGCCGTCTCGAGCCAGATGCGGCAGAGCCAGAACCACATCGGCGGGCAGACGAGCCAGAGTCGCTCGTGGTGCGGGTACCGCAGCTGCGCCGACGTCGAGTCGACGAAGAGCGCAAGCACCAGCACCGAGACGATGCCAGTCGAGATCCCGAACGACGCGAGTGTCGAAAGGTCCGCCCGCACGTAGCCCCGCCCCGGCAGCGGCTCATCCGGCCGGCCGCCGTGCGCCTCGAGCTCCGCGCAGCGCTTGACGAGCGACAGGCTCAAGAACAGGAACGCACCGAAGCTCAGCAGCCACGCCGACAATGCGACCTGGATCGCCGCGGCGCCGGCGACCAGACGCACCGTCCACAGTCCCGCGAGCGCCAGCACGTCCAGAAGAGCCACTCGCTTCAGGCGGCGGGTATAGAGCGTCGTCAGCGCGACGTAGGCGAGCAAGGTCACGAGGAATGCGCTGCCAACGAGTGCCGCGGCGCCGAGCCCGGCGAGCGCGAGCAGCGCTGCCGCGATCAGCGCGGGCACCGGGCCGATCGAGCCTGCCGCTAGCGGCCGGTGGCGCTTGACGGCATGGGCGCGATCGAAAGCGACGTCGGCGAGGTCGTTCAGCACGTAGGTGGCCGAGGCGACCAGCGAGAACGCCAGCATGCCGAGCGCGAGCGCGGCGAACGCCATCGGCCGTACCCAGGCCTGGGCCGCCAGGAAAGGCACAATCAGCAGCACGTTCTTCGCCCAGTGGTGCAGCCGGAGCAGCCGCAGCCACGGATGGCGGTACGCTTCGGCGCCATCGTCTGCCGCCGCGGCCGAGATCGGTGTGATTTCCCGCTGCTGCATGCGCCTTGGAACCGGCGCGGTGCGCGCCTCGATGACCGGGAGCCAGTATTCCACGGTGGCGCGTGCTGGTCGCCGTCACTGCGAAGCGGGTGCGCCATGGAGAGCGCCAACCGAGCCGGTCCCGTCGCTGGCGTTCGGGCGCCGATCGGACCACTCAGCGATCGCAGTCTGTCAGTAACATGTTGATTATAATATATAAAAATATGCCGGCGTCACGGACCGGGTGGCCCAGGCCCGCTCCTCGAGCCGAGCGGCCGGCGCCGGGGCGCACGCCGGCCGAGCGCAACGAACACCGTCGGCTGCGATGGCCGGACATCCGCCAGGAGGTCTCCGCAGCACGCCGGAACGCGTGCGCCCTGTCTCGTTCACCCGCGACGGTAGCCCGGGCGGCGGCGAGGCGGCGCTCGATCATCAGACCGCGTGCTGCATGGGTCGGCAGCGGCCGCGACACAACCTCCGGTGCCCTGTCTGGCGGTGCCAACGACGGGTTCCCGATCGAGAGATGGTGAATCTCGATGTCCGGCAGAACGCCGCCCGGCAAGAGACCGCTTGCGACATCGTCGCTCGTCAAGGCCGGCTCCGACGCTACGCCCGCGATCACGACATGGAACGGATGCGACCCGCCGGGCACACGTTGACGAATTCACACGTCGGCGTCAGCGATGCGACAATGAGAGTCGATCTCACGAGGCTCTCAAGGACCGTACGCCGAGCGAATACGCCTTGAAATGCAGGACAATCGCGGCGACTCAGGTGGTTCAACAGGCCGAAAGGCAGGTCTGAACGTGGTCCCCATTCGCAGAGCGGTGCACGTGCCGGATCGGCACGTGGATGCGGTAGATACAAGCCATGGCAGGGAAAAGGCGGCCGCATTGGTCCTGGAAGCGCAACGGCGCGCGCCAGACGTGCGCTAAAGGAGATCGCTGGCAGCGCCGTCGCGCCACGCAATCCGTTCGCGCCGCGCGGTGCGACGCCGGTGCGCCCGACGAGCTCCGGGCGACGCGCGCGCGCCTTCGACACCTTCCGGACAGCAGGGGCCAAGTAGTTGACTGAACAGGCTGAAATCCACACGCCGATGATGCAGCAGTACCTGGCGCTCAAGGCCGAGTGCCCGGACGTGCTGCTGTTCTACCGGATGGGCGACTTCTACGAGCTCTTCTACGACGATGCCCGGCGAGCGGCGCGACTGCTGGACATCGCGCTGACATCGCGTGGCCAGTCGGCCGGCGCGCCGATCCCGATGGCCGGCGTACCGGTCGCGACTCTCGAGACCTACCTCGCGCGCCTGGTGCGCCAGGGCGAATCCGTCGCGATCTGCGAGCAGATCGGCGAGCCCGGGCGCACGCGCGCACCGGTCGAGCGGCGCATCGTGCGCGTCGTCACGCCGGGCACGGTCACCGAGGACAGTCTCCTCGATGCGCGGCGCGCGACGCTGCTGGCGGCCGTCGCCGCTGCGGGCGGGCGCTATGGGCTCGCGTGGCTGGAGCTTGCCAGCGGTCGTTTCTCGGTCACCGAGGCAAGCGGCCGCGCGGCGCTCGACGCCGAGCTGGCGCGGCTGCGGCCGGCCGAGCTGCTGGTCGCCGAGGGCGGCGACGCCGCCGGCCTCGTCGGCGCGCGACAGCGGTCGCCGTGGCACTTCGAGCTCGGCCTCGCGACGCGCCTGCTGACGCGGCAGTTCGGCGTCCGCGACCTGGCAGGATTCGGCTGCGCCGAACTGCCGCTTGCAGTGACCGCGGCCGGGGCGCTGCTGCAGTATGTGCAGGAGACACAACGAGCGGCGCTGCCGCACCTCGCCGGACTGCAGACCGAATCCCGCGACGACGCGGTGCAGCTCGATGCCGCTACCCGCCGGAACCTCGAGCTCGGCGTGAGCATGGCGGGACGCGAGGACGCGACGCTGGTCGGCGTGCTCGACCACACGGCGACCGCGATGGGCGCGCGCGAACTCAGGCGCTGGCTTGGCCGGCCGCTGCGCGATCCCGCGCCGCTCCGGCTGCGGCTGCACGCGGTCAGGAGCCTGCTCGAGAGCGGCCGCGCGGCCGAGCTCGCGGCCGCGCTCGGCGGCATCGGCGACGTCGAGCGGATCCTGGCGCGGGTCGCGCTCAGGAGCGCCCGGCCGCGCGACCTCGCGCAGCTGCGTGCCGCGCTGCCTGCGGTGCCGGCGGTCGGCCGCCTCGCGGCGGCTCACGACTCGCCGCTCATGATCGAGGCTGCGGGCATGCTCGGCGGCCACGCCGCGCTCGCAGCCGTGCTCGCGGCGGCGATCGTGCCGAGCCCGCCGCCGCAGGTGCGCGACGGCGGCGTCATCGCGGCCGGCTTCGACGCGGAGCTCGACGAGCTGCGTGGCATCGCCACCGACACCGACCAGTACCTGCTCGAGCTCGAGGCTCGCGAGCGGGAGCGCACCGGGCTCGCGAGTCTGAAGCTCGCCTTCAACCGCGTGTCGGGCTTCTACATCGAGCTGAACCGGCGCGACGCCGACAACGTGCCCCCCGACTACGTCCGCCGCCAGACCGTCAAGAACGCGGAGCGGTTCCTGACGCCGGAGCTCAAGGCCTTCGAGGACCGGGTGCTCGGCGCGCGCGAGCGCGCGCTGGCCCGCGAGCGGCAACTGTACGAGGGTCTGCTCGACCGCGTGCAGGGCGAGCTGCCGGCGCTCGCCTCGACGGCCCGCGCGCTCGCGCTCATCGACGTCCTCGGCAATCTCGCCGAACGGGCGCGCGAGCTCGGCTTCACGGAGCCCGAGTTCGTCGCGGAGCCGCGTCTGTCGATCCAGGGCGGCCGGCATCCGGTCGTCGAGAGCTCGCTCGACGGTCCCTTCGTCCCAAACGACCTCGAGCTCGACGCGAACCGGCGCATGCTCGTGATCACCGGCCCGAACATGGGCGGCAAGTCGACCTACATGCGCCAGGCGGCGCTGATCGTGATCCTGGCGCGCAGCGGCAGCTTCGTACCGGCCGAGCGCGCGGTGCTGGGGCCCACCGACCGGATCTTCACGCGCATCGGCGCCGCCGATGATCTCGCCGGCGGCCGCTCGACGTTCATGGTCGAGATGACCGAGACCGCGGACATCCTCAACAACGCGACCGCCTCGAGCCTCGTGCTCATGGACGAGATCGGGCGCGGCACGAGCACGTTCGACGGCCTGTCACTTGCCTGGGCTGCAGCGGAACACATGGCGCGGCGCGTGCGCGCATTCACGCTGTTCGCAACCCATTACTTCGAGCTGACGGCGCTCGCCGACGAGGCGGCCGGTGTCGGCAACGTGCACCTGGACGCCACCGAGCACGGCGAATCGCTGGTGTTCCTGCACGCCGTGAAGCCAGGGCCGGCCAGCAAGAGCTACGGCCTGCAGGTCGCGCGCCTGGCGGGCGTGCCGCGCGAGGTCATCGCGGGCGCGCGGCACTATCTCGCCGCGCTCGAGGCGCGCGGCGCCGTCCATGCGCCGCCCGGGCCACAGGCCGAGCTCGGCTTCGCCGCGCCGCCGGCCGACGCGCAGTGCGTCTCGCCACCGCATGCGCAGGCCACGCTCGGGGAGCTGGCGCAGCTCGACCCGGACGCGCTGACGCCGCGCGAGGCGCTCGATGCGCTCTACCGGCTCAAGGGTCGGGGGCGCCGAAACGACCCTGGTTCATGAACCTGACGCTGGCCGCGAGCGCCGCGCCCGACAGCAGCAGCCCCAGGTGGCTGACCGGCAGCACCAGATGCTCGGTGGCCCCGTCGAGGCGCGTCTCGTCGACCGCCACCGTGCCGTCGTTCGGCACCGGCAGCCCGCCGAGGAGACGCCCGAAGCCGAACGACCAGGAGCCCGCGATGACGCCGACCGGCGCCGGGTGCCGCCAGTGGCGCCGCTGCTCGCCGAGCAGTTCCTGCTCGGCGAACGGACCGAACAGCAGCGACGCGCCCGGGATGCGGGCGAAGCCGCGGGCGGAACGGCTGCCGTTGACCGGCGACCCGAGCAAAACGCTCGCGGCGAGCGGCAGTTCAGGGTGACGTTCGACGAGCCGCGCGAGCAGCAGCCCGCCGAGGCTGTGGCCGACCAGGTGTACCGGCGGCGGCAGCGCCAGCACCTCGGCGCGCAGAGCCTCCAGCACCTCGGCGGATGCGGCGCTTGCGGCCTGGTAGTGGAACGGGCGCACTGCGAAGCCGTGCGCGGCCAGCCCGCGCCGGAACAGCGTCGCCTCCACCCCGGTCATCCACAGACCGTGGGTGAACAGCACCGCGGGCCGGTCAGGCACCGGCGCGGAGCCGGATATGGAGCTCGCGGAGCTGCTGCTCGCTGACTGCGGTGGGTGCCTCGGTCAGCGGGCAGGACGCGGTCTGGGTCTTCGGGAAGGCGATCACCTCGCGGATGCTGTCGGCCCCGGCCATCAGCATCACCAGTCGATCGAGCCCGAACGCGATCCCGCCATGCGGCGGCGCGCCGTACTGCAGCGCCTCGAGCAGAAAGCCGAACTTGGCAGCTGCCTCCTCGGCCTCGATCCCGAGCAGCCTGAACACCACCGATTGCAGGTCCTGACGGTGGATGCGCACCGATCCGCCGCCGATTTCCGAACCGTTCAGCACGCAGTCGTAGGCCTTGGCGATCGCGCCACCGGGGTCGGCGGCGAGCACCGCCGGGTCGTCGTCGGTGGGCGATGTAAACGGGTGGTGCATCGCAACCCAGCGGCCGGCGGCCTCGTCGCGCTCGAACATCGGGAAGTCGACCACCCACAGCGGACGCCAGCCGTCGGCCACGAGGCCGCGGTCGGCGCCGAGCTGGAGGCGGAGCGCGCCCAGGCTGTCGCCCACCACCTTGCGGTGGTCGGCCCCGAAGAAGATCAGGTCGCCGCCCGCGGCGCCGGTGCGCTCAAGGATCCCGGCCACCGCGGCATCCGACAGGAACTTGAGTATCGGCGACTGCAGTCCGGCGCGGCCGCGCGCCGGGTCGTTGACCTTGACGTAGGCAAGACCCTTGGCGCCGTGGCGCGCGGCGTGCGCCGCGTAGTCGTCGATCTGGCCACGCGTCAGCTCGCCGCCGCCGGGCACGCGCAGCGCCGCGACGCGCCCGTCCGGCGACTGCGCCGGGCCCGCGAACACCTTGAACTCGCAGTCGCGCACCAGGTCGGCGACGTCGACCAGTTCGAGTGCGATGCGCAGGTCCGGCTTGTCGGAGCCGTAGCGCCGCATCGCCTCGGCGTAGCTCATGCGCGGGAACGGTTCCGGCAGCCGGACGCCGAGCACCTCGTGGAAAAGCGTCCGCAGCAAGCCTTCCATCAGCGCCATGATCTCGTCCTGCGACAGGAACGAGGTCTCGACGTCGACCTGGGTGAAGTCGGGCTGGCGGTCGGCGCGCAGGTCTTCGTCGCGGAAGCAGCGCGCGATCTGGTAGTAGCGGTCAAAGCCGCTGATCATCAGCAGCTGTTTGAAGATCTGCGGCGACTGCGGCAGCGCGAAGAACTTGCCCGCGTGCGTGCGCGACGGCACGAGGTAGTCGCGCGCGCCCTCCGGCGTGGCCTTGGTCAGCATCGGCGTCTCGATGTCAACGAAACGCTGCGCGTCGAGGAAGCCGCGAATCGAACGCGTCACCTGGTGGCGCAGCAGCATCCGTCTCTGCATCACGTCGCGCCGCAGGTCGAGATAGCGGTAGTGGAGCCGGACATCCTCGCGCACGTCCTCGTCGAGCTGGAACGGCAGCGGCTCGGAGCGGTTCAGCACCACGAGCGAACGCGCCAGCAGCTCCACCTGGCCGGAGGCCAGGTGCGGGTTCGCAGTGCCGGGCGGCCGGGCGCGCACCGTACCGGCGACGGCGAGCACGTACTCGCCGCGAACGCGCTCCGCATCCGCGAACACCTCCCGAGCATCCGGGTCGAAGACGATCTGCAGCAGCCCGTCGCGGTCGCGCAGGTCCACGAAGATGACGCCACCGTGGTCGCGCCGGCGGTGCACCCAGCCGGCGACCGTGATCGACGCGCCGATCAGCGACTCGTTGACCTGACCGCAGTAGTGGGAACGCATGGCTCGCCTCGCCGCCCCGGGGCGCGGGGAACCGCTAATGCTAAGCGGTCGTCATTCGGCGTGGCAAGGCGCCGCCGCCGCCGCGCAGCCGGCGGGAGGTGGTCCTCGCCATGCCGGTATGCGCCGCACGCTGACGGTGACGACGGCGTCGACGCACGGCGCACGGAGAAATCAGGGCTAGCGGCGCCGCGACGGCTTGTGGGCGGGCTTGCGCCGCGGCTTCCCGGCCGCGCGCGGCGCGCGTCTGGCCGAGTGCTTGGCGGTGGAACGGGCCTGCGTCGGAGCCGGAGCCTTCTGCTCGGGCTTGGCCCCATCCTTGCCGCCGGCCGCGGGACCCGCGTCGGCGGACTTCGCGCCGTCGGCAGGTTTCGCGCCGTCGGCGGGTTTCGCGGCGGCGTCGGGCTTCTCGGCCGCGTCGCTCTTGCCGGTGGCGTCGGCCGACTCCGCCTTGTCGGCCTTGTCGGGCTTGTCGCCCTTATCCTCGCCGTGCAGGTTTCGTTTCTGGTCCTGCTCCGACTTGAAATCGGTCTCGTACCAGCCACCGCCCTTCAGTCGGAACACCGGCGCCGACATCAGACGCTTCAGCCGGCTCCGGCCGCAGTGCGGACAGCGCTTGAGCGGCGCATCGCCCATCTTCTGCAGGGCCTCGTGATGCTGGCCACAGGCCTGACACTCGTATTCATAGAAGGGCATTCGGGATTCCTTCGGGCGCGGCCGCCGGCTGGCGGCCGGCGCGCCGCGTTGCGCCCCATCAGGCGTCGGCGCGCCGCGAAATCATAGCAGCGCCCGGCATCAGGCCGCCGCCCGCCGTCCGCGCGCGAAGGCGAGCTGGCCGTCGCTCGTCGAAACGCGGATCGTGTCGCCCGGCGCGAACTCGCCGCCCAGGATCCGCTGCGCGAGCGAATTCTCGAGCTCCTGCTGGATCGCCCGTTTCAGCGGCCGCGCGCCGTAAACCGGGTCGAAGCCGGTCTCACCGAGCCGGTCGCGCGCGCTGTCGTCGAGTTCGAGCACCATGTCGCGCTCCGCGAGCCGCTTCCCCAGGAACCCGACCTGGATGTCGACGATGCGGCGGATCTCGGCGCGGCCGAGCGGGTGGAACACGACCAGCTCGTCGATGCGGTTGACGAACTCGGGCCGGAAGTGGCCGCCGACTATTTCGAGCACGGCGCCCTTCATCCGCTCGTAGTTGCGCTCCCCGGCCATCTCCTGGATCACCTGCGAGCCCAGGTTCGACGTCATGATGATGACGGTGTTGCGGAAGTCGACGGTCCGGCCCTGGCCGTCCGTCAACCGGCCGTCGTCGAGCACCTGCAACAGGACGTTGAAGACGTCCGGGTGCGCCTTCTCGATCTCGTCAAGCAGGATGACCGAGTACGGCCGGCGCCGCACGGCCTCGGTCACATAGCCGCCTTCCTCGTAGCCGACGTAGCCGGGCGGCGCGCCGATCATGCGCGCCACGGAGTGCTTCTCCATGAACTCGCTCATGTCGACGCGCACCATCGCTTCCTCGGTGTCGAACAGGAACTCCGCGAGCGCCTTGGAGAGCTCGGTCTTGCCGACGCCGGTAGGACCCAGGAACAGGAACGAGCCGTTCGGCCGCTTCGGGTCCGAGAGCCCTGCGCGCGAGCGGCGGATCGCGTTCGCGACCGCCTGGACCGCCTCCTGCTGGCCGATGACGCGCTGGCCGAGGACCTGCTCCATGCGCAGGAGCTTGTCCTTTTCGCCCTCGAGCATCTTCGCGACCGGGATGCCGGTCCACTTCGACACGACTTCGGCGATTTCCTCCTCGGTCACCTTGTTGCGCACGAGCGTCGGGACTTGGGAGCCGGCCTTCTGGGCATCGCTCAGCCGCTTCTCCAGCTCCGGGATCCGCCCATACTGGATCTCGGACATGCGGCCGAGATCGCCGGCGCGACGTGCGGCCTCGAAGTCGAGCCGGGCGCGCTCGAGCTGCGTCTTGATCTCGGCCTCGCCCTGGGAGGCGGCCTTCTCGTGCTTCCAGATCTCGTCGAAGTCGGCGTACTCCCGTTCGAGCCCGCCGAGCGTCTCCTGGATCTGGCCGAGGCGTTTCTTCGACGCCGCGTCCTTCTCCTTGCGGAGCGCCTCGCGCTCCATCTTCAACTGCACGATGCGCCGGTCGAGCCGGTCCATCGCCTCCGGCTTTGAATCCATTTCCATGCGGATCCGCGAGGCCGCCTCGTCTATCAGGTCGATCGCCTTGTCGGGCAGCTGGCGGTCGGCGATGTAGCGGTGTGCGAGGGTCGCGGCGGCGACGATCGCTGGATCCGTGATCTGCACCTTGTGGTGCACCGCGTAGCGCTCCTTGAGGCCGCGCAGGATCGCGATCGTGTCCTCGACCGACGGTTCCTCGACCAGCACCTTCTGGAAGCGGCGCTCCAGCGCCGCGTCCTTCTCGACGTACTTGCGATACTCGTCGAGCGTGGTCGCGCCGACGCAGTGCAGCTCGCCGCGGGCGAGCGCAGGCTTGAGCATGTTGCCGGCGTCCATCGCCCCCTCGGCCTTGCCTGCGCCGACCATCGTGTGCAGCTCGTCGACAAACAGGATGATCTGGCCTTCCTGTTTGGCGAGGTCCTTGAGCACGCCCTTCAGGCGTTCCTCGAACTCGCCGCGGAACTTGGCGCCGGCGATCAGCGCGCCCATGTCGAGCGCGAGAATGCGCTTGTTCTTGAGGCCTTCCGGCACCTCGCCGTTGACGATGCGCTGCGCCAGGCCTTCGACGATCGCGGTCTTGCCGACGCCCGGTTCGCCGATCAGCACCGGGTTGTTCTTGGTGCGCCGCTGCAGCACCTGGACAGTGCGGCGGATCTCGTCGTCGCGGCCGATGACCGGGTCGAGCTTGCCGCCGCGGGCGCGCTCGGTCAGGTCGATCGCGTACTTCTCGAGCGCGCCACGGGCCTCCTCGGCATTGGCGTCGTCGACCTTCTGGCCGCCGCGCACCTCGTCGATGGCTCTCTCGAGCGCGCCGCGCACGGCACCGGATTCCTTGAGGATGCGGCCGAGCTCACCCGGGTCCTCGAGCGCCGCGAGTACGTACAACTCCGAGGATATGAACTGGTCGCCGCGCTGCTGCGCGAGCCGGTCGGTGATGTTGAGCAGGCGCCCCAGGTCATTCGAGACGTGCACCTCGCCAGGCGCGCCCTCGACCTTCGGCAGCCGCTCGAGCGCCTGCGCGAGCCGCGAGCGCAGCAGGTTCAGGTTGACGCCGGCCTTGTCGAGCAGCGGCCGGACGGTGCCGCCCTGCTGCTCGATGAGCGCCACCATAAGGTGGGCGGGCTCGATGACCGGGTGGTCGCGGCGGAGGGCGAGCGACTGCGCGTCGGCCAGCGCCAGCTGGAAGGTCGAGGTCAGTTTGTCCTGCCGCACCGGCCGACTCCCCGGTTGTCCGGATGTCCTGGAAAATGGGGCCCGCGACCGGCAAATTCAACCTAGGTCGCGGCGGTCCGACCGGCAGACACCGGCGCGGCCAGTGTAGCAGTGCGACTCAGGACTGGCGCCACAGCAGCGTTGCCATCCGCCCGCCGCCCGGCTCGCGGCGGTGGGAATAGAAACGGGCCGCATCGGCGTAGGTGCAGAGTTCCCCGCCGCCGACGTCCAGAACGCCGAGGCCGGCGAGGCGCCGGCGCGCGAGCGCGGCGAGGTCCGCCTGCCAGCGACCGCGTTCGTTGGCCGTGAACGCGACCGCAGCGCCCGGGTCGCCCGCGAGGAACGCGGCGCGCACCTCGGCACCGACCTCGAATGCGGCCACGCCGATCGCGGGCCCGAGCCACGCGACGAGCTCGCGGCCCGGGACGCCGAGCGCCGCAACCGTGCGCTCGAGCACGCCGGCCACGAGGCCGCGCCAGCCTGCGTGCGCGAGGCCGAGGCGCAGGCCGTCGCGGCTCGCGAGCGCGACCGGCAGGCAATCGGCGGTCAGCACCGCGAGCACGCGTCCGGCGGCGAGCGTGATCGCAGCATCGGCCTCGGGCTCTGGCCCGCTCGCCTCCGCGACGACGACGCCGCTACCGTGCACCTGCCGGAGCCACAGCGGCGCGGCGGGCAGCGCGAGCGCCTGCGCGAGCCGCGCACGATTGGCTGCGACCGCGGCCGGGTCGTCGCCGACGTGGGCGGCGAGGTTCAGGCTCGCGAGACGGCCGACGCTGGCACCGCCGTCGCGCGTCGTCGTGCCGGCGCAGACCGCGGCCGGCGCCGCGAACTGCGCCCGTATGAAGCCGACCGTCGCGGCCGGCGCGGGCACTAGCGCGACCGCGCGTCGGCGGCCGCGGCCCGCTGGTCCGCGCGCAGCGCGCCCAGCAGATCCTCGAAGTCGGCCGGCAGCGGCGCGTGGAATTCGGCCGTCGCACCGCTCGCCGGATGCACGAAGGCCAGCCGCCCGGCGTGCAGCGCCTGGCGCCGGAACGAGCGCAGCGCCGCCACGAGCTCCGGCGTCGCTGCCGGCGGCAGCACCAGCCGTCGGCCGTACAGCGGGTCGCCGACGAGCGGGTATCCGGCGTGCGCGAGGTGTACCCGGATCTGGTGCGTGCGGCCCGTCTCAAGGCGTACGCCGACGTGGCTATGGGCGCGGAAACGCTCGCGCACGCGGTAGTGCGTCACTGCCTCGCGGCCGTCGGCGCGCACCGCCATGCGCAGCCGGTCGACCGGATGCCGGTCGATCGGTGCGTCGACGGTGCCGCCGGCCGTCATCACACCGCTCGCGACCGCCTCGTATTCACGCTCGACCTCGTGGCTTGCCAGAGCCCGAGTCAGGCGCGCGTGCGCGAGCGCCGTGCGCGCGACGACCAGCAGCCCGCTCGTATCCTTGTCGAGCCGGTGCACGATGCCGGCGCGTGGCAGCATCGCGAGCCCGGGCTCGCGCGCCAGCAGCGCATTCTGCAGCGTCGCGCGCGGGTTGCCGGCGCCCGGATGGACGACGAGCCCTGCCGGCTTCGCGATCACGATCAGCGCCTCGTCCTCGTGAATGACGTCGAGCGCGATCGCCTCGGGCGCAACCGGCACGCGCTGCTCCTCGAGCGGTTCGACGCGCACCAGTTCGCCGCCGCGCACCAGGTCGCGGGGCCGGGATCTCGAGCCGTCGACGAGTACCCGCCCCGCTTCGATCCAGACCTTCAGGCGCGATCTTGAAAAGTCGGGGAACAGTGCGGCGAGTGCCCGGTCCAAACGCTGGCCGCGGTGCTGAGCCGGAATGCGCTCTTCGAGAAACCCAGTCATCCCAACAACATACGCTATACTCCCGCGCCTTGCATTTTCCGGTGGCTGCACAGTGCGCTTGTCCCCGCCCGTGTCTCGCATCGATGCCGCCCGCGAGTGGTCGTGCGGCAATGCCGCGCGCGTCGCGCTGGTTTCGCTGCTGCTCGGAACGCTGCTGCTCGGCGGCTGCCGCGCGTTTCGCCACAAGGACGAGGCCGCCGGCAGCGCCGAGAGCATGTACACGCGCGCGACCAAGCTGCTGCACGACGGCAGCTACCAGGCTGCGATCAAGACTTTCGAGGCGCTGACCGCGCGTTACCCGTTCAGCGACCCGGCCCGGCAGAGCCGGCTCGACCTGATCTACGCCTACTACAGGCAGCGCGAGAAGGAATCCGCGATCGACGCGGCCGACACGTTCATCCGCGAGAACCCGACGCACCCGCGCATCGACTACGCGTACTACATGAAGGGCCTCGTCTACTTCGAGCGCACGCCGAACTTTCTCGAGCGCCGCTTCAGCGTCGACTTGGCCGAGCGCCCGCCGCAGGATGCCCGCAAGTCCTTCGATGCGTTCCTGCGCGTTGTGACCCAGTATTCAACCAGCGACTACGCCGCGGACGCACGCCAGCGGATGGTGTACCTGCGCAACCGCCTGGCCGAGTACGAGATGCATGTCGCCCGCTACTACGTGCGGCGCGGCGCCTACGTCGCCGCGCTCGATCGCGCGCGCAGCGTCGTCGAGACCTACGACGGCGCGCCGGCGACGCGCAGTGCGCTCGAGCTCACCGTGCAGTGCTACCAGAAGCTCGGCCTGACCGAGCTCGCGCAGGACGCCGCCAAGGTGCTCGCCGCCAACTTCCCGAATGCCCCGTCGGTGACGCACAAGCGCCACTGGTGGCAGCGGGCGCCCACGTGACCGCGGCGCTCAGCCGCTGCGGTAGCCGGAAGTGATCGGGTAGCGCCAGTCGCGGCCGAAGGCGCGGCCGCTGATGCGGATGCCAGGCGGCGCCTGGCGGCGCTTGTACTCGTTGCGCTTCACCATCTCGAGCACGCGGCCGACGGTCGCGCGGTCGAAGCCGCGCGCAGCGATCTCCTCGACCGACAGGTCCTCCTCGATGAACGCCTCGAGAATCGGGTCGAGCACGTCGTAGGGCGGCAGCGAGTCGGTGTCCTTCTGTTCGGCACGCAGCTCCGCGCTTGGCGGCCGCTCGATGACCCGGGTCGGGATCGCGCCGCCCCGCCGGTTGCGGTAGTGAGCGAGGCGATAGACCATCATCTTCGAGCAGTCCTTGATCGGCGCGAAACCGCCGGCCATGTCGCCGTACAACGTCGCGTAGCCGACCGCCATCTCGCTCTTGTTGCCGGTCGTCAGCAGCATCGCGCCGGTCTTGTTCGAGATCGCCATGAGCAGCACGCCGCGGCAGCGCGACTGGATGTTCTCCTCGGTCGTGTCGGGGGCGCGGCCGGCGAACGCGTCGCGGAGTGCCGCGAGCGTTGCCTCGAACATTCCTTCGATCGAGATCTCGCTGTACTCGACGCCGAGCGTGCGCGCCTGGTGCCGAGCGTCGTCGCGACTCATCTGCGACGTATAACGCGACGGCATCATCACGGCGTGCACGCGGCCGGGCCCGAGCGCGTCGACCGCGACCTCGAGTGTCAACGCCGAATCGACGCCGCCCGAAAGACCCATGACGACGCCCGGGAAGCGGTGCTTGTTGACGTAGTCGCGAACCCCCAGCGCCAGTGCCTCGTAGACGCTTTGCTCCTCGGTCTGCTCGGCCTCGATCGCACCGGCGACCGGAACGAGCTTGCCGTCGACGCGCTCGAGCTCGACCAGCCCCGTCGCCTCGCGCCACGCCGGCAGCCGCTGGCTGATGCCGCCGTCGGCGCGCATCGCGAAGCTGTTGCCGTCGAAGACCAGCTCGTCCTGGCCGCCGACCAGGTTCAGGTAGACGAGCGGCAGCGCGACTTCGCGGACGCGCTCGCCGGCCACCGTCTCGCGCTCGCGCTGCTTGTGCAGCTGGTAAGGGGAGGCGTTGATGACGATCAGCGCCTCGGCGCCAGCGGCGGCGGCGGCACGCGCGGGCTCCGCCTCCCAGATGTCCTCGCAGACGAGCAGCGCGACCCGTGCCCCCTTGACGTCGACCAGCGTCGGCGCCTGACCCGCGGTGAAGTAGCGCTTCTCGTCAAAGACCTTGTAGTTCGGCAGCACCTGCTTGCGGTGGTTGGCGCAGACGCGGCCGCCGCGGATCAGCGCCGCGGAGTTGAAGATCTCGCGGCCGTGGTACTCCGGGTAGCCGAGCAGCACATCCACCGGCGGCGCGGTCCGGGCGAGCTGCTCGAGTGCGCTGCGAACCTGGCGGCGGAAGCCCGAATGGAACAGCAGGTCCTCGGGGGGGTAGCCCGCGAGCGCGAGCTCGGGCAGCAGCACCAGGTCGGCGCCGGCAGCGGCGCCGGCCCGCGCCGCCTCCAGCACGCGCGCGGCGTTGCCGTCGATGTCGCCGACGCAGAGATCGTACTGCGCGAGCAGCAGGCGAAGCGGAGCGGCGTTCATGAGAACACTGTCGGATGCTCGTGGCGGGCGGCGCGCAAGCGCCGCGCCTCAGCGACGCTTGGGTCGCGGCCCGCGGCGGCGCGCGACCGGCTTCGATTTCCGCTTCGGCCCTGGCCTGGCTTTGGTCTTCCGCCGCGAACGGGCCGCGGCCGGCGGCTCCCGGGCGGGGCGCGGGGGCGCGCTGCGCGGCGCCGGC
>JANXWS010000049.1 GCA_025351005.1 Pseudomonadota bacterium | reverse complement strand
GCCGGCGCCGGCGCCGCGGCGAGCCGCCCGGCGACGAAGTAGCCGCGGCCGCGGCGTGCCTCGACGAGCCCGGCGGCCGTCAGCACGTTGTAGACCTCGGCGGCCGTGAAGGCGCTGACGCCGCGCTCACGGGCGAGGCCGCGCACGGAGGGCAGCGACATGCCGGGGGCAAGCGCGCCGCTCGTGATCCGTGCGCGCAACTCCTCGGCGAGCAGCGCCCGCAGCGGAGCACCCTTTTGGACAGTCTGTACTGGCGCCATGACCTATACAGTATAGGTGTAAATGCCGCGCACCGTGTCTGGCCCGAAGCCACCCCGGCGCGCAATCTCGGCTTGCCCCGGGCGCGCCAGCCCGCGGCCGGCCCATCGCAGACCGGGCGGCGCCCGGCGAGGAGCAACCCGTGAGCGCAGTCAGCCATCTGCACCCGGAGGCCCGCGACGCCGAGCTGCGCGCCTGGTGGATGCCGTTCACCCACAACCGCTACTTCAAGGCCGCGCCGCGCATGATCGCGTCCGCCAGCGGCTGCTACTTCACGATGACGGACGGCCGCCGCGTCTTCGACTGCCTCTCGGGCCTGTGGTGTTCGCCGCTCGGTCACTCGCACCCGCGCGTCGTCGAGGCCATCAAGAGCCAGGTCGAGACGCTCGACTACGCACCGAGTTTCCAGATGGGACACGAGGCGGCGTTCCGGCTCGCGACCCGGATCGTGTCACTGGCCGGCCGGCCGAAGGACCGCGTGTTCTTCGTCAACTCGGGCTCGGAGGCGGTCGACACCGCGCTCAAGATCGCGGTCGCCTACCAGCGCGCCCGGGGCGAGGCGTCGCGGACGCGCGTCATCGGCCGCGAGCGCGGCTACCACGGCGTCGGCATGGGCGGCATCTCGGTCGGCGGCATGGTCGCCAACCGCAAGATGTTTGCGCCGCTGATGATCCCAGGCGTCGACCACCTACCGCACACCTACAACCCGGCCGAGATGGCCTTCAGCCGCGGCCAGCCGGCGTGGGGCGCGCACCTCGCCGAAGCGCTCGAGCGCCTGGTCGCGTTGCACGACGCATCGACGATCGCCGCGGTGATCGTCGAGCCCATGCAGGGCTCGACCGGCGTGATCGTGCCGCCGAAGGGCTATCTGGAACGCCTGCGCGAGATCTGCTCCCGACATGGCATCGTGCTGATCTTCGACGAGGTGATCACCGGGTTCGGGCGCCTCGGCACACCCTTCGGCGCCGACTTCTTCGGCGTGCAGCCGGACCTGACGACCTTCGCCAAGGCGGTCAACAACGCGGCGGTGCCGCTCGGCGGCGTCATCGCCAAGGACGAAATCTACCAGGCGTTCATGACCGGACCCGCCCATATGATCGAGTTCTTCCACGGCTACACGTACTCGGCGCACCCGCTCGCGGTCGCCGCGGCGCACGCCACGCAGGACGTGCTCGCCGACGAGAAGCTGATCGCGCGCGCGGCCCTGCTCGCGCCGGTGCTCGAGCAGGCGATCCACACGCTCCGGGGCGAGCCGCATGTGATCGACATCCGCAACATCGGCCTTGCCGCCGCCGTCGAGCTCGCGCCTATCGAGGGCAGCCCGGGCCTGCGCGCGATCAAGGTCTTCGAGCAGGCGCTGACAGAGGGCTTCCTGGTGCGGGCGTCCGGGGACTGCTTCGCGGTCGCGCCGCCGTTCGTGAGCTCGCCGGCCGAGATCGACGCGATGGTCGAAGGCCTCCGCCGCGCGCTCCGCGCGGTCGCCGGCTGAGAGGCGGGCGCATGAGCGCGCGGCCGCAGCCGACCGGCGTGCCGACGCCGGCCGCCGTCATCGGCCATTACCTCGACGGCCGGGTGGTGACGCCCGCGGGTGCGCGTCGCCTCGCGGTCTTCAACCCGGCGCTCGGCCGCGTGATTCGCGAGCTCGTGCTCGCGGGGCCTGCCGACGTCGATGCCGCGGTCCAGAGCGCGCTCGCGGCGCAGCCGGCCTGGGGCCGGCTGCCCGCGCTGCAGCGCGGGCGCGTGCTTTTCCGGTTCAAGGAGCTGCTGGCACAGCACGCCAGGGCCATCGCCCGCACGCTCTCCGAGGAGCACGGCAAGACGCTGGCCGACGCCGAGGGCGAAGTCACGCGCGGCATGGAGGTCGTCGAGTTCGCCTGCGGCGCGCCGCAGTTGCTGAAGGGCGAGTTCAGCGACAGCGTCGGCACCGGCGTCGACAGCTTTACGATGCGCCAGCCACTCGGCGTGGTCGCCGGCATCACGCCGTTCAACTTCCCGGCGATGGTGCCGCTGTGGATGTTCCCGGTCGCGCTCGCCTGCGGCAACGCCTTCGTGCTGAAGCCGTCGGAGCGGGACCCGTCGGTGTCGCTGCTGCTCGCCGACCTGCTGCGCCAGGCCGGCCTGCCGGACGGCGTGTTCAGCGTCGTGCAGGGCGACAAGGCGGCGGTCGACGCAATCCTCGCCCATCCGGGGATCGCCGCGGTCAGCTTCGTCGGCTCGACGCCGGTCGCGCGCTACATCCAGCAGCAGGGCACGGCCGCGCACAAGCGCGTCCAGGCGCTGGGCGGTGCCAAGAACCACGCCGTCGTGATGCCGGACGCCGATCTCGACGCCGCGGCCGAGGCATTGACCGGCGCCGCCTTCGGCTCCGCCGGCGAACGCTGCATGGCGATCTCGGTCGCAGTCGCGGTCGGCGAGGCCACGGCCGACGCGCTCACCGGCCGGCTCGCACGGCGCATCGCGACGCTCAAGGTCGGCGCGCCCGACGGCGACGGCGTCGACATGGGTCCGCTGGTCAGCGACGCGGCGCGCGCGCGGGTAGAGGGCTACATCGACTCGGGCGTCGCCGAGGGCGCGGCACTGATCGTGGACGGCCGCGGCGCCCGCGTCGCCGGCCTCGAACACGGCTTCTTCGTCGGGCCGACGCTCTTCGACCGCGTCATGCCCGGCATGCGGATCTACCGCGAGGAGATATTCGGTCCGGTGCTCGCGGTTGTGCGCGTGCCGGACTATGCCGCGGCCGTGCGGCTCGTCAACGGCCATGAGTTCGCGAACGGCGGCGCCGTGTTCACGACGAGCGGCGCGGTTGCGCATGCGTTCGCGCGCGACATCGAGGTCGGCATGGTCGGCATCAACGTGCCGATCCCGGTGCCGATGGCGTTCCACAGCTTCGGCGGCTGGCGTGGCTCGATGTTCGGGGACCACCACATGCACGGCCCCGAGGGCGTGCGCTTCTACACGCGGCTGAAGACGGTCACGCAGCGCTGGCCGGAGACGGACGCCGTGCGCGCGGACTTCGCGCTGCCGACGATGAAGTGACGGCCGGGTTCCGGTGCCGGGCCTCAGCTGGTGCAGAAGAACATGCCGACCAGGATCGCGGCGATGCAGACGTATTGCAGCAATGCGATCCGCTCGCCGAGCACCAGCGCCGCAAACGCCAGCGTCACGACCGGGTAGGCGCCGGTCAGCGGTGTGACGATCGAGATCGGCCCGTAGCGGTTGGCGATGATGACGCCCAGGTCGCCGCCCGCCATCATTCCCATCGGCAGGAACGAGTGCGCCCACTCGCGCGCTGTGTGCGTGCCGCGCCGGCCCTTCCACAGCCCGAACGCGCCGAGCGTCAGCGCGCCGCCGAGCGTATTGCAGAGCGCCATGTTCACCTCGCTCGCCTCGGGCAGCCCGTAGGCGTACTTGACGATGGTCTGTGCGCCGGCCCACAACACGAGCGCCATGAACGACAGCGGTATCCAGCGGCGGCTCGTCACCTTCTGGCCGGGGCCGGACGGCGAGTAGGAGAGCCCGAGGCAGCCGCCGATCACGAGCGCGACCGCACCGTACTGCGCGGGCGCGAGCGTCTCGCCGAGGAACCAGTGCGCGAACACCACCGTCAGCGCCGGGTAGGCCGCCGACAAGGTGCCGACGATCGTGATCGGCCCGGCCACGATCGACTCGAAGTAGAGGATCCAGCCGCTGCCATCGAGCATGTAGGCGAGCACGCCGAGGCCGAGGAAGGCGTGGCCATCGGCGGCGCCGAGCGGCGGGTGCTCATGCAGGCCAAAGTAGCTGAGGTTGACGATCGCCTTGGCGAGCAAGAAATACAGGCAGTAGCGCGCCGGCGTCACCTCGCCGATCCACTTCTTGACGAGCCCCTGACCGACCCCGTACAGCAGCAGCGCGACGAGCGACGGCGCAAGCCAGACGAGCAGCGGCGCGTTCGCGGTGGCCGGGTTCATCCCCCATTGTCGCGTGCGGCGGCGGACCTGGCTACCGGCGCGGCGGCGGGCTCGGGCATCATGGCGGCGCGGCGCGGCCGGCGCCGGGGAGGGCCGTCGTGCACAAGATCCTGATCGGCGGGGACTGGGTCGACGCGCTCGCGACGGCGAGCCGCGACATCCGCAATCCCGCCACGCTGAAGCCGCTCGGCACGGTGCCCGAGTGCGGCGCCGCCGACGTCATGCGCGCGGTCGCGGCGGCGCGCGCCGCGCAGTACGCGTGGTGGAAAGTGCCCGGCGCCGACAAGGCCCGCCTGCTGCGCGAGATCGGCGCTCTCATCCGCGCCCGCGCCCGGCCGCTCGCGACGCTGCTGACGCTGGAGTCCGGCAAGCCGCTCTGCGAGTCGTTCGACTGCATCGACTGGGTGGCCGCCTGCTTCGAGTACTACGGCGAGGTCGCGCGCTCGAGCTACGGCATCTCGATCCCGCCGGTCGCGCCGCACCAGGTCAACTTCACGATCAAGGAGCCGTTCGGCGTCGTCGCCGCGATCGCACCGTTCAATTTCCCGCTGCTGCTGATGGCATGGAAAGTGGCGCCGGCAATCGCGGCCGGCAACACCGTCGTCTGCAAGCCGCCGCACCAGAACCCGCTCTCGAGCCTGCAGCTGGCCGAGGTCTACGGCCTGCTGCCGCCCGGCGTCGTCAACGTTCTCACCGGCGCGGCCGAAACGGGCGCGGCGCTGGTCGAACACCCGGACGTCGACATGATCGCCTTCACGGGCTCGACCGCAGTCGGCCGCAAGATCGCGGCCGCCGCCGGCGCGCAGCTCAAGAAGGTGAACCTCGAGCTCGGCTCGGTCGACCCGTTCATCGTCTGCAAGGACGCCGACCTCGACGTCGCCGTGCCGGGCGTCGCCTGGGCCCGGCTGCTGAACGCCGGTCAGGTGTGCACCTCGAGCAAGCGCGTCTACGTCGAGCAGCCGATCGCGGCGGAGTTCGTCGAGCGGCTGCACGCGTGCCTCGGCGATCTCTCGGTCGGCGACCCGATCAATCCCGACAACGACCTCGGGCCGCTGATCTCGCACGAGGCGGCGCTGCGGGTCGAGGACCAGGTGGCGCGCTCGATCCGGGACGGCGCCCGGCTCGTGCTCGGGGGGTTCCGGTTCCGGCCCGAGGGCCTGCCCGGGCATTTCTTCCAGCCGACGATCCTCGCCGACGTGCCGCACGGCAGCCTGCCGACGCGCGAGGAGATCTTCGGCCCGGTGCTCGCCGTCACGCCGGTCGCCGATGCCGACGAGGCGATCCGCTGTGCCAACGACTCCGAGTACGGGCTGGGCGCCTGCATCTATACCAACGACCTGCAGGTGGCGATGCGGGCGATGGAGTCCATCAAGGCGGGCACGTTCTGGATCAACGACCCGCTGACCGACAACGACGCGGGGCCATTCGGTGGCATGCGCCACAGCGGCATCGGCCGCGAGCTCGGCGCCGAGGGACTGGATGCGTTCCGCGAGCCCAAGCACGTGCACCTCGACTACGTGATGGAGCGCAAGTCGTGGTGGTTTCCATACCGCGCGCGGGCGCCGCACTCGGACCGCGGCCCGTGATCAGCGACGCCGACTACGCGGCCGGCCCGTACTGGGCATGCGATGCGACCCTGCCCGCGGCCGATCCCGGTCCACCGCCGGCCGCGGTCGACGTCGCGGTCATCGGCGCGGGCTACACCGGGCTCACGGCCGCGCGCGAGACGGCGCAGGCCGGCCGCAGCACGCTGGTGCTCGACGCCGGCCCGATCGGCGGCGGCTGCTCCTCGCGCAACGGCGGCCTCGTCGCTTTCAGCATCAAGCCGGCGCACGCCGTACTCGCCGCGCGGCACGGCGCGGCGGTCGCGAGCCGCATCTACGCCGAGGCACTCGAGGCGGTCGCGAGCCTGAAGGCGCTGGCACGCGACGAGCACCTCGACTGCGACTGGCGCGACGCCGGCTGCTTCGTCGGCGCGCACACGGCCCGGCACCTGCGGGCGCTGGTCCGCGACTCCGCCGCGCCGCCGGCCGGGCTCGGCGTGCCGTTCGAGGTCGTGTCCGAGGCGCGGCTGCGGGAGGCGATCGACAGCCCGCTGTACCGCGGCGGCGTCCTGTACCCGGACGAGGCGGCGATCCACCCGCTGAAGCTGGTGGCGGCGCTCGCGCTGCGCGCGCGCGCGGCGGGTGCCCGGCTGTGTGCGCCGTGCGCCGTCCGCTCGCTCGCCCGCACGCCGGGCGGCTTCGAGCTCGCGACCGCGGCCGGCCCGGTGCGCGCGCGGCAGGTCCTGATCGCCACCAACGGCTACACCGGCGCATTGTCGCCGTGGCACCGGCGGCGGGTGCTGCCGATCGGCAGCTACATGCTCGCGACCGAAGAGCTCGAGCGGGCGCAGCTCGAGCGGCTGATCCCGCAGGGTCGCAACGTCGGCGACACGCGCCGCGTCGTCGTCTACCTGCGACCGTCACCGGACGGCCGTCGCATCCTGTTCGGCGGCCGTGCCTCGGCTGCCGAGAAAGACGTGCGCCGCTGCCTGCCGCGGCTGCGGGCGATGCTCGCCGAGATCTTCCCGGAGCTCGCGCGCGTGCGGGTCAGCCGCGCCTGGATGGGGTTCGTCGGCTACACCTTCGACACGATGCCGCACTTGGGCGAGCAGCACGGCCTCTACTACTGCATGGGCTACTGCGGCCAGGGCATACCGAGCGCGACTTATTACGGCCGCAAGCTCGGCCTGCGCATGGCCGGACGCGCCGGCGGCGACACCGCGCTCGCCGGGCTCGAGTTCCCGGCGCGCCCGTACTACCTGGGCCGGCCGTGGTTCCTGCCGGCGGCGGTGCTCGGCTACCGGCTCGCCGACCGGCTGGGGCTCTGAGTGCCGGCGCCGGCGACAGGGCGGACACCGGCCGCGCCGCGCGCCGCGGTCGTGCTGCACGAGGACGGCCGCCGCCGCTGTGCCTGGTGTGGGCAGGACCCGCTCTACGTCCGCTACCACGACGATGAGTGGGGCGTGCCGGTCAAGGACGATGCGCTGCTGTTCGAGATGCTGTGCCTCGAAGGGGCGCAGGCGGGCCTGAGCTGGATCACGATCCTGCGCAAGCGCGAGCACTACCGGCGGGCGTTCGACGGCTTCGACGCCGAGCGCATCGCGCGCTACACGCCGCGCCGCATCGAGCGGCTGCTCGCCGACCCCGGCATCGTGCGCAACCGGCTGAAGGTCGAGTCCTGCGTCAGCAATGCGCGCGCCTATCTGCAGCTCCGCGCCGCGGAGCCAGGCTTCGCCGCCATCCTGTGGCGCCATGCCCCGGGCGGCCGCCGGCGCCGTCCGCGGGGGCCCGGAGAGGTTCCGGCCACGACCACCGAAAGCGACGCGATGAGCCGCGACCTGAAGCGGCGCGGCTTCCGGTTCGTGGGTCCGTCGATCTGCTATGCGTTCATGCAGGCCGTCGGCATCGTCGACGATCACCAGCTCGGCTGCTGGGCGGCGCGCGCGCGCGGCCGCGGCGCCTGAGGGCGGCGCCGCTCAGGCACCGGTGGCGCCGCCCGTCGCGGCGATCGCGAGGCCGGCGAGCACCAGGTCCGGCACGACCTCGGCCGGCGCCGCCAGGTGCCGCGCGAGCAGCGCCGCGTCCCCGCCGGTCAGTACCAGCGCGGGCTCCGCGCCGACCTGGGCGGCGAAGGCGACGCGGGCGCGATCGGCGAGCGCGGCGAGCGCGAGCCGCGCGAGGTCGGCGGGGAGTGCCGCGAGCCCCGCGCCCGCTTCGAGCACGGCGGGCGGACCGAGACGGGCCTCGAGCTCGGTCATCATCTGCACGCCCGGCAGGATCAGCCCGCCGCGGTGGCGCCCGTCGCGGTCGAGCGCGTCGACCGTGAGCGCGGTGCCGCTGTTGACGACGAGCGCCGCGCCGCGCACGCGGTGCCAGGCGGCCACCAGCGCGAGCCAGCGATCGACACCGAGCGCGCCCGGGCGCCGGTAGCCGTTCCGGACGCCGTGCAGCTCGACGCCGGCGACCACGAACTCGGGCTCGACCGCGAACTGCTCGCGGGACCACAGCCTCAGCGCCGCGGCGAACGAGGGCCCGGCGACATTCCCGACCACGATGCGCTCCGGACGCTGGCCGCCGGCCTCGATCTCGCCCTGCCAGCTGCGGTGGCTCGAGTCGTGCGCGACCGCGCTGGCGGGCGCGAGCCCGGCGTGCTCGAGCCAGGCCCACTTGACGCGCGTGTTGCCGACGTCCAGTAACAGGATCATCGACCGGCAGTCTAGGCGATCCGACCCCGCCGCGGCGGCGCGCCGCCGGCCCCGGCCGGGCCGAGACGGCGGCGCCACGGCCGGGATATAAAGGTACCCCCGCCGCGCGTGCCCCAGCCGGCTGCACTCCGCCCGGCCATGCCCAACGCCACGCCAGATCCCGTGCCCCGCCTCGAAATAGTGGTCGCCGTGGCCCGCAACGGCGTCATCGGGCGGGCCAACGCGCTCCCCTGGTACCTGCCGGCGGACCTCGCGCATTTCAGGCGGCTGACGCTCGGCCAGCCGCTGCTGATGGGCCGCCGCACGTGGGAGAGCATCGGCCGGCCGCTGCCGGGGCGGACCAGCATCGTGCTGAGCCGCGACCCGACGTTCACGGCCCCCGGCGCGCTGGTCGTGCACTCGCTCGCCGCCGCCTGCCCGGCCGCGGCCGGTGCCGGGCGGCTGATGGTGATCGGCGGCGCCGAGCTGTTCCGTTCCTGCCTGCCGCAGGCCGCCGTACTGCACCTCACCGAGGTCGAGGCCGACGTGCCGGGTGACGTCTACTTCCCGGCGTGGCAGCGCGACGAGTGGCAGGAGGCCGGGCGCGAGGCGCACGCCGCCGATGCGCGTCACGCCTATCCGTTTAGTTTCGTGACGCTGACGCGCCCGGGGACTTGAGCGGCGCAAGGTGCGCATCGATCGCCGCAGCGAGCGCCGCGCGGTCGACTTCGGCCAGCCGCGCGCGGCCCGCGGTCGCCGCCTGCAGGATCTCGGCCTGGGTCCGGCCGCGCCGCTCGGCCTCGGCGTACGGGATCTCCGCATGGAACATCACCATCGAGTAGCGCGGGATGAAGCGCTCCGGGTGCAGCCGCTCGAGCTCGAGCGACAGCTCCTTCAGGAGTGCGAAGCGCGGCTCGCGCACCGTGTCGCGCATCTCGACATAGTTCTCGAGCGCCATCCGCGCGATCGCCGCGGTGTCCTCGCGGCGGGCCGCCTCGAAGCTCGCGAACAGCCCGGCCCAGTCGGGCGGCGCGCCGAGCAGCCCGTCGAGGACGCGGCAGTCCTCGAACGCGCAGTTCATTCCCTGGCCGTGGAACGGCACGATCGCGTGCGCCGCGTCGCCGATCAGGAGCGCCTGGCCACCGACGCGCCACGGTGCCGCGTACACGCTCGCCATCCGGCCGACCGGGTTCCTCGCGAACTGCGCCTCGAGGTCCGGAACGAGCGCCGCCACGTCCGGGAACTCGCGCTCGAAGAACTCGCGCACCGCGCTGCCGGTCGCGAGCATCGCGAAGCTGGGAGCCTCGCCGCCCGTCGCGAGGAACAGGGTCGCGGTCAGCGTGCCGTCTGCGTTCGGCAGCGCGATCAGCATGTAGCCGCCGCGCGGCCAGATGTGCAGAGCGTCGGCCGCCAGCCGGTGCCGGCCGCCAGCGCCGGCGGCAATGGAGATCTCCTTGTAGCCGTGCGTGAGCGCGTCCTCGCGCGCGGTCGCAAGCCCGGCCGCGACCATTGCCGCCCGCAGTTCGGAGGAGGCGCCATCGGCGGCGATCACCGGCGCCATCGGCAGCTCGATGCGCCGCGCGCGGGCCAGGTCCTCGAGCGCGAGCTGGCCGCGCCCGAAATCGGCGCCCCGGCAGGCGTGCTCGAAGCTGAACTGGACGCCGGCAGCTTCGGCGGCGTCGATCAGCAGCCGGTTCAGGTCGGCGCGCGCCACGGACCACAGCAGCTCCTGCGGCCGCTGACCGTAGGCCAGAAAGCGCGGTGGCTGGGCCGCGTCGTGCACCAGCCGGCCGCGCATCGGCGTCAAGAGTGGCCGCACGCGGTCGGCGAGCCCGGCGCGCTCGAGCGCCGCGGCGCCGCGCGCGGCGAGCGCCAGGTTGATCGAGCGCCCCGCCGGCGGCGTGCCGCGGCGCGGGTCGGGACGCCGCTCGAAGACCCGCACCGCGTAGCCGCGCCGCGCCAGCAGCAACGCGAGCAGAGGTCCTGTGCAGCCGGCACCGAGCACGGTGACCGGGATATTCACTGCGGCGGCAACGCCCCGGCGAGCCGTGCGATCGCGCACTCGACCTCGCTGAACGTGTTGTAGAGCGGCGCGGGCGCGAGGCGCAGCACGTCCGGCTCGCGCCAGTCGCCGATGACGCCGGCCGCGGTCAGCGCCGCGAATACGGGCCGACCGGCGCCGCCGGCGATGCGCAGCGACAGCTGGCAGCCGCGCTCGGCGTCGGCGGTCGGGGTCAGGATCTCGACCCGTCCGTCGCAGCGGGCCTCGATCAGCCGGCGCGCGAACGCGGTCAGCGCAAGCGACTTGCTGCGCAGCCGCGCCGGGCCCGCGGCCTCGAAGAGCGCCAGACTCGCGGCGAGCGGCGCGAGCGACAGCAGCGGCGGGTTCGACACCTGCCAGCCGGCGGCGCCGGGCGAGGGCAGGAACTGCGGGCCCATGTCGAAGCGGCTCGCCACGTCGTGACCCCACCAGCCCTCGAAGCGGGGCAGTCCGCGACCGTCGCCGTGGCGCTCGTGGACGAACGCGCCGCCGACGGCGCCCGGACCCGCGCACAGGTACTTGTAGTGGCACCAGACGGCGAAGTCCGCGCCGCTGTCGTGCAGCGCGAGCGGCACGTTGCCGATCGCGTGGGCGAGGTCCCAGCCGGCGGCGGCGCCGGCGGCGCGGCTGGCGCGCGTGATCGCCGCGACGTCGAGCACCTGCCCGGTGCGGTATTGCACCGCTGGCAGCAGCACGAGCGCGAGCGAGTCGCCGGCCGCCTCGATCGCCGCGACCAGGTCGGCGCTGCGCAGCAGCGCCTCGCCGTCGCGCGGTGCGACTTCTGTCAACGCGGACTCGGCGAGACCGTGGAAACGCAGCTGCGAGACGACCGCATGCCGGTCGGACGGGAATGCGCCGCGCTCAATCAGTATCCGGAAGCGGCTCGGCGTCGGGCGGTAGAAGCTGACCAGCATCAGGTGCAGGTTGACCGTCAGCGTGTTCATCGCGACGACTTCGGCCGGGCGTGCGCCGACGAGCGCCGCGAGCGGTGCTGCGAACGGCGCGTGGAAGTCGAGCCACGGCGCGGGACCCTGGTGATGGCCGAGCACGGCGAGCTCGGCCCACGGCCGCAGCACGTCCTCGACCCGCGCCGCCGCTTCGACCGGCATCGGCCCGAGCGAGTGGCCGCAGAGGTAGATCGACGCCCGCCCGTCGGCCGCGAGCGGCAGGCGGAAGCGAGCGCGGAACGCGGCGAGCGGATCGGCCGCGTCGGCCGCGGCCGCATGCGCCCGCCAGTCGGCCTCAGCCATGCAGGCGGGCCGGGTACAGCAGCGGCCGGCTGGGCGCCGCGTCACTCATGAACGCCGGCAGCTGCAGGTCGAGCAGGTACCAGCCATCCTTGATGGTCGGCGCGATCCAGCACAGCTCCGTGATCGTAGCGTCGCGGCGGACGGCATCGTGGGCGCGCCGGGCGCCGTCCGGCAGGCCCCAGAACGCACGGTGCGCCGCGAGCCGGCCGCCGTCCGCGCCACGATCGAGCGAGGGCAGGTCGACGAGCAGGTGCAGGATCCCGGCGTGGGCCGCGAACGCGGCGGCCTCGGCGGTGAAGTATGGCGCCGGCGCCGCGCCCGCATAGCGGCGCGTGAGCTTGCCCGCATCGTTCGGCAGCGTGCGGACGACCAGCGCGTCGGACTCGCCGGCGAAGCCCGCGAGCGCGGCGCTGAGCAGCGCGGCCGTGACCACCGGCTCGCCTGCCGCCGCGTCCGGAGCGGCGCGCTCGCCGCAGTCGCCGAGTGCGGCGGCGCGCACTGACACCAGGCGCGCCACCTGCAGACCGCCGCGCAGCACCTCGTGCACGGCGATGCGGTCGGTGGTCAGGTGGCCGACGCACTCGGTGTGCGTGCCGTTGCAGTGCGGCGTCAGGGACAGCTGCTCGCAATTGACGTTGCCGCCGGCGCGCACGTCGCCGGCGAAGCCGCGCTCGGTGAGCGCGTGCGCATGCGCGCGCGGCGCGTCGAAGTGGTTCGGCTGCACGCCGTCGAAGTCGAGCGGGATCGCGATCGACAGCGGATCGGACAGGTCGGCCAGGTAGCGGCTCGCGCCGCGGGTCAGTACGACCTCGCTCATGCCGGCCGCGGCGCGGCCGGCCGCTCGAGCAGCGCGCCGCAGGCCCGGCAGCGGCGCCGCTCTGGATCCGCGTAGAAGCGCTCGAACACCGCCGGAAACTGCGTCTCGATGTCCTCGAGCACGACGTACTCCTCGTACAGGAGCGCGTGGCAGGCCTCGCAGTACCACTGAAACCCGTCCTGCTCGGCGGCGGTGCGGCGGCGCTCGATGACCAGGCCGATCGAAGCCGCCGGTCGCCGCGGCGAGTGCGGCACGAACGGCGGCAGCAGGAACACCTCGCCCGGGCCGATCGCGTAGTCGAGCGGCCGGCCGTCCTGCATCGTCTTCAGGGTCAGCGTACCCTCGAGCTGGTAAAAGAATTCCGTGCCCGGGTCAACGTGGAAATCGCGCCGCGCGTTAGGGCCACCGACGATCATGATGATGAGGTCGCCGGCCGGGAACACCTGGCGGTTGGCGACCGGCGGCACGAGCGCCTGCCGGTGCGCCTCGATCCAGTGCTGCAGGTTGAGCGGCGGGGTGGGGCGCATCGGGGTTCCGCATTCCATTATAGCCGCGGGCCGGCGCGGGCTCCGCGGAACCCGGCGCCGGGGGCAGAGTCGAAACGTCAGGTGCAGGCACGAAGGAGAGTACGCCATGCGGATCAGGACTATCGGGATGGCCGTGGTGCTCGTCGCCGGACTGCTGCGGCTCACGGCGGCGGCGGCTGGCGAGGAGCCGCCGGTGCAGGCGGTCTGGAAGCTCCACGAGGAGACCTTCACGTTCATGGGCATCACCTCGCACTATTCCTGCGATGGGCTGGCAGGCCAGCTGAAGGCCCTGCTGCGAGAGGCCGGCGCGCGCGATGACCTGAAGGTGTCCAGTCCCTGCGTCGATCCGCTGCGCGGCGTGTCGGCGATGGCGACCGGCGGCGTGTCAGCGATGTCGACCGCGCGCGTGAGTTTCTATGCGCTCGCGCCCGCCACGGCCGCAGCGCCCGTGGCGGTGCAGGCGCCGGAGGCGCCGGCGCGGCGCCTCGGCAAGGACGTGCCGCCCCTCAAGGCCGGTCCGCGCCCGGACGAGGCGGCGGTCGGCGCCTGGAAGACCGTGCAGCTGCGCGCCGGCAAACCGCGCGGACTCGAGCCGGGCGACTGCGAGCTCGTCGAGCAGTTCGGGCGCACGCTGCTCAAGTCGTTCACGACCCGCAACAGCGCCGCCCACATGAACTGCGTGCCGCACCAGATCACGCTGGGGGGCATCGACCTGCGCTTCGACGTGCTTGCGGCGCTGCCGCCGGCCGAGCAGGCGCGGGTGCGGCCCGCTCAGTAGTCGACCGCGGCGTCCGCCGGGTCGCCGGGCGCGAGCGAGCCTGGGCACGGCAGCACGACCGGTGGCTCCGCCGCGTCGAGGCGCAGTGCCGTCAGCGAGCCGCCCCAGACGCAGCCGCTGTCGAGCGAGACCACACCGTTCTCGGCGTGATAGCCGAGGGCCGACCAGTGGCCGAACACGATGCGCAGCCCCGCGGTGCGCCGGCCGGGCGCCCGGAACCACGGCACGGCGTCCGCCGGCGCCGCATCGATCGGGCCCTTGTACTTCAGCAGCAGGCGGCCGTCGGCGCTCAAGAATCGCAGGCGCGTCAGGCAGTTGACGGCGAATCGCAGGCGGTCGAAGCCCTCGAGCCGCGGCGACCAGCGATCCGGCCGGTCGCCGTACATCGCGCCGTAGAACTCGGCGGGGGCGTGCTCGAGCGCCGCGGACACCCCCGCCCCGCAGGCAACCGCGGTCTCCAGGTCCCACTCGGGCGGCAGTCCGGCGTGCACCATCACCGTGCCGAGCGACCGGTCGGCGTGCACGAGCGGCCGGCGCCGGAGCCAGTCGAGCAGCACGTCGCGGTCGGGCGCGGCCAGGATCGCATCGAGCGTGTCGCTCGCGCGCTGGCGGCCCGGATCGGCCGCGACGGCCAGCAGGTGCAGGTCGTGGTTGCCGAGCACGACGGTCGCCGCGGGCCCCAGCGAGCGCACGTAGCGCAGCGTCTCGAGCGAGCGGGGGCCGCGGTTGACGAGGTCGCCGGTGAGCCACAGCCGGTCGTCGCGCGGGTCGAAGTGCAAGAGCGACAGCAGCGCTCGGAACTGGTCGTAGCACCCCTGCAGGTCGCCGATCGCGTAGACCGCCATCGCGACGTCAGTGCACGACGCCCGGCATCGCGAGCGAGAACGGTGCGATCGGCGCGTCGAACCGCTCGCCGCTGTCCGCGACCATCTGGTAGCTGCCCTGCATGACGCCGACCGGCGTCTCGAGCACGGCGCCGCTCGAGTAGCGGAAGCCCTGGCCCGGCTTCAGGTGCGGCTGTTCGCCGACGACGCCGTCGCCGCGCACCTCCTGCACCTTGCCGTTGGCGTCGGTGATGATCCAGTGGCGGGTCAGCAGCCGCGCCGGCGTGTTGCCCTCGTTGCGGATGGTGATCGTGTAGGCGAACACGAAGCGGTGCTCGCGGGGGTCCGACTGGTCCTCGACATAGGTCGTCACGACGTCGACGACGATGCGATGGTGGCGGGTCTCCATGAAACTACTTCAGGCGCACCGCGAGCACGTCGCAGTGCGCGGCATGCAGCACCGTGTCCTCGGTCTGGTTGATCAGGATCGACAGCCCGTGCCGCTCATGGCTGCCGAGCACGATCAGGTCCGCGGCCGCGTCCGCCGCGGCGCGGACGATTTCCGCCTTGGTATTGCCGGCCTGGACGCTGCACGGGGCATCGGCGAGCCCGAGCTCGCGGGCGAGGGCGCGCAGCCGCTCGCCGGCGCGCTGGATCAGTTCCTCCTCGATCTCGACGGCCGGCAGCAGCGTCTCGCCGAGCGGTTCGACCGGCAGGTACTCGACGATATGCAGCAGGCTGAGCTCGGCGCCGCAGGCGGCAGCGACGGCGCGCGCCCGCGCCCCCACGGCACGACTGTCCTCGCTCAGGTCGACGACCAGCAGGATGCGGCGATAGAGGCCCGTGGCCGGACTGGGGGCATTCATCGGGTGCTCCGCGGTAGTCGGCCGATTATAGCGGCCGCGCCGTCGCGGCGAGGACCGCGAAGTCGGCCGGTGACAGCGTCTCGGCGCGCCGCCCGGAGTCGATGCCGGCAGCCGCGAAGCCGCCCTCGTCGACCACGCCTGCGAGCGAGTTGCGCAGCGTCTTGCGGCGCTGGCCGAAGGCCGCCGCGACGACCGCCGCGAAGCGCGCCGGGTCGCCGACCGCGAAGGGCGGATGGGCGTGGGGCACCAGCCGCACGAACGCCGAGTCGACCCGCGGCGCCGGCCGGAACGCGCCGGGGCCCACGTCGAACAGCCGCTCGGCGCGGCACTGCGCCGCGAGCATCACGGTCAAGCGACCATAGGCGCGGCTGCCCGGCGGCGCGGCGATGCGCGCCACGACTTCCTTCTGCAGCATGAAGTGCATGTCGAGGATCGCCGCGCCGGCGGCCAGCGTGTGGAACAGCAGTGGCGTCGAGATGTTGTACGGCAGGTTGCCGCACAGCCGCAGCCGCGGGCCGCCGGCGGCCAGCGCCGCGAAGTCGAACTCCAGCACGTCCCCGGCGTGCACGGTCAGCTCGCCCAGGCCCGCGGCGCGCTCACGCAGTCGCGGGATCACGTCGCGGTCGAGCTCGATGCAGTCGAGCCGGCCTTGGCGCGCGAGCAGCGGCAAGCTCAGCGCGCCCAGCCCGGGACCGATTTCGACCAGCCGCTCGCCCGGTCGCGGGTCGATCGCGGCGACGATGCGGCCGAGGACGGCCGGGTCGTGCAGGAAATGCTGTCCGAAGCGCTTGCGCGCGCGGTGCCGTGGCGCGGTCGCCGTCACCCGTGCCGTCACGGCCGAATGCAGGCGAGCGCGAGCTCGAGCGCGGCGACCATGCTGCCCGGGTCGGCCCGGCCGGTGGCCGCGAGGTCGAGCGCCGTGCCGTGGTCGACCGAGGTGCGCAGGATCGGCAGCCCGAGCGTGACGTTGACCGCGTGGCCGAAGCCCGCGTACTTGATCACCGGCAGGCCCTGGTCGTGGAACATCGCCAGCACCGCGTCGGCGTCGGTCAGCTGCCGTGGCGCGAACGCGGTGTCGGCCGGCAGCGGGCCGCGCGCGGCGATGTCCTCGGCCGCGGCGCGGGCGATCGCCGGCGCGATCACGTCCAGGTCCTCGCGGCCGAGATGGCCGGACTCGCCGGCGTGGGGATTGAGGCCGAGCACCAGGATCCGCGGCCGCACCAGCCCGAAGCGCTCGCGCAACCCGGCGGCCAGCACCCGGATCGTCGCCAGCAGGTCATCCTCGTTGAGGCTGTCGGCGACCGCCCGTAGCGGCAGGTGCGTGGTCGCGAGCGCGACCCGGAGCTTGCCTGCGACCAGCAGCATGACCGGGCGCGGCGCGCCGGTCAGCGTGGCGAGGAACTCGGTGTGGCCGGTGAACGCGACGCCGGACTCGTTGATGGTGCTCTTCTGCACCGGTCCCGTGACCAGCGCCGCGTAGCGCCCGTTGCTGCAGCCCGCGACCGCCTGGCGGATCATCCCGAGGACGTAGCCGGCGTTGCCGGGCTCCAGCCGTCCGGCGACGACCGGCAGCGGCGCATGGTGCACGAGCAGCTGCAGCCGGCCGGCGCGGTGCGCGTCGGCCCCGTCGCTGCCGACGCTGACGAGCTCGACACGGGCCCCAAGCTCGGCGTTGCGCTCCGCCATCACTCGCGGGTCGGCCGCCACCAGCAGCCGGCACGGCCACTCGCGTTCGGCGAGCGCGAGGCAGATGTCGGGACCGATGCCGGCCGGCTCGCCGGAGGTCACGACCACGGTCGGTGCCCCCGCCTGCGGCGCCGCCGTCATCGCCGTTCAGCCGCGGTAGTCGACGAAGGCGTCGTCGCGCAGCCGGCGCAGCCAGAGTTCGGTTTCTTCGTCGGACTTGCTGGCGCGAATCTGCTCGAATGCCCGGCGGCGGCGCTCGTCGGTGCTCATGTCCTGGGTGCGCCGCCCCAGTGTCTGCGCGACGTGCCAGCCGTACTGCGTCCGGAACGGCTGGCTGATCTCGTTGTCGGCGAGCTTGTTGAGCGCGGCCTCGAACTCGGGCACGAAGGTGCCCGTGCCGCTCCAGCCGAGGTCGCCGCCCTCGGCGGCCGAGCCCGGGTCCTCCGAAACCGCCTTGGCGATCGCGCCGAAGTCGTCGCTGCCGTTCGCGATGCGATCGCGGATCACCTGCAGCCGGCCGCGCACGGTCTCGTCGTCCTGCAGCTCGTTCGGCTTCACGAGGATATGGCGCGCGTGCAGCTGTTCGACCAGCAGCGGCTGGTCGTCGCGCTTGACCTCGTTGAGGCGAATGATATGGAAGCCGGACGGCGTGCGGATCGGCGTCGACACGTCGCCGGGCTTGAGTCTGGCGACCACGTCGGCCATGAACGTCGGCAGCTCGTTGCCCTTGCGCCAGCCGATCAGGCCGCGCTCGAGCGCCGACTGCGCCTGCGAGTAGGAGACCGCAAGCTGGCCGAAGTCTTCGCCTTTTTCGGCGCGCTCGCGGATCTCCTCGGCGCGCTTCTCGACCTGCTCGAGCTGGCCCGGCGAGGCAGCCTCGGGCAAGGACAGCAGGATGTGCGACACGTTGTAGGAGGCGTCGCCGCTCTTGTCGGCGGCCGCCTTCGCCAGGAACTGGTCGATCTCGCGCGGGCTGACGTAGATCCGCTGGTAGACGTCGCGCTGGCGCAGCAGCTGCAGGGTCATCTCGCGCCGCATCTGCTCGCGGTAGTCGGCGTAGACGATGCCCTCGTGCGCGAGCGCGTCCGGCAGCGCGGCGAAGTCGATGTGGTTCTGCGTGGCCACGTCCTTGAGCGCGCCGTTGAGCGCCTCGTCGCTGACCCGCAGCCCGATCTTCTGGGCGCGCTGCAGCTCGATTTCCTGCAGCACCATTCGCTCGGTGATCTGCTGGCGCAGCACCGAAGGCGGCGGCAGCGCCGTGCCCTGGCCGCGCAGGCGCTCCGTCACGGCGGCGATCTGGGCGTCGATCTGGCTCTGCAGCACGACGCCGTCATTGACGACGACGGCGATCCGGTCGAGCAGCTCGCCCTTGCCGCCGATCTCGCGGGTCTGGGCGAGGGCGCCGGGAGCGGCGGACAGCGACAGGGCGACGAGGGGAATTGCCAGGAAGCGACGCATGGAAGACCTATTCTGGCCCGGTTTCGGCGGGGGTCGCGGAGTATCCCCGAATCGACCGCTCGAGGAAAGCGCCGGCCTGCTCTCCGACACTCGACAGGCCCTTGAGTTCCAGCTGCACCGACACCGAGGTGTCCTTGGTGCCGGTGTGGCTGATGACGTAGCGCCGGCCGACGATTCGGATGCGCCAGCAGCAGGCCTGGTACTCGAAGCCGCCGAAGGACTCGATCGCCGTGTGATCGCGCAGCGAGTAGACGTGGCGGGCGTAAATTTTCCACGAGTCGGTGATCGGCCACGCTGCGGATCCCTCGACCTGCTCGAGCAGGTCGCGCCGGAAGCGGTAGCTCAGGTTGGCGACCTTGCCGCTGGACGGCTGGTACTGGACCCGCACCTCGCTGAGGGCGGACGCCTGGCTGTGCGGGTTCCACTGCTCGCCGAGCTGGACGTTCCAGTGGCGGTACGCCGACAGGTCGAGCTGGCCGACGATGTCCGAGGTCTTGCCGGCGACTGCCACCTCGGTCGGCAGCAGCAGCTGCGGCGCCTTGAAGTAGTAGATCTCGCCGAGCGTCGCGCTCAGCAGCTGGCGGCCGGAGGGCACGTCGACCAGCCGCGTAGTCGCGCCGGCGGCCAGCTGGTTGGCGTCGCCGATGCGGTCGCCGCCGACGTAGCGCTGCGAGCGGAACAGCTGGATCAGGTTCAGGTCGGGCAGACCGGTGTCGAACAGCGGCAGGGCCGACTGGTCGCGGTACGGAATGTAGGTGTAGAGCATGCGCGGCTCGAGTGTCTGCACGCGCTCGCCGGCATCGCGCTCGAGGTTCAGGCCCGCGTCGAGCGTCGCAAACGGCGCCGACACCGAGGGCGTGTCGTCGGTGCCGGGCGTGCGCCTGAGCGAGTAGCCGATGCTGCGGTAGCCGACGCTTGGGACCACGAAGCCGCCCGGCGGGCGCCACGCGTAGCTTGCCGTAGGCGCGAGCCCGAGACGCAGACCCTCGGTGCCGTTGTCGCGCACGAAGTCGACCGCCTCGGCCTCGACTTCGAAGCCCGGGCCGTTGCGCTCGGCCCAGCGGCCCAGGAGCGCCAGCTGCGGCGCGCGCGTGTACGGCCGGTCGCCGACGGCGATCGTCTGGTCGATCGTCTGGAACTGCTCGACCAGACCGTAGGCGTGCCAGTGCGAGTCCAGGTAGGTCAGCCGCGCGATCCGCTGCAGGTACGTGACGCTGGTGCCCTCAGGGCCCTGGCCGAAGTCGGTGAAATAGTTCGGGTCGCTGGCCTGCGCCAGGCTGGTGTCCAGGCGCAGCCGCTCGCCGAGCTCGCTGCGCTCGGTGAAGCGCAGGAAGCTGCGGTCGCGGCCCGCGCTGCGGTCGGACGGGATCCAGTCGCTCTTGAATTCGCCGCGCGAGTCCTCGGTCAGGAACCGGAACTCCGTGCCGAGCGTGGCGCCGCGCTTCGACAGGAAGCCCGGCGTCAGCGTCGCGTCGTAGTCCGGAGCGATGTTCCAGTAGTAGGGTGCCGCCAGCTCGAAGCCGTTGCGGTTCGACTGGCCGAATACCGGGAACAGGAAGCCCGACTTGCGCGCGTCGCCGACCGGAAATGAGGCGATCGGCAGGTAGAAGATGGGCACGCCCTTGAAGTCGAGCAGCACGTCGCGGCCTAAGCCCTGCTGCGCGGCCTGGTCGATCTCGATGTGGCGCGCACGCAGGAACCAGTCGCGGCGGCCCACGGGACAGGCGGTGTACACGACCCGGTCGAGTTCGAGGCGACCGTCGGGCCGGAGCACGACCGTGGCCGCAGTGCCGCGCGCCGGCCGCGCCGGGATCTCGAACTCCGCGCCGACGAAACGGCCACCGCCCTCGCTGCTCCAGGTGCCGGACTCGCCGCCGACGGTGAGCCGCGGATCGTGGTAGCGGACGTTGCCGGTGACGTCGAAGGCTTGCGTCGCCGAGTCGTAGTTGCCGTCCTGCGCGGTCAACGTGCGGTTGCCCTGGCGCACGCGCACGGGCCCCGTGAGCCTCGCCTGGCCCGCCGTCGTGACCTCGGCGCCGGCCGAAGTGACCTCGACCCGCGTCGGGTCGGCGGGCGGAGCGTCCGCCTCCGCCGGCGCCGGGGGCGGCGCGGGGCACGGGTCGACGGCGCGCGCCGCGGGCGCCGCCAGCCACGCGGCGGCGGCCGACAATAGGAGCGCGCGCCGGGCGTGGGGAAACGGACGTGAGGGCAAGGCAGCGGCCTAAGAGCTTCGGACAACCGGTCGCCGCAGCCACGGCGGGTCGGGGCATTATAATCCGCCGTTCATGCCGCCCGACACCGACGTTGCACCGGATGCCCGCCGCGCGCTGCTCGAGCGCTGGTTGCGGCACGATCTCGGGCTGGCCGCCTCCGACATCGCACCGGCGTCGGCGGATGCGAGCTTCCGGCGCTATTTCCGCGTCCGCGACGGCGTCCAGAGCCTGATCGTCATGGACGCGCCGCCCGAGCGCGAGGACGTGGGCGCCTTCGTGCGCGTCGCAGCGGCGCTCGGCGCGCTCGGCCTGACCGTGCCGGCCGTGCTCGCGGCCGATCGCGAGCGCGGCTTCCTGCTGCTGACCGACCTGGGCTCGACCCACTACCTGGCGGCGCTGCGCAACGGCGGCGACGTCGAGCAGCTGTACCGCGAGGCGACGGACGCGCTGCTCGTGATCCAGGCGCGGGGCGGCAGCGCCGCCGCGGCGCTCGCGCCCTACGACGCGGCTGAGCTCGACCGCGAGGTGCGGCTCTTCCCGGACTGGTTCCTGGCGCGCCACCTGGAGATCGTGCCGGGCAGCGCGGAGCGCGACCTGTTCGCGCGCTGCTCGGCGCGCTGCGCGGCAGCCGCGCTCGAGCAGCCGCAGGTGTTCGTCCACCGCGACTACCACTCGCGGAACCTGATGCGCCTCGCAACCGGCAGCCCCGGCATCCTCGATTTCCAGGACGCGGTGCAGGGTGCGCTCACCTACGACCTCGCGTCCCTGTTTAAGGACTGCTACATCGTCTGGCCGCGGGCGCGGGTGCTCGGCTGGGTGCGCGACTACCGCCGGCGCGCGCTCGCCGCCGGCATCGCGGTGGCGGCGGACGAGGCGGACTTCATACGCTGGTTCGACCTGGTCGGCCTGCAGCGGCACCTCAAGGTGCTCGGCATTTTCGCGCGCCTGTGGTACCGCGACGGCAAGAACGGCTACCTGCGCGACCTGCCGGCGGTACTCGACTATGTACTCGCGACGGCGGCCGAATACGGGGAATTCGCCGAGCTCGGCGCCTTCCTCAAGGCCGCGGTCGTGCCCGGCTTCGCCGCCGCCCAGGCGCGGGCGCTCGGCCGATGACGCTGAAGCGCGCGATGCTGCTCGCGGCCGGGCGCGGACTGCGCATGCGGCCGCTGACCGACAGCCTGCCGAAGGCGCTGCTGCCGGTCGGCGGCAAGCCGCTGATCGCCCACCACCTCCACCGGCTCGCCGCCGGCGGCGTTTTCGACGTCGCGATCAACACGTCATGGCTCGGCGAGCGGCTGCGCGCGGCGCTCGGCGACGGTGGACAGTTCGGGCTCAGGATCCACTGGTTCGACGAAGGACCCGAGCCGCTCGAGTTCGCCGGCGGCATCCGCAACGCCCTCGCGGTCTTCGGCGACGAGCCGTTCGCGGTGATCAGCAGCGATGTCTACGCGGCAGTGCCACTGCCGCCGCCCGCGCCGCCGCCCGGCCGGCTGGCGCACCTGTTGCTGGTGCCGAACCCGGCGCACCACCCGCGCGGCGACTATGCGATCGAGTGCGGCGAGCTCCGGCTCGAAGGGCCGCGCCGCGCGACTTTCGCCGGCATCGCGAGCTTCCGGCCGGAGCTGTTCCGGGCGCTGCCGCCCGGGCGCCGCGGGCTGCGCGCAGTGATCGATCCGGCGGCGCACGCCGGGCTCGTCAGCGCCGAGCTCTATGCCGGCACCTGGGCCGACGTCGGCACGCCGGAGCGGCTGGAACAGCTGGCCGCGTCGCTCGCGTAGAATGGCAGCCCCGCTGCTACCCCAGGACCGTCCGGTGGCCGACCTCAAGGGCATCCCCGTCGTCAGCGCCAGGAGCGGCGAGAAATACCTGACGCCGCAGGGCTTCACGGCGATCCGCGACGGCATCAAGGCGAGCGCGCACGGCGAGGCGGTCGTCGCCGGCGCCAAGCCGTCCTGGCTGCGCGCGCCGTTGCCGGCCGGGACGCGCTTCGAGGCGGTCCGAAGCGTGGTCCGGGAGCACCGGCTCGCCACCGTCTGCGAGGAGGCGAAATGTCCCAACATCGGCGAGTGCTGGAACGCAGGTACCGCCACGATCATGCTGATGGGCGCGGTCTGCACGCGCGCCTGCCGGTTCTGCGCGGTCGACACCGGCAATCCGCGCGGCTGGCTCGACGCCGAGGAGCCGGCCAACGTCGCGCAGACGGTCGAGCTGATGGCGCTGCGCTACGTGGTGCTGACGTCGGTCAACCGCGATGACCTCGCTGACGGCGGCGCGACGCACTATGCGGCCTGCGTGCGCGCGATCAAGGCGGTGCGGCCGGCGACCGCGGTCGAGGCGCTGACACCGGACTTCCAGGGCAGCGCCGACGCCGTCGCAACCGTGGTCGACAGCGGCGTCGAGGTGTTCGCGCAGAACATCGAGACCGTCGAGCGACTGACGCACCCGGTGCGCGACCCGCGCGCGGGCTACGCCCAGACGCTCGGCGTGCTCTCGGCCGCGAAAGCGCGGCGGGCGGCGGTGCTCGTCAAGTCGAGCCTGATGCTCGGCCTCGGCGAGACCGCGGCGGAGATCGAGCAGTGCCTGCGCGACCTGCGTGGGGCGGGCGTCGATATCGTCACCCTCGGCCAGTACCTGCGGCCGACCGTGCGGCACCTGCCGGTGCGCCGCTACGTGCCGCCGGCGGAGTTCCAGGCGCTGCGACAGCTCGCGCTCGCGCAGGGCTTTCTCGAGTGCGTCGCGGGACCGCTGGTCCGCTCCAGCTACCGGGCCGAGCGCGCGCTCGAACGCAACAACGCGGGACTCTATTGAAACCTGCATCGATGACTGGCGGGTCCGGAGCGGCCACTCGGCTTGGTGCCGGAACGCGGCGATCAGGGTTCGGGGTCGCTGCATGGAGCGCACGCGGTTGCGGGCGAGGTGCTTGAGCTCGCCGACATGCGTGGCACGGCGACGGGCGGGCTCGGGATGTTGCCGATGGCCCTGGATGCATGCAGGCGGTTTCAGTTCCGGCGCATGGACCGGCGGCTGCTCGACGTGCACGGCGCCGTTCGGGCCCCCGGGGTAATCGCGCACGAATGCGCTGCATCGGGCGGGCAGTCCATCCCCGATGACCGGCAGCGGTCGCCGGATCAGAAGAGCCACGGCATGCAGGAACTTGATGATCTGCCAACCCCTGATGGCGCCCGGGAACAGGCGGAAGCAGCAGCGGCGGAATGTTCGGTAACAAAACCCGCTGCCAGAGCCCCGTCCTTGAAGGCCGACAGCAGCGTCCGGCGTTGCTGCGGATCGAGCCCCGCCGGACGACCGCGCGGCCGCGCCCGCAGCGCCCCGAGCCCGCCGTCAGCGAGCCGCTCGTTCCACCCGCTCACTGCGGCGCGCGACACATCATGCAAGACTCAGTAGTGGGCGCGCGCGCGCGCTGGCTCGGGCGAGTCGAGTACGAGCCGACCTGGCGGGCGATGCAGCGCTACACCGAGCTGCGCGGCGCAGACGCGCCCGACCAGCTGTGGTGCCTCGAGCATCCGCCGGTGTACACGCTCGGCATGGCCGCGAGCGCGGCACACGTGCTCGCCGCCGGTGACGTGCCGGTGCTCAGGATCGACCGCGGCGGGCAGGTCACCTACCACGGGCCCGGCCAGCTGGTCGTCTACCCGCTCGTCGACCTGAAGCGCAGCCGGCTCGGCGTGCGCGAGCTCGTGACCGCGCTCGAAGACTCGCTGGTGGCGCTCACGGCCGAGTTCGGCATCGCCGCGGCCGCGCGCCGTGACGCGCCGGGCGTCTACGTCGAGGGCGCCAAGCTCGCGAGCATCGGGCTCAGGATCCGTCGCGGTGCGAGCTACCACGGGCTCGCGCTCAACGTCGCGATGGACCTCGAGCCGTTCGCGCGCATCAACCCGTGCGGCCATGCGGGGCTGCCGGTCGTGGACCTGGCGGCGCTCGGCGTCGCACTCGACACGGAAGCCGTCGCGAGGCGTCTGGCGCCGCACCTGTGGCGGGCGCTGCGGCTGCCCGGCGAGCCGCAATGGGTGGCGGTCGCGGAGCCGGGCGGTCCTGGCGGCTGAGACGCCGCCGCGGTCTCAGAGGGCGAACAGGACGAGGCCGGTCGCACGCAGTTCGCGGTACAGCTGCTCGAGCTGCTCGCGGCTCTCGACCCGCACGGTGAATGTCAGCGACAGGTAGGCACCATCACGGCTCGGGCGCTCGTCGAGCGCGATCGCCGCGGCGGGTCCGAGTTCGGCGGCCAGCACCGCCTGCATCCGCTCGCGGAAGCCCGCCGCCTGCCGGCCCATGACCTTGACCGGGTATTCGCACGGAAACTCGAGCGGCGACGCGTGCAACGCGAAGACTCCGCCGCTAACCGTCCGCCGTGAACGGCGTGCCCTCGACGTCGCGCCTGTAGGCCGCGAACAGCTCGTCGAGGCGCCGCCACGCGGGCCCCGGCCGGCCGGTGCCCACGGCCGCGCCGTCCAGGCGGGTCACCGGCAGCACGCCGCGCGTCGCGTAGGCGAGCACGATCTCGTCCGCCTGCCGCAGCTGCTGCTCGCCGAGCGGCGCGATCCGGATCGCGGTGCCGTCCCGTGCGGCGAGCCGGAGCGCGAGGTCGCGCGTGGTGCCCGGCAGGATCTCGGGACCGTAGGGCGGTGCGCACAGCGTGCCGCCATCGACCACGAGCACGGAGCTCGAGGCGCCCTCGCGCAGCCAGCCGTCGCTGAGCAGAATGGCCTCGGTGGCGCCGCCCTCGGTCGCGACGCTCTTCGCGAGCACATTGGCGAGCAGCGCCGTGCTCTTGATGTCACAGCGGCGCCAGCGCTGGTCCGGCAGCGTGATCGCGGCGACGCCGGCCGCGCGCACGGCAGGATCGAGCGGCGCAAGCGGTGCCGCCATCAGGAACACCGTCGGCGCGAGCGCCGGGTTCAGCGAGTGGTCGCGGCCCCGGTCGGCGCCGCGGCTGACCTGCAGGTACAGCGACATGTCGCCGCCGCCGTTGCGCACGACCATCTCCGCGAGCAGGTCCTGCCACGCACGGCGCGCAAGCGGCGGGCGCATGCGCACCTCGGCGAGACTCCGTTCCAGCCGCGCCAGGTGCTCGGCGCACAGGAACGGCCGGCCGCGGTAGACCGGGATCACCTCGTAGACCGCGTCGCCGAACAGGAATCCGCGGTCGAGCGGCGAGATGCGGGCCTCGGCGAGCGGCAGGAACGAGCCGTCGAGCCAGGCTATAGGCAGCGCCGCGGCCATCAGCTGAACCAGAGGCGCACGCTGTCGACGATGCGCCGGTAGAGGTTGCCCGGCTCGACGGCGGCCGCCGGGTAGACGCTGGCCTCGGCGATCACCGTGTCGCCGACCGTGACGGTCAGCCGGCCGATCGCCGTGCCGGCGGCGAGCGGTGCCACCAGCCGTGGCAGCATGTGCAGCTCGCTGCGGGCACCGGCGAGCTCGCCGCGCGGGGCCGTCGCGTACAGGTCCGCGTGCAGCACCAGCGGCACGGGGTCGCCGACCTTGTAGACCTGCGCGCTGCCGACCCGCTGTGCGGCGGCGAACAGGCGCTTGCTCTCGAAAAAGCCGAAGCCGTAGCCGAGCAACGCCGCGCTCGCGTCCTCCCGCGCCTTGCTGCTCGCCGCGCCCATCACGGTGGACACGAGCCGCATGCCGTCGCGCAGCGCCGAGCTCGCCAGGCAGTAGCCGGCGGCCTCGGTGTGGCCGGTCTTGATGCCGTCGACGGTCGGATCGCGGTCGAGCAGACCGTTGCGGTTCGCCTGCGCGATGTTGTTGTAGGTGAAAGAGCGCTGCGAGTACCACTTGTAGTACTCGGGGAACTCGCGGACCAGCGCGGCGCCGAGCAGCGCGATGTCGCGCGCCGTCGAGTAGTGCTGCGGGTCGGGGAGGCCCGAGCTGTTGGTCCAGTGCGAGCCCTTGAGCCCGAGACGCTCCGAGTACTGGTTCATCAGCGCGGTGAACGTCGCCTCGGAGCCGGCCACCGCCTCGGCGAGTGCGATGGTCGCATCGTTGCCCGACTGCACGATCATGCCCTGGATCAGCGCCTCGACCGGCACGTGCGAGCCGACGTCGACGAAGGTGCGCGAACCCTCGGCCTTCCAGGCGCGCTCCGAGATCGGCACCTGCTGGTCGAGCCTGAGCTTGCCCTCGCGCAGCGCGTGGAACACGCAATAGGCCGTCATCAGCTTGGTGAGGCTCGCGGGCTCGACGCGTTCGGCGTCGTTCTGGCCGGCGATGGTCCGCAGGCTGAACGCGTCGAGCAGGACCCAGCTCTTGGCCGGCAGTACCGGCGGCGGCGGAACCGGCGCCGCAGCGCGGGAGGGGCTGCTGCAGGCCAGCGCCAGCAGCAGGACGCTCAGGGCACAGGCGGCGGATCTCGGCATGTCGCTTCGGTGCCTCGCGGCGGGGGGTCGAGGGGGTAGCCGATTGTAGCGTGCAGCACGCCGGCCGTCGTCCGCACCGGGCGCGGCGGCTCAGTTCGGGGCGAGCGCGACGGCCTCGACACCCAGCGAGTGCAGGCGTCCGACCAGCGCATCGTAGGACGCGACCGAATCGATCGGGCCGACCCGCACGCGATACAGCGTGCGCCCGGCGTCGGCCTCGACCCTGACGTTCGCGACGCCGGCGGCCGCCAGCCGGTCGCCGAGCCGGCGCGCGTTTTCCTCGACCGCGAAGGCGCCGGCCTGCGCGTAGAGCACGGCGGGCGGCGGCGCGGGCGGCGCCTCGGACGCGCCGTCCGGCTCGAGCGCGCGCACCTCGACCAGCGTCGTGCCGTCGCGCACCATGTCGAGCCTGAGCGCGGCGACGTAGGACAGGTCGACGATGCGGTTCGCCTTGAACGGGCCGCGGTCGTTGATGCGCACGACGACCTCGCGGCCGTTGCGCAGGTTGGTGACGCGCGCGTAGGCCGGCAGCGGCAGCGTGCGGTGCGCAGCCGTCATCGAGTACATGTCGTACCGCTCGCCGGTCGATGTGTGGATGCCGTGGAAGTCCGGCCCGTACCAGGACGCGACGCCGCGCTCGACGTAGCCGCGGCTCGCAGGCAGCACCGTGTAGCGCTGCCCGAGCACGTCGTAGAACGGCGGGTTGCCGAGCTTCGCCCGCGGCTCCTGGCGCGGCACCGCATCGGGCACGGCCAGCAACTGCTGCTCGCCCGGCGGTGGCCGCAGGTCGGGCGCCGGCAGCGACGCGGTGGCCGTCGGCGGCGGCGGGCGTTCGCCCGGCCGGCGGGCCGGCGGCGCCGCCGCGCAGCCGGCGAGCACGATGACGGCCACGAGCAGCGGCGCCGCGGCGCGGTGGGTGCGGGTCATCGGCCGCAGCCGTCCGCGGTGGCGGGCGCCGCTACCGTGTCCGGTTGGCTCGCCGCGATCGCCGCCGCGAGCTCGCTGGCGGCGAGCGCGTACATCGTGCTGTGGTTGTAGCGCGTGATCACCCAGAAGTTGTGGAAGCCGACCCAGTAACGCGGCTCGTCGCCGTCCCAGAGCGCGATCAGCATCGCTCGCGAGTCGTCCGGCAGCGTGCTCGCGAACAGGACGCCGCGGCGCTCGAGCGCGTCCTGCGAGTAGCCGAGCTCGAGCCGGCTGGCGGGCAGGTCCGGGACGTCGGGGTCGGCGAGCGCCGCCGCCACCACCGCCGGCTCGCCCGCGTGCCAGCCGCTGGCGACGAAGTAGTGCGCGACGCTGGCGAAGATGTCGGGCCAGTCGTTCCACAGGTCGATGCGGCCATCGCCGTCGCCGTCGCGCGCGAACGTGCGGTAGCTGCGCGGCATGAACTGCGGCGCGCCCATGGCGCCCGCGTAGGAGCCCAATGCGGTCAGCGGGTCGAAGCCCGCCTCGCGCGACAGCAGCAGGAACTGCTCCAGCTCGCCGCGGAAGTACGCGGTGCGGCCCGGGTAGTCGAAGGCCAGCGTGGCGAGCGCGTCGAGTACGCGGTACGAGCCGGTGATGTGGCCGTACGAGGTCTCGACGCCGATGATCGCGGCGATCAGCTCGGCCGGTACCCCGCTGCCGGCCGCGGCCGTCTCGAGTGCCGCGCGGTGCTCGGCGTAGAACACCCGGCCGTCCTTGATGCGCTGCTCGCTGACGAAGATGCGGCGGTAGGCGGGCCACTGCAGCACCCGCTCCGCCGGCCGGTTCATCGCCGCGATGATCGAGGTCTTGGTCGCGGCGGCGCCGAGGATGCGCTCGACCCAGGCGCGCTCGAGATGATCGCGCAGGACGACATCCTCGACGAACGAGCGCACCTCGGGCCGCTCAAGATCCAGCGCCGACGCGTGCAGCGGCAGGAGCGCGGCGAGCGCGGCGACCGGCAGGCACACCTCAGGCGCCCACCAGCTTGCGGTGCCGGTTGAGCGACATCAGGACGCCGAAGCTCGCGAGCAGCGTGACCATCGCGGTGCCGCCGTAGCTGACGAGCGGCAGCGGCACGCCGACCACCGGCAGGATGCCGCTCACCATGCCGGTGTTGACGAACGCGTAGACGAAGAACGTCAGCGCGAAGCTGCCGCAGACGAGCCGCGCATAGGTATCCTGTGCCTCCGAGGCGAGATAGAGCGCGCGGCCGATCACCGTCAGGTACAGGCCGACCAGGAACAGCTGTCCGAGCAGCCCGAGCTCCTCGCCGATCACGGCGAAGATGAAGTCGGTGGAGCGTTCCGGCAGGAACTCGAGCTGCGCCTGGCTGCCGTTCATCCAGCCCTTGCCGAACACGCCGCCGGAGCCGATCGCGATCTGCGACTGGATGCTGTGATAGCCGGCGCCGAGCGGGTCCTGGGCGGGATCGAGGAACATCAGCACCCGCTGGCGCTGGTACGCGTGCATGAAGTGCCAGGCGACCGGCACCGCGCCGCCGAGCGCCGCGAGCCCTAGCACGATCACGATCGTCGACAGGCCCGCGAGCAGCACCACGAGCACGCCGGCCGACGCCACCAGCAGTGCAGTGCCGAGGTCGGGCTGGCGCGCGATCAGCCACGCCGGCACCGCGATGATGAGGAGCAGCACGAGGGCGTCGCGCAGCGACGGCGGCAGCGGCCGCTCGTGCACGTACCAGGCGCACATCATCGGCACGCCGAGCTTCATGATCTCGGACGGCTGGAAGCGGACGATGCGCAGGTCCAGCCAGCGCTGCGCCCCGTTGCCGACGGTTCCGTGCACCGCGACCGCCACCAGCAGCACGATGCCGGCGCCGTAGAGCAGCGGCGAGGCCCGCCGCAGCCACGGCGGCGGCACCTGCGCCAGCACCAGCATGGCCACCAGCGCGAGCGCGAGGCGCTCCACCTGGTTCAGCCACAGGCCGAGGTTCTCGCCGGCGGCGCTGTAGAGCACGAAAAGCCCGAACGCGACCACAGCCGCGAGCGAGGCGAGCAGCGGGCCGTCGAGGTGCAGCCGCCGCAGCAGCAGTGCCGAGGCGGTCAGCGTGCGGCGGGTCGCCGAGGACTGGCTCTCCTCGTACAGCATGCTCACTCGCCCGCCGGCACCGGCACCGGCACCGGCACCGGCACCGGCACCGGCACCGGGGCTGCGTCGTACTTGCCGAGCAGGTACGCGTCGAACACCCGCCGCGCGACCGGCGCTGCGGCGCTCGAGCCGTGGCCGCCGTTCTCGACCAGCACCGCGACCGCAAGCCGCGGCGCGTCCGCCGGGGCGAAGGCAATGAACAGCGCGTGGTCGCGCAGGCGCTCGCTGACGTTCTGCTCGCTGTACTTCTCGTTCTGGCCGAGGCTGAACACCTGCGCGGTGCCGGTCTTGGCCGCGATCCGGTACGGCGCGCCGCGGGTCGCGACGACCGCCGTGCCGCCCGCCTCGGTGACGCGCTCCATGCCTTCGATGACGACGTCCCAGTTGGCGGGATCCTTGAGCTCGACCGGTGCGTCGAACACCGGAGCGAGCTTGCGCAGCGTGCCGGTGGCCGCATCGCGCACGCCCGTGACGAGCCGCGGGCGGACGTTGCGGCCGCGCGCGGCGATGATCGCCGCCGCGTGCGCCAGCTGCATCGGCGTCGCCAGCAGGTAACCCTGGCCGATGCCGACGATCACGGTCTCGCCCGGATACCAGGCCTGCTTGTAGGTCTCCATCTTCCAGGCCGGCGTCGGCATCAGGCCCGGGCGCTCACCGCCGATGTCGAGGCCGGTCCCGCGGCCGAAGCCGAGCGCCGTCATCGCGTTGTTGATGCGGTCGATGCCGAGCAGTTCGGCGAGGCCGTAGAAATAGACGTCGCACGACGTCGCGATCGCCTTGCGCATGTCGACGGCGCCGTGACCTTCCTTCTTCCAGTCGCGATAGTGGCGGCTCGAGCCCGGCAGCGTGAAGTAGCCGTGACAGTAGCGCAGCGCATTCGGGTCGATCACGGCGTACTCGAGGCCGGCGAGCGCCATCATCGGCTTCACGGTCGAGCCGGGCGGATAGGTGCCGCGCAGCGCGCGATTGAACAGCGGCCGGTCGATGTCGTCGCGCAGTGTCGCGAATTCCCGGCCGGAGATGCCGCGCGTGAACTTGTTCGGATCGAAGGTCGGCACCGACACGAGCGCCACGACGTTGCCGGTGTCGGGCTCGATCGCGACCACCGCTCCGCGGCGACCGGCCAGCGCCTCCTCGGCGACCCGCTGCACGCGCATGTCGAGGCCGAGGAACAGGTCGTTGCCGGCGCGCGGCTGGCGCGTGTCGAGCTTCACCGCCGCCGATCCGAGCCGCTCGACGCGCCGGCCCTGCGCGTTCACCAGCACCTGGCGGTAGCCGGCCGTGCCGTGCAGTTCCTGCTCGTAGGCGCTCTCGAGCCCGATCTTGCCGATCAGCAGCGAGCCCGCGTACTGATCCGGGTCGATGCGCCGCAGGTCGTCCTCGGAAATCGCGGCGACGTAACCGAGGGCGTGCGCGCCGGCGGTGCCGTACGGGTACCAGCGCGCCAGGCGCGTCTGGATCTCGACGCCCGGGAACTCGTACTGGCGCACCGCGAAGGTGGCGATCGCCTCGTCGGACAGCGACAGTCGCAGCGGCACCGCCTCGAACTTGCGGCCGGTGCGGATCAGGCGTTCGAGCGGCGCGACCTGCTCGGGCTCGATCAGACCGACCGCCGCCAGCCGCCGCAGCGTGCCGGGCACGTCCGCGACCTGTTCGGGTATCAGCTCGAGCTGGTAGGCCGGCGTGTTCTCCGCCATCACCTTGCCGTCGCGGTCGTAGATCAGGCCTCTGTCCGGCGGCAGCGCCTCGCGGCGGACGCGGTTGCCCTGCGACAGGTCGGCGTAGTACTCGTGCCGCAGCACCTGCAGCACGAACAGCCGGCCGAGCACGACCAGCATCAGCACCGCCGCCGCGATGCCGAAGAAAATCGTGCGACCGACGAACAATCGCTGTTCGCCCCAGTGATCCTTGATGCGGACGGTGCGTCTCATGGCGTCAGCCGCGGATCGCGAGCCGGCCGAGCAGGCCGGCGAGCAGCGGCCAGCACAGCGCTCCCGTCAGCACCGGCAGCCAGCGCGCCCAGTCGGTCAGCGGATGGCCGGTGACGCCATCGATCCAGAACAGCAGGAACTGGTAGATGAACAGCAGCGACAGCACCACCAGCGACTGGTGGGCGAGCGGGAACATCCGCACGCGCAAGTGGAAGCGGTGCACGAGGTAGGCGACCACGACGAACGCGAGCGCATTTTCGCCGAGCACGACGCCGCGGAAAGCATCGAGCCCGAGGCCCGCAGCCCACGCGAACAGCAGCCCGCCCGTGCGCGGCATCATGAGGGCGAACCAGATGACGATCAGCAGCAGCAGGTCGGGCCGCAGCGGGTCGAGCAGCCGCGGCAGCGGCAGCGCGCACAGCACGAGCGCCACCGGCGCGACGGCCGTCAGCAGCAGGCGCGAGCGGCGATCGCCATCGGTCATCGCGGCGGGCCCTTGTCGCGCGCGCGCGGCGCGGTCTCGGGCGCGCCCGGCGGCGGCACGCGCGCCGGATACCAGAGCAGCAGCACCTCCCGGTCACGGTCGAGTGCGGCGGCGGGCACCGCGGACACGGTGGCGAGCGGCTGGCTCGGGTCGCGCCTGACCTCGACGACGCGGGCGACCGGCAGCCCCCCCGGAAACACCCCGCCGAGGCCCGACGACACCAGCAGGTCGTCGACCTGCACGTCGGCGTTGCGTGGCAGGTACGGCAGCATCAGGCGGCCGGCGTCGCCGCTGCCGACGGCGATGGTCCGCAGCCCGTTGCGCACCACCTGCACCGGCATGGCGTGGGTCGGATCGGAGAGCAGGATGACCTCGGCGGCCAGCGGGCCGACGTTGGTCGTCTGCCCGACGACGCCGCTCGCGTCAATCACCGGCTGCCCGCGGCTGACGCCGTCGCGCGTGCCGCGGTCGATCAGCACGCGGTGCCGCAGCGGGTCGAGGTCGACGCGCAGCACGGTCGCCGCCTGCACGCGCTCCGCCTCCCGGGGCTCCACCTGCACGAGGGCGCGAAGCCGCAGGTTCTCCTGCTCGATGGATTCGAGGCGCAGCAGCCGGAGGCTCGACTCGCGCGCCGCCGCTCGCAGCGACTGGTTTTCCGCGAGCAGCGCGTGCTGGGTCGCGAGTGAGGACTGCATCCACTCCCACGCCGCGGCCGGCGCGTTCACCAGCCGCTGCAACGGCCAGACCACCATCGACGCCGTGGCGCGGATCATCTGCAGTTCGTGCTGGCGGTGGTCGACGACCATCAGGCCGAGCGAGACGCCGATCAGCAGCAGCGCCCGCAGGCCGAGCGCCGAGACGCGCGGCGGAGCGTAACGGGCACCGGGCTCTCGCAGGACCGGCAACCGGATACTCCGTTCAGCCGCTCACTGCAGGCCGAAGGCGCCGGGGTGCTCTTCGGACAGCTCGAGGATGCGGCCGCCGCCGCGCGCGACGCACGTCAGCGGGTCCTCGGCGATGATGACCGGCAGGCCCGTCTCCTCCATCAGCAGCTTGTCGATGTCCTTGAGCAGCGCGCCGCCGCCGGTCAGCACGATGCCGCGGTCGGCGACGTCGGCGCCGAGCTCGGGCGGCGTCTGCTCGAGCGCCTGCTTGACGGCGCTGACGATTCCCTGCAGCGGTTCCTGCAGCGCCTCGAGGATCTCGTTCGAGTTGAGCGTGAAGCTGCGCGGCACGCCCTCGGAGAGGTTGCGCCCCTTGACCGACATCTCGCGCACCTGCTGGCCGGGGTAGGCCGAGCCGATCTCGATCTTGATGCGCTCCGCGGTCGCTTCGCCGATCAGGATGCCGTAGTTGCGCCGCACGTAATTGATGATCGCGTCGTCGAAGCGGTCGCCACCGATGCGCGCCGAGGCCGCGTAGACGATGCCGTTCAGCGAGATCACGGCGACTTCGGACGTGCCGCCGCCGATGTCGAGCACCATCGAGCCGCGCGGCTCGTGGACCGGCAGGCCGGCGCCGACGGCGGCTGCCATCGGCTCGTCGATCAGGTAGACGCTGCGCGCGCCCGCGCCTTCGGCGGACTCCTTGATCGCGCGGCGCTCGACCTGGGTCGACCCGTACGGAACGCAGACGAGCACCCGCGGACTCGGCCGCAGGAAGCGGTTGCCGTGCACCTTGTTGATGAAGTACTGCAGCATCTTCTCGGTGTAGGTGAAGTCGGCGATCACGCCATCCTTCATCGGCCGCACCGCGGTGATGTGGCCGGGGGTGCGACCGAGCATGTTCTTGGCCTCGACCCCGACGGCGACGATCGTCTTGCCGCCGCGCGACGGCTCGTCGCGCACGGCGACGACGGAGGGCTCGTTCAGGACGATGCCCTTGCCGCGGACGTAGATCAGCGTGTTCGCGGTGCCGAGATCGATGGAAACATCGTTGGAGAAATAGCCGCGCAGGCTCTTGAACATGGGATCTCAGTGGGTGGGCAGACGACAGGGGCAGTGACGACCGGTGGCGCGCGCCGTGAGCGGCGCCGCGGGACTCCGCTAATTTATCAACGAGCACGACAATCCACAAGGCGACGTGTATGATTGATAAGGAAATTTTGCAGCGATTGTGCGCCAGTCGACGATTTCCCCATGAGCCTGACCCGTAGCGACGTCGAGGCGATCGCGCGCCTCGCGCGCCTCGAAATCACCGCGGCCGAACTCCCGGTCTACGCGGACAGCCTGTCGAAGATCCTGTCCTTCGTCGAGCAACTGAACTCGGCACAGACGGCGTCGACGGAGCCGATGGCGCACCCGCTCGCCGGCGAACTGCAGCGCCTGCGGCCGGACGCGGTCACGGAGACCGACCAGCGCGAGAAGTTCCAGCGGAACGCGCCGCTGGTCGTGGCTGGCCTGTACGTCGTTCCGAAGGTGATCGAGTGACGCTGCACACGCGCTCGGTTGCCGAGCTTGCAGCCGGCCTGGCGCACAAGGAGTTCTCGGCGGTCGAGCTCGCCGAGCACTTCCTCGCGCGCATCGACGCCGCCAACGGCGCGCTGAACGCCTTCGTGACCGTGACCGCGGAACGTGCGCTCGCCCAGGCGCGGCGCGCCGACGCGGCCCGCGCGGCCGGCCGCGCCGGGCCGCTGACCGGCGTCCCGATCGCGCACAAGGACCTGTTCTGCACCGACGGCGTCCGCACCAGCTGCGGTTCGCGGATGCTCGACAACTTCGTGGCGCCGTACGACGCGACCGTGGTCGAGCGGCTCGACGCGGCCGGCACCGTATCGCTCGGCAAGACCAACATGGACGAGTTCGCGATGGGCTCGTCGAACGAGACCAGCTACTACGGGCCGGTACGCAATCCGTGGGACCCGCGCTGCGTGCCGGGCGGCTCGTCGGGCGGCTCGGCCGCCGCGGTCGCCGCGCGACTGGCGCCGGCCGCCACCGGCACCGACACCGGCGGCTCGATCCGGCAGCCGGCGGCGCTGGTCGGCGTCTCGGGCATCAAGCCGACCTACGGGCGCGTGTCGCGCTACGGGCTGGTCGCGTTCGCCTCCAGCCTCGACCAGGCCGGTGTGCTCGCGCCGGCGGCGGCCGACTGTGCGCTGCTGCTCGCGGCGATGGCCGGCTTCGACCCGCGCGACTCCACCTCGGTCGACCGCCCCGTGCCCGACTACGTGGCCGAGCTCGGCGCGCCGCTCCGGGGCGTGCGCATCGGTGTGCTCGAGGAGTTCCTCGGGCCCGGGCTCGAGGCCGCGACCGGCGCGCTGGTGACGGCCGCGATCGCCGAGCTCGGCCGGCAGGGCGCCGAGGTGGTCGCGGTCAGCTGCCCGAACCTGCCGCTGTCCGTGCCGACCTACTACGTCGTGGCGCCGGCGGAATGCTCCTCGAACCTGTCGCGCTTCGACGGCGTGCGCTTCGGGCACCGCTGCCGGGAGCCGCGCGACCTGACGGACCTGTACACGCGCTCGCGCGGCGAGGGCTTCGGGCCCGAGGTCAAGCGCCGCATCATGACCGGCACCTACGTGCTCTCGGCCGGCTACTTCGACGCCTACTACCTGAAGGCGCAGAAGGTCAGGACGCTGATCAGCGACGACTTCAAGCGCGCCTTCGGACGCGTCGATCTGCTGGTCGGGCCGACCTCGCCCACACCCGCATTCGCGATCGGCGCCAAGGTCGACGATCCGATCACGATGTACCTGAATGACATCTACACGATCGGCGCCAACCTCGCCGGCCTGCCGGCCATGTCCGTACCGTGCGGATTCGTGGGCCAGCTGCCGGTCGGACTGCAGCTGATCGCGCCGCACTTCGGCGAGAGCCGCCTGCTCGCCGCCGCGCACGCCTATCAGCTGGCCACCGACTTCCATCGACGCCTGCCGGCGGCGTACGCCTGAGGTCGCCGCCGTGAGCCCGTCCGTCAGGGAAGGCTGGGAGGTCGTGATCGGGCTCGAGATCCACGCCCAGCTCGCGACCGCCTCGAAGATCTTCTCCGGCTCGGCCACCGCCTATGGCGCCGCACCGAACTCGCAGGCCGGGCTGGTCGACCTGGGTTACCCGGGGACGCTGCCGGTGCTGAATCAGGCGGCGGTGCGCATGGCAGTCAAGTTCGGACTTGCGACCGGTGCGAGGATCGCGCCGCGGTCGATCTTTGCGCGCAAGAACTATTTCTATCCGGACCTGCCGAAGGGCTACCAGATCAGCCAGTACGAGCGCCCGGTGGTCGAGGGCGGCTCGCTCGAGATCGTGGCCGAGGACGGCAGCCGCAAGGTCATCGGCATCACGCGCGCGCACCTCGAGGAGGACGCCGGCAAGTCGCTGCACGAGGGGCTGCCGGACGCGAGCGGCATCGACCTGAACCGCGCCGGCACGCCCTTGCTCGAGATAGTCTCGGAGCCGGACCTGCGCTCGGCGCGCGAGGCGGTCGCCTACCTGAAAAAGGTGCACACGCTGGTCCGCTACCTCGAGATCTGCGACGGCAACATGCAGGAAGGCTCGTTCCGGTGCGACGCCAACGTCTCTGTGCGGCGCCAGGGCGCGACCGAGCTCGGCACCCGCTGCGAGATCAAGAACGTCAACTCGTTCCGCTACGTCGAGAAGGCGATCCACTTCGAGGTCGCGCGCCAGATCGACGTCCTCGAGGGCGGCGGCAAAATCGTCCAGGAGACCCGGCTCTACGACTCTGCCAGGGACGAGACGCGGCCGATGCGCTCCAAGGAGGAGGCCAACGATTACCGCTACTTCCCGGACCCGGACCTGCTGCCGCTGGCGATCGAGCCCGACCTGATCGAGGCGGTGCGCGCCACGCTGCCGGAGCTGCCCGACGAGAAGGCCGGGCGCTTCGCCGCGGCCTACGGGCTCTCGCCCTACGACGCGGGCGTGCTCACCGCGAGCCGCGAACTTGCCGACTACTACGAGGCCGTCGTTGCCGCGGTCGGCGCCGGTACGGCGGCCGCGAAGCTGGCGGCGAACTGGGTGATGGGCGACCTTTCCGCAGCCCTCAACCGTGACGGGCTCGACGTCGCCGCCGCGCGGGTCGGCGCCACGGGGCTCGCCGGGCTCCTGCGCCGGATCCAGGACGATACGATTTCCGGGAAGATTGCCAAGGAAGTCTTCGAGCTGATGTGGGCCGAGCAGCGGCCGGCCGACGCGGTCATCGACGCCAAGGGCCTGCGGCAGATCACGGACGGCGCCGCGATCGAGGCGGCGATCGAGGCCGTGATGGCGGCCAATCCGAAGCAGCTGGCCGAGTACCGCGCGGGCAAGGACAAGCTGTTCGGCTTCTTCGTCGGCCAGGCGATGAAGGCCACCCACGGCAAGGCAAACCCGGCACAGCTGAACGAGCTGCTGCTGAAGAAGCTCGCGGCGCCCTGAGATCCGTTGCGCGACAGCGACACTCTGCGGCGCTTCGTGTTCGAGGGCTTGCCGGTGCGCGGCTACGTCGTGCACCTCGATGCCTCGTGGCGGGCGCTGACCGAGCACCACGCCTACCCCGACACGATTCGCGATACCCTCGGCGAGGCGGCGGCGGCGACCATGCTGCTGGCCGCGACGCTGAAGTTCGAGGGGCTGCTGACGCTGCAGGTGCAGGGGCCGGGCCCCATGCACCTGCTGGTCGTGCAGGCGACCCATCGCCGGGCGCTGCGCGGGGTCGCCCGCTGGCACGGCGAGCTGCCGCTGGCGCGGCCGAGCCTCACGGCGCTGTCGGGCGGCGGCCGGCTGACGGTGACGGTGGAGCACGACGACCAGCGTTCGCGCTACCAGGGGGTCGTGCCGCTCAGTGGGCTGCGCATTGCGGACTGCTTCGAGGGCTACTTCGCGCGCTCCGAGCAGCTGCCGACGCGGCTGTGGCTGACCGCGGGCGCGGACGGCGCGGCCGGGCTGCTGCTGCAGCGCCTGCCGAGCGGCGCGAGCGCCTCGTCCGAGGAGCTCGAGCATTCGGCGGCCAGCGGCGACGAGGACTGGAGCCGGATCCTGCACCTCGCGGGCACGCTGTCGGAACCGGAGCTCGCGGCGCTGCCGGGCGGCGAGCTGCTGCGGCGCCTGTTCCACGAGGAGGACGTGCGCGTCTTCGAGCCGCAGCCGGTGTTCTTCCGGTGCAACTGCTCGCGCAAACGGGTCAGCGGCATCCTGCGCGCGCTCGGCACCGGCGAGGTGCACGACATCCTGCGCGAGCGCGGTGCGGTCGAGGTGCGCTGCGAGTTCTGCAACCGGGCCTGGCAGTACGACGCGGTCGACGTGGCGAGACTGTTCGCGGCCGGCGACCCGGTGGACGGCCCGCGCGCGCTGCAGTAGCCGGGCGGGCGGGCCGAGCGGCTAGCGGTCGAGCTGGCGCATGTAGCCCGCGCCGCCGAGCGCGTCCATCTGCTCGATGATCCAGGCCTGGCGCCGCTGCAGGTACGGGCTCGGCCGCTCGACCCGCAGGTGCTTCGGGCTCGGCAGCACGGCTGCGAGCAGCGCGCTCTGCGACTGCGACAGGTGTGCCGGGTCGGTGTGAAAGAAGCGCGGTGCCGCGGCGCCGACGCCGTAGGTGCCGGGGCCGAACTCGGCGAGGTTCAGGTACACCTCGAGGATCCGCCGCTTCGGCCAGCTGACCTCGATCAGCAGCGTCAGGTAGGCCTCCAGGCCCTTGCGGATGAAGCTCTGGCCGCGCCACAGGAACAGGTTCTTGGCCACCTGCTGCGAGATCGTGCTCGCGCCGCGCAGCCGCCGGCCGCGCTCGCGCTCCTGGATCGCCGCGTCGATCGCCTCGAAGTCGAAGCCTGGATGGAACGGAAACTTCTGGTCCTCCGACGCGATCACGGCCAGCCGGGCGTGGCGCGAAATCCGCTCGTAGGGCGTCCAACGGTAGTCGGCGTGCCAGCGGAAGTCGCGGGAGAGCCACGCGCTCGCGTAATCATGGACGATGAAGGCGCTGGTCGGCGGTGGCAGCCAGCGCAGCACCAGCACTGCGACCGCGGTGAGCGCGAGGAAGCCGCCGACCAGCCACAGTAGAGCGTTGCGGACCCGGCGCAGGAACCCGCGGCCGTTCGCCATCGGCGGGGCGACGTCAGCTCGCGACCGCTGTCACCGACTCGATCACCACCGGCTCGACCGGCACGTCCTCGTGGTGGCCGCGCGAGCCGGTGGCGACCGCCGCGATCTTGTCGACCACGTCCATGCCCTGCATCACGTGCGCGAACACGGCGTAGCCCGCGTTGCCACGGCCGGCGTCGAGGAAGGCGTTGTCTTTCAGGTTGACGAAGAACTGCGAGGTGGCACTGTCGGAATCGTTCGTGCGCGCCATCGACAGGCTGCCGCGCCGGTTCTTGAGGCCGTTGGATGCCTCGTTGCGGATCGGCGCGCGGGTCTTCTTCGGCTGCAGGTCGGCCGTGATGCCACCACCCTGGATCACGAACTTCGGGATCACGCGGTGGAAGACCGTGCCGTCGAAGTGCCCGGCGGCGACGTAGTCGAGGAAGTTCTTGCAGCTGATCGGGGCGTCCTGGGTGTGCAGCTCGACCATGAAGCTGCCGAGCGAGGTCTGAAACTTGAGCACGAAGGTCCTCCCGGCGGGAAAGCGGGCCGCCGCAGCGACATTCTAGCGCCGGCGCCCCTGCGTCGCCCGTTCGAGTCCGGCGAGGTCCGCGTGGCTCTGCACCTGCACGAGCCCGGCCGTGTGCAGCAGGTCCCGGACGGCCGCGGCCTGCAGCGCGCCGTGCTCGAGGATCAGCGCGCCGCCCGGCGCGAGGTAGGGGCCGCAGGCCGTCGCGATCGCGGCCAGTGCCTCGAGTCCGCTGTCACCGGCGACCAGCGCCGCGCGCGGTTCGTGGCCGAGCTCCGGCGCCTCGAGGTGCGGATCGCCGGCCGCGAGATAGGGCGGGTTCGAGACGATCACGTCGTAGCGCCGTCCCGCGACCGGCTCGAACCAGTTGCCGGCGAGCAGCCGCGCATTCGCGAGGCCGAGCCGCCGCCGGTTGCGCTCGGCGAACGCGAGCGCGGCCGGGCTCGCCTCGACCAGGTCGACCGCGGCAGACGCGACCGAGGCCGCAATCGCGAAGCCGATCGCTCCGCTGCCGGCGCCCAGATCGAGTATCGACGGCTGCGGTCGCCCGGCGATCGCGGCGAGCGCGAGCTCGACGAGCAGCTCGGTCTCGGGACGCGGCACCAGCACTCCGGGCCCGACCTCGAGCGTCAGCGTCCAGAACTCGCGACGGCCGAGCAGGTAGGCGACCGGCTCGCCGGTCGCGCGCCGCGCCAGCAGGCGCTCGAAGGCCGCGCCCGCGTCCGGCGCGAGCGCGTCGAGTGCCAGCAGGCGCGCGCGTTCGACGCCGAGCGCGTGGGCGAGCAGCAGCTCGACGTCGAGGCGCGGCGTGGCCGAGACGCCGGCGAGGCGCCGGGCGGCGCGCTCCAGCAGGGCGGCGATCATTCGAGCGCGGCGAGCTGCTCGGCCTCGTACTCGCGCGCGAGCGGCCCCAGCACCTCGTCGAGGTCGCCGTTGATGACGTCCTCGAGCCTGTAGAGGGTGAGCTCGACCCGGTGGTCGGTGAGCCGGCCCTGCGGAAAGTTGTAGGTGCGGATACGTTCCGAGCGGTCGCCGGTGCCGACCTGCAGCTTGCGGGTCGCCGCCTGCGCCGACGCCTGCTGGTCGCGTTCCGCCTGCAGCAGACGGGCCTTGAGCAGCGCGAGCGCGCGCGCCCGGTTCTTGTGCTGCGAGCGCTCGTCCTGGCACTCGACCACGATGCCGCTCGGCAGGTGCGTGATGCGCACCGCGGAGTCGGTCTTGTTGACGTGCTGACCGCCGGCGCCGGATGACCGGTAAGTGTCGATGCGCAGGTCGGCATCGGCGATCGGCACGTCCTCGACCGCCGCGAGCTCCGGCAGGATCGCGACCGTGCAGGTCGACGTGTGGACGCGGCCCTGCGCCTCGGTCGCGGGCACGCGCTGCACGCGGTGCGTGCCGGACTCAAACTTGAGGCGCGAGTACGCTCCCTGACCGACGATCCGGCAGATGATCTCGCGGTAGCCGCCGTGTTCGCCGCGGCTCTCCGACAGCAGCTCGACCTTCCAGCCCTGAGCGTCGGCGTAACGCGTGTACATCCTGAGCAGGTCGCCGGCGAAGATCGCCGCCTCATCGCCGCCGGCACCGGCGCGGATCTCGAGGAAGATGTTGCCGTCGTCGTGCGGGTCCCTCGGGATCAGCAGCCGCTGCAGTTCGGCATCGGCCGCGGCCAGCCGGGTCGCGACCGAGCGCTGCTCGTCGGCGCCGAGCATGCGCATCTGCGGGTCGGCGTCGAGGGCCAGCTCGCTCGCGGCACGCGCGTCGCGCTCGAGCGCGACGAAGGCGCCGAAGCGCACGGCCACCGGCTGCAGCCGCGCGTACTCGATCGACAGTTCGCGGAAGCGGTCGCTGCGGCCCGGTAGCGCCGGGTCGGCGAGCAGGCGCCCGACCTCCTCGTAGCGCTCGGCGAGCCGCGCGAGGCGACGCCGGATGGAGTCCCTCATTCGGCGTCTTCGTCGAGCTGGAACAGCCGCCGCGCCGCGGCCACGACCGCCTCGTCGCCGGCCTCGCCGGCCTCGCGCAACGCATGCGTCGGGGAGTGCATCAGCCGGTGGGTCAGCGTGTCGGCGAGGTACTCGAGCACCTCCGCGGTCGGGCGGCCGGCGGCGAGCAGGCGCCGTGCCTGCTCGAGCGTCTGCGCGCGCATGCTCTCGGCGCCGGTGCGCAGCTCGCGGATCGTCGGCACGGCGTGCTGGCCCCGCAGCCCTGACATGAAGCGCGCGACCTCCTCGTCGATCAGGATGCGGGCTTCGCTGGCGCCGTGCTCGCGGGCCTTCAGGTTCTCGGTGACGACGCCCTGCAGGTCGTCGATGGTGTAGAGGTAGACGTCCTCGAAGTCGGCGACGCCCGCCTCGATGTCACGCGGCACGGCGATGTCGACCATGAACATCGGCCGGTGGCGGCGCGCGATGAGCGCCGCATCGACGTCGGCGACCGTGATCACCGGTTCCGGACTCGCCGTCGAGCTGAAGACGATGTCGGCCTCGGCCAGGTGGTTCGGCAGTGCGTCGAGCCCGATCGCCGACGCGTTGAACTCGGCCGCGAGCGACTGCGCGCGGTCGAGGCTGCGGTTGGCGATGATCATCCGCTTCAGTCCCTGCGAGTGCAGGTGGCGCGCGGCGAGCGCGACCGTCTCGCCTGCGCCGACCAGCAGCGCCGTGTGCTGCGAGAACCCGGCGAAGATCTGCCGCGCCAGGCTGACGGCGGCATAGGCGACCGACACCGCGTTGGCGCCGATGCGGGTCTCGGTGCGCACCCGCTTGGCCACCGAGAAGCTCGCCTGGAACAGCCGGTTCAGGAGCGGCCCGGACGTGCCGGTCTGCTGCGCCGCGCGGTAGGCGTCCTTCAGCTGGCCGAGAATCTGGGCCTCGCCGAGGACCATCGAGTCGAGGCCCGAGGCGACCGCGAACGCATGCGCCACCGCGTCCGCATCCCGGTGCTCGTAGAGACTGCCGGCGAGGCTCCGGCCGACGCCGTGGTAGCGCTCGAGCCAGGCGCCAAGCTCGCCCGCGGTGTCGACCACGCAGTAGAGCTCCGTGCGGTTGCAGGTCGAGACGATCACGTTCTCGCGCGCACCGCCACTGGCGAGCGCCCGGAGGGCGTCCGGAAGCTGGGCAGGGTCGAAGACCACCTTCTCACGCACCTCGAGGGGCGCCGTGCGATGGTTGATCCCGACGACAACGAGGGGCATGCGGGGCCTGGACGGGTCGGGTGGCGCGGGATTGTCGGGTACGCGGGCGGGCAGGGCAAGCGGCCGGACCGGCGTCGCGGGCGCGCCGGTCGCGTGGGATATATAGTGCCCGCATGATGCACGGACTTCCGTTGCGTGTCCTGCCGCGCTGGCTGGGCCTGGCGACATTGCTCTCGGCCTGCACCGGACTCGGCCGCATGCCGGCCGGCGAGCAGCTGCTGATGGCCGAGGTCGCCGCCGAGCGCGGCGAGTACGTCCAGGCGGTGCGCCGCTACGGCGTTGCCGCCGCGACCAGCCACGACGAGAACATCGCCGCGCGCGGCGCGCGCCTCGCCTTCGAGAATGGCCAGATCCAAGCGCTCGAGCAGCTCGCCCGCGAGTGGCTCGCGCGCTCGCCGAACAGCGAGGTCGCGCGCCGTTTCCTCGCGGTGGCGCTGCTCGAGCTCGACCGTCGCGCCGACGCCGAGCGCGAGCTCGCGCTGCTGCTCACGACGGCCTATGCAACACCCGCCGAGGCCTTCGCGGGCCTGGCGGAGTCGCTCTCGCAGCTGCGCAACGACACCGGCGTCGCGCGCGTCGTGGCGCGTCTCGCGGCGCGCTACCCGGACCTGCCGGAGGCGCAGCTCGCGAGCGCGCAGCTCGCCCTCGCCGCCGGCGACTCGCCGACGGCGCTGGCCGCGGCGCGTCGTGTGCTCGCGCGCGAGCCCGGGCGCCGCGATGCGCGCTGGACCGCTGCCCGCGCGCTGGTCGCCGCCGGCCGCTGCGACGAGGGCCTGAAGGAGAGCGGCGCGATTGCCGCCGAAGCGAGCGACGGTGACCGGCTCGTGCACGCGTGGCTGCTGTCCGCCTGCGACCGGAGCATCGACGCGCACGCCTATTTCGCTGACCTCGCCAGCAGTCGCACCGTGCGGGCCGAGGCCCTCGAGGGCCTGGCTGGCTACGACCTCGACGCGCGGCGCTTCGACGAGGCCGCCAACCGCTATGGCGAGGTGCTGTCGAGCGGCCACGACGCGGAGCGCGCCCTTTACGGTCTGGCGCTCGTGGCGGATCGGCGTGGCGACGCCGAGCGGGCGATCAGGCTCTACGGCCGCGTCACGGCCGGGCCGCGCGCGGTCCCCGCGCAGCTGCGCGCCTACCGGCTCGAGCTCGAACGCGGCGACGCGACGATGGCCGCCCGCCTGCTCGATGACTTCGTCGCTGTCGCACCCGACCAGCGGGTCGCGGCCACGGCCGGGCGCGCGCAGATACTGGCGGAGCTCGGCCGACCGGGCGAGGCGCTGGCACTGCTCGGGCGGGCCATCACGACGTACCCGGATCGCGAGGAACTTCGCTACGCGCGCGCGACCGTGCTCGAGCGCGGCGGCCAGATCGAGGGCGCGCTCGAGGAGCTGCGTGCGGTCGCGACCCTGCGGCCCGAGGACCCGAACGCCCAGAATGCGCTCGGCTTCACGCTCGCCGATCACAACCGCAGCTTCGCGGAGGCCGAGCGGCGCATCCGCGCAGCGCTCGCCGAGCGGCCCGACAGCGCCGCCATCATGGACAGCCTCGGCTGGGTGCTGCACCGGCGCGGGCGGACCGCCGACGGCCTCGGCTGGCTGCAGCGGGCGTTCGTGCTGGACCCGGACCCGGAAATCGCCGCACACCTCGGCGAAGCCCAGTGGGCACTCGGCGATCACGCTGCCGCGGAGCACAGCTGGCGCGAGTCGCTGCTGCGCAACCCCGGCGAGCGCCACCTGACGAAAGCGATCGAGAGCCACCTCGGCCCCGGTTCATGACCCGCGGGGCGGCCCTCGCCCTGCTGCTTGCACTCGCCGGCTGCGCCAGCGCGCCGACCCGCCCGATCCCGCCCGCCGATCCTGCCACCCGCGCGGCGCTCGCGGCGCTCGACGCCTGGCACGCGACCGGCCGGGTCGCGGTGCGCACCGGCAGCGAGGGGCTGCACGTGAGTTTCGACTGGCGACAGCTCGCCGGCCGCGGCGAACTCGCGGTACGCGGACCGTTCGGCGCCGGCGCCGTCCAGATCAGCGTCGAGCCGGCGCTGATCCACATCGAATCCGGCCGCGACCCGCCGCTCGACCTGGCGGCCCCGTTCGCGGCCGCGGAGCCGGCACTGGTCGCCCGGCTCGGCTTTCCGCTGCCGCTCGCGCCGCTGAGATACTGGGTGCTCGGCGTGCCGGCCCCGGACCTGCCGAGCACCGCCACGGGTGCGGACTTCGAGCAGGGTGGCTGGCGCATCGCGGTCACCGAGTACGTGGTGGTTACGGGGGCTCCCGGCCCGCTGCCGGCCCGCCTGGAGCTGAGCCGGTCCTCGACCCGCATCCGCCTCGTGGTCGACCACTGGCAGGTAGGCGGGCGATGAGCGACGCCGCGTGGCCGGCACCGGCCAAGCTGAACCTGTTCCTGCACGTCACGGGCCGCCGCCCCGACGGCTACCACGAGCTTGAGACGCTGTTCCAGATCGTTGACCTGGCAGATGAGCTGCGGATCGGAGTCCGTGGCGACGGCACGATCGCCCGGCAGGGTGCCAACCCGGGCGTCGACGCCAGCCTGGACCTCGCCGTGCGCGCCGCGCGGCTGCTGCGCGAGCGCGCCGGCACTCCCGCGCTCGGCGCCGACCTCGAGATCCGCAAGCGCATCCCGCTCGGCGCCGGTCTCGGCGGTGGCAGCTCTGACGCAGCGACGACGCTGGTCGCGCTGAACGCGCTGTGGGGCCTGGGCCTCGCCGTCGGGCAACTGGCCGAACTCGGTCGCGAGCTTGGCGCCGACGTGCCGGTGTTCGTGCGCGGCGAGAATGCGATCGGCCGCGGCATCGGCGAGCGGCTCGAGCCGGTTGAACTGCCGCCGCTCGCCTACGCGATCGTCTACCCCGGAACGTCGGTATCGACCGCCGAGGTCTTCCAGGCGCCTGAATTGACAAGAAATTCCTCGACGATCACAATGCGCGGCTTACCATCGCCGGCAGTGACGTCCGCCCGGCTGCCGGGCCGCAACGACCTCGAGTCCGTGGTGCGGGCACGTTACCCGGCGGTGCGCGCGGCGCTTGACTGGCTCGGCGCGCGCGCGACCGCAAGGCTGACGGGATCGGGCGGGAGCGTCTTTGCGGCCTTCGCGGACCGGCCCGCGGCGCAGGCGGCGCTCCGGGATCTGCCGGCGGGCTGGTCGGGTTTTGCGGTCGAAGGCCTGCGTCGCTCGCCCCTTGGCGCGCGGCTCGCGGCCGAGCGCGGCGCCCGGGACGCGCCGGAATGCCGCTAGGGTTGCGGTTGGGGCGTAGCCAAGTGGTACGGCAGCGGATTTTGATTCCGCCATGCGAAGGTTCGAATCCTTCCGCCCCAGCCACTTCGCCGGCCGCCGAGGGTTGAGATTCGCGGAGTGCATGCAGTGTCCGAGTCGCAGATGGCAGTGTTCGCGGGTAACTCGAACCCCGCGCTCGCGCACGATGTGGCGCGCCACCTGATGCTGCCGCTCGGCCGCGCGCACGTCGGCCGCTTCAGCGACGGCGAGGTCACGGTCGAACTCCTGGACAACGTTCGCGGCCGCGACGTGTTCATCGTCCAGCCGACCTGTCCGCCGGCCAACGACCACCTGATGGAACTGCTGGTGATGGCCGACGCCTGCCGGCGCGCGAGCGCGATGCGGATCACGGCCGTGATTCCGTACTTCGGCTACGCCCGCCAGGACCGGCGGCCGCGCGCGACCCGCGTCGCGATCACCGCCAAACTGGTCGCCAACATGATCGCGAGCGCGGGCGTCAACCGCATGCTGACGATCGACCTGCACGCCGACCAGATCCAGGGCTTCTTCGACATCCCGGTCGACAACGTCTATGCCTCGCCGGTGCTGCTCGGCGACGCGTGGACGCAGCACCACGACAACATGATCGTGGTCTCGCCGGACGTCGGCGGCGTGGTCCGCGCCCGCGCGCTCGCGAAGCGCCTCGACGACGCGGATCTCGCGATCATCGACAAGCGGCGGCCGCGACCGAACGAGTCGAAGGTCATGAACATCATAGGAGACGTCGAGGGCAAGAGCTGCGTGATGGTCGACGACATGGTCGACACGGCCGGCACGCTGTGCCAGGCGGCGCAGGCGCTCAAGGACGAGGGCGCGCTGCGGGTCGTCGCCTACATCACGCATCCGGTGCTGTCGGGTGGCGCGGTCGACCGGATCGGCGCCTCGGTGCTCGACGAGCTGGTCGTGACCGACACGATTCCGCTCAGCGTTGCGGCGCGCGCCTGCGCGAAGATCCGCCAGCTGTCGGTGGCCGGCCTGCTGGCCGAGACGATGCGGCGGATCCGCGAGGAGGAATCGGTGAGCTCGCTGTACATCGATTGAATTTTCGCCCTGCGGCACGGTGCCGCGGGGCAACGGGCCCGGAGTGTTCCTGGTCGCGGGACGGTCCGGGCTCTACTCGGAAGGAGATGACGATGAAGACCTCTTTTGAACTGACCGCGGAGTTCCGCGATGACCAGGGGAAGGGTGCGAGCCGCCGCCTGCGTCACGCCGGACGCGTTCCCGCGATCCTGTACGGCGGCACGCGCGAACCCCGCGCGCTGTCGCTTGACCACACCAGACTGCAGCTGGCGCTGGACAACGAGAAGTTCTACTCCTCGATCATGCGGCTCAAGGTCGGCGAGCAGACGCAGACGGCGATCCTGCGCGACGTGCAGCGCCACCCGTGGAAGAACCAGGTGCTGCACGTCGACCTGCAGCGCGTCTACGAGGACCAGAAGATCCGTCTGGCCGTGCCGCTGCACTACAGCGGCGAGGCGTCGGCGCCGGGCGTCAAGACCGAGGGCGGCATGGTCTCGCACCTGATGAACGAGATCGACGTCGAGTGCCTGCCGAAGGACCTGCCGGAGTACCTGGAGGTCGACGTGTCGGGGCTGCATCTGAACGAGTCGCTGCACGTCGCCGACATCAAGCTGCCCGCCGGCGTCGTTGCGGTCGCGCTCGAGGGTGGCAAGAACCCCTCGATCGTCGCCGTGCACGCGATGCGCGCCGAGGAGGTCGAGGTGCCGGTCGCGGCTGCGGCCGAGGGTGCGGCGCCGGTTGCGGGTGCCGCTGGGGCGCCGGCGGCAGCGGCGGCAGCGCCGGCGGCGGCGGGCGACAAGAAGGCCGGCGAGGCCAAGAAGGAAGAGCCCAAGAAGGACGAGGCGAAGAAGGCGGAGCCGAAGAAGGCCGACGCCAAGAAGGACGCCAAGAAGTAACGCGTACCCGTCGCGAGCCGTCGGGGCGCGCCCGTCTGCGGGGCGCGGCCCGGCGGCTTTCAGCGGCAGCGCGGCCTCGCCATGGCTGGTCTTTCACTCAGGCTCATCGTCGGACTCGGCAACCCCGGGCCCGAGCACGCCGACACGCGTCACAACGCGGGCTTCTGGTTCGTCGACCGGCTCGCGGCCGACGCCGGCGGCAGCCTGCGCCCGCACGCGCGCTACCAGGGCGAGGTCGGCCGGATCACGGTCGAGGGGCAGGAGCTGTGGTTGCTGAAGCCGACGACCTACATGAACCGCAGCGGGCTCGCGGTTCGCGCGCTGACCGATTACCTGAGGATCACGCCGGCCGAAACGCTGGTAGCCCACGACGACCTGGACCTCGGCGTCGGGGTATTGCGGCTCAAGCAGGGCGGCGGCCCTGGTGGCCACAACGGGCTCAAGGACCTGATCACGCAGATCGGCGAGGGAATCTGGCGCCTGCGCTTCGGCATCGGCCACCCGCAGGTCCGCGAGGAGGTCATTGACTACGTACTGCGGCAAGCACCAGCGGGCGAACAGGCTCTGCTCGACGCCGCGGTCGTCGCCGCAGCCGCGGTCGTGCCGCGGCTGCTGTGCGACGGCGCCGACCGGGTGATGAACAGCCTCCACCGGCGCGCACCGGCGACCCTGGGAGATTAGCGTGGGGATCCGCTGCGGCATCGTCGGGCTGCCAAACGTCGGCAAGTCGACCCTCTTCAACGCGCTCACGCGGGCACAGATCCCGGCGGAGAACTACCCGTTCTGCACCATCGACCCGAACGTCGGCGTCGTGCCGGTGCCGGACCCGCGGCTCGCCGAGCTCGCCGCGATCGCGAAGCCGGAGAAGATCCTGCCGACGACCGTCGAGTTCGTCGACATCGCCGGCATCGTCAAGGGCGCGTCGACGGGCGAGGGTCTCGGCAACAAGTTTCTCGCCCACATCCGCGAGGTCGACGCGATCGTGCACGTCGTGCGCTGCTTCGAGGACAGTGACGTCGTGCACGTTGCCGGGCGCGTGCATCCGCTTGCCGACATTGAGACGATCAACACCGAGCTCGCCCTCGCCGACCTCGACACCGCGGACAAGGGACTCGCGCGCGCCGAAAAGGCCGCGCGGGCCCAGGACAAGGACGCGACGCGCGTTCGCGACGTGATTCGCCGCATCCGCGACGGCCTGAATGAAGGCCTTGCGGCGCGTACGGCCGCGCTCGACGAGCAGGAGCGCGCGCTGGCGCGCGAGCTGCAGCTGCTGACGATGAAGCCGGTGCTGTACGTCGCCAACGTCAACGAGTCCGGCTTCCGCGACAATCCGCTGCTGGCGGCGGTGGAGGCGCGGGCCGCGGCGGAAGGAGCCCAGGTGGTCGCAGTCTGCGCGGCCATCGAGGCCGAGATCGCGCAGCTCGAGGATGCCGATCGCGCCGAGTTCCTGAAGGAACTCGGGCTCGAGGAGCCTGGTCTCAACCGGGTGATCCGCGCCGCCTACCGCCTCCTCGGCCTGCAGACCTACTTCACGGCGGGTCCGAAGGAAGTCCGCGCCTGGACCGTCCGGCGGGGCAGCACCGCGCCGCAGGCTGCCGGGGTCATCCACACGGACTTCGAACGCGGCTTCATCCGCGCCGAGGTCATCGGTTACGAAGACTACGTCGTCGGCCGCGGCGAAACAGGTGCCCGCGAAGCGGGCCGGTTGCGGCTGGAGGGCAAGGACTACGTCGTCCGCGAGGGCGATGTCATGCATTTTCGGTTCAACGTCTGACGCGCACCGGCGTTATGCTCTGCCGCCCGCCCGCAAGCTCCGCCCGATGCCAGGGATGCCTGTGAAGAAAGTACTGCTGCTCCGTGCCGTCTCGATGCTCTGCGGCCTCGCGCTCGCGGCCTGCGGTGGCAGCAAGGCGGTCGCGCCCGTGGGCGTCAGCATCGGCGTCACGCTGAGCTCGCCGAGCGGCACGACCCTGGTCCAGCAGGGGACGACGATCGAGATCGACGCGCAGACCCCGGGCGACACGTCCGGCAAGGGCGTCACCTGGACCCTGGTGCCGGCGACCGGCGCCGGAACGCTCACGAGCAGCACGACCACCGCGGCAATGTTCCAGGCGCCGGCAACCGTGGCTGGCGCCCTGTTCGCGACGCTGACGGCAACGTCGATCACCGACGCCACCAAGTACGCGCAGGTCACGCTGACGGTCAACGGCTCCCCGACGATCGCGCAACCGGTCCTGTTCCCTGCCGACCTGAACGTCGCCTACGCCACGTACATCAGTGTCGCCGGCGGCGTCGCGCCGTACACGTGGTCGTTCACCGGCACGCTGCCGCCAGGCCTCGCCCTGGACGGCAGCGCGACCAGCACGGTCGGCATCACCGGCGTTCCGAACACCCTCGGATCGTTCACCTTCACGCTGACCACGAAGGACTCGACCGGCGCAAGTGCATCGGCCACCGTGACCCAGGTCATCAACCCGGCGAGCGCGTGCCTGCTGCAGGGCCGGTTCGGGTACCTGTTCACGGGATTTCGCAACGGCCTGCCGGTCACGCGCGGCGGCAGTTTCAACGTCGACGGCAGCGGCAACGTCACCGGCATCTTCGATTACAAGGACTCCGGCGTCGGTCACGCCGCGACCGCGGTAACCGCCGGCACCTGCACGACCTCCACCGCGAACCGCGGCGTGTTCACGTCCGGATCGGCGGCCGGCAACGAGTCGTTCGACTACGCCGTCACCAGTTCGCTGCTCGCCGGCCAGCTGGAGCAGGACGACGGCAGCGGTATCATCGGCTCCGGGCAGTTCTTCCAGCAGGACGCGACCGCGTTCACGCAGGCGGCGCTTGCCGGCGACTGGGTGTTCGCGCTGATCGGCGACGACGGCGCGAAGCGCCGGCTCGGGCTGGTCGGGCGCTTGACGCTCGACGCCACCGGCGTGATCTCGAACGGCGTTGCCGACGACAACGCAGCGACGCCGCTCGCCAACGTCGCGCTCACGGGCTCGCTGACCGCGCCGGACACCAACGGCCGCGGCACGGCGACGCTCGCGGTCGGCAGCCTGTCGCTGCCGGTCGCCTACTACGTCATCAACAGCAACACCGTCTACGTCGTCAGCGCGGACTTGACGCTGACCACACCGCGGCTCGCCGGCCGCATGACGCGCCAGACCGGCGCCGGCACGATCGGCTCGGCGGCGCTCGCCTCGCCGGCAGTGCTGAGCCTGTGGGGATCGTCCTACTCCGGCGGCCTGCCGGTGGCCTCGATGTCGGCGGGCCTGCTGTCGGGCGCCGTGCCCGCGTCCGGGACCATCAACCTGCTCCTCGACGTCACCGACCGCGGTACCAGCGTCGTCAACACCTACTACCCGGCCGTCCCGTACGCGATCACGGCCAACGGACGCGGCTCGCTGTCGTTCGGCAGCGGCACCGCCGCGCGCAATTTCGTCGTCTATGCCGATGGCGCCGGCGGCGGCTACCTGCTCGAGCCGGCGAGCCCGGTCGGCAACTTCGGCATCCTCGACCTGCAGCAGGGTGCCCCGTATACGGTATTTCCGATTGCCTCCTACGTCGGCGGCACGCTTTACGCCGGCGCGACCTCGCCGATCACGCTCGCCCCGCAGCTGCAGTTCTCGAACGGCTCGATCGGCGGCAACCTGACCGGCACCTACGCGCTCGATGGCGCGACGGGCCGCGCGATCGCCGCCGTGACCCGGACGATCCTGGGTGGCACCGGGCTCGTCATCTACGTCGTGTCGCCGCAGAAGCTCGTGATCCTGGGCGACGGCATCAACGTGCCGAACACCTCGCTCTCATGGTTCTCGCTCTTTTGACGGCGTGCCTTGACGCGCCGCGCCGCGGTGCACAGAATCCGCGTCCGTCCAGCTGGCCGCCGCTGGCGGCCACGCGTGGCTAGGTAGCTCAGCCGGTTAGAGCACGGGATTCATAACCCCGGGGTCGGGAGTTCGAGTCTCCCCCTAGCCACCAATTCCGAATCTCAAGCGTCGTCCGAGGTGCCCGGAACGCCAGCGCAGTACCCGGCCGCGGCGCGTTTGCGTCCGACGAGGCTGCCGCCGTCCGGCTGATGGCCGCGACCGCCCCGACCGACCCCGCCGCCGACGGTGTGGTCAGCACGCCTGGCGCTGCAGCCCGTTGCTTGCTCCCCCGTCGCCGCCCGGCCTACACTCACGAGGTCCCGGTCTTCTCGGCAGGGGGGTGTCATGGCGGAAGTCACCAGACGTGAATTCCTGAAATTCACCGGGGCGTCGCTGGCGGGATCCAGCCTCGTCCTGCTCGGATTCACTCCCGAGACGGCGCTGGCCGAGGTACGACAATTCAAGCTGGCGCGGGCCACCGAGACCCGTAACACCTGTCCATACTGCTCGGTCGCCTGCGGCGTGCTGATGTACGGCACCGGCGACCGGGCCAAGAACGCCAAGAGCGCGATCTTCCATATCGAGGGCGATCCGGACCACCCGGTCAATCGGGGCACGCTCTGCCCGAAGGGCGCGAGCCTGATCGACTTCCTGCACAGCGACAGCCGCCTGCAGTACCCCGAGTACCGCGCGCCACGCTCCGCCGAGTGGCAGCGGATCAGCTGGGATGAGGCGTTCGACAAGATTGCGGGCCTGATGAAGAAGGACCGCGACCAGAACTTCGTCGCCAAGACCGCCGACGGGCTGACGGTCAACCGCTGGCTGACGACCGGCATGCTGGCGGCGTCGGCGAGCAGCAACGAGACCGGCTACATCACCCACAAGGTGATGCGCAGCCTCGGCGTCCTGTCTTTCGACAATCAGGCCCGTGTGTGACACGGCCCGACGGTGGCAGGTCTTGCCCCGACGTTTGGCCGTGGAGCGATGACGAATCACTGGGTCGACATCAAGAATGCCGACGTCGTCCTCATCATGGGTGGCAATGCCGCGGAAGCCCATCCGTGCGGCTTCAAGTGGGTGGTCGAGGCCAAGGCGCATAACAAGGCGCGGCTGATCGTCGTTGACCCGCGCTTCACGCGCTCGGCGTCGGTCGCCGACCTGTACGTGCCGATCCGGCCTGGCACCGACATCGTGTTCCTGGGCGGCGTCATCAACTACCTGCTGTCGAACGATGCGATCCAGCACGAGTACGTCAACAACTACACCGACCTGAGCTTCATCGTTCGCGAGGATTACGCGTTCGCGGACGGCCTGTACTCCGGCTACGACGCCGACAAGCACAAGTACGACCGCAGCACGTGGGACTACGAGCGCGGGCCGGACGGTTTCGTCAAGAGCGACCCGACGCTCCAGCACCCGCGTACCGTCTTCAACCTGATGAAGCAGCACTACGCGCGCTACACGCCGGACATGGTCGCGAGCGCGTGCGGCTCCCCGCAGGACAAGTTCCTCGAGGTCTGCAAGCTGCTGGCCTCGACGTCGACACCGACGCGCGCGGCGACCATCATGTACGCGCTCGGCTGGACCCAGCACTCGGTCGGCTCGCAGATGATTCGCACGGGCGCCATGGTGCAGCTGCTGCTAGGTAACATCGGCGTCGCCGGCGGCGGCATGAACGCGCTGCGGGGCCACTCGAACATCCAGGGCCTGACGGACCTGGGGCTGCTGTCGAACCTGCTGCCCGGCTACATGACGCTGCCGAGCCAGGCGGAACAGGACTACGCCGCCTACATTGCGGCGCGGGCGCTGAAGCCGCTGCGCCCCAACCAGATGAGCTACTGGCAGAACTACAACAGGTTCTTCGTCAGCCTGATGAAGTCGTGGTGGGGGGCCGCGGCGACAGCCGACAATCACTGGGGCTACGACTACCTGCCGAAGCTCGACAAGTCCTACGACATGCTGCAGACCTTTGAGATGATGACCGAAGGCAAGGTCAACGGCTACCTCTGCCAGGGCTTCAACCCGCTCGCCGCGGCGCCGAACAAGGCGCAGATGACGGCCGCCCTCAGCAAGCTCAAGTTCCTGGTCATCATGGACCCGCTGGCGACCGAGACCTCCGAATTCTGGCGCAACTTCGGCGAGCACAACGACGTCGATGCGGCGCTGATCGAGACCGAGGTGTTCCGGCTGCCGACCACCTGCTTCGCCGAGGAAGACGGCGCCATGGTGAGCTCGGCGCGCTGGCTGCAGTGGCACTGGAAGGGTGTCGAGCCACCCGGTGAGTCGAAGAGCGACATCTCGATCATGGCGGGCCTCTACACGCGGATCCGGCGCCTGTACGAAACGGACGGCGGCGCCGTCCCGGAGCCGGTCGTCAAGCTGTCGTGGCCGTACGCGCGTCCGGCCGAGCCGACCCCGGAGGAGCTCGCGCGGGAGTACAACGGCAAGGCGCTTGCCGACGTGTTCGATCCGAAGGACCCGACCAAGGTGCTCCGCAAGGCGGGCGAGCAGCTCGCGGGCTTCGGCGAGCTGCGCGAAGACGGCTCGACTTCGAGCGGCTGCTGGATCTACTGCGGTGCCTGGACCGAGGCCGGCAACCTGATGGCGCGGCGCGACAACTCCGATCCCACCGGGATCGGTCAAAGCCGCAACTGGGCGTGGTCCTGGCCCGCCAACCGGCGCGTCATGTACAACCGCGCGTCCTGTGACCCGGCCGGCAAGCCCTTCAATCCCGCGCGCTCGCTGGTGTCATGGAACGGCAAGGCCTGGGGCGGCGTCGACGTGCCGGACTTCAAGGCCGACGAGGACCCGGCCGGCGGCATGGGGCCGTTCATCATGAACCCCGAGGGCGTGGCGCGTTTCTTCGCCCGCGGCGGCATGGCCGAGGGACCGTTCCCGGAGCACTACGAGCCCTTCGAGTCGCCGCTCGGTTACAACCCACTGCACCCGAAGGAACCGCGTTCGACGCAGAATCCGGCCGCCCGCATCTTCAAGCGCGACCGCGAGGCGCTCGGCAAGGTCGACGCGTTCCCGCACGTCGCGACCACCTACCGGCTGACCGAGCACTTTCACTACTGGACCAAGCACGTGCGCCTGAACGCGGTCATGCAGCCGGAGCAGTTCGTCGAGATCGGCGAAGTGCTCGCCAAGGACCTCGGCGTCAAGGCCGGCGACCGCGTGCGCGTCAGCTCGAACCGCGGCTTCATCAAGGCGGTCGCGGTGGTCACGAAGCGGATCAAGCCGATGACGATCGAGGGCAAGACCGTGCACACCGTCGGCATTCCGATCCACTGGGGTTTCAAGGGCGTCGCGAAGCCCGGCTTCCTCGCCAACACGCTGACGCCGGTCGTCGGCGACGCCAACTCCCAGACGCCGGAATTCAAAGCCTTCCTGGTCAAGGTCGAGCGGATCTAGGGGCGGCGCCATGGCACTGCAATCACTGGACATCAAGCAGCGCTCCGCGACCACGACGAGCCCACCGGGCGTCCGGGCCGAGGCCACCGTCGAACTCGCCAAGCTGATCGACACCACGAAGTGCATCGGCTGCAAGGCCTGCCAGACCGCCTGCATGGAGTGGAACGACCTGCGCGACGAGGTCGGCGACTGCAACGGCACCTATGACAACCCGCGCGACCTGACCGCCGAGTCGTGGACGGTGATGCGCTTCGCCGAGTACGAGAACCCGAAGGGCGACCTCGAGTGGCTGATCCGCAAGGACGGCTGCATGCACTGCGCGGACCCGGGCTGCCTGAAGGCGTGCCCGTCACCGGGCGCGATCGTGCAGTACGCGAACGGCATCGTCGATTTTCACGAGGAGCACTGCATCGGCTGCGGCTACTGCATCGCCGGCTGCCCGTTCGACGTGCCGCGCATCTCGAAGAAGGACAACAAGGCGTACAAGTGCACGCTGTGCTCGGACCGCGTTGCGGTCGGCCTCGAACCCGCCTGCGTCAAGACCTGCCCTACCGGCGCGATCACCTTCGGCACTAAACAGCAGATGCAGCACGACGCCGCCGAGCGGGTTGTCGACCTGAAGTCGCGCGGCTTCGAGAACGCGGGCCTGTACGACCCGGCGGGCGTCGGCGGCACGCACGTGATGTACGTGCTGCACCACGCCGACCAGCCGGGGCTCTACAACGGGCTGCCGGAACGGCCGCACGTCAGCGCGATGGTGCGGCTGTGGAAGGGTGCGGCCAAGCCGCTCGCGCTCGGCGGCCTGCTGGTCGCGGCACTCGCCGGCTGGCTGAACTACGTCCGCGTCGGTCCGAAGGAGGCCGACGCCGACGACGAGCGCGCCGCCGAGCGCGCCAAGGAGCGCACCGATGGCTGACCGTATCCCGGCCCCCGACCTGTTGCCGCGGCACGCCACCCGGGAGCGCCTGCTGCACTGGCTGGTCGCCGTCGCGTTCGTGTTCGCCGCGGCGTCCGGCCTCGCGCTGTTCCATCCGGCGCTGTTCTTCCTGACCAACCTGCTCGGCGGCGGCCCGTGGAGCGCGCTGCTGCACCCGTTCGTCGGCCTCGCGATGGCGCTGGCATTCGGCCTGTTCGCGCTGCCGCTGTGGGAGCTGAACCGGCTGACGGCGGGCGACCGCATCTGGCTCGACCGGCTGCGCGACGTCGTCGACAACCGCGACGAGCGCCTTCCGGAGGCCGGCAAGTACAACGCCGGTCAGAAAGTCCTGTACATCGCCACGGTCGCCTGCGTCGCGTTGCTGCTGCTGTCGGGCCTGCTGCTCTGGCGTCGCTACTTCTCCGGCTTCTTCGCAGTCGGCGTCGTGCGCTTCGCCGCGGTCGTGCATGCGCTCGCGGCGTTCGTGCTGGTATTCGCGACGATCGTGCACGTCGCGGCCGCCGTTTGGGTCAAGGGCTCCATCCGCGCCATGACGCTCGGCACCGTGACGCTCGGCTGGGCCTACAAGCACCACCGCGCCTGGTTTCGCGAGATGACCCGGCCGTCCTCGGGACGCTAGCCGGCGGCGCGGGGTCCCGGCGCTATACTCGTCCGGCGCACCTCCCGTGCGCGTCGGCGGTGACGCGTCGTGCAGAGAATTCTCGAGCCCGGACAGATCGAAGCGCTCGCGTCGCGCTCGGTACCCCGCCTGGTGCTGCCGGCGCGCGAGCGCGTGTTTGCCGCACGCGCGACGCGGCTCGAGGCCCTCGCATCCCGCGACCCGCTCGGCGGCTACCTGACCTTCGCCGCCGCGCTCGCGCGCGCGCAGCACGACGCGGCGGCGGGGCTCGCGCCGGGCGCGCCGGAACCCGGCGTGCAGGCCGCGGCGCGCGCCCACGGCATGCCGATCCTGCCGGCGCGCGGGCTGCGACGTGGGGCGGAGTGGCGCGACGCGCTCGCGGCGATCCTGGCCGCGCTCGGCGGCGGCCGGTTCCCGGCGCCGGTCGCGCGCGCCGGGCTGCTGCTCGGCGCCGAGCCGGTGGCGCTTCTCGAGGCCCGCGCCGAGCGCCTGCTCGCGGCCGATGGCCGCGATGCCGAACCCGCGGCCGCGCCGTTCGTGATTGCCGCGCTGCAGGTGTACTGGGTCGTGCTCGCCTCGGGCCGCGCGCTCGGGGACGTGCCGCTCGACGCGGCGGCCGCCGTCTGCCCGGTCTGCGGCATGCTGCCGCTCGCGAGCATCGTCCGAAGTCACGCGCCCTACGCCGGCTATCGCTACCTGCAGTGCGGGCTCTGCGCCAGCGAGTGGCACCGCGTGCGGGTCGAGTGCACGCAGTGCGGCGCAACCGACGGCATCAGCTACCAGTCGATCGAGGGCGGACCGGCGGCGATTCGCGCCGAGACCTGCGAGCGCTGCCGCTGCTATCGCAAGATCTTCTACCAGGAGCATGACGACGGCGTCGAGGCGGTCGCGGACGATCTCGCCAGCATGGCGCTCGACCTGCTGCTTGCCGCAGCCGGCTACCAGCGCGCCAGCGCGCACCCGCTCCTCTGGCAGCCGGCCGGCTGAGGCATGGGCGCGCGGCCGGTGCGGGATGCCGTGCGGCCCGGGCAGCTGCCCTCGGTGGACCGGCTGCTCCGGCTCGAGCCGGTCGCGGCGCTCGCCGCCGGCGAGGGCCACACGCTGGTGCTGGATGCCGCGCGCTCGCATCTGGAGGCGCTGCGCGCCGCGGCGCTCGCCGGGCGGCTCGCGCCCGCGACGCTCGAGCCCGCGGCGCTAGGGGCCGCCATTGCCGCACGGGTGGCGGCCGCCAGCCGCCCACGGCTGCGTGCGCTCTTCAACCTGACCGGCACGGTGCTGCACACGAACTTCGGCCGCGCGCCGCTGCCGGAGGCGGCGGTCGCGGCGGTGCTGACCGCCATGCGTTCGCCCGTCAACCTGGAATTCGACCTCGACACCGGCCGGCGCGGCGAGCGCGACCGGGCGGCGGCGCGTGCCCTCGCCGAGCTCACCGGCGCCGAGGCAGCGACGGTCGTGAACAACAACGCAGCGGCGCTCGTGCTCGTGCTGCACGCGCTCGCGGCGCGCCGCGAGGTGGTCGTGTCGCGCGGCGAGCTGATCGAGATCGGCGGCTCGTTCCGGCTGCCCGACATCATGCGCGCGGCCGGCGCGCGCCTCGTCGAGGTAGGCACGACCAACCGCACGCACCTGGCCGACTACCAGCAGGCCATCGGTCCGCGGACGGCGCTGCTGCTGCGCGTCCACCCCAGCAACTACGTGATCCGCGGCTTCACGGCCGAGGTCGCCACGGCCGAGGTCGCGGCGCTCGCCCGGGAGCGGGGCGTGCCGTTTGCCGTCGACCTCGGCAGCGGCGCGCTCGTCGATCTGCGGCGCTACGGGCTGCCGGCGGAGCCGGTCGTCGGTGACGTCGTTGCCGCCGGCGCCGACCTCGTGACGTTCAGCGGCGACAAGCTGCTCGGCGGTCCGCAGGCCGGACTAATCGTCGGCCGGCGTGCGCTCGTCGCGCGTCTCGACCGCGACCCGCTCAAGCGAGCGCTGCGCGTGGGCAAGTTGACCATCGCCGCGCTCGAGGCCGTGCTCGCGCTGTACCGTGCCCCCGAGCGACTGCCGGAGCGGCTGACGACGCTCGCGCTGCTGACCCGGCCGCGCGCCGCGATCTGGGAGCAGGCGACCCGGCTCGCGCCGGCGGTGGCAGCGGTGCTCGGGTGCGGCTACCTCGTCACGCCGGAACCGCTCGAGAGCCAGATTGGCAGCGGCGCGCAGCCGGGCGCGACGCTGCCGAGCGCAGGCCTCGCGGTGCGCCGTGCCGCGGGCGCACGGCCCGCGGGCATCGAGCCGCTCAACGGCTCGCTGCGCGCGCTCGAGCGGCCGGTCATCGGCCGGGTTGCGGACGACGCGCTGTGGCTGGACCTGCGTTGCCTCGCCGCGGACGACGAGGCGGCGCTGCTCGCGGAGCTCGGCCGCCGGCACGCATGATCGTCGGCACCGCGGGTCACATCGACCACGGCAAGACGACGCTGGTGCGCGCGCTCACCGGCGTCGACACCGACCGGCTCGCCGAGGAGAAGGCGCGCGGCATCTCGATCGAGCTGGGTTACGCCTACGCGCCGGCGGACGACGGGGCCACGCTCGGTTTCATCGACGTGCCCGGCCACGAGCGGCTGGTGCACACGATGCTGGCCGGCGCCTGCGGCATCGACTTCGCGCTGCTCGTGGTCGCCGTCGACGACGGCGTGATGCCGCAGACGCGCGAGCACGTCGCGATCCTCGACCTGCTCGGCGTCGCGTGCGGCGCGGTGGCCCTCTCGAAAGCGGATCGCACCGACCACGCGCGCCAGGCTGAGGTCGAGCACGAGGTCCGGCTGCTGCTCGCGCCGACCCGCCTGGCCGGTGCGCCGCTGGTCGCGGTCAACGGGACGGACCCGGCCGACCCGGGCGTCGCCAGGCTCGCCCGCCTGCTCCGCGCCGCGGCGACCGGACTCCCGGCGCGGCGCGCGGACGGGCTGTTCCGGCTCGCGGTCGACCGGGCGTTCACGCTTGCCGGCCACGGCACCGTCGTTACCGGCACCGCCTTCGCCGGGCGGGTCGAGACCGGCGCCACGCTCGAGCTGCTGCCCGCCGGGGTCGCGGTGCGTGTGCGCGGCATCCGCAGCCAGAACCGGGTCGCGGATGCGGGTTGCGCCGGCGAACGTTGCGCGCTCAACCTCGCCGGCATCGAGCCGGCCGCGATCCGCCGCGGCGACTGGCTCGCGGTCCCGGGCACCTTGCTGCCGACGATCCGCATCGACGCGCGCTTCACGCTCCTCGGAAGCGAGCCGGAACCGCTCGGCGGCTATGCACCGGTGCACGTGCATTTCGGCGCGGCACACGCGACCGCACACCTGCTGCCGCTCGCGGGCGAGCGGCTCGTCCCGGGTGAGTCGGCACACGCCCAGCTCGTCTTCGACCGTCCGGTCTGCGGCGCGCCCGGCGAGCGGTTCATCGTCCGCGACGCATCCGCCCGGCGCACGATCGGCGGCGGCGTGCTGCTCGATCCGCGTGCGCCGGCCCGTCGCCGGCGCAGTGCCGCGCGGCGCGCATGGCTCGCGGCCCTCGAGCAGGCGCTCGAGCGCGCCGACGCGGCGCCGCTGCTCGCGGTGGCACCGTGGGGCCTGAGCCGGGCGGAGCTCAGGCTTGCAACTGCGGCGCCGCTCGCGGCATTGACTCTGCCGGACGGTACGCGGCGCATTCGCACGGGCGCCGACGACGACGAGTTCCTGGTGGCGGAGGTGCACTGGCGGTGCGCAGCGGACGCCGCACTCGCGGCGCTCGCGGCCTTCCACGCCGCGCACCCGGCGGAACCGGGACCGGACGTCGCACGGCTGCGTCGCATCGTCGCGCCGCTCGCGCCCGAGCGCTTGTGGCGGGCGCTTGTCGAGGAACTGGTGGCGTCCGGCCGGATCCGGCGCGCGGGCGCCTGGCTGCAGCTGCCCGCGCACGCCCTGGAGCTGAACGCGCGCGACCGCGAGCTCATCGACAAGCTGCTGCCGCTCTGCGCTGCGGGTCGTCTCGATCCGCCGTGGGTGCGCGAGCTCGGGCGCAGCAGCGGCGAGCCCGAAGCGCGCGTCCGGCAGGTGCTCGCCGCCGTCGGCCGGGAAGGGCGCGTCTGCGCAGTCGTTCCCGACCTCTACTACGCGCGCGAGGTGGTCGACGAGCTCGCGGCGATCGTCGCGTCGCTGGCGACGGAGGCAGAGGGCGCGACGGCCGCGCGGTTCCGCGACCGGCTCGGCGTAGGGCGCAAGCGGGCGATCCAGATCCTTGAGTTCTTCGACCGTGTCGGCTACACGCGCCGGCTGGGCGAACGCCACGTGCTGCGGCCGGGCAGTGGCTGGCGCGGTTCGCGATAGGCTACGATCGGCGCGACTGGAAGGCATACGCATCCGGCGATGCGGCTGGGCTTCAACCCCAGCAGGGGGCGTCAGCCGCTTCTTGGTAGGTTCGACTCCTGCTGCCTTCCGCCACACCCGGGGCCCGGCCGTGCCAACGCTGCCGCTCGATCCAGTTCCGCGCCTGACGTCGCTCTCGCACGGCGGCGGCTGCGGCTGCAAGATCGCGCCCGCCGTGCTCGCCGAGCTCCTGCGGGACAGCCTGCCCTCGTCGGTTCCGGCAGCGCTGCTGGTCGGGCGCGAGACCGGCGACGACGCGGCGGTCTATCAGCTGAACGACACTCAGGCGATCGTGGCGACGACCGACTTCTTCATGCCGATCGTCGACGATCCGTTCGACTTCGGGCGCATCGCCGCCTGCAACGCGCTCTCGGACGTCTATGCGATGGGCGGCGCGCCGCTGTTTGCGCTGGCGATCGTCGGCATGCCGCTCAAGGTCCTGCCGCCGTCGGTGATCCGCGAGATCCTGGGCGGCGGCGAGTCGGTGTGCGCCGCCGCCGGCATCCCGGTCGCCGGCGGCCACTCGATCGACTCGGTCGAGCCGATCTACGGGCTGGTGGTCGTCGGACTGGTCGCGCCGCGCGACCTGAAGCGGAACTGCGACGCGCAGGCCGGTGACCGGTTGGTGCTCGGCAAGGCGCTCGGCGTCGGCATCCTGTCGGCGGCGCTGAAGAGCGGCGCGCTCGACGCGGCCGGCTACCGGACGCTGATCGATACGACCACGCGCCTCAACCTGGCCGGACCCGGCCTCGCGCGCCTGCCCGGCGTCCACGGCCTCACCGACGTCACCGGCTTCGGGCTGCTCGGCCACCTGCTCGGCATGTGCCGCGGTTCGGGCCTCTGCGCGACGCTCAGCGACGAGGCGCTGCCGGTGCTGCCGGGCGTGATGCGGCTCGCCGCGGAGGGCTGTGTGACCGGCGCGTCGGCCCGCAACTGGGACTCCTACGGCCCGGCCGTCCGTCTCGGTCCCGGCATCGATGCGCCGCGGCGCGCGCTGCTGACCGACCCGCAGACGTCGGGCGGGCTGCTCGTCAGCTGCGCGCCGGACGCGGTCGACGGCGTGCTCACGGAGTTCCGGCGCCACGGCGGCAGCGAGGCCGCGGTCATCGGCAGGCTCGCGGCCGGGACAGCGACGGTCGCGGTCGCGTAGCATCGCGCCGTGAGCAAGTCCCCGAACGCCTGGCGCGGCGAGACCGGCACCACCGGCATGCCGCCGGCGGTCGTGCCGGTCGAGGTCGAGCGCTGGAGCGCGGGCGTCGTCGAGCACGCCAGCGACGAGGTCGCCGACGAGCGCGCCGTCGCCTTCAGGTACCACGGCGTGTCGCACGTCGTGATGCTGGCGACGCCCGCCGATCTCGAGGACCTCGCCGTCGGCTTCACGCTCAGCGAGGCGATCGTCGCCGCACCCGACGAGATCCGCTCGGTCGGCGTGCAGGTCGTCGACGACGCGCTCGAGGTGCACCTGGATATCGCGCCGGAGCGCTTCGCGTCGCTGCTGCAGCGCCACCGCAACCTGACCGGCCGCACGGGCTGCGGCATGTGCGGCGCGGAGACGCTCGCCGACGCGATCCGCGCCCCGCCGGCGCTCGGTCCGGGCCTCGAGCTGTCGTCACGGGCGCTGCAGGCGGCGCTCGCCACGCTCGCCGAGCGGCAGGCCCTCAACGCGCGCACCGGCAGCATTCACGCCGCCGCCTGGGTCGTGCCGGCGCGCGGCGTCGTGCTGGTCCGCGAGGATGTCGGCCGGCACAACGCGCTCGACAAGGTGATCGGCGCGCTGGTGCGGGGCGGCGAGGATCTCGCCTGCGGCTATGCGATCGTCACCAGCCGTGCGAGCTACGAGATCGTGCAGAAGGCGGCGACCGTCGGCATCGCGGCGGTCGTGGCGGTGTCTGCGCCGACCGCATTCGCCATCCGCGCAGCACGCCAGTTCGGCGTCACGCTGGTCGGGTTTGCGCGACCCGATCGGCACGTCATCTACGCGAACGGCGAGCGCATGCGTCCCTAGCCGGGCGCCCACGAGGGGCATTATGAAACTCAGGATCAAGGGTGACTCGATTCGCCTGCGGCTGACCCGCAGCGAGGTCCGCGAACTGGTGGACCGCGGCCGGGTCGCGGAATCGACGCATTTCCCGGATGGTTCCGTGCTTGGCTACGAGCTCGAGGCCGACGCGGCGGCGGCCGCGATCGTTGCGCGTTCGACGGCGGGTGCGCTCGTCGTCACGGTGCCGAAGGCGGCGGTCGACGGCTGGGCGCGGTCGGCGGACGTGGCGTTGCACGCCGAGCTGCCGCTCGGTCGCGGCGCGCTCCAGATCCTGGTCGAGAAGGATTTCCCGTGCCTGACGAGCCGGCCGGACGAGGACGACAGCGACGCGTTTCCGCGCACTGCGCTCAGCATCGGCGGCTGACGGCGCCGCGTGCCACCGTCAGGCCGGGCCGGCGACGCGGCGCGGGAAGACGACCCACTCGCGCCGATCGCAATCAAACAGCTTGCAACGCCGCACGGCGCGCCAGTACGTGCGCAGCGAGAGCTCGACCACCGGGATGTCCGGTACCTGGCGCGCCAGCGCGGCCTGCGCCGCCTGCAGCCGGTACAGCGGGATGCGCGGGTCGAGGTGGTGGGCCGCGTGCTCCATGATGTTGTGCAGCAGCCAGTTCCACCACGGTCGCACCCGGTAGCGGACGGTGCCTTGCAGGATGCCCTGCGCCTTCAGCCACATCGACTTGTCGGCATACCAGACGACGTCGGGATTGGTGTGGTGCAGGTAGACGACGAAGCCGACCGTCCAGTTCCAGACCAGGAACGGCACGACGAAGCCGAGCGTGAGCGCGAGCGCGGTCCGGCCGGGCGCGCCGCCGGCGGAGGCGACCAGCAGCCCGGCCCAGCCGAGCGCGAACACAGTCACGAGCAGCGAGTCCCACATGAACTCGGCGCGCTGCCCGGGCGCATTCTCCCTGCCCGGGAAGTACAGCCGGCGCCACCAGATCTCGACCAGGTAATAGGGCAACGGCCCGAACGCACTGCGATAGATGCGTTCGAGCAGCTGGCGGCGCCGCGACAGCGCTTGCCACTCCACCGGATCGAGCGGCTCCCAGACGAAATCACGGCCCTTGAGGTTGTTGAAACCGTGGTGGACGACGTTGTGGCCGACGCGCCAGAGCGAGAACGGGGTCAGCGACGGCAGAAACGCGATCCGGCCGAGCACCTTGTTCAGCGTCGCGTGGTCGGTCAGGCTGCCGTGGCAGGCGTCATGGCCGATGATGAAGAGCCTCACGATCGCGAGCGTCGCGAGCGCGCCGCCACCGAGGGCGAGCCAGAGCGAGCCGCCGCGCGCGACCAGCCACTCGCCGGCGACGAAGAGCACGGCGTCGGCGCCGAGGAGCGCGAGCGCCGTCGAGCGGTTGTAGTACGACGACAGCATCTCGCGCAGACGCATGATGCTGTAGCTGGCGGTCGTCGTCGGCACGGGCGGACGGGCGGGGGCTGCGGACATGCGGTCGGGCTCGCGAGGCCGGGGAGCGGCGGCCCTCCATTATGAATGACCGGCGGGCGTGCGCCCAGTCGGCATAATGGCCGTTCAGGCCGGCGGGCGCGGCAGGGGGAGCCAATGTATACGTTGTATTACATGCCGGGCGCGGCCAGCTTCGTCGTCCACTGGTTGCTGCTCGAGATCGGTGCCACGCACGAGCTGCGGCGCATCGATGGCGAGCGCCGCGAGCACAAGCAGGCGAGCTACCTGGCGCTCAACCCGAACGGGCTCGTGCCGGTGCTGATCTGCGACGGCAGGCCGGTCTACGAGGCCGCCGCGATCGCGATGCTGCTCGCGGAGCGCCATCCGCAGGCGGGACTCGCCCCGCCGGCCGGAGCGCCGGCGCGTGTACCGTACCTGCAGTGGATGCTGCACCTCGCCAACACGCTGCAGCCGGCGTTCCGCAACTGGTTCTACCCCGACGAAGCGGCGGGTCCCGAGCACGTGGCAGTGGTCCAGGAGCGCGCCCGCGGCCGGATCGAGGCGGCTTTTGACCGGCTCGAGGCGCACCTCTCGCGGCCGAAGGGCCCTGGATCGCGGGCCGGGGTCCAACGGCAGTGGACTTCCATGCTGCGATGCTCGCGCGCTGGTCACGCAACATGTCGCGCCCGGCGACCACCTGGCCGGCGGTCGGCGTGCTCGTGGCCGCGCTCAAGGCCCGGCCGTCGTTCCGGTTGCTGAACGAGCGCGAAGGTCTGACCGAGTGGACGTGAGCGCCGTGCCGCCAAGCGACGGACCGGCGCTCGAGACGGCGCGGCTGATCCTGCGACCGACCCGGGTCGGGGATTTCGAGGGCTGGGCGGCGTTCGCCGCCGACGCGGAGTCCATGCGTTTCATGGGGGGCGAGCAGCCGCGGCCCGTCGCCTGGCGCGCGTTCGGGCTGATGGCCGGCTCGTGGGCGCTGTACGGCTTTGGCATGTTCTCGGTGATCGAGAAGGCGACGGGACGGTGGCTCGGGCGGCTCGGGCCGTGGCGGCCGGATGGCTGGCCCGGCAACGAGATCGGGTGGGGCATCGTGCGCGACGCCTGGGGCCGCGGCATCGCCTTCGAGGCTGCGGTCGCCGCGATCGACTGGGCATTCGCAACGCTCGGCTGGCAGGACGTGATCCACTGCATCGATGCACAGAACGAGCGCTCGCGCGCGCTCGCCCAGCGGCTCGGCTCGAGCTGGCTGCGCCGGGTCGTCCTGCCGCCGCCGCTCGGCCAGGAAGTGGACGCGTTCGGTCAGACGCGCGCCGCATGGCACGCGCGGCCCGCTCAGGGAGGTCGCCGACCGAGGTAGAGCCAGACGACCAGGCGCTGCACGAGCGTGCCGTAGGGTGGATAGAACAGCCAGACCGGAAAGAACCGGTGGCGCTTGAACACCGCCTTGGCATGCGACAGTTCGCGAAAGCCTTCTGCGCCGTGGTAGGTGCCCATGCCGGAGGTGCCGGACCCGCCGAACGGCAGATCGTGGTTGAAGACGTGCCAGCCCCAGTCATTGACGGTGACGCCGCCGGCGTGGGTACGCTCGAGCAGCGTCGCGAGCGCCTCGCCGCCGAACCCGAACGGGTAGAGCGCGAGCGGTCGCGGCCGGGCCGCGACGTAGGCGATCGCGTCCGCGACCTGGTCGTAGCCGATCACCGGCAGCAGCGGTCCGAAGATTTCTTCGCGCGCGACTCGCATCCCGTCCGTGACACCCGTGATGACGTGCAGCGGCAGGCGCCGGTCGCCGCCGGTTGCGCCCACCGCCTCGACGCTGGCGCCGCCAGCACGGGCGTCGGCGAGCAGCGCGAGCTGGCGTGCGTACTGGCGGTCGGTCACGATCGCGGTGTAGTCGGCGACGTTGGTGACTGTCGGATAGAGCGCCCGAAACGCCGCTGCGACGGCCGCCGCGAACACGCCGACCTGGGCCCGCGGCACCAGCGCGTAGTCCGGCGCGACGCAGGTCTGGCCGCCGTTGAACGCCTTGCCGTGCGCAACGGCGCGCGCCGCCGCAGCCAGGTCCGCGCCGGGGGCGACTATCGCCGGTGACTTGCCGCCCAGCTCCAGCGTCACCGGCGTCAGGTTGGCGGCGGCGGCGCGCATGACGTGTGGCGCGATTGCCGGCGAGCCCGTGAATACCAGATGGTCGAACGGCAGCCCGGCGAACGCCTGCGCGGCCTCGACGGCGCCGCCGACCACGGCGACCCGGTCCTCGTCAAAGCACTCGGCCAGCATCGTGCGCACCGCGACGCAGGTGCGCGGCGTGAATTCCGACATCTTGAGCATCGCGCGGTTGCCGGCCGCGAGCGCCGCCGTCAGCGGGCCGAGCGCGAGATAGACCGGGTAGTTCCACGGAGCGATGACGCCGACCACGCCCTTCGGCTGGTACATCACGTACGCCCGGTTGGTCGCGAACACGAGCTCCGTGCGCCGGCCGCGCGAGCGCATCCAGCTCCCGAGGTGGCCGAGCGCGTGGTTGATCTCGAGCACCGGGCCGAGCACGTCGACGAGCTTCGACTCGAACGGCGCGCGACCGCCGAAGTCGTCGCCGATGGCCTGCGCGATGCGGTCCTGGTGGCGCCGGAGCGCCGCGCGCAGCGCCTTCAGGTGGGCCCGGCGCTCGCTGGCGGCGGGATAGGGGTGCGCCAGGAATGCGGTTTGCTGGCGCGCGAAGAGTGACCTCAGCCGCGTGATCTCCGCGGCGTCGCCGACGGCGGACGGTTGTGCGCTCATGGCTTCGAGGCGGCCCGCCGGCGGCGCAGCACCGCATAGGCGAGCAGCACGATCGCGACCGAAACGATGCTCGCGGCCAGCTCGCTGCGGTGCGATTCCTTCAGCCCCATCGCGACCAGTACCAGCACGAGGCCCGCGATCGCCAGGTAGCTGAGCCACGGAAACAACCAGATCGGCAGCGTTGGCGTCGGCCGGCCGGCGCGCTCCCCCTGGCGGCGCAGGCGCACCTGCGACACCGCGATCGCGATGTAGATGAACACGATCAAGGCCCCGGACGCGTTGACCAGGAAGCGAAACACGCCGCTGAACGAGAAGTGCGCGGCGGCCACGCCGGCGAAGCCTGCGACGCTCGCGAGCAGCACCGAGCGCGCCGGCACGTGGCGGGCGTTCGTCCTGACGAGCCAGTGCGGCGCATCGCCGCGCGAGGCGAGTACGAACAGTACTCGCGAGGCGACGTAGAACGCCGAGTTGAGGCAGGACAGCACGGCCGTCAGGATGATCCCGCTCATGATTGTCGCCGCCCACGGAACGCGCATCGCGTCGAGCGCGAGGGTGAACGGCGATGTCCCGGGCGTCACGACGTCCCAGCGCAGGACGCTGACGATCATGAAGATCGAGCCGACGTAGAAGATCAGGATCCGGAAGATGATCGTCGAGGTCATGCGCGCGACTGCCCGCGCCGGTTCGGCCGACTCCGCCGCCGCGATCGTCACCACCTCGGCGCCCATCATGGAGAAGATCACGGTCACGACGGTGGCCAGCACCGCGAACGGACCCTGCGGCGCGAAGCCCCCGTAGTTGACGAGGTTGCCGAAGGTCGGGCCGGTCGCCGAGTGGTAGCCAAAGGCATGCGCCGCGGCAATCAGGATGAACACGATGATTGCCGTGACTTTGATCGAGGCGAACCAGAACTCGAACTCGCCGTAAGCGAGGGCGGACATCAGGTTGACGGCGGTCATCATCATCATCAGCACCGCGCCGATCTGCCAGTCCTGCAGCGGTACCCACTGCTGCAGGATCTGGGCGCCGGCGATCGCCTCGACCGGGATGACGATCACCCAGAAGTACCAGTACAGCCAGCCGACCGAGAACCCGGCCCAGTTGCCGAGTCCGGCCCGGGCGAACTCGGTGAACGAACGCACTTGCGGCATGTCGACGGCCATTTCGCCAAGCATGCGCATGACCAGCAGCACCAGCAGGCCGGTCAGCGCGTAGCTGAGGACGCTGGCCGGGCCCGCGGCCGCGATCGCCGCGCTGCTGCCGACGAAGAGGCCAGCGCCGACGATCCCGCCGATCGTGATCATCGACACGTGGCGGGACTTGAGCGACCGGCTGAGGGCCTGGTCGTCGGCGGGGGCCGCGGCGGCGATCTGGGTCATGGGTGTTCGGCTGCGGGGCGCCGGGTCGGCGCTGCCCTAGAGGTTACACAATGCCGCGGCCGGGGGCAGCCGGTTCTACAATGACGGCGTCGGTCCGCCGCACGGAACCGGCGGTACCGGGGAGGATTGCTTGAGCGCAGACGTCGACCCGCAATTCGACGACCTCGAAGCCGCCGCCCGGCGCATCGAGCCGTACGTGCGCCGCACCCCGGTGCTGAGCTCCCCGGAGCTCTCGCGCACGCTCGGTGCCGGCGTCGAGTTCAAGTGCGAGAACCTGCAGGCGGCAGGCGCCTTCAAGTCGCGTGGTGCCTGCAATGCCGTGTTCGCGCTCGACGCGGCCGCCGCCGCACACGGCGTCGCCACGCACTCGTCGGGCAACCATGCCGCGGCCCTGGCGCGTGCCGCCCGGCTGCGCGGCATCCCGAGCTACATCGTGATGCCGCGCGGCGCGGCCCGCATCAAGCGAGCCGCGGTCGAGGCCTACGGTGGCCGCATCACCGAATGCGAGCCCAGCCTCGCGGCGCGCGAATCGGCTGCGGCCGAGCTGGTGCTCCGGTCGGGCGCCACGCTCGTGCACCCCTACGACGATCCGTGGGTCATTGCCGGGCAGGGCACGATCGTGCTCGAGCTCGCCGTCCAGGTCGCGGCCCCGGAGCTGGTGCTGGTGCCGGTCGGTGGCGGCGGCCTGCTCGCCGGCACGGCCCTTGCCTGCCGTCGCCTCTGGCCGCAGGCACTCGTGATCGGCGTCGAACCGGCGGGCGCCGACGACGCGTGCCGCTCGTTTCACGGCGGCGAGCTGGTGGCGCAGCGCGATCCCCACACGATCGCCGACGGCCTGCGCGGCGCGCTGTCGGCGCGCACCCTGCGACTGGCGCGCGCGAACGTCGACGACATCGTCACGGTCAGCGAGGACGGCATCGTGGCCGCCATGCGCCTGCTGTTCGACAGCCTGAAGGTGGTCGTCGAGGCGTCGGCGGCGGTGCCGGTGGCCGCGCTGCTCGAGGGCCGGGCGCGCGCGACGCGGGTCGCGGTGATTCTGACCGGCGGCAACGCCGACCTGGACACGCTGCCGTGGATCCCCGCCGTTAGGTAATGGACGCAAGGCCGTACGAGGAACCGTCGATCCCGCCCGCGTCACCGGCGGCGTAGGCTCGCTGCAGCACGGTCGCGGAGCAGCAGACGATGTTTGAATCCAAGCACATCCTGGTCGCAGTCGCCGACCCAGGCGCGAAGCCGTCGCCCGCCGTCTCCCGCGCCCTCGAACTCGCACTGAAGACCGGCGCCCGTGTGACGCTGTTTCATAGCCTGTACAGCCCATACGTCGCGGGCGAGCAGTTCTACAGCCCGCTCGACCTGCAGCGCGACGTCGAGACTGCCGTCAACGCACGCAAAAGCCAGCTCCAGCGTCTCGCGCGGCCGCTGGCGGCGGTGGGAATTGCGGTCCACCTCCGGGTGCGGTGGGACTACCCGGTGCACGAGAGCATCGTCCGCGAGGTGCTGCGCGAGAAGGTCGACCTGCTGGTGATCGACAGCCACCGGCACGGCGCCGCCGCCCGCATGGTGCTCGGCAACTCCGACTGGCAGCTGATCCGGCTCTGCCCCTGTCCGCTGCTGCTCGTGAAGATGAGGGATCGCTACCAGCGCCCGCGCGTCGTGGCGTCGATCGATCCGCTGCACGTGCACGGGAAGCCCGCCGCGCTCGACGCGCGGTTGCTGGCGACCGCCGCCGCGATCGCGGAGACGTTCGGCGGCCGGCTGCACGTCGCCCACTTCTACATGCTGGCCATGCCGTTCGCGACCGGGTTCATGGTCGAGCCGCTGCCGCTGCCGCCGGAAGTCGCCGAGCAGCACAGCGCCGACGTCCACGCTGCCTTCGACGCGCTGGTCGGCCCGTACCGCCTCGGCCCGCGCCAGACGCACCTGCGCACCGGGCTGCCGATCGACGAGCTGCCGGACCTCGCGCAGGAGCTCGACGCGAGCATCGTCGTCATGGGGGCGGTGTCGCGCAGCGGCCTGCGGCGGCTGTTCATCGGCAGCACCGCCGAGAGTGTCATCGACCGGCTGAAGTGCGACGTGCTGATCGTCAAGCCGGAGGGGTTTAAGACGCCGGTGCCGCGCCGCGCGATCAGCCGCCCGGTCGTGTTCCCGCCGCTCTGACGGTGGCACGCGCCGCGTTCGCCTCGCTCGCGGCCGGCGCCGTCAGTGCCTGGCGTCGTATTCCTCTTCGGGGTCCGCCGCCTCGATGGCGTCCTGCATCTCGGTCGCGATCTCGTTGAGCTGTACGCCGAGCGACAGCCGCGTCCTGCCGGGCGAGGGCGCATCGTCGGGACCGTCGGATTCGACGTCGTCGACCGGACCCTTCCAGTCCTCGGGTGCCTCGGCATGGTCGATCGGCATCGCGAACCAGGCATCGAGGTCGACTTCGTCAACGTCGCCGTCGAAGTCCTGGATCTCGACGCAGCCGCCGTCCTCATCCACTGCGACGACCTGGAACATCGCGCCCTTGTCGCGGTGCGCGTACCAGTGACCCACTTCCGGAATCAGTCGGGCAGTCATGATCGCGCCCCCGTGTCTCAGCCGACGCTGCATCGGCAGTCATGCTACGTCCGCGCGCGAGCGAGGGGGTAGGGAGATTTTCGGGCGAGCGCAGGGAATTCGCGCCAATGGGTGGTACACGCAGGGCAGCCGCCGCGACGCCGCCCGGCGTCGCCGTCAGTTCGGGGCCGCGCCCGGCCTTGGGTATCGATCCGGTCGCCGGTCGTCGCCGCCGGCGTCCCGAAGCATGGCTAGAATAATTGACACTTTGGCCATAATCGAGTGAGATTCAGGCCGAAATGTTCATTATTCTTTACGCAGACGGCACGTGACGACCGGCATCGACGTCGGCAGCCACCTGCGCGCGATCCGGCAACTGCACGGGCTCTCCCAGCGCGAGCTGGCGAAGCGCACCGGCGTCACCAACGGCATGATCTCGCTGATCGAGCAGAATCGCGTCAGCCCCTCTGTGAGTTCCCTGAAGAAGGTTCTCGACGGCATCCCGATGTCGCTCGCCGAATTCTTCACGATGGACCTCGCGGTGCCGCCGCCAGTGTTCTACGCGCGCCGTGAGTTGGCGGAAATCTCCGCGCCACCCGTCGAGCTGCGGCTCGTCGCCGCGGGCCGGCCGCAGCGCACGATGTCGATCCTGCACGCGCGGTATGCGCCAGGCGCCGACACCGGCCCGGAGATGCGGTCGCATCCGGGCGAGGAGGGCGGCGTCGTGATCCGTGGCCGCGTCGAAGTGACCGCGGGCAGCGCGACTCGCGTGCTCGAAGCGGGTGACGCCTACTATTTCTCGGCGGCCGTCCCGCACCGGTTCCGGAATCCCAACGACGACGACTGTGAGATCATCAGCGCGTGCACGCTGCCGGGCCCGTGAGCCGCGCCAGGGCATATCCCATCAATGCCGGAGAGCCCCGTGGTACCTGCCGTCGCCGTCAATTCGGCGCCCGCCCGGCCCGAACGTCCCCCGCTGCCGGCACTCCACGACGTGCCGTTCGCGCCGCTGGGCGTTGCGACACCCCGGACGCGGCGCGGACTGAGGCCGGCAGCGACGGGCGGTGGCGACGCCCCGCCAGCGCCGGAGCGGTGTCCGTGAGCGAGGCGCCGGGAATCGATGCGGACCTGGTCTGCGTCGACCTCGAGACGACCGGCGGCAATGCCACGTGGCACCGCATCATCGAAATCGGCACCGTCGAGATCGACCGTGACGGCAGCGTGCGCGAGTGGTCGACACTCGTAAACCCGGGGACCCGCATTCCCCCGCAGATCGCGGCCTTCACCGGCATCTCGGACGAGATGGTGGCGGACGCGCCGCGATTTGAGGACGTGCATCGCGAGCTGCTCGCGCGGCTCGCCGGTCGGGTCTTCGTCGCGCACAACGCGCGCTTCGACTACGGATTCATCCGCGCCGAGCTGGCCCGGCTCGAGCTTCGCTTCACTGCGCGCCTGCTGTGCACCGTCAAGCTGTCGCGACGGCTGTTCCCGCAACAGCCGCGCCACAACCTCGACGCCGTGATCGCCCGCCACGGACTCGCGTGCGCGGCCCGCCACCGGGCGCTCGGCGACGCGCGCGTGCTGCGCGAGCTGCTCGACGTGTGGCGGCGGGAGGTCGCGCCGGCAACGCTCGCGGCCGCGGTCGCGGTGGTCCTCCGGGAAGCGCCGCTACCGCCGCAGCTACCGGCGGGGCTCGCCGACGAGCTGCCGGAGTCCGCCGGCGTTTACCGCTTCTACGGCGAGGACGGCGCGCTGCTGTACGTCGGCAAGAGCAACAACATCCGCAGCCGCGTGCTGCAGCACTTTGCCGTCGTGCAGCGCTCGGCGGGCGCGCAGCGACTCGCGCGACAGGTGCAGCGGGTCGCCTGGACAGAGACTGCCGGCGCGCTTGGCGCGCTGCTGCTCGAGACGCGCGCGGTCAGGGCCGACCGCCCACTGCACAACCGGCGGCTGCGGGCGGCGGAAGGCGTCTACACGCTGCGGCTCGAGCCCGGCGCTGCGGCGCCCGACCACGTCGCCGTCGTCGAACTCGACTCGCTCGGCCGCGCCGCGCGCGGCGAGCTCTACGGGCTTTACCGTGAGGCGCCGGTGGCGTGGCGTGCGCTCGAGGAGATCGTGCGCGCGCACCAGCTGTGCGCGCTGGTCCTCGGGCTCGAGCGCGGCGCCGGCCCGGGAACGGCCGGGTCCTGCTTCGCGTACCAGCTCAAGCGCTGCAAAGGCGCCTGCATCGGTGCCGAGCCCGCGGCGTTACACAACGCCCGCCTGCGGCTGGCGCTCGCCCGCCTGCGCCTGACACCGTGGCCGTACCGCGGCCGCGTCCTGGTCGCCGAGCGCGACTGGCGCGGCCAGCAGGACCTGCACGTGCTCGACGACTGGCGCTATCTCGGCACCGTGCGCGACGCCGCCGACGCGGACGGCCTCGACGCGGACGCCGTCTCGTTCGACCCGGACGTCTACCGGATCCTGAAGCGCTTTCTCGCGGCGCCGGCCGGCGCCCGCGTCATCGAGCTCGGCTGATGCCGGACTTCGTGGCCACGGCGCCGCTCGGGGCGGCCGACCTGCTGGCCGCGGAGCTGGCCGCCGAAGGAGTCGAGGGCGGGCGTGAACGGCCGTGGGGCGTGACCTGGAGCGGCACGCTCGAGACCGCGTACCGGGCCTGCCTCTGGTCGCGGCTGGCGAGCCGGGTCCTGCTGCGGCTGCACGCGGCTCCGGCCGCCTCACCCGAGGCGCTGTACGCGGCGGCCCGCGAGATCGACTGGGGCGCCCACATCGGCGCGCAGGCGACGCTGGCCGTCGACTTCGACACGGCGCGCTCGACGATGACGCACACGCGCTACGGCGCATTGAAGGTGAAGGACGCCATCGTCGACCAGCTCCGCGAGCGCCGCGGCAGCCGGCCTGACGTCGACACCGGCCGGCCGGGCGTTCGCGTCAATGTCCGCGTCGTCGACGACGAGGCCGTGTTCGCGATCGACCTGGCCGGCGAGAGCCTGCACCGCCGCGGCTGGCGGACCGCGGGCGTCGCCGCGCCGCTCAAGGAGAACCTCGCCGCGGCGCTGCTGTTGCGCTGCGGCTGGCCGGGGATAGCCGTCGCGGGCGGCGCGTTCGTCGACCCGATGTGCGGCTCGGGCACGCTGCCGATCGAGGCGGCGCTGATGGCCTGCGACGTCGCGCCCGGGCTCGGCCGCGAGTATTTCGGCTTCCTCGGCTGGGCCGGCCACGACGCGCCGTTGTGGGAATCGCTGGTCGCCGAGGCGCGCGTGCGCCGCGAGGCGTCGGCCTACCCCGGCGGCCGCATATTCGGCAGCGATCTCGATGCGCGCGCGGTCGCCGCGGCGCAGGGCGCAGCGGCGCTGGCCGGCATTGCGGACCGGGTCCGCATCGAGCGGTTGCCGCTCGCCTCGGTCCGGCGCCCGGCCGAGTCCGGCCTCCTGCTCGTCAATCCCCCGTACGGCGAGCGCATCGGCGAGGCGGACGCGCTGCGCGCGCTCTACGCCGAGCTCGGCCGGCTGCTGAAGGATCGCTTCAACGGCTGGAGCGCCGGCGTCCTGACCGGCAACCCGGCGCTCGGCCGCGAGCTCAAGATCGAGGCGCGTCGTCGCCACCGCCTGTTCAATGGCCCGCTCGAGGTGCAGCTGCTGCGCTTCGACGTGGCGCCGGAGCGATACAGCCGCGAGTTCCGGCCCGGCCGGCTGCCGCCCGTCGACCCGGCCCGCCGCGAGTCGCCCGGGGCGCAGATGTTCGCGAACCGGCTTCGCAAGAACCTCGACTCGCTCGGCCGTTGGGCGCGGCGCGAGCACGTCAGCTGCTACCGGGCGTACGACGCCGACATGCCGGAGTACGCCTTCGCGATCGACCTGTACGGCAATGGCGAGCGCTACGCCTACGTCCAGGAGTACGCGGCGCCGGCGAGCGTCCTGGAGGAACGGGTACGGACGCGCCGCGCCGAGGCCGTGGCCGTGCTGCCGGAAGCGCTCGGCCTCGACGACTCGAGGATCTGGTTCCGCACCCGGCGCCGCCAGCGGGGGTCGGCGCAGTATGCGAAGCTGGCCGCCGAGCAGGACTTTCACGAGGTCCGGGAAGGCGGCCTGCGTCTGCTCGTCAACTTCGACGATTACCTCGATACCGGCCTGTTCCTCGACCACCGCCTGACGCGCGCGCGGCTGCGCGAGCTCGCGGCCGGGCGGCGCTTTCTGAACCTGTTTGGATACACCGGCACGGCCAGCGTCTACGCCGCGGCCGGCGGCGCGGATTCGACCACCACCGTCGACCTGTCGCGCACCTACCTCGACTGGGCCCGCCGCAACCTCGAGCTGAACGGCTTCGGCGGGCGCGAGCACGTGCTGGTCCAGGCCGACGCGCGCGAATGGGTGCGCGCGGCGCCAGCGGCCGGATGGGACCTCGTGTTCCTCGACCCGCCGACGTTCTCGAACTCGAAACGCATGAGCGGCACGCTCGACGTTCAGCGCGACCACGCGGCGCTGATCACGGCGACCGCGCGCCTGCTCGCGCCGGGCGGTGTGCTCGTATTCTCGACCAATTTCTCGCGCTTCGAGCTCGAGGCGGCGGCGCTGCCAGGCCTCTTGGTCGAGGACATATCCAAGCTGACCATCCCGCGCGATTTCGAGCGCCAGCCGCGCGTCCACCGCTGCTTCCTGATCCGTCATCCGCCCTGACCCAGGTCCCCGGGGCGCCCCGAAAGACGACAATCTGTCAAGGGTGGCGTTTAAGATCTTGTGAGGGCCGGGCGGGCGCGCCGATTCGTCCCGGAAACGCTCCCGGAGCTGTTGCAGTGCTGCTGGCGCATCGCAGCATGCGAAAAATAGGCTGTTGAAGGACGGTTTTGTACCGTCGGGGTGGCGACGGCGGAGCCCCGCCTGTGCTTAAATTGTACCCGATCCGCCACTTGTTTCGTCCGGTGGCTGTTCAAAATAATTAACATGAGCGCGCGCAAACCCGTCATAGGCGTACCCGCCGACCGTCGGCTGCTGGGCAGTCACTGGTTTCATTGCGCTGGCGAGAAGTACCTGGCGGCGCTGGTCGAGGCGGCCGGGGTGGTGCCGCTCGTCATACCGGCGTTCGGGGCGCAGCTCGAGCTCGAAGTGCTGCTCGAGCGCTGCGACGGCGTGCTGCTGACGGGCAGCCCGTCAAACGTCGAGCCGCACCGCTACGCCGGCGCGCCGAGCGCGCCAGGGACCTGGCACGATCCGGAGCGCGATGCGACGACACTGCCGCTGATTCCCCGTGCCGTGGCGTCCGGGCTGCCGGTGTTCGCCGTCTGCCGCGGCTTCCAGGAGTTCAACGTGGCCTATGGCGGCACGCTGCACCAGAGACTCCACGAGCTGCCTGGCATGCTGATGCACAAGGAAGACGAGACGCGTCCGCTCGCCGAGCAGTACGGGCCGTCGCACGAGATACGGCTCACCCCCGGTGGCCTGCTCGCGCGCCTCGCCGGCCGCGAGCAGATCCGCGTCAATTCGTTGCATTCGCAGGGCATCGACCGGCTCGGCACGGGCCTCGTTGTCGAGGCGCGTGCGCCCGACGGCGTCGTCGAGGCGGTCCGGGTGGCGGCCGCGCCGGGCTTCGCCGCGGCGGTGCAGTGGCATCCCGAGTGGCAGGTGATGCAGGACGACTTCTCCAGAGCCCTGTTCGCCGCGTTCGGTGACGCGGCGCGGGCGCACGCTCGCGGCGCTGCCGGGGCGACTGACCGCAGGTGACCCATGACGACGAGTCCCATTCGACAGTTCCTGAAGGATCACGGCATCTCCGAGGTCGAGGCGATCATCCCGGACCTCGCCGGCGTCGCGCGCGGCAAGGTCGTGCCGGCGGCGAAGTACATGGAGGAGGAGGGGATGCGGCTGCCGGAATCGATCTTCCTGCAGACGGTGACGGGCGAGTACCCCGAGGACGACAGCGCGATCAGCCCGTCCGAGATCGACATCGTTCTGAAGGCCGATCCGACCACGATCCGCACCGTGCCGTGGGCGGCGGAGCCGACCGCGCAGGTGATCCACGACTGCTTCTACGGCGACGGTCGGCCGGTGCCGATGGCACCGCGCTACGTGCTGCGCCGGGTGCTCGACCTGTACGCCAGCCACGGCTGGGAGCCGGTGATCGCGCCGGAGCTCGAGTTCTTCCTGGTGGAGCCGAACATCGACTCCGACTACCCGCTCAAGCCGCCGGTCGGCCGCTCGGGACGCCCCGAAATCGGCCGGCAGAGCTACTCGATCGCGGCGGTCAACGAGTTCGACCCCCTGTTCGACGACGTCTACGCATTCTGCGAGGCGCAGGAAATCGAGATCGACACGCTGATCCACGAGGCCGGCGCCGCGCAGATGGAAATCAACCTGCTGCACGGCTACCCGATGGGGCTCGCCGACCAGGCGTTCATGTTCAAGCGTACGGCCCGCGAAGCGGCGCTGCGCCACAAGATGTACGCGACGTTCATGGCAAAGCCGATGGCGAAGGAGCCCGGCAGCGCCATGCACCTGCACCAGAGCATCATCAACGCCGAGACCCGCCAGAACATCTTCAGCGCGGCCGACGGCTCGCCGACCAACCTGTTCTTCTCGCACATCGCCGGCTTGCAACGCTACCTGCCCGCGGCAATGTCGCTGTTCGCGCCGAACGTCAACAGCTACCGGCGCACGACGCCGTACAACTCGGCGCCGATCAACGTGCATTGGGGCTACGACAACCGCACGGCCGGGCTGCGAGTGCCGATGTCGGCGGCTTCCGCCCGACGAGTCGAGAACCGCTGCGGCGGCGCGGACGCAAACCCGTATCTGGCAATGGCTGCGTCGCTGGCGTGCGGCTTCCTCGGTATGGTCGAGGGCCTGAAGCCCACCGAGCCCATCAGCGGCAGCGCTTACGACCTACCGTTCCAGCTGCCGCGCACGCTGGCCGAGGCGCTGCGGCTGCTGCGCGAGTGCCGGCCGCTGGTCGACGTCATCGGCGAGCGCTTCGTCGGTGCCTATGCCGCCGTCAAGGAGTGCGAGCACGAGGCCTTTTTGCAGGTAATCTCTGCCTGGGAGCGCGAGCACCTGCTGCTGAACGTCTGAACGGGGAGGGAACGGGCTGATGACCGCGAGTCGCGGCCGATTGGTGCTCTTCGCCTGCGCGGCGGCGGCGGCGCTGTCCGCCTGCGGCGGGCCGCAGACGGTGCCGGCGGGCGGTCAGCCACCCGCCCCGGTCGCCGAGGAGAGGGTACTCAACGTCCTCAACTGGTCGGACTACATTGCGCCCGACACGCTCGGCAAGTTCGAGCGCGAGACCGGCATCAAGGTCAACTACGACGTCTTCGACAGCAACGAGGTGCTGGAGACCAAGCTGCTCACCGGCCGCACCGGCTACGACGTCGTCGTGCCGACCGACTTCTTTCTCGAGCGACAGGCGAAGCAGGGCATCCTGCTGCCGCTCGACAAGTCGAAACTGCCGAATCTCGCCAACCTCGACCCGGTCGTGCTGCACGGGCTCGAGGGCGCCGATCCCGGCAACCGTTTCGGCGTGCCATACGCCGGAGTCATCACCGGCCTCGGCTTCAACATCGGGCGGGTCCGCAAGGCGCTCGGCAGCATGCCGGTCGACAGCTGGGGCATCGTCTTCGACCCTCGCAATGCGGCCAGGCTGAAGGAGTGCGGCTTCACCGTACTCGACCAGGAGACGGAGCTGTTCGTCGCAAGCAAGATCTGGCTCGGGCTGGATCCGGCGTCGGAACGGCCCGAGGACCTGGCAGCGGCCGAGGCGCTGCTGCTCAAAGTGCGACCGTTCATCCGCTACTTCCACAGCTCGCAGTACATCAACGACCTCGCCAACGGCGAGACGTGCATCGCGGTCGCCTGGAGCGGCGACGTGCTGCAGGCGCGCGATCGCGCGCGGGATGCAGGCAAGGGTGTCGAGCTCGGGTTTGCGGTACCGAAGGAGGGCGCGCTGCGCTCGTTCGACATGCTGGCCATCCCGGCCGACGCGCCGCACCCGGACAACGCGCACAAGTTCATCAATTTTCTGCTGCGCGCCGACATCTCGGCGGACTTCACCAAGTTCCGGAAGTACCCGGCTGCGAACCTGGCCGCCGAAAAGCTCGTCGACCCGGCGTTGCGAGCGGACCCGCTGGTATTCCCGCCGGCGGAGGTGGTCGCACGCCTGATGCCGCACCGCGCCGAGTCCCTGAGCTACGCCCGCTACGCGAATCGCGCGTGGACGCGCGTCCGGACCGGGCGCTAGGGGATCCGCCGATGACAGCCGCCCCGGCGCCGCGCGCCACGCCGGCAGCCCCGCCCGGCCAGCCTTACGTGCGCATCGAGGGCCTGACCAAGCGGTTCGGCGATTTCGTGGCCGTCCGGCAGGTGTCGCTCGAAATCGCTCGCGGCGAGATCTTCTGCCTGCTCGGCGGCTCGGGCTGCGGCAAGACGACACTGCTGCGGATGTTGGCGGGCTTCGAGGCGCCGACGGGCGGTGCGGTCTTCATCGACGGAGTGGACGTGACCGCCGTGCCCCCGTACGAGCGGCCGGTCAACATGATGTTCCAGGCCTATGCGCTGTTCCCGCACATGACGGTCGAGCAGAACGTCGCCTTCGGGCTCAGGCAAGACGGCACGGCGCGTGCCGAGATAGCGACGCGCGTCCACGAGATGCTGGCACTGGTGCAGCTCGAGGGTTACGACAAGCGCAAGCCTCACCAGCTGTCGGGCGGCCAGCGGCAGCGCGTCGCGCTCGCGCGCGCACTGGTCAAGCGGCCGAAGCTGCTGCTGCTCGATGAGCCGCTCGGCGCACTCGACAAGAAGCTGCGGGAGCGCACCCAGTTCGAGCTGGTCAACCTGCAGGACCGGCTCGGGGTCACGTTCATCATTGTCACGCACGACCAGGAAGAGGCGATGACGCTGGCGACGCGGATCGGCGTCATGCGCGCCGGCGAGATCCTGCAGGTGGGCACGCCGACGGACATCTACGAGTTTCCGAACTCGCGCTTCGTGGCTGACTTCATCGGCTCGGTCAATCTCACCGACGGCAAGCTCGTCGAGGACGAGCCCGATCATGTGCGCATCGACTGCCCGCAGCTCGGCACCACCGTGTTCGTCGACCATGGCGTCAGCGCGCCGCCCGATGCGCAGGTGTCGGTCGCGGTCCGGCCGGAAAAGATCCAGCTGACGCGCGAGCGCCCGCCGCAGGTCGACAACGTGCTGTCCGGCACGGTCACGGGCATCGCCTATCTCGGCGACGTGACCCGCTACCTGGTCCGTCTGCCGACCGGCTTCGAGCTGCGCATCACGGCTCCGAACGTGTTCCGCCGCGAGGAGCGGCCGGCGCACGACGAGGCGGTGTGGCTGCACTGGCACCCGTCGGCGACGGTCGTGGTGACGCGGTGAACGCGGCCGGCGCGCTGGCGGCGCGTCTGCAGCGCCGGGCCGTGGCTGCCCGTCCGGCCCTCGGGCGCCGGCTGGTCATCGCGCTGCCCTACCTGTGGCTGGCGGTGTTCTTCCTGGCGCCATTCCTGATTGTGCTGAAGATCGCATTCTCGAACGTGCAACTGTCGATGCCGCCGGTCGAACCGGTGTTCAGCTGGGCCGCGGACCAGGTCGTGCAGATCCGGCTGCACCTGTCGAACTTCAGCTTCGTATTCGGCGACCAGCTCTACGTCGCGGCGTTCCTGAACTCGCTGCAGGTGGCCGGGGTCTCGACGCTGCTCGCGCTGCTGATCGGCTACCCGATGGCCTACGGCATCGCGCGCGCCCCGGGCACCTGGCGCAACATCCTGTTCCTGCTGGTTGTGCTGCCGTTCTTCACGTCGTTCCTGCTGCGCGTCTATGCCTGGATGGGACTGCTCGGCCGCAGCGGCCTGGTCAACGGCCTGCTGCTGAAGCTCGGCCTCGTCCACGAGCCGCTGCAGTTGCTGCAGACAGACTTCGCCGTCTACCTCGGCATGGTCTACTCGTACCTTCCGTTCATGGTGCTGCCGCTGTACTCAGCCATAGAGAAGCTCGACCTGACGCTGCTCGAGGCCGCCGCCGACCTGGGATGCCGGCCGACGAAGGCCTTTTTCACGATCACCCTGCCACTGACGCGTGAGGGCATCTTCGCGGGCTGCCTGCTCGTGTTCATCCCGGCGGTGGGCGAGTACGTGATCCCGGCCCTGCTCGGCGGCCCCGACACGCTGATGATCGGTCGGGTCGTCTGGGACGAGTTCTTCGCCAACCGCGACTGGCCGGTCGCGAGCGCGCTCGCGATCGTGCTGCTCGCGGTCCTGTCCGGCTTCGTGCTGCTGCTACAGCGCGTGCAGGCGCAGGAGCGGGAAGCCTGATGCCGGGCCGGCGTTCGCTGTTCGTGCTCGGCATGCTGGCGTTCGGCTTCGCGTTCCTGTACGTGCCGATCCTGGCGATGATCGCCTACTCGTTCAACGCCTCGCGGCTCGTCACCGTCTGGGACTCGGCCAACTCGCCGACACTCGGCTGGTACGTCGAGCTGCTCCACAATTCCCAGGTCCTCGACGCCGCGCGGCTCAGCCTGCGGATCGCCTCGGTCAACGCGACCGGCGCCGTGATCCTCGGCACGCTTGCGGCGTTTGCGCTCGAGCGTTATCGGCGCTTTCGCGGGCGGGCCCTGTTCGGCCTGCTGACGACCGCGCCGATGGTGCTGCCGGAGGTGATCACGGGGCTGTCGCTGCTGCTGCTGTTCGTCGCGCTCGAGCAGACGATCGGCTGGCCGTCCGGACGCGGTGCGACGACGATCACGATCGCGCACATGACCTTCTCGATGGCCTATGCGATCGTCGTCATCCAGGCACGGCTCGCGACCGTCGACCGTTCGCTCGAGGACGCGGCCATGGATCTCGGTGCCCGCCCATGGAAGGTGTTTCTCGTCATCACGCTGCCGCTGATTGCGCCGGCGATCGCATCGGCATGGGTGCTCGCGTTCATCCTCTCCTGGGACGACATCGTGATCACGAGCTTCGTGTCCGGGCCGGGCTCGACGACGCTGCCGCAGCTCGTCTTCTCGAAGGTACGCCTCGGCGTGAGCCCCGACATCAACGCGCTTGCCTCGATCCTGGTGCTGATCGTGACGGTGGTCGTTGTCGCCGCCGGCACCTACATGGCCAGGCGCGACCGGCGGCGGCTGCGCGAGGCGCAAGCGGCGGTGGCGGCATCCTGATGCGCGCGACGCTAGGCATCGACCTCGGCGGATCCGCGATCAAGGCGGGTGCCGTCGACGCCGCAGCGGGCAAGGTCGTCGGCGAGGTGCAGTCCGTGCCCACCCCCCCGGGAGCGCCGCTCGCGGCGACGCGCGACGCGCTGGCGACGCTCGTGGCGCGTTTTCCCGAGTGCGGCGGCGCGGTCGGGCTCGCCTTCCCGTCGGTGATCAAGCACGGCGTTGCCCATACCGCCACCAACGTCGCTCAGGCCTGGATCGGCACGGATGCGGCGGCGCTGCTGACGGCCGCCGCCGGCCGGCCCGGCTACGTCGTCAACGACGCCGACGCGGCCGGGATGGCGGAGATGCGGGCCGGCGCCGGGCGCGGCGAGCGCGGGGTCGTGATGATGCTCACGTTCGGGACGGGCATCGGCACCGCGCTCTTTGTCGACGGCCGGCTGTGGCCGAATACCGAGCTCGGCCACCTCGAGGTCGACGGGCAGGAGGCCGAGCATCGCGCGAGCGCACGGACACGCACCGTCGAGCGGCTCGACTGGCCGGCGTGGTGCGAGCGCGTCAATCGAGTGCTCGAGCGCTACCACGCGCTGCTGTGGCCGGACCTGTACATCATCGGCGGCGGTGTCAGCGAGCGCTTCGAGGAGTTCGGCGACTTGCTGCGCGCGCCCGCGCGAATCGTTCCGGCGCAGCTGCGGCAGACGGCCGGCGTGGTCGGTGCCGCGCTGTACGCCGCCGATGCCGCCGGCCGCTGAGCTGCCCGTGGCCGCGCCGCCGCTGCGCTCGCGGCTGCCGAAGGTCGGTACCACGATCTTCACCGTGATGTCGCAGCTGGCCGCCGAGCTCGGTGCCGTCAACACGGGCCAGGGCTTCCCGGACTTCGACCCGCCGGAGCGCTTGCGCGAGCTGGTCCGCCGGCACCTAGGCCTGCACCACAACCAGTACGCGCCGATGGCCGGCGCCGCGCCGCTGCGCGAGGCGATCGCGGCCAAGCTCAAGCGCCACTACGGCCGCAGCGCGTCGCCCGACGCGGAGATCACGGTGACCTGTGGCGGCACCGAGGCGCTCTCGTCGTCGATCCTCGCGCTGGTGCACGCCGGTGACGAGGTCGTGCTGCTCGAGCCCGCCTACGACAGCTACGAACCGATCGTTGACCTGTGCGGCGGCGTCGTGCGGCGGGTGCCGCTGACGCGGCCGGACTTCGGGATCGACTGGCAGCGGCTCGCCGGCGTACTCGGCGACCGGACACGCCTCCTGATCGTGAATTCGCCGCACAATCCGAGCGGTGCCTGTCTGTCGGCCGCCGACCTCGACCGGCTGGCAGCGGCGCTGCGCGACACGCCGGCCTTCGTGCTCGCCGACGAGGTCTACGAGCACATGGTGTTCGACGGCCTCCGCCACGTGAGCCTGAACGGCCACGCCGAGCTCGCGGCGCGCAGCATCGTCGCCTCGTCGTTCGGCAAGACCTATCACGCGACCGGCTGGAAGATCGGCTACTGCGTCGCCCCGGCACCGCTCACATCCGAGCTGCGCAAGGTGCACCAGTTCGTCACGTTTGCAATCGCGACGCCGCTGCAGTATGCGATTGCGGATTTCATGGGCGAGCACCCGGAGTGGGAGGACGAGCTGCCGGCGTTCTACCAGGCGAAGCGCGACCGCCTGGTCGCACTGTTGCGTCCGTCGCGACTGCGCCTCGCGCCGGCGCGCGCAACCTACTTTCAGCTGGTCGACTACGGCGCGGTTTCCGACCTGCCCGACACGGAGTTCGCGCTCGGGCTGATCCGCAGCCACGGTGTCGCGGCCATCCCGGTGTCGCCGTTCTGTGCCGCTCCGCCGCCGCGCGAGCGCCTGGTCAGGCTCTGCTTCGCGAAGGAGGATGCGACGCTGGCGGCAGCCGCCGAGCGGCTCGCGCGCCTCTGAATCAAGCGCGGGCGGCCGCGCGCCGCTCAGCGCAGGCCGGTCTCCTGGCGCGCGATCACGATGCGCTGGATCTCGCTGGTGCCCTCGTAGATCTCGGTGATCTTGGCATCCCGGAAATAGCGCTCGAGCGGCATCTCCCTGCTGTAGCCAATCCCACCGTGAATCTGCACCGCCTGGTGCGCGCAGTACATCGCCGTCTCCGAGGCGAACAGCTTGGCGACCGAGGCCTCCGTCGTGTTGCGCCCGCCGTGCTTGCGGACCTCGGCCTTGTTCCAGGCCGCCCGCCATGTCAGCAGCCGCGCGGCATCGAGGCGACACTTCATGTCGGCGAGCTTGCCCTGGATCAGCTGGAAGCTGCCGATCGCGCTGCCGAAGGCCTTGCGTTCCTGGGCGAAGCGCACCGAGGCCTCGTAGGCAGCGCGCGCGATGCCGACCGCCTGCGCCGCGATGCCGACCCGGCCGGCGTCGAGCACCGTCATCGCGATCTGGAAGCCCTGTCCCTCGCCTCCGAGCCGGTTCGCGACCGGTACGCGGCAGTCGGCGAACTCGACCTCGCAGGTGGCCGACGCGCGGATGCCGAGCTTCGGCTCGGTCTTGCCGCGGAGGTAGCCCGCCTCGCCGGTGTCGACCATGAGCGCGGTGACGCCCTTCGGGCCGCGCGATGGGTCGACCGTCGCGAACAGCAGCATGTAGCGGGCCACCGGTCCGGAGGTGATCCAGGACTTCTTGCCGTTGACCAGGTAGTGGCTCCCGTCGGCCGAGAGCACGGCGCGCGTGCGCATGCTGCCGGCGTCCGATCCGGACTGCGGCTCCGAAAGGCCGTAGCAGCCGATCTCCTCGCCGGTCGCGATCGGCCGAGCGAACTGGCGCTTCTGAGCGTCGGTGCCGAACTGTAGGATGGCATTGCAGTACAGCGAGTTGTTGACCGAGACGATCGTCGCGTGGGCGGCGTCGGCGGCCGCGATCTCCTCGATCACCAGGCTGAAGCTGATCGGGTCCAGGCCGGCGCCACCGAACTCTTCCGGCACCTCGATGCCCATGAAGCCGAGCTCGCCGGCCTTGCGGATGTTGTCGAGCGGGAACTCGCCGGATTGGTCGAAGCGCGCGGCGGCCGGCGCGATGACCTCGGTCGCGAACTCGCGTGCCGCGGCCTGGATCATCTGCTGGTCGTCGCTCAGGCTAAAGTCCATCGGAAGTCTCCTGGGCACGGGTGCGCGGCGGCCGGCGGCGGGCGCCACCCGATGATTTTCCTATGCGCGGCTCCGCCATTGCAAACGCGTACGTGACCTCGGGCGCGGCTGTGTGCTTGAATGTCGGGCGTCGCCGGAGGAGAACAGTGCGATGAAGCCGCGCACGCGCGTCAACCACCCGCCGCAGACACCGCTGCCGGCCGGCAATCGCGCGCTGGTGGCACCGATCTACCAGTCGGTCAAGTTCGAGCTCGACGACCTCCAGCAGACCGAGCGGGTGTGGAGCGGCCGCGCGGACGGCTACCACTACAGCCGCGAGGCCAACCCGACCGTTGCCGACCTCGAGTTGCTGCTTGCCGAGCTGCAGGGCCGGGATGCCTGCGTGGCAGTGGGCACGGGCCTGGCGGCTGTGGCGGTGACGCTGATCGCGCTAGTGTCGCAGGGAGATCACGTGCTCGGCTTCGTCGAGACTTACCCCCCGACGCGGCGCCTGCTCGCGCGCACGCTGGCGCGCTTCGGCGTCGGCCACACGCTGCTCTCGATCGAGGACCGCGCCGGAATCGAGCGGGCGCTTGCCGCCCGGCCGGTGCAGCTGGTGTGGTTCGAATCGCCGACCAACCCCGTGCTCAAGGTCGCCGACATCGGGCACTTGACGGCCTCTGCCCGCCGCCACGGCGCGCTGACCGTGCTCGACAACACGCTCGCCGGCCTCGAAGCGCACGCGGCCTTTCAGGTCGACCTGTTCGTGCACAGCCTGACCAAGTACGCGAGCGGGCACGGCGATGTCATGGGCGGCGCGGTGATCGGGAGCAGCGAGCTCGTGCAAAAGGTTCGCACGCAGGCGCTCGCGCTGGGGCAGACACTCGATCCGCATGCCGCCTTCCTGGTGCAGCGCGGCCTGAGGACTTACCACCTGCGCCGGGCGGCGCAGTGCGACTCGGCGGCGCGGATCGCCGCGTTCCTGGCCGCCGACCGGCGCGTCGTGCGGGTGCGCTACCCGGGTCTCGCGCAGGATCCCGGCCACGCGCTCGCGCGCACGCAGATGCCGGACTTCGGGTCGATCATCAGCGTCGATCTCGCCGGCGCCGCCGAGCAGAGCCGCATCTTCGCCGACTCGCTCGAACTGTTCGCGATCGCGGCGAGCCTGGGCTCGACCGAGTCGTTGATTGTGCCGCCGCAGCTGCAGCAACCGCGCGGGCTCACTCTCGAGCAGGGCGGCTGGTCGTGCATTACCCCGACCACCGCGCGCCTGTCGATCGGCATCGAGGATCCGGACGACCTGCAGGCCGACCTGAGCGCGGCGCTGGATGCCGCCTTCCGCTAGCGGCGGCCCGCGCGAACCGGGTGCTCAGGCGCTGCTCGCGACGCTGACGCGGTGCGCCGCGTACGGCAGCACTTCGATGACCTCGTCGGCGCGCAGGCGGGCCTGGGCGCTGCGCCACCAGTGGGCCGTCAGGACCTCGCCGTGCGCCTTCAGGAACACGTCGCGCAGCGAGTCGTCGAGGCCGAGGAAGTTGATGAAGGTTTCCGGGAACACGTCGTTATCGGCGACGTAGTACCAGGTCTCGGCCCGCATTTCGTCCTCGTCGGAGGCCGGCGCCGGCAGCTCTCGGAAGCGGCAGTCGGTGACCAGGCAGAGCTCGTCGTAGTCGTAGAAGATCACGCGGCGGTTGCGCGTCACCCCGAAGTTCTTCAGCAGCAGGTCGCCGGCGAAGATGTTCGTGTGGGCGAGGTCACGTATGGCCTGGCCGTAGTCGAGTACCGCCTGGGCGGCCTCGTCCGCGCCCGCCTCGCGCACGTAGATGTTGAGCGGCGTCATGCGCCGTTCGATGTAGCAATGGTCGATGATCAGGTCATCGCCATCCTCGTGCACCGAGTCGGCGGCCTCCGCGAGCAGCTCGGCGAGCAGCGGCGGCGAGAAGAGGCGCTGCGAAAAGCGCAGCCGCTTGAATTCCTGGGCGTCCACCAGGCGGCCGGCACGATCGTGCTTGAAGACGAACTCGTACTTCGTCAGCACGTCCTGGCGGACGATGTTCTTCTGCGCCGGGAAGCGGTCGCGGATCAGCTTGAAGACGACGTCGAAGGACGGCAGCGTGAATACGACCATGACGAGGCCGCGCTCCCCGGGCGCGGGCACGAACTGGTCGGTCGCCGTTTGCAGGTGGCGGAACAGCTCGCGGTAGCGCTCGGTCTTGCCCTGCTTGGCGCGGCCGAGCACCGTGAACAGTTCGCTTACCGGCTTGTGCGGCATCAGCTGCTTCAGGAACAGCAACGCCCTGCCGACGCGCTCCAGATCGACGTGGAAATAGGAACGCGTGAAGCTGAACAGCACCGAGACGTCGGAGTCGCGGGTCATGACTGCGTCGACCAGCATGCCGCGCTCGGTATTCTTGAGCACGATCACCAGCGGCACGTGCCAGCCGTCGCCGACGACCCGCCCGACCAGATAGGCGCGCGTGATCTGGAAGAACGCGGGCCGGATCATCTCCACCCGCGTCACGGTCCCTGGATCGGCGTGCGCGTGACAATGCCGCTCGATCTCCGCGGCAACGTTCTGGATACTGCGGTCGAAGTCGCGCCACGGCGCCTTGCAGCGGAAATCGGACAGCACTTCCTCGAGCAGCAGCCGCAGCGAGCCGCGGTTCTGGTAGGTATTCAGGAAGTCGTAGTCGGCGACCCGCGCCAGCGGGTCGAGATCGGGAGCGACGAACTCGATCTCCGGCGACACGCCGACCGTGCCGAAGAACCGGCGCGTCAGGGAGTTGAAGAATGTCTTGCGAAACTCGGCGTCCGGCAGCGCTTCGATCAGGCGCTCGAACTCGCGCTTGATGGCGCTCCAAAGCAACCGGTCGGTCGCGTCGGCGCCGAGCCGCAACCTGAGCGCAGCCACCGTGCGATCGACGTAGCGGTCGTAGAGCTCGATCCTCTCGACGGCATCGCGCTGGCTGGCGTGCCAGTCACGAGCCTCGAAGCGCAGCGGCGCGCGGCGCGTGATCGCGCGGAATTCTGCGTTGTAGTGTTCGAACGCGTCGACCGCGTTGGAGGCGCAGTCGCGCGCCAGCGTCGCGGTCGGCACGCCGGCGGCTACAGGTGCTTGATCAGCGCGTCGCCGAACTCGCTGCACTTGAGTTCGCGGGCGCCGGGCATCAGTCGCGCGAAGTCGTAAGTAACGGTCTTTGCGGCGATCGCCCGGTCCATCGCGCCGATAATCGCGTCGGCCGCTTCGGACCAGCCCATGTAGCGCAGCATCATCTCGCCCGACAGGACCACCGAGCCCGGATTGACCTTGTCGAGGTTCGCATACTTCGGCGCCGTGCCGTGGGTGGCTTCAAACACCGCATGGCCGGTCATGTAGTTGATATTGCCGCCCGGCGCGATGCCGATGCCGCCGACCTGCGCGGCCAGGGCATCCGACAGGTAGTCGCCGTTCAGGTTGAGCGTCGCGATGACGTCGAATTCCTCCGGCCGGGTCAGCACCTGCTGCAGCGTAATATCGGCGATCGCGTCCTTGATGATGATCTTGCCGGCCGCCCTTGCCTCGTCCATCTCGGCAGTCGCCGCCCTGTCGCCCTTGGCGGCCTTGGTCCGCTCCCACTGCTCCCAGCCATAGGTCCCGCCCGGAAACTCGCGTTCGGCAAGCGCGTAGCACCAGTTGCGGAACGCGCCCTCCGTGTACTTCATGATGTTGCCCTTATGGACAATCGTCACGCTCTTGCGCCGATTCGTGATCGCGTACGCGACGGCGGCACGGAACAGGCGCTCGCTGCCCTCGCGCGACACCGCCTTGATGCCGATGCCGGAGCTTCCGGGGAAGCGGATCTTGCTGTACTGCTTCGGAAACGACTGCTGGAACTGCGCGAGGAATTTCTGGTTGTCGGGTGTGCCCAGCTCGAACTCGATCCCGGCGTAGATGTCCTCCGTGTTCTCGCGGAAAATCACCATGTCGACCTTCTCGGGTGATCGAACCGGCGAAGGCACCCCCTTGAACCAGCGTACCGGCCGCAGGCAGACGTACAGATCGAGCATCTGCCGCAGCGCGACGTTGAGCGAGCGGATGCCGCCACCGATCGGTGTCGTCAGCGGGCCCTTGATCGAGATCAGGTACTCGCGGCAGGCGGCGACTGTTTCATCCGGCAGCCAGGTGTTCAGAAGCTTGTTGGATTTTTCACCGGCATACACCTCGAGCCAGTGAATCCGCCGCCGCGCGCCATAGGCTTTGGCAACCGCAGCGTCGAGCACCCGAACGCTGGCGCGCCAGATGTCCGGGCCCGTGCCGTCTCCCTCGATGAACGGGATGATCGGCTGGTCCGGTACCTCCAGCTTGCCGTCCTGAATAATGATGCGCGCGCCACCGGCGGGAGGGGTGTAGGTCACGGTCGCCATCGAGTGCTGCTCCCTGGGAACGCGGCCCGTGCGCCGGGCGCGATTTAAACCCTAATTTTATCACAGGGTTCGACGCCACCCGGGCGTGAAGCGGCCTTCGGGTTTCCGAATCCGCGCCACGCGCTCGTCCACGCGCGGCATCTTGCTCCTGCGCACCTTCGCCGACGACCGGGATGCGGCGAGCGCGCCCTGGGCCTGGTTTTACACGGAGTACGCGGATCACCGCCGATCACGGTGTCGACGCTGCGGCGAACGAACGAGGCGTTGCGATGCGACCGTGCAGCGTCTGTTCCCGTGCCGGTGGCTGCGTGTGCGCCACTCTCTACGGGCCGTTTGGCCGAGTCGCACCGTCCGAACGAATGGGACGGCGGTCACACATGCCCGTTGGCTCGCGGGCTGCCCCCGCGCAAAGTTGAGAACTCGCGTCGAAAAAACGTGCAAAGCACTGACTTTAATCATTTTGTCACGGCAGAGTCACGGTTGCGACGCATTGAAGGTGCAGCCTCAGCCTAGGCAGGGCCCCATGCCCCGCCGGGAGCCGCCGACGATGTTGGCGAGTCGCAGCGCACGGTTGTTTCAGCGGGTCGACGCGTTCGAGCACCGGCTCTGCCGCAGCCTCAACCGCGCCTGCCATCGCGCGGCCGTGCGCAACCTGTTCCGCGTCGTCAGCCAGCTCGGCGACGGCGTGTTCTGGTACCTCGTCATGCTGCTGCTGCCAGTGCGCTTCGGCGACGCGGGACTGAAGCCTGCTCTGCTGATGGCTATGACGGGCGTGGTTGGCGTGGGTGTCTACAAGGTGCTCAAACAGCGGCTCGTGCGCGAGCGCCCATATGTGACCTTCGCCGGGATCCGCGCCGGCAGCGTGCCGCTCGACCGCTACAGCTTCCCATCCGGGCACACGCTGCACGCCGTCTCGTTCACGGTGATCGCGGTCGCTTTCTTCCCGGCGCTCGCCTGGGTGCTGGTACCGTTTGCGGTACTGGTCGCCGCGTCGCGCGTTGTACTCGGGCTGCATTACCCGAGTGACGTCTTGGCCGGAGCGCTGATCGGCAGCGGACTAGCGCTCGGTACGCTCGCGCTGGCGTGACCTCGGTGCACGCCCGGCCGACGTCGGCCGCGACCGTTCGGCAGCGTCCGCCGGATCCCTCGCCCCGTCGGTAGGATTTCGGTGGCATCGCATTGCGGCCCCGCGCGTAGACGCGTCGGCCGGGCCCCGGTACGTGGGCGTCGGTTGCAGATCGACCGCAGGTTCTACTACCAACGTCTAGGCGCGGCTGCTACCGGCCCCGGCTCTCGGCCAGCCGCTCCACCTTCTCGAAGAGCATCGCGGGCTCATCGCCGATGCGCGAGTACTCGTGTCGCCGGCTCATGTCGGCGAGCGCCGCGTCGCGTTCGCGGCCGGATGGGAACCAGTGGAACTGCTGCCAGTCGCCGCCGAGCAGCAGCCGGAACGGGTCGCCGGTGCGCAGCTTGACGCGGATGCCGAACGGGCGGACGGCCGGCTCGGGGCCGAGATGCAGGTTGTGTTCGTTGGCGATGCTCATGGATAGCCTTCCTCGGATCACGTGACGCTACCGAATCGGCGCCTGACGTGGAAGGGGTGCGGCCCACTGCCGGTGCCGGGCGTGTCACGCCGGAGGGCTGCTCTGCTCCGGAGCGGCGCTTAACGCTCGATAAACTCGAACAACTCGCCGTTCGGTCCGCGCGTCAGCATGACGCGCGCCGGCATGCCGTCGCCCAGCGCGACGTGCAGGATCGGCAGGTGCTCCGCAAGGCCGGCCGCCTGCAGTCGCTCGCGCAGCGCCTCAAGGTGGCTGCACCGGGTGCTGAACAGGTTGATGCCGGCGTTGCCGGGACGCATCGGGTGGGCAAGCTCGCGCGTCGTGCGCTCGTGGAAATGTACGCCTAGTACCTTGCCGCTCGGCTGCGCCGGGTCGCGGAACAGCACCAGCGATACGCGGCTGTCTTCTGCCACGCCGAACAGGCGGCACACACGCGACCTCTCGTCACCGGTGAGTTCGTCGTCGATGTCGGTTGCGCGCAGGCCGAGTCCGTCGACGTAGAACCGGCGCGTCGCGACCAGGTCTGCCACGATGACCGATACAGTCGCAACCTCGCTCGTCCGCCCGGGCGGCGGCGTCGCGCGCTGCGCGCGCGGCGGGTGGCGGTGGCCGAGCATCAGCAGCACAGGCGTGTCCCCGGGTCCGGTAACCAGCGCTTCCTCGGTGTCGCTATCCCGCACAACGAAGCGGACCGGTCCGGCTCGCAGCGGTATCCCGGCGGAGCCCAGCAACGCGATGGCGGCCTCGAGTGGTGCGGCGACGTAGAGATCCAGCGCCTTAGGACCGACGTCGGTCGGGTCATCGGTCGCCCCGGGGCCGTGGTCGCGGCGCGTGGCCCGGGCCGCGGACCCGGGAAAGACGGCGAGCCGGACGCGCCCGAAGTAGTAACCGTCGCAGGACAGCTCGATCAGGCGCACGTCGGCATACGGCGGGAGACCCCAGACCGACAGCAGACTGACCGACGCGCGGGTATCGGACTCGATGCGGAAGCCGCAGACATCCTTGAAAAAGCGCAGCGCCGGGCCCAGCTCCTGAACCCCAAGGGTGACGCATTCGATGCCGGAGATCATGTTCCGCAGCTCCGCCGATGGCGGCAGGATACCCGACGCCGGGAACCGGCAAAGCAGAACCTATAAGTCTAGAATGTCCGCCGAACGGCGGAGAAAGGTCGTGGCCCTATTCCAGACTCGCAAGACCGTGCTGCCGACCGCGGATGAGGCCCTTCCAGGGCGTACCGAAGGCGTGCGCGTGCCGCCGCGTCATTTCGTGAACGGCAATCGGATGGTGCCGCCGTTTTCCGCGAATCTGGAGCTGGCGTTATTCGGCCTCGGTTGTTTCTGGGGCGCCGAACGTCGCTTTTGGCAACTGACGGGCGTGTACTCGACGGCCGCAGGCTACGCGGGCGGCTTTACCGCCAATCCCAGCTACGAAGAAGTCTGCTCCGGCCGCACGGGCCACGCCGAGGTCGTGCGCGTCGTTTACGATCGGGAGCGGCTGGACTTCGCGGACCTCCTGAAGGTGTTCTGGGAGTCGCACGACCCTACGCAGAGCATGCGCCAGGGAAATGACGTCGGCACCCAGTATCGATCAGCAGTCTACGCGACGTCGGCTGCCCAACTCGCCGCAGCAGTGGC
>JANXWS010000038.1 GCA_025351005.1 Pseudomonadota bacterium | reverse complement strand
GCCGAGGCGCACGGCCGCGCCCTTGCTGTAGGACACGATGGTCGGCAGGTACTCGGCCGCCGTGCGCGCCTGGTCGTTCGCGAGCACCTGCCAGCGGTGCGCGTCGTCCTCGATCACGCCCTTCGGCCGGTCGACGTTGGCGCTCGCGATGGCGGCGCGCGCCTGCTCGGGCGAGAGTCCCGCGCGCGCGAGCGCGAGCGGATCGAGCTCGACCCGCACCGCCGGCAGCGAGCCGCCGCCGACGTTGACCTGGCCGACTCCCTCCACCTGCGCCAGCTTCTGCGCGACGATCGTCGAGGCGATGTCGTAAATCTCCCCGCGCGAACGCGTCGAGGAGGTCATCGCGAACACCATGATCGGTGCGTCCGCCGGATTGACCTTGCGCCACGTCGGGTTGCTCGGCAGCGCCGTCGGCAGCAGCGCGCGCGCGGCGTTGATCGCGGCCTGCACGTCGCGGGCGGCGCCGTCTATGTCGCGGTCCAGGCTGAACTGGAGCGTGACACCGGTCGAGCCGAGCGAGCTCGACGAGGTCATCTCGCTGATGCCGGCGATGCGGCCGAGCGAGCGCTCGAGCGGCGCGGCCACCGTCGCCGCCATCGTCTCCGCGCTCGCGCCCGGCAGCGATGCCTGCACCGAGATGGTCGGGAAATCCACCTGCGGCAGCGCCGCGACCGGCAGCCCCAGGAACGCGAGCACGCCGGCGAGCGCGATGCCGACCGTCAGCAGCGTGGTCGCGACCGGGCGCTCGATGAACGGCCGCGAGATGCTGGCGGCATCGGCCGCCGCCTCGGCGGCCGGCGAGCGTGGGCCCGGCACCTCGCCGCCCGTCATGACGGGGTCGCCGCCGGCGCCGCCGGCGCCGACCAGCGGCGCTCGCGCAGGCGCCGGGCGAGGCGGTCGAACTCGACGTAGATAACGGGCGTCGTGAACAGCGTCAGCACCTGGCTCACCAGCAGGCCGCCGACCATCGTCAGGCCGAGCGGGTGGCGGAGCTCGGCGCCGACGCCGGTGCCGAGCATCAGCGGCAGCGCGCTCGCGAGCGCCGCGACCGTCGTCATCAGGATCGGCCGCAGCCGCAGCAGGCACGCCTGGAAGATCGCCTCCTCCGGCGGCTTGCCCTCCTCGCGCTCGGCCGAGAGCGCGAAGTCGATCATCATGATCGCGTTCTTCTTGACGATGCCGATCAGCAGCACGATGCCGATGATGCCGATGATGCCGAGGTCGTTGCCGCTCAGCATCAGCGCGAGCAGCGCGCCTATGCCGGCGGACGGCAGCGTCGAGAGGATCGTCACCGGGTGGATGTAGCTCTCGTACAGCACGCCGAGCACGATGTACATCGTCGCGATCGCGGCGACCAGCAGCCAGACGGTGCTCGCGAGCGAGCCCTCGAACGCCAGCGCCGCGCCCTGGAAGCTGGTGGCGATGCTCGCCGGCAGCTTCAGGTCCGCCTCGGCGGCGCGGATCGCCTTGACGGCCGCTCCGAGCGAGGCGCCCGGCGCCAGGTTGAACGACACGGTCGTTGCCGGGAATTGACCCAAGTGGTTGACCGCGAGCGAGGTGGTGCGCTCGCTGAAGCGCGCGACGCTCGAGAGCAGCACGGGCCCCGCCACCCCGGCCACGTACAGCCTCGCGAGCGCGGCCGGGCCGCGCGCGTCTTCCGGGCGCGTCTCGAGCACGACCCGGTAGGTGTTCGCCTGCGTGAACACCGTCGACACCAGGCGCTGGCCGTAGGCATCGTAGAGCGCGTTGTCGACCGCGGCCGGCGTCACGCCGAGGCGGCTCGCGTTCGTGCGGTCGATGTCGACGTACAGCTGCAGGCCCTGGTCCTGCAGGTCGCTCGCGACGTCGGCGAGCGCGGGCAGCGTCTTCAGCCGCGCCACCAGCTTCGGCACCCACTCCGACAGCTCCGCCGGGCTCGGGTCCTCGAGCGTGAACTGGTACTGGGTCCGCGAGACGCGGTCCTCGATCGTCAGGTCCTGCACCGGCTGCAGGTAGAGCGTGATGCCGGCGACGTTCGCGGCGCGCGCCGCGAGCCGGCCGAGCACCGCCGGCAGGTCGCCGCCGCGCGCATTCTGCGCCTGCAGCTGGATCTGCATGCGGCCGCTGTTCAGCGTCGCGTTGACGCCGTCGACGCCGATGAACGAGGCGATCGACGCCACCGCCGGGTCGCGCAACAGCTCGGTGGCGAGCGCCTGCTGGCGTTCCGACATCGCCTCGAAGGAGATCGACTGCGGCGCCTCGGTGATGCCCTGCAATGCGCCCGTGTCCTGCAGCGGGAAGAAGCCCTTCGGCACCAGCACGTACAGCAGGATCGTCAGCAGCAGCGCGCCGATCGCCACCATGACCGTGGCGCGGCGGTGGCGCAGCACGACGGCCAGCTGCCGCGCGTAGGCGGCCGTCAGCCGCTCGAAGCCCGTGCCGATGCGCCCGAGCCACGCCGGCTCGCGGGCGGCATCGTGCGCCCGCAGCAGGCGCGCGCACATCATCGGCGTCAGCGTCAGCGACACGACCGCCGAGATCACGATCGACACGGCGAGCGTGATCGCGAACTCGCGGAACAGGCGCCCGACCACCTCGCGCATGAAGAGCAGCGGGATCAGCACCGCGATCAGCGACACCGTCAACGATATGATCGTGAAGCCGATCTGCCGCGCGCCCTTGAGCGCGGCCGCGAGCGGCGCCT
>JANXWS010000025.1 GCA_025351005.1 Pseudomonadota bacterium | reverse complement strand
CGCGACCGGCGATGGATTAACTGTCTGCGCAGGCAGGTCAGCGCTCAACGTCAGGCCGGCTACTACAAATGCCGCGACCGTCAGGGAGCGTCGAGGAAGTCGGTTTTTCGACGGTTGCGCAGCGAGAGAATCGGGTGTCGTCATATCATTCTCCGGTCTGACATTTGTTCGCTTCGATGAAAGACTGCCGCGCGCCAAATGCGCCAGACTTGCCAGAATTGTCCTTGAATCATTCTTGGGGATTGGGCTCGCGGTCAGGTCCACGGCCGCGTGTATGAACGGCGCGCGAACCCTGTTCGAACTTAGATTTGATGCATGGAACGGGTAATTACCGTGCATTCGCGCATTTCTGCGCTTCGGGCGACGGATCCTTCGGATCCGGATATCTGCCGAGGCAGATGTTGTGATTGCGTACGGTAATCTTGAGCTCGCGCGACAGAGCGCACACGGATGCCAGGTTTCGCTCGTCGAGGGCGATATTCTGCACGATTCGCGCTCGGCTAGCACCCCAGCTTGCGACGTCGTAGCCATAGGTCACCGCGAACTTCGCAAAATCGAGCGAATCTTGCGCAAGAGGCGCCAGGGCCAACTTTAACCCGTCGGCAGCGAAGTCCAAGCCGCTCTCCTCGAGAATGCTGCGCACTTCCGGGTCTCGCTTGAACTCCTTGATTGTCGCTTCGATTACATTGGCGTCCTTGCCAGCGGCGTGCGCCCATTCCTTGAGCTTTGCCCATGCATCGCTGACATCCGTGCCAGGGTACTCGGCCACCTTTATGCCATCAGTGATTGCGCTCAGATGCGCATATCGCGCCTCCAGCTCGCGAGCCCTTTCGAGCTTGCGACTCCACGTTTCGCCGGTCGGCCCACGGCGCCCAAATTCCTTCTCGAGTGCGTCGAGCTTGTCCTGGAAATGCTCACCCAATGCGCCGATGGTGCTATTTACCAGGAAGCTGCTGGCCTCTTTCAGCGCTTCCTTTTCAGCCGCCGCATTTCGTTTGGTCCAGTCCTGCAGCTCAAGACTCGAGTCTTCGATCGACTTCTGCTGGCGCCGCAGCGCCTCCTCATCTCGTTGAATCTGCTCACCAAGCTCGCTGCAGGTCCTGGCCGAGCAGTAGTAGTTGTACGCGTCCTCGCCTATCAGGTGATCACCCGGGAGACATTGCGCCTGAGCAAGAACTGGGAAGCATGCGATGGCAATAGGAGCTACGAACAACATCGGCGCAAAGAGCGGAAACAGTGTTGATCGGCTCGGCAAGAGGTGGCTTTGAAAAGGCCGTTTCAGAACGGACTCATTCGGGTTCTGGTGCATGTGCGGAACTATAGCGCGCGGAACGGTCGTGCCAGCAATTCTTGCTATGCCGACGCGATCTGCCGGTCAATCTTTCTGGAACGGACGTAGCGATGCCCGCGTCGCCTGAAGTTGAACTGCCGCTTCCGGATTCGATGAGCGAGCTCGAAGCCGGCGAGCGTAATGGCTGCGGTCGCGACCAACTTGAGCCCCTTCGTGGATCGCGGTAGGTGAGCCGGTAACTGATGTACGAGCGCACGCTCAACATATTGATTCATGGATGTGCGGCAAGAGGCGTCGGAGGCGCAGTCGCGAATTCAGGTGCGTTCAGCGAGAAACGCATGAAGCCTGCCACGGCGTAGTGCAATAGCCGCGCCATCGGCGTCGGGTGGTTGTGCCGGACATGGTCTGCGCAGGGACCGAGGAACAGGACGCAATCTGCTGTCGGCGCCAGACTCACCAGCTCTGCGAACAGGCTAGTCTCTAGTTCTGCCGAAGGCCGGTCCGGCCTGAGCCGTCTGAATACGTGATCGGGTACGAGCGAGGGATCCGCGAGTCCGGGGCGCCGCACGCACGGGAACGGTGCGAGGCCCGCGGCGCGTGCACCGCTCGGTGGCGCATCGATCCTCGACCTGCGAGATACGGCCCCTGTCGAGAACCCCTGCCTGTCGCTGGCTGCGCAGCGCGACGACGACTCGAGTCGACCAATATCTCCACAACAATCCGCTCGTTACGCGGGTCGCCGGCGCCGCCGCGGCGACGGCTCCAGCGGCGCTCCCCGTGCGGCCGGGCCGCCGGGCAGCGACCGACCTCGCCGGCCCTCCGCTGGCACGGCTTGTGCAACGCACCAGTCGGACCGTCGAGGCGGGGAGCGAGGACGGGCGGGCAGATTGCATTCGCCGGCATCAGTGTCGGCAACGTCTTCGCATGGGATCCCGAGCACGCGCGTCGGATCCGTAGCGGCGAAGAAGACGCGAACGCGCTGTAAGGGGACCACACATGCGTCGACTCACTCGTGCACTCATCATCGGGCTGGTACTGGCGTCGGCGACCGGCGCCGGCATCGCCTGCGCCGACGAGGCGCCAGCCGCGCCGGCGGCGGCCGCGACCACGGGCGGCGCCGCTGTACCGGCGCCGCCACCCGCCCCGACCGAGCCGCAACTCGTGTCGGTCGACAAGATCTCCGCCGGCGACACCGCCTGGATGCTGACGTCGACCGCCCTCGTTCTGCTGATGACGATTCCGGGACTCGCACTCTTCTACGGGGGCATGGTTCGCAAGAAGAACGTGCTCGCGACGCTGATGCAGAGCTTTGCAATCACCTGCCTGGTGACGATCCTCTGGTGGGTCATCGGCTACTCGTGGGCGTTTTCACCGGGTAGTCCGTGGCTGGGTGGCAGCAGCCGGATGTTCATGAACGGCATGGTGTTCATGAAGGACGCGGGCAAGGTGACGGTCTCGCACCTCGCGCTCACGATCCCGGAGACGGTCTACGCGATGTTCCAGCTGACGTTCGCGATCATCACGCCGGCCTTGATCTGCGGCGCCTTCGCCGAGCGCATGAAGTTCTCGGCGATGATGATCTTCATGGGCGTCTGGTCGCTCGTGGTCTACGCGCCGATCGCGCACTGGGTGTGGGAAGCGGGCGGCTGGCTGAACCAGAGGGGCGTTCTCGACTTCGCAGGCGGCACCGTCGTCCACATCAACGCCGGCATCGCGGCGCTCGCCGCCGCGCTCATTCTTGGCAAACGCGTCGGCTACGGCCGCGACTCGATGGCGCCGCATAACCTCGTGCTGACCGTGGTCGGTGCCGGCCTGCTGTGGGTCGGCTGGTTCGGCTTCAACGCCGGCTCCGCCACCGCCGCCGACGGCCGCGCCGGCATGGCGATGGCGGTGACCCAGATCGCTACCGCCGCCGCGGCGCTCGCGTGGATGTTTGCCGAGTGGATCCTGAAGGGCAAGCCGTCGGTGCTGGGGATCGCCTCGGGCGCGGTCGCCGGCCTCGTCGCGATCACGCCGGCATCGGGCTTCGTCGGGCCGACGTCGTCCGTCGTCATCGGGCTCTCGGCAGGCGTCGTCTGCTACCTGTCGGCCACCTCACTGAAAGCCCTACTCGGCTACGACGACTCGCTCGACGCCTTCGGCGTGCACTGCATCGGCGGCATCGTCGGTGCGCTGCTGACGGGCGTGTTCGCAAGCAAGGACATCGGCGGCGCGGACGGCTCGGTCGTGATCCAGCTCCTGGGCATCGGCGCGACGCTTATTTACGGCTTCAGCGTCAGTTTCGCGATTCTCAAGCTGATCGACGTGACGATCGGCCTGCGCGTGGCCGAGGATCAGGAGCGCGAGGGCCTCGACCTGTCGCTGCACGGCGAGCGCGTCGACTACTGAGGCCGCGTCGTATTTCTGTGAAAAAAATCAGCATTCGCGGACGACAGTGCGCTGTGGCACCGAAATTGCCGCTCGGTGTCGGAGACCCGCGCCGGCGAGGCGTCGGTCCTGTCTTTTTTGCACGGGATTTACACAGACACCCCGTCATCTGCGCCGCAATATGATCGCCGGGAATCGACCGCTCGTCCGCGACCAGCATCCCCGCGGCGGCAGCGACCGGACCGCCTGCGGGCCGGGCAACCCGTACTTCCGCTGTTGACGCACGGAGAAGAGAGATGCCTATCGACGGACGGCATGGCGTGGCTGATGCGCGGCAACTGACGGCCTTGTCAGTCTGCGGGGGTCCGGGCGTCGCCGGCGCTCGCCGTGCGTGGCTCGGCGGCGCCCTGCGGACCGCGGTCGGCGCGCTGGTGCTCGGCGTGCTGACGGGCCTGTCAGCGCCGCTCGCTGCGGCGGGAGATTCGCCCGCTCCAGCGGGCGGAGCCGGCCAGGCGCCGCCCGGCGCAATCATGGGCATCGTGACGGACTCGGCGAAGCATCCGCTTGCGGGCGCGAGCGTCACGGCCGTGCGGGCCGACGGCAGCACCATCCGTGCGACGGTGTCAAACAGCGAGGGCATCTACTCGTTCGGTGACCTTCCGCCCGGGACCTGGACGCTGAGCGTGGAGGCGGCGGGCTACCCGGAGACGGTGATGTCCTCGCTCGTGGTCGCCGCCAGCAAGGCCACGCGTTACGACGCCGCGATGACTGGCGCCCCGGCCGGCGCCGCGGCACCGGTCGCCGCCCTTGCACTGCAGACCGTGCCGGACGCCCTGCACGCGCCCGACGCGGCACCGGGTGTCGACAACGACACGCCGTTCGCCTTCGGCGACTTCACGTGGTTGAACGGCAGCCCCCGCAATCACCAGCCGGCCTTCGACACCAAGTTCTTCACGCCCGACATCCGCATGGATGCCTACTACGTCAGCGACTTCAACCGCCCGGTCGATCACACGATCGTCGGCTCGACGGAGGAATTCCGGTCGGGGGAGTTCCAGCTCGAGCAGGTGAGCTTCGGCGGCGACTTCCACTGGGACAACGTCCGGATGCGCTTCCTGTCGATGATGGGACTGTTCTCGACGACCATTCCCCGAAACGACCCGAGCTCCGGCACGGTCGGCGGAGTTGGCCAGTGGCAGCTGCAGGATGCCTATCGCTACGTCGCGGAAGCGAACGCCGGCTATCACTGGAACGTGGACCATGGGCTCAACGTCGACGTCGGGATCTTCACGTCCTACATCGGCCTGTTCAGTTTCTACAACTATGACAACTGGACCTACCAGCCCTCCTACGTGTCGTCGAACACGCCGTGGGTCTTCAACGGGCTGCGCGTCCAGTGGTTCCCGACGAACAAGCTGAAGATCGAGCCGTGGCTGATCAACGGCTGGGCGTCCTACGCCAAGTTCAACTCGCATCCCGGCTTCGGTGGCCAGATCCTGTACATGCCGAACGAGAACCTGAAGCTCGTCTCCAACAACTACTTCATCGGCCAGGACAACCTCGCCAACAATCCCGGCAACCCGCTCGCCAGGGCCACCCGCGTCCACACCGACGACAGCATCGAGGTGAAGTACTACAGCAACCCCGGCAACCACGGGGTGTCGAAGGCCGCCTTCTCGCTGACGCTCGATGCGGGCTGCCAGTACGGCGGCACCGTCACCTGCTCGCACGGAGCGAACAAGAGTGCCTTCCTCGGCTGGATGCTCTACGACCGCACCTGGTTCCACAACGACCTGTACGCGGTGACGATCGGCGGGGGCGCGATGAACAATCCGGGCCGCTACCTGACGCTGGTGCCGCCGATCAACGGCGCCACCGCGTCCACCGGCACGCCCTACTTCACGGAACTGCCCGGGCAGCATGCCTACCAGTGGGATGCGACGATCAACCTCCAGTACATGCCGCGCGAGTGGATCACCTGGTGGACCGAAGTCGGGTTCAGGCACTCGGACATCCCGTACTTCGCCGGCGCTGGTGGCGTCACGCCGCCGTTCGGCAACAACGGCTCGCCGGCGAACTTCGCATGCAACTCGGGCGCCACCGCGGGCACCGCCGACCCGACGCAGGCGGCTGCCGCGTGCGCGGGCAACGGCGGGGTCTGGTACCCCGATCTGCGCTCGCGCGAGGCTATGTGGTCGGCGGGCGTGCTGGTCAAATTCTGACGCGGGCGGCGGACCGGGCGGACTCGCGTCCGGCGGTGTCCCCTCACGGCCGACCACCGAACGACAAAGGGCGAACCGACCCGCGGCAGGTCCGCCCTAACATTACGAAGCGACACAAAACGACTCCCACTACGATGGCGTCGGGAGTGCCAGTCGGCCCTCAACTGCACTAAACGCACCTGAAGCCGGATCGCCGCGACTGCACGCTCGGCGCCCCGATCGGCGCGCGACCGGCCACGCGCCGGCGGTGGCTCGTGCTACGCGCGACGCTGCCAGGGATCCACGACCGTCAGTCCGGGGATGTCGAAATCCTCAGTATTCCGGGTCACGAGCGCGAGTCCGTGAACGAGGGCGGTGGCAGCGATCAGGCTGTCGATTGCAGGCAGCGACCGCTTGCTCGCGGCGAGCATCCGCCCCCATCGGTCCGCGACCGCCGCGTCGATCGGCAACAGCCGGTTTCCGAACCACGCCGGCAACTCCGCCTCGAGCCAGACCGTGAGTTTGGTGCGGCGCGCGCCGGCCGGTAGCCCGTCGACGCCTTTGCGGATCTCGCCGAGAGTGAGCACGGACAGGTGCAGCTGTGCGTCCGCTGTGGCCTCGAACCAGGCCATGACCGCGCGTTCCGGGCGCCGACGCGCGATCTCGGACACCACGTTCGTATCGAGCAGGAAGCTCACAGATCGACGTCGCGCGCCGGCGAAGCATCGCGCGGGAGGCGGAGTGCCGCCCCCTTGAGGGGCGACTGGCGGATGAAGTCCACGAACCGCGTGGGCGGCTGCGCTAGGCGCAGGTACTCACGGTGCGCGAGCACGACGACCGCCGGCTCGCCGCGGACGCTGATTTCCTGCGGCCCGTCGCTTCGGGCCCGTTTCACGAGCTCGCTCAACCGGGCCTTGGCGTCCTGCAGCTGCCACGTCGCCATGCGCGCTCCATTGCCTAGGTTACGACTAGTCTGACTAGTCTACTGGGAAAGTGCCCGAAGTGCCACCGGCCGGCGTTGCCGACAGTCCGGCCCGCTCCAGTCCGGACGATGGTGCCGCCGCAGCGAGCGTGTACTGCTCGAGGCGCGGGTGCGTCGGGCAGCAAGCAACAAGGCTGTCGGCGGGTAGCTGACCGGCGACGTGCGACAACCGCGCCGCCTCGCCGTGGATGCCAAGATCAGAGGCACGTCAGATGAGCAGCAATCCTGCACGCAGTAAGAGTCGACACTCAGGCGATCAGCGTCTCGCAAAGATGAAGTAGTGGAAATTGTCCGAAAGGGTGGCCTTGAACTCATAGGCAGCCAGGAATATGCCGGCACCAACGCTAAATGCCAAAGCCACAGCCACAACGCGCCACAGCAATAGATGACCCTGTTGCTTCGCGATCCACCAGATAGCGCGAGCGGCCACATACCCTGTCGCGAATACGCCTGCGCCGGCGAAAACTTCAATAGCGAAGCCTTTCCAAGTCGAAGGCACCAGCGGATGAACCAGCATGAACCATGCTGCTTCGAGCCCAAGAACGATCGCCGTCCAGCGCCATGCTGGCGGCAGAGCTGCGAACCTTTCAGCAACACGACTCACCATTCATCCTCCGCAGTTTCGGCGCGCAATGTGCAGGGCCAGCGACGCGAAGAGCATTTTGGTAGCGCCGACAAACGCCAGAGTGGTGCTAGTCAATATTCCCGCTGTTTCCCTCATCCCGTGCGCCCAGAACAATCCAAGTGTCCGCGTCGGCTCCCCCGGGGCGTACACACGTAGATAGTCGATTCCCCTGCACCATTATGTGTAGCGGTCCAGTCGGTCCGCTGTCCGCCCTCCCGGGCCGCACAATCGGCGCTATGTTCACGGGGCTGGTGTCGCAAAAGCCTGTCCGTGACATCCACCCTTAGTCTGACGAATCATACTTCACCGATTTGACGATGCCGTCCATGGCCTCGACTCGGCAACCATATCGGCCGAACGTTTCCCCCTCCACGACGAAACTCGTCCCGGAAGGCCTCGCGGGCGGTCCGAGCCCAACCTCGTCGGCAAATGCATTGAGGGAATCGACCGTCATGCCAATGGACATCTTCCCGCACAGATCTCGAACGCGCGTCCCTGCCGACGCGAAGTTCGCGACGTAGTAGGTCGCTACGCCGAGCAGAACGACACCAGCAGCCACATTCAGCACCGGTCGCGACTTCATGATGGTCAATTGGTCGGCGTACTGCCGTCCGTCGCCGCCGCCTCCGACTCCACGTGTTGGTCCAGTTCGGCGTTCAGCGTCCGCGCCGCCAGCGCCTTCTTAATGTCGGCCAACAGGCCGTCGGACGAAAATACCGCTTTCGGATCAGCGTCCTTCAGCAGCTCGTCTACAAGCTCCTTCTTGATCGCCATACACCCCTCCTTCGGAAAGTATGGACCGATCACAACAGAATCTGGACGGTCCCCGTATCGACGCTCGCGACCACTCCTGAGACAGACCAGGGGCACGCTTGCCGCCTCGCCCCTTGGAGGTCCTCGGCGTTGAGAGCAGGATCGGAATCGCGTCCCATTCCAGGTCCCCGACCTTCTCCCTGAGCTCCCGAATCTGCCCCCTGCCCGTCAGCAGCGCTCGATTAGAATTTCAATAACCGTCTAGTGACCCTCGCCACAATTATCATTCCGGCTACGACAAGTGCAGCGACCGGCACAAGAAACAACACGATACCGATCGTAGTGGCCGGTTGCATTACGGCGCCGACAGTGCCCACGACGCACGCGCCGAGAAGACAGGCAGCAAACCCCAAGAGATCCTTAACCACTTGCGATCTAACGGAAACGTCGTCTCGGCGGCGCCCTTCGACAGCGACGCCATGAGGCCTACGAATATGCCGAAACCAGAACGCTCCGCCAGCGTAGATTACAATCACGACGGCGGAATCAAAACCCGATAGTCCTCCGATCAGTACCCGGTACACCAAGTAACTGCCCAACAAAGCGTAAACAATGTGAACGGTTCTCTCTAGCCACGCCGACATCAGAAAATCCTCAATGCTTCGCTTTGCAATGATTCTTCCCGAGTACTCCCGCACGAATCATATCAAACGGGCTGGGTGTATTCGGTGGAAGGTCCGGCATCTTTAGCTCCCTTCCAATAGGTTATGCAATGCTTGGAAGACCGTATCAAGCGCTGCCCCATAATTGCCGACCAGGGAGAGACCGGTCGATCCAACAGCGTAAATTGATAGCCGCCGGCAATTGTGATCGTGCCCACAGTCGCACGAGCCGCTGCCACCGCCTCGCTGACGGCACCGGTCTCAGCGACGACGGCGCCGGCCGCCTGCGACCTTGGCGAGGCCGGCGCGGAACTCGGTCGCGCCGCCCATCGACGGATGCCTGAGCGTCGCGACCGGCTCGCGGCCGAGGGTCTGCAGGGCGCGCTCGGCAACCCTGCCGACGGCGACGACCTTCGCCGCCGGGAACGAATCGAGCACGCCGTCGAGCACCCCTCGCCCGGCCTCGAGCTCGGCGCGCGTCGGTGCGCGATTCGAGTATGGCGAGCCCGGCTTGAACGGGTGCCACGCGAATGCGTTCCACAGCACCGTGTCGTGCGCGAGACCGAGCGCGTGCAGCGCACCCCAGACCACGGTCGCCGACGGCTCGCACCACGGCCCGCGTCGCGAGGTGATCCGCGCAGCGACGCAGACGCGGGGGATTCTCCCTGCGAGCAGCAGTTTTTCGTTGGTGAACGGTATGCCGGAGAAATGGCAGCCCTGGTAGCCGGCGGCCTCGCCGAGCAGCAGCAGGCGCGGCGACGCGCCGAAATGCGCGGTCAGGCGCGCGAGCCGCGCACGCGGGCCGACCGGCGCCGCGCGTCCGGCAAGGTCCATCGGATCGACGTCCGCCCACGGATTGAAGACGTGCGCCGATTTGAACGCGCGCAACGCCGCATAGGGAATCGACACGAACGACCGCCTTTTGAGCCGCTACGCTGCATCGGGACTGCCGGCCATTCTACGCGGCGACGGCGCCCGCGGTCGCCGCGCGCCGCACAGTGAGGCGCCCGGGGCGGCCCGCGACGCGCTCGTTGGCGCGGCCCGGATGTGCGACACTGGCGCCCCCTCCCTGCCGTTGGATCGATCAATGCATTTCAAGTCACTGGCATCCCCGTTGCCGATCGTCGCCTGCGCACTGGCGCTCGCGTCGTGGTCGCTCGCCGTCGCGGCCGAGGGCGACGCGAAACCGGCCGCCTCCCCCGACGCGATCAGCTACAGCGCCGGCGTGACCGTCGGCGAGGGGCTGCATCGCGCCGGCGTCACCAGCGAGATCAGCATCGAGGCCTTCGGGCGTGGCCTGAAGGACGCGCTCGGCGGCAAGGCCTCGACCGCCGAGGACAAGGAGCGGCTCACGCAGTTCATGGTCGACCTGCGCACCTCGGTGGGCAACCGGAACCACGCAGCCGCCAAGGAATTCCTGGCGAAGAACGGCCAGGAGAAAAGTGTCGTCACGACGCCGAGCGGCCTGCAGTACACGGTCATCGAAGCGGGCGACGCGAAGGCGGCCTCGCCGCAGCCTACCGACCAGGTCACCGTGCAGTACCGCGGCACGCTGCTCGACGGCACCGAGTTCGACAGCTCCTACAGTCGCGGACAGGCCGCGACCTTCCCGGTAAACGGCGTCATCAAGGGCTGGCAGGAGGCGCTCAGCCTCATGAAGCCGGGCGCGAAGTGGAAGGTGTTCATACCGCCCGAACTCGCCTACGACCTGAATTCCCGGCCACCCATCCCGCCGGGCTCGGCGCTGCTGTTCGACATGGAGCTGATCAGTACCAAGGCGGCGGCCCCCGTCGACACGAGCCCGAAGAGCCCCTGATTCCCGCCCGCCGCCGGCGCCCGGATCACCGCTCGCCGGCGCTTGCCGGCGGGCGGAGCGCCGCCTGCAACGCGGCGATGTGCTCGGGCCCGATGCCGCAGCAGCCACCGACGATGGTCGCACCGCGGGCGATCCAGTCCCGGACGAAACCCAGGTAGCCTGCCGGCGTCAGGTCGGCGCGGATCGCCTCCAGCGTCGCGTTCGCCTCGGCCTGCTCGCGCTGCGGCGGGAATGCGTTGGCGTAGACGCCGATGCGCACCGCTCCCTCCGGAGCGCCGACGCCCCGCAGCACCTCGCGCGCCGATGAGACCGCGGCGCCCATCGCTTCGGGCTGGCTGCAGTTGAAGAGCACCGCGGCCGCGCCAAGCCGCACCGCCGCCAGGACTGCGGCGCCGACCGGCTGCCCCGACCGCAGTCGCGGCCGCACGCCAGCTTCATCGTCCAGCGTGAACGAGAACCAGAGCGGCGTGCCGTCGTAGCCGACCACCTCGCGCACGAGCTCGGCCTCCTCGATCGCGCTCAGCGTTTCGGCCTGCCAGTGGTCGACGTGCGGCCGGAGCGCAGCGACCAGCGTCGCGAGCACCGGACGCGCGGACTCCGCGTCGAAAAGGTCGGCGCGGTACGAGCCGCAGACCGGCGGCAGCGAGCCGGCGACCGCGACCTGCCGCGGGGCGTGCGTCGCGACGTCGCGCGCGAGCCGGCCGGCGAGCGAGGCGAGCTCGCGTCCGCGCGACGCGAAGCGTTCGGCACCGATGTGGAACGGCACGACCGCGTAGCTGTTGGTCGTGATGACGTCGGCGCCGGCCGCGACGAAGGACTCGTGCACCCGGGTGACGTAGTGCGGCGCCTCGAGCAGCGCGAGCGCCGACCACTCCGGCTGCCGGAACGGCGCGCCGATGCGCATGAGCTCTCGGCCCGTGCCGCCATCGAGCAACGTCAGTCCGCCCATCGGCGAGCCCCGCTAGCAGTCACCAGCCCGGCGCCCCGCGGCGAGGCCCGGTGGCCAGAAGGAAATCCCGGCACGCCAGCCGGGGCCCGGAAGCACCGCCCGCCGGGTTGCCTGCGGCCCATTCGCCGGGTCCCGCCGGGCGTTCCGGGCGGGTCTGCCCGGATGCCCAAATCGGGCTCATAAACCGGTGACGTCCGTCACACTTTTGTCAAGTTATTTCAAAGCCTTATATATTTAATGACGACGTCATCCAGCGTCATGTTGCACTGCGATATCATGCCGCCTGAACATCGCTGGAGACTCCCATGGAACTGATCATGCTTTCGACCACGGCCATCGCGACCCTGCTCATCGCCGAGCTTGCCGACTTCATTGCGGGCGACCGCTTCGACAGGCCCTCGGCCGCCACGGGCGAGCTGCCGGGCTTCGGCACCCGCACCCATCCGAACGTCCCGGTGACCGTCGCCGGCGCGACGCCGGTGACCTCGGACAGCCACCTCGACCGCGCTGCCTGACGGGGCGCGGACGGAGCCCGGCCTCCGTTCCTAATCCCACGCGCGACCGCCGGCTCGCGGTGCCGACCACGGATCCGGCCGCGTCCTCCGGACTCTGGAGCCCGCGGCCCGGCCGTCAGCGCCTCGCGAGCAGGTTGCGGATCTCCTCGAGCAGTACTTCCTGGCGCGGCGGCGGCGGGGCCGCAGCTGGTGCCGGTGCCGGCGCCGGGCGCTTCAGCCGATTGATCGCGCGAATCGCCACGAATATCACCAGCGCGACGATCAGGAAGTCGACGATCGACTGGATGAACGCGCCGTACTTGAGGAGCACGGGCTCGCCCTTGCCGGTCGTGCCGATCTGCCACGCCAGCTTCGCGAAATCGTTGCCCGAGGTCAGCACGCCGACGATCGGCATGATCACGGCCTCGACCAGCGACGAGACGATCTTGCCGAACGCGCCGCCGATCACGACACCGACCGCGAGGTCGATGACGTTGCCGCGCATCGCGAATTCCTTGAACTCAGACGCGAGACTCATGAGCCGTCCCCCTCTTTTATCGTAGTGCCCCCGGCCGTCCCGCGTGCGGGTCCGGCTGAGGCCCGTTGTAGCGCAGTCGGCGGCCGTTGCCCAGCGCGGCGCGCAGCTGTGGCATGCTCGCGCTGCGCGCGACCATCGCCGACGGAGCGCTCCCCATGACCACGCCCGCCCCCCGCCCGCCCTTGCCGCCGTTCACGCAGGACACCGCGACCGCCAAGGTACGGGCCGCGGAGGACGGCTGGAACCGCCGCGACCCGGACAAGGTCGCGCTCGCCTACAGCGAGGACAGCGCCTGGCGGAACCGCGCCGAGTTCCTGGTCGGCCGGCCGGCGATCGTCGAGTTCCTGCGGCGCAAGTGGGCGCGCGAGCTCGATTACCGGCTCATCAAGGAGCTGTGGGCCTTCAGCGGCGAGCGCATCGCGGTGCGCTTCGCCTACGAATGGCACGACGACTCGGGCCACTGGTACCGCTCGTACGGCAACGAGAACTGGGAGTTTGATGCGCAGGGCTACATGCGCCGGCGAATCGCGTCGATCAACGACCTGCCGATCGCCGAGGCCGAGCGCCGCTACCACTGGCCGGCGCCGGGACCGCGTCCGGCCGACCACCCGGGACTGACGGACCTCGGGCTGTAGCTGGGCGTATCGCGGCATGCCGATCGTCGCGGAGCTGACCGGACACGAGAAGGACCTCGGCGGCGGGTTCCGGGTGCGGCGGCTGCTGCCGTCGCTCGCGCGCCAGTCGGTAGGGCCATTCCTGTTCTTCGACCACTTCGGGCCGCTCGCCGTCGAGCCGGCCGCGGATATCGACGTCCGGCCGCATCCGCACATTGGCCTCGCCACCGTGACGTACCTGTTCGACGGCGCGCTGATGCATCGGGACAGCCTCGGCAACGCACGACGCATCGAACCGGGCGCGATCAACTGGATGACGGCGGGCCGCGGCATCGTCCACTCCGAGCGCCGCCCGGACGACCTGCGCGAGCACCGTTACACCTCGCACGGCCTGCAGCTGTGGGCCGCGCTGCCACGCGCGCTCGAGGACGGCGAGCCCGCGTTCGTGCACACGCCGGCAGCGAGCCTGCCGACGTTCCAGGACACGGGCGTCAACGGCCGGCTGCTGGTCGGCCGCGCGTTCGGTCTCGCCTCGCCGGTCCGCACCGCCTCGCCGACGCTGTACGTGGCGCTCGAGCTAATGGCGGGCGCGTCGCTGACGCTGCCGGTGCTCGCGGAGCAGCTCGCGGTTTATCCGGTGGACGCCGGCGTCGCGATCGACGGCCGGCCACTCGCCGCCGGCGTGCTCGCGGTGCTCGACGGCGAGCGTCCCGCGCGGCTCGAGAGCCCGACCGCCAACCGCGTGATGCTGCTCGGCGGCGCCCCGCTCGACGGCCGGCGCTACATGTGGTGGAACTTCGTCTCGAGCCGGCGCGAGCGGATCGTGGCGGCGGCCGAGGACTGGGAAGCGCAGCGGCTCAGCCGCATCGACGGCGATGCGACATTCATCCCGCTGCCGGAGAAGCGGCCGAGCCTCTGAAGCTGCGGGCCCGGTGCCGGCCGCCGGCATCGGCATCCTGCGCGACGAACGACAATCACGCGGAGGGGCAGATGATCGTCATACGGGATCGCGACCGTCGGGGCCGCACGCAGACCGGCTGGCTCGACAGCCGCCACACGTTCTCCTTCGGCGACTACCGCGACCCGAATCACGCGGGCTTCCGCAGCCTGCGGGTCATCAACGACGACCGCGTGATCCCGGGCGCCGGCTTCCCTGCCCACGGCCACCGCGACATGGAGATCGTGACCTACGTGCTCGCCGGCGCGATAGAGCACCGCGACAGCCTTGGCACCGGCTCCGTGATCCGGCCGGGCGAGGTGCAGCGCATGTCGGCGGGCACCGGCATCGAGCACAGCGAGTACAACGCGAGCGGCACGGAGCCGCTGCACTTCCTGCAGATCTGGCTGCTGCCGGACACCACCGGCCTCGCGCCCGGCTACGAGCAGAAGGCCTACGCCGCGGAAGAGCGCCGCAACCGCTTCCGGGTGATCGCAAACCGCAGCGGTGCCGACGGCGCGGTCACGGTCCACCAGGACGCCCGGCTGTTGGCCGCGACACTCGACGCCGAGGCAGGCCTGACCGTACCGCTGCCCGCCGATCGCTACGCGTGGCTGCAGGTCGCACGGGGCACGGTCGAGCTCGAGGGCGACGAGCTGCGCGAGGGTGACGGCGCGGCCATCAGCGGCGAGGCTGCGATCAGGCTCGCGACGGCGACCGGCGCCGAACTGCTGCTGTTCGACCTGGCCTGAGCCGGGCATCGCAGGACGGAACCTGCGGGTACTCCCGCCGGCGGCGATGGTATAGATTGCCCTCGCGTGCCCACCTCCCGCCCTCCCGTGCTGCCGCGATCCGAATTCACCGAGCTCGCGCACTTCCTCGCGACGACGCTGCCGGCGGTCGACGCGATCACGCTCGGCCGGCAGCGGCAGGTCGCGATCGGCACCAAGCAGGACGGCAGCGAGGTCACGGCCGCGGATCGCGCGGCCGAGCGGCTGCTGCGCCGCCGGATCGCGGCGCGCTGGCCGCGCGACGCGATCCTCGGCGAGGAGTTCGGCGGCGGCATGACGATGCGCGGCCGCTCGTGGCTGATCGACCCGATCGACGGCACCGCGTCCTACGTGCTCGGGCTCGGAACCTTCGGCACGCTGCTCGCGCTCGTCGTCGACGGCGAGCCGGTGTTCGGCTGCATCCACCTGCCGGCGATGCAGGAGACCACCTTTGCCGGCCGCGGGTGCGGCTGCTGGCTGCGGCGCGGACCTGGCCGCGCGCGGCGGGTGCGCGTCGCGCCGCCGCGCCGGCTGGGCGCGGCCAACGTCGGCCTGACGAGTTTCAAGGCGAGCGACCTGTCGCGCCGCAAGGGCCCATGGCGGCTCAGCGCGCTGCTGCCGGCCGCCGGGCGGATACGTCAGGTTGGCGACTGCGTCCAGTACGCGCTCGTCTGCCGCGGCGAGCTCGATGCGGCGGTCGACCCCAAGATGAATCCCTGGGACATCGCACCGCTCGTCGTCTGCGTGCAGGAGGCGGGCGGCGCGGTCGGCGATCTCGCCGGCCGGACGACCGGCCTGCTGCAGGCCTCCTCGCTGGTCGCCGCGAGCTCGGCTCAGCTGCGGCGCGCGATCTGCGCCACGGTCGCGGCGCCGCGGCTTAGCCGATGACGTTGCCCTCGTGCAGCGGCCGGTTCTCGAGCAGGCGTTCGAAGCCGAGCGGCGAGAGGTCGAGCGATCGGTAGCGGCCCTCGACGATGAGTTCGGCGAGGCCGCGGCCGACCGCCGCCGCCTGCTGCAGGCCGTGCCCCGAGAAACCGTTGACGAAGTACAGGTTCGGCAGCGACGGATGCGGGCCGATGATCGCATTGTGGTCGAAGACGTTGATCTCGTAGTAGCCCGCCCAGGCGCGCTCGAGCCGCGCCTCCTCGAAGGCCGGGATGCGCGCCGCGAGAGCGGGCCACAGCTCCTCCTCGAAGGACGCGTAGTCGGGCTCGAGCGGCAGGTCGTCCGGATCGGCGCGCGGCGCGAGCCCGCCGATGAACTGCGCGCCCTCCGGCCGGATCCAGAACCCGCTCGGATCGACCAGCAGCGGAAGTCCCTCGAGGCGGGCGCGGGTCGAGATCACGAACACCGTCCGCCGCCGGGCGAACACCGGCAGCTCGATGCCGGCGAGCCGCGCGACCGCGCGCGCCCATGGCCCCGCCGCGTTGACGGCGACACCGCACGCGAGGCGCGTGCCGTCCGCGAGCCCGAGCGCCACGAGCCGCCCGCCGGCCCGTTCGATCGCGACCACCTCGCCGCGCAGGTACTGCGCGCCCTGGGCGCGTGCCTTGCGGCTGAACGCCGCGAGCAGCGCGTAGCCGTCGAACCATCCCTCGCCGCTCTGGCCGTAGGACGCGAGCGCGAGGCCTGCCGTCGCGAGCCACGGGAACCGCGCCGCCATCGCGGCGGGCTCGAGCAGCAGCACGTCGGCGCCGTGGGCGCGCTGGACGCCGTGCGCGAGCCGCAGCCGCGGCGCGCCCTCTTCATCCGCGAGGCACAGGTAGCCGGCCTCGTGGACGGAGATCGAAGCCGGCTCGTCGCCGACCGCGAGCGTCGCCCCGACACCGCGCAGGAACTCGAGGCTCGCCTGCGAGATGCGGATGTTGAGCGGCGTCGTGAACTGCTGCCGGATCGAGGCGGCGGACAGGGCCGAGGAGGCCTGCCGGTAGCCCGGGTCGCGCTCCACGACCGCGACCGCGAGCCGGGGTGCGAGCCGCGTCAGCCAGTAGGCGAGCGCGGAGCCCATGATGCCGCCGCCAATGATCGCCACGTCCGTCCGCATCGCCATGCACCGCTTCCCGGCGTCGCGCCCGCTCCGGGCTCCACCCCAGTGTAGTGGAGCGGCGGCGCCGCGTAACCGGAGCGGTCGCCCCGCCGGCTCGCGCCGCGACCGCGGCGCGCGTTAGGATGCAGCGCGCCTCGCCGGCGCGCGGCACGAGGGGCCGGCCCGCACCATGAGCATCCACAGGACGGCGATCGTCGCGGACGGCGCCGTGCTCGGCGCCGGCTGCATCGTCCACGCGCACGCGCACGTGACGCGCCACTGCGTACTCGGCGAGGGCGTCGTCGTCCATCCGTTCGCGGTGGTCGGCGGCGATCCGCAGGACCTTGCCTTCGATGCGTCCATCGAGAGCGGCGTGCAGATCGGCGCGCGCACCGTGCTGCGCGAGCACGTGACCGTCAACCGCGCCACCGCCGCCGGTGGCAGCACCGAGATCGCGGCCGACTGCTACCTGATGGCGAGCTGCCACGTCGGCCATGACGGCCGCGTCGGCGAGCGCGTGATCCTCGCGAACACGGTGCTGCTCGCCGGTCACGTCACCATCGGCGAACGCGCGTTCGTCGGCGGCGGCGCGGCCTTCCACCAGCACTGCCGCGTCGGCGAGAGCGCGATGGTCGGCGGGCTCGCGCGGATCACGCGCGACGTCCCGCCGTTCACGCTGGCGGTCGAGCGCGACGAACTGATCGGGCTCAACGTCGTCGGCCTGCGCCGCCGGGGCATCAAGGGCGCCGCGGCGGCCGAGCTCAAGGCGGCCTATCGCGCGGTATGCGCCGCCGCCGGCAAGCCGCGCGAGCTCGCGGCGGCCGCTCTCGCGAGCGGCGCGTTCGGCAGCGCCGAGGCGCTGCGCTTCCTCGAGTTCTTCGCCGGCGGCCGGCGCGGGTTCCTGCGCGCCGGCGGCGGCGACGGTCCGGCCGCGGACTGACGGAGGCTTAGGCGCTCAGGTCTGGTCCCTGCCGGGCGCCACCGTCGGCGGCCAGTAGGCGGAGGCGCCCTCGAACAGGCTCGTCGTCTTCTCGAGGCGCCGGCTGCCGTCGTGGACCGCGATCGTGTGCGGCCGGCCCGGCTCGTAGCCGGTCCACATCGAGACGCCCGCGTAGGCGCCATCCTTGCGCAGCACGTAGTACGTGATGTCGAGGAACTGCAGCCGCTCCTGCGCGCCGCCGTAGTGGTGCGCGATACGGCGCAGCACGTCCATGCCCGCCTCGAGCGGCGTCATGCCGCGGCGCATGTTCTCCAGGATCGTGTGCGCACCGACGATCTTGATGTTCTCCTCGCCGCTGCCGGTCGCGCCGGCCGAGCCGACGTCGGGGTCGCAGTAGCAGCCGGCGCCGATGATCGGCGAGTCGCCGAGCCGGCCCGGCAGCTTCCAGGCGAGGCCGCTCGTCGTCGTGCAGCCGGACACGTCGCCGTTGGCCGCGAGTGCCGAGCAGTGCACCGTGCCGGTCGGCGGGCGGAGCACGCGGTCGATCGCGGCGTCCTGCTGCGCCGGGGGGATGCCGAGGCCGGCGGCGAGCGCCCGCAGGCGCGCGGCGGGCGGGCTGCCGCCGTCGGTGCGCGGGCTCCCGCGGAACCGCTCGCGCCAGGCCGGATCGGCGAGCCCCGGGCCCCACCAGTCGGAGTGCGCCTCCTTCCATAGCAGCCACGTGCGGCGCGAGGCGTCGGTCAGCAGGTTCTCGCGCTGGAACCCGCGCGCCACGGCGAAGCGCTCGGCGCCCTCGCCCACCAGCATCACGTGCGCCGTGTGCAGCATGACCTCGCGCGCGAGCCGCGCGACGCTGCGGATGTTGCGCACGCCGCCGACGGCCCCGGCGCGGCGCGTCGGCCCGTGCATGCAGCAGGCATCGAGCTCGACCACGCCCTCCTCGTTCGGCAGGCCGCCGAGCCCGACGCTGTCGTCCTCCGGATCGTCCTCTGGACCGCGCACGACCCTGAGCGCCGCCTCGAGCGAGTCGCCGCCGTCCCTGAGGAAACCGTAGGCCTCCTCGAGATAGGGAAAGCCGTTGCCGGCCGCGACGATCAGCGGCCGACGGGGTGCCCGCAGCGGCTGGGCGGCCTCGATCTCAGGCACGGCGCGGGCGCCAGCCGCCGTGGTGGCGGCCGCCCCGAGCGCCAATCCGGACATGAAATCCCGACGTGACAGCGTCATCGGCGTGCTCCCTGGCTGCGATCACCGAACTCTAATGCAGCCGGCCCGCGCCTGCACGGAGGAGGCGACGGAGTCCGCAAGAACCGGAGCGCGTGGGCACTCGGCCGCCGCTATCGTGGCCAGCGATCGACCACCACTGAGGAGCCTACAATGGCAGTCCCGGAGACCACCCCGCAGCCCATGCCCTCCGAGTCACGACTGTGGCGCGCCGTCGCCGAGCGCGACGCCGCCTTCGATGGCACCTTCTGGTACGGCACGGCGGCGACCGGCGTGTTCTGCCGGCCGTCGTGCGCGTCGCGCCCGGCGCGGCGGGCCAACGTGCGTTTCTTCGCCTCGCCCGCCGCCGCCGAGGCGGCGGGTTTCCGGGCCTGCAAGCGCTGCCGGCCGCTCGCGGCGCGCAGCGCCGTGGCCGAGCGCATCGAGGCGGTCGCGCGTTACATCGACGCGCACGCCGACGAGCCACTGCCGCTCGCGCGACTCGCCGCGCGGGCGCGGCTGTCGGCGACACACTTCCAGCGCGTCTTCAAGGCGCACCTCGGCGTGAGCCCGAAGGCCTACCAGGACGGCGTGCGCCTCGGCCGGCTGCGGGCCGGGCTCAAGGCCGGGGCGCCGGTGCTCGAGGCCATCACCGCCGCGGGCTTCTCGTCGACCAGCCGCGTCTACGGCGCGCCGGCGCGCGAGCTCGGCATGAGGCCGAGCGCGTACCGGGCCGGCGGCACGGGCGAGACGATCGCCTACGCCTGCCGCGCGACCGCGCTCGGGCCGCTGATGATGGCCGCCACCGCCCGCGGCGTCTGCTTCGCGCAGTTCGGGGCGTCCGAGGAGGCGCTCACGCAGCAGCTCGCGGCCGAGTTCCCGAAGGCGGAGCTGGTCCGTTCGCCGTTCGCCGAGTCGCCGGCGCTCGAGGCGTGGCTGCGCGCCTTCGAGGCGCACGTCGCAGGCACCGCGCCCCGGCCCGACGTGTCGCTCGACCTGCGCGGCACTGCCTTCCAGATCCGCGTCTGGCGCTTCCTGCTCGGCATCCCGGCCGGCGAGGTGGCGAGCTATGGCGAGGTGGCCGCGGGCGTCGGTGCACCGCGCGCGGTGCGGGCGGCCGCGTCTGCGTGCGCCGCCAACCGGATCGCGGTGCTCGTGCCCTGTCACCGGGTGCTCCGCGGCGACGGCGGGCTCGGCGGCTATCGCTGGGGCATCGAGCGCAAGCGCGCGCTGCTCGATCGCGAACGCGGCGTGCGGCGCGGCACGCTCGCCGCGCCCTGACCGGCTGCGCTCGCGCGTCAGTGGCGCCCGGTCGCCTTGCGCATGAACACCTCGCCGCGCTTGTAGTCGATGATCAGCGTGTCGAGCAGCCCGAGCACGTCCATGCCGATCAGCAGTGTCGGCTCTTTGATCATCCGCCACTGGTGAAAGATGTACATGTCCCCGACCGTGATGTGGGCGCCCCGGATCGAGAGTCCACCGAGGCTTATCGGGGGCGTCATCAGCCGGTCGCCGAACTCCACGTCGAGCGTGGCGCCGGTGATCTCGTCGTGGCGGATGTCCTCGGGCCTGACGCGCTTCACGAGCGCGTCCCGCAGCGCGACGTTGGCGAGCGTCGCCTGCGCGCCCGTGTCGATGATCGCCTGCACCCGGGCGAACCCGATCCGCACGTCGGTCAGCAGCAGCATGCCGCCGCTCAGGCGTACGGGTATCGTGACGAAGCCCGGCGGCGCCTCCTCGCGGTGGGAACGCAGGATGCGGATCAGGTCGTGCCGGAAATCGATGTAAATCCGCTTGTCCTGCAGGCCCTCGGTGCCGAGCACGCCATCCGCACCGCCGAGCGCGTCGGTCAGGATCGGCAGGCGCTTGGAGTGCAGCTCGAGCTCGCCGACGACCAGGTTGTCGACCGGTATGGTCGCGACCGTGCGCGCCCCGGTGACGCCGAGGAGGCGCACCTGGTTGGCGGTCGACGGCCGGATGCCGAGCGCGGCGGCGACCGCCGCCGTCACGGCCGAGTGGTTGGCGCCGGTGTCGAGCACCAGCCGGAACGGACCCTTGCCGTTGATCATGACCGGCGCCCAGATCCGGCCGATCCGGTCGCGCAGCGTCGGCGCAACGTAGCGGGGCTCGGGCGCCTCGACGATGATGTCGGAGAGGTCGGTCGCCGGGAGTTCGGCCGGCGGCGCGGCGGGCGGCTCGGCGAGCGGCGAGGCGAACGGCGAGGCGAACGGCGGGGCGAGCGGCGCCGGCTCGTCCGAAGCCGCTGCGATCAGCGGCAACAGCAGCAAGAGCGCCGGCAGCCGGCCGGCACGCATCCGGACCACGGCCGCGCGGCCGCCGCGACGCCGGAGCAATGGTTCACGCACGCTGGATCCTCGTCGGCCGCGTCCAATGGTCCACGACCGATACTGCCGGCCCAGCGAGTATCGGCCTCCCGCCGGAGGGGCGATCGTCGTTCACCGCCCCGGATCGCCACCTCGTCGCGGCGCGGGCGCGGTGGCCGAGGCCAGCAGGCCACGCGCACCGGCGCTTGTCAACGACGCGGCTGCCTCGAGTTCTGACACGCATGAGGGCCTGGGCCGAGCCATTGTGGTCGGTGCGCCCGTGCCCGCAGAATGCATGGCTCCAGCGGTCAGCACGCGGGCACGACGGCCTTGGCTCAACCATCCCCGGGCGCGAACTCCCCCTTCATCGTCGGCGTCTCCGGCCATCGCGACCTGTCGGCGGACGACCTGCCGCGACTGCGGGACGCGGTCGCGGCATTCGTCGAGGAGCTGAAGCGCCACCTGCCCGACACGGAGCTTCGGATCATCGTCGGCATGGCCGAGGGCGCGGACCTGCTGGTCGCCCGGGAAGCCCTCGATCGTGGCGTGGCCGTCGAGGCGGTGCTGCCGATGCCGCTGCCGCGCTACGCGGCGGACTTCGATGCCGACACGCTAGTACTCCTCGAGGAGCTGCTGCGCCGGCCGAACGTGCGCCGCGTCGAGCTCGCGCCGCCGTTCGAGCCGGCCGCGGACGGTGCGCGGCACAGTGCCGCCGAGCGCGACGCGATCTACGCCAACCTCATGCGCACGCTCGTGCGTCGCAGCAGCCTGCTGGTCGCGCTCTGGGACGGCCGGGTCTCGAACCTGCCGGGCGGCACGGCCGACACGGTGCTGCGCTATCTGGGCCTGCGCAGCGACGACGACAGGGAACTTGCTGCCATCGAGTTCGTCGAGTCCCCGGCGGAGCTCGATGTGGCGTCGCACCTCGTGTACTGGGCACCCGCGCCGCGCGAGGGCGGAGCGACCGCGGCGGACATCCGCGAGCCATGCTTCCTGACGGCGCTCGGCGACAACGTGCTGCACATGCAGCGCACGATGCCGCGCCAGCTCGAGCGCCAGCTGGCGGAGCTCAACACCTACAACCGCGACTACCTCGTGCTCTCGGCGCAGGGGCGGCTCCGCGATCGCGACTCGCTGCTCGCGGCCCTGCCCGCCGACATCCGCACGCGCGAGCAGTCGGCGCTGCAGGACATCGACGGCCAGTACGCCAAGGCGGACGCCCTCGCCGTCCATTACCAGGTGCGGTCCGACCGGCTGTTCGGCCTGTTCGGCGTGACCGCATTCACGATGGGAACCGCCTACCTCGCCTACGAGAAGCTGGTCGAGTCGCGCCTGCTGCTGGTCGCGTACGTCGTCCTGCTGCTGGTCGGCCTCGGCCTCTACTACTCGCTCAAGGGCCGGCACTGGTTCGCGAAGCATCTGTCCTACCGTGCGCTGGCCGAGACCATGCGGGTGACGTTCTACCTCAGGCTTGCGGGCGCGGACGCGGACGTCGACCCGCGCGCCGTGCTCGCGCTCTCCGGCATCGACCGCTTCCACGGCTTCGGCTGGATCTCGTTCGTGCTGAAGAGCGCCGAGCCGGCCGACCGCCGGGCGCCCGGCTCGCGGCCGCTCGACGCCGACCAGACGCTGTGGGTCGAGCACGCCTGGATCGAGAGCCAGCACCGCTACTTCACCTCGAAGGTGCGGCGGCTCGAGCGCTACACGCGCTGGGTGACGCGCCTGCGCAACTCCGTGCTCGCGTTCTTCCTGGTCGCGATCGCCATCATGTTCCTGTTCGGTCACCAGCTGGTCGACATCCCCTCCGGGCTCGGCGTGTCGCTGCGCAACCTGCTGACGTTCGCGGTCGGCTTCCTCGCCATCCTCCTCGGCGTCTGGGAGCTGCACCACGACAAGATGGCGACCCGCGAACTGCTGTGGCAGTACCGCAACCAGCTGGAGCATTTCTCGCACGCCCGGCGCCAGCTCGCGCGCATCACGGCGCCGGGCCGCCGCAGCGAGATCCTGGCCGACCTGGGAACCGACTCGCTGATGGAGAGCTACCTGTGGACGATCCACCGCTACCACCGCGAGCACGAGCCCCCGGCTGGGCGCTGACGCGGCGCCCTCCGACGACGGCTCAGGTCCGCGGCGCCGCGAGCAGCTGGGTCCAGTAGATCGCGCCGGTGGTATGCGGTGCGACCACGTAGCCGAGCCCGGCCTCGGTGAAGCGCGCGTCCATGATGTTCGCGCAGTGCCCCGGGCTCGCGAGCCACCCGGCCACCGCCTCGGCCGCGCTCGTCACGCCCGAGGCGACGTTCTCGCCGACCACGCGTGCCTCGTAGCCTGCGCGACGGACGCGATCGCCCGGCGTGCTGCCATCCTGATCGCGGTGCTCGAGCTCGCCGCTCGCCGCCATTTGCGCCGAGTGCGCCGCGGCGACCTTCGAGAGCGTCGCCGAGGCGTGCAGCGGCGGCACCGCCGGGAGCGATCGGTCGCCGCAGCGGCGCGGCGCCGCGCGCGCGGCGTTGACGCGCTCGAGCACCTCGCGCTCCACTGTGGCGCGCTCGCCGGGGCCCGGCACCGCCAGCGGCACCGCGACGATGATAAAGAGCTGGTTCCCCGACCAGGCCGCGCCGATCTCGCGCAGCCCGGGGTTCCCGATCTCGTCGCAGTAGCGGCTCGCGAGCGCGCGGGTGATGCCGTGGTCGTCGCGGACGTCGAGCAGGTGTATCGCGGTCGCGAACGTCGGCCGCAACGGCAGCGTCGCGAGCGCCGCATGCAGGCTGCTGCCGCGGGCGAGCGCCCGCGCCGCGCCGTCGAGCGCGCCCGTCTCGTGCAGCGGGTGGGCGACCCCTCGGCCGGGGCACGAGGCGCGGCGCGCCGCATCGACCGCCGCCACGACGTCGGCGGACGCGACCGGCGCGCCGCCGAGCGAGAGGAGCAGCAGGACGCCCGATCGCAGCAGGCGCTGCCGGACCCGTCGCGCGGGCAGCCCGCCCGAGGTCCGTCGCTGGTCGTGCCGTTGAGTGCGCAATGGATCACCCGGATCGCGGCGTCTGCAGCGACAACGCCAGGCGCCCCAGACGGTTGACTGCGCCTGAGCGTCGGGCGCCCGGCCGTTCGATACTGCGAACTGGGTCCGCGGACAGCACGCCGGCCGGGCTTCAGCCAGTGATGCGCCGCCAGAACGCGCGGGCCAGGAACCGCAGCTGGGTGCCGGTATCGAAGCGGCTGAGGGTAGTCCGCAGCGTACCGGTCGTGAAGCGGGTGCGCTTCGAGTAGTCGATCCGCACGTCGACGAACACGGCCCGGCCGCGCGCTGCGGCCGCAAGCGCGGTCGCGATCGCCTCGTCGATGGCGCCGTCATCGGGCAGGCTCACGTGCTCGGCGCCCACGGCCGTTGCGAGCGCAGCCAGGTCGAGCTCGCCGAGCACCGTGCAGGTCTTGCGGTTGAGAGGAATCTCCTGCGCCTGCGCGATCTGCGACAGCTCGCCGTCGTTGAACACGAACCAGACAAGCCCGAGGCCGCGCGCGGTCGCCGTCAGCGCCTCGAGGCCGGTCATGCGCAGTGCGCCGTCGCCGACGATGCCGACCACGACGCGCGCCGGACAGGCGAGCTTGGCGCCGATCGTCGCCGGTATGCAGTAGCCCATGCAGTTGAAGTCGGTCGGCGCGAGAAACGTGCGCGGCTCGAGGATCGGCAGCAGCTCGGCGGCCAGGAACGTGTGGTTGCCGTCGTCGGCGACGACGACGGCGTCGCGCGGCAACTGCCGCCGCAGTGCGGCGAAGAACCGTGCCGGGTTGACGCGGCCGCGCGGGTCGTGCGCCTGCCACTCGGCGGCGTATGCCTGCTTGTCGCGCCGGATAGCGGCCGCGACGGTGGCGGCACGCGCGCGGCTGTCGGGGCTCGCCGGGCCGAGCGCTGCGAGCAGCGCCGCCAGCGTCTGGCGGGCGTCGCCGACGAGCGCGACCTGGGCCGGGTAGTTCGCGCCTATCGACGCCGGGTTGATGTCGACGTGCACCAGCGCCGCCGGCACGCGTGCGCCGTAGCTGCCGGTCGGGATTTCGGCGAAGCGGGTGCCGATCGCAACCAGGCAGTCGCAGGCCGCGAACGCGTTGACGCCGGCCGGTGCCGCCGAGGGGCCGAGCGCGAAGGCTGCGTGCAGCGCATGATCGGCGCGGAAGCTGGAGAGGCCCTGCAGCGTGGTCGCGACCGGCGCGCCGAGCCGTTCGGCGAGCGCCTCGAGCTCCGCCGTCGCCCCGACCGCGCCCCAGCCGCAGAAGATGCCGGGTGCGGCCGCGGCCGCGATCAGCCGCGCTGCGCGCTGGACGTCGTCTGCGTCCGGCTGCGGCGGCGGTGCGGCCAGCGGCGCCGGCGGCGGCTCACCCGCCTCGCCGCGAAAGAGCTGCAGCTCGACCGGGACCTCGACGTAGGCGGGTCCGGGCTCGCCGGCGGTCGCGAGCTGGTAGGCGGCGTAGATCGCCGGGACGATCTCGGCGTGCGTGTGCGCGAGCCAGGTCCCCTTGGTGATCGGTCGCAGCAGCGCCTGCTGGTCGACGTCGTGCAGCTGGAACCGGCGCCCGGTGTCGCGGCGGATGCCGCCGGAGATCACCAGCATCGGGATGCCGTCGAGGTAGGCCTCGCCGATGCCGCTCGCGGCGTGCGTCAGGCCCGCCGCCGGCACCAGCACCAGCGTGCCGACGCCGCCACCCATGCGGCTGAAGGCGTCGGCCATGAACGCGCCGCCGCCCTCGTGCGCGACCAGCACCGGCTCGATCGCAGGCGACGCGGCGAGCTGGTCGTAGATCTCGGTGTTGTGGACGCCGGGAACGCCGAACGTGTAGCGGATCCCGAGCGCCTCGAGCGCGCCGCGGACGAGCTCGGCACCGGTTCGCTTCATCGGGGACCCCGTTCGGCCGCGCCGCGGCCGTCGGGGGGGATTCTGCCACGCGCACTCGCCGGCGGCCCGGCCGCAACGCCGTGCAACGGGCACGCGGCCGGTCCATGATCCGGGGCGGTGGCTGCGTTCGCAGCGCGGCGCGGGAGCCCCGGCATGCTGGTCCGACCGGCAAACGTCGACGACCTCGAGTCGATCCTCGCCATCTACAACGAGCTGGTCGCGACCTCGACCGCGGTCTACGCGACCGAGCCCGCGACGCTCGCCGAGCGCCGCGCCTGGTTCGAGGCGCGGCGCGAGCGGGGTTTTCCGGTGCTGGTGGCCGAGCGCGAGGGCGAGGTCGTGGGGTTCTCGTCGTTCGGCGACTGGCGCGGAATCTGGGCCGGCTACCGCTACACCGTCGAGCATACCGTGCACGTGCGCGCCGACGTGCGCGGCGGCGGCATCGGCCGCGCGCTCGTCGAGGCGCTGGTGCCCGCGGCGCTTGCGCTCCGCAAGCACGTGATGCTGGGCGGCATCGACGCCGCGAACCTCGATTCGATCCGCTTCCACGAGCGGCTCGGCTTCGAGCGCGTCGCGCACTTCCGCGAGGTCGGCCGCAAGTTCGGCCGCTGGCTCGACCTGGTGTTCATGCAGCGCTGCCTCGACGGTCCGGGCGCGGCGCGGCCCGACTGATTCCCCGACGCAAGGAGCCTTTCATGTCTGCGCGAATCTGCTTCGTCGAGCTGCCGGCCAGGTCCCTCGGCACGACCAAGTCCTTTTATGCAGCGGCCTTCGGCCTGTCGATGACCGATTTCGGTCCGACCTACGCCTGCACGCTGAGCGGCGATGTCGATCTAGGGTTGCAGGGGGACGCCGCGGACGCGACGCGCGCGCCGCTCGCCGTCATCCAGGTCAAGTCGCTGGAAGCGGCCGAGACCGCGGTCCGCGGGGCCGGCGGCGTGGTTACGAAGCCGATTTTCTCTTTCCCAGGCGGCCGGCGGTTCCATTTCCAGGATCCGTCCGGCAACGAGCTGGCGGCGATGCAGCCCGACTGAGCAAGCGGCGCAGGTGCCCGACGGTGCACTGCCGGAGGCGGCGATCCGGTGGCGAGAACGGACGCTATAATCTGCGTTCGTCGTCGATCATGCCGTCATCATACGACAAACGCCTCTAATTTCCGGAACCAGTCGGCTCGATGGGTTGACCGTGTCGCAAACTCGTTCGATCGGCGTCCTGATCCGCCCACGGTGACCGGGCAGGCACAACCGGCACAGCGTGTGAAGGCGCATGAAGCGCCTGGCTGCAAACCAGCATGCGATTCCGACCGGGAACGGTAGGCGTATCTTCCGGGGCGTCCTGGCTCGCTGATCACGCCGGGTCGCGCGATGTGCCGCGTGAGACGACGGAGCGATCAACCGCCACGATTGTTCACTCTTCCAGGTCAGCGACCGCCTACCGGACGCCGGCCCTCGGGAAGTCGGGCGCGATCTACCAACGTGTATTGGCTCTGTCCTGCACCGGGAGCAGCACATGAACCCTGCCAACACCGCTACCTCTTCTCTGGTCTTGTCTTACCTCGCGCTGCGCCGTGCGATCGGCTATCTGGGTATTGGCTTGCCGTTCGCGCTCGTCGTCGGTGCATGGGCCCTGCAAGGCGCAGGGCTGGAACCGTCCATCAGCGACTACTACTACACGATCATGCGCAACGTCCTCGTGGGCACGCTCTGCGCGATCGGCGTGTTCCTGATGTCCTACCATGGATACGAAAGGACCGACGACATCGCCGGGGACCTGGCCTGTGTCTTCGCGATCGGCGTGGCCCTCTTCCCGACCGTGCCCGCAACCGACCCGACGCACGCCCAGGTGATTGTCGGGTACGTGCACTACGGGTTCGCGGCCGCATTCTTCCTGACGCTGGCGTTCTTCTGCCTGTGTCTGTTCCGGAAGACCGATCCGGTCAAGCCCATGACGCCGCAGAAAGTCATCCGCAATCGCGTCTATACCGCCTGTGGATACATCATCCTGCTGTGCATCGCACTGCTTGCGATATACGGCGCTTTTCTCCAGAACACGTCCATCGCGCAGCTGCGGCCGGTGTTCTGGATGGAGGCACTAGCCATACTTTCCTTCGGCGTGTCCTGGCTGGTCAAAGGCGAGGCGTTGCTGCAGGATAATTCCCCGTAACCGCAGAGAAGTTGTTCTTGGGAGAATGGAGTACTCCTGTCGCCCGCTCTCGTCGTCGGGCCTAAACATGAGGTTTTCACGCCCGTGCCCTGAGCCCGCGGCACCCCGACAGCTGCGCTGCGGCAGAACCGCCGCCGCCACAACGGGTTCAAGCCGTACTCTGTCACCACGTTCGCAGTGAGGGTAAGGTACCCATCCTCCCGCACCGGACCACCGCGCGGCCGAGATCGCGCATCGGGCTAACGTCGATATGGGGGCACCTGCTCGCGGGTTCGATCTCCCGCCCGACCGCGGCCTGACGGTCTGCCTCGCGGCAGGACTCCTCTCGTTGGCCGGCTGCGGCGGTGGCTCGAGCGGCGGTTCGAGCATGCCGACCGTTCCGGGCGGGCCCGTGGTCACGAGCGAGGCTGACGCGATCCTGCACATGGATCAGGTGCGCGCGGCGGGCTTTCGCGGCGGCGGCGTTCGCGTCGGCGTGATCAGCACCGGGATCGTCCATCTCGCGTCCTACCAGGCGGCGAGCCTCATTCCCGGCTCGCTCTACGTCAGCCAGAACACC
>JANXWS010000001.1 GCA_025351005.1 Pseudomonadota bacterium | reverse complement strand
TGGTGATGCCCGGGGACAACATCAAGATGGTGGTTGAGCTGATCAACCCGATTGCGATGGAGGAAGGGCTGCGGTTTGCAATCCGCGAGGGTGGCAAGACCGTCGGCGCCGGCGTCGTCTCGAAGATCCTGCTGTAAGCGGAGTCGCGGGTCGCGTACACTCCGCGATCCGCCGGCCGCCCGGCAGTCACCTGGCAGATCCTGAACGTTTCTGCCGTTCTTTGACCAAGGGGTCCAGACCATGGCGAACCAGAACATCCGCATCCGGCTGAAGGCCTTCGATCACCGCCTGATCGACTCCTCCGCCCGCGAAATCGTCGAAACTGCCAAGCGCACGGGTGCCACCGTCCGCGGCCCGGTGCCGCTGCCGACGAAGATGGAGCGCTTCACGGTGCTCGTCTCCCCGCACGGCGACAAGGACGCGCGCGACCAGTTCGAGATCCGCACGCACAAGCGGCTGATGGATATCCTGAACCCGACCGACAAGACGGTGGACGCCCTGATGAAGCTCGACCTGCCGGCCGGCGTCGACGTCCAGATCAAGCTGAACTGAGCGGACCGCCAACCGGCCGGCCAGCGGCGACGCCGGGCCCAGCTGCCCCAGTCGACGGTACCGATCCCCACCCGGTCCTCGGCAGCATGTAGTGCGTGGGCCGGCCCGCCGCGGCACTGACGAGCATCGTCCTGGCGACGGGATCGGCCAGGTGACGCGAGGCGACCCGGGTCTTAGCGCTCGTCAGCGCCATACCCATGCTCCTGCAGATTGCCTATAACCATCTGATTCTGAAAGTAATATCTTCTATATTCGATGTAATTATCGTCGGCATTCGTGCCCCTGGCGTCGACCGGACCCCCATGAACCGATGACCAGGACCACCGCGGCGTAGTGCCGGTAGCGCAGGTCGAATCGCCACGCCGATTTCCTCCGGTCCCGACCCCGGCTCGGACGCGCGCCGAAGCGGCCCGGGCTGGCAGATCGCGTCTTGCAATGGGGAGTCGAGCCCTCTAACATGCGCGGCTCGCTTCGGCCCGCCCTCCCGGGCGCGCCGTCCGCAGGTCGACCCAGACAGCCGGGCCGTGACAGCAGTCGCGGCCCGTGCGCGGGGCCGATACCACGGGGCGGTTACCGGGACGCGTTGAAGCGTCGATGAGTCATGGATGCCGGCGCGCGGATCGACGCCGCGGCCGCTCCCGGTTATTGCAGCGCCACCCACCAATTGCAGTGGGCGGCGGTAAAGAGGAAAGACCCTAATGAGCCTGAAGCATGGCCTGGGGCTGGTCGGTCGCAAACGCGGCATGACCCGCGTCTTCACCGACGCCGGCGAGACGGTGCCGGTCACCGTCATCGAAGCGCTGCCGAACCGCGTCACCCAGATCAAGAATCCCGAGTCCGACGGCTATCGCGCGGTCCAGGTGAGCTTCGGCTCGCGCCGCGCCTCGCGGCTGACGAAGCCGGTCGCCGGCCATTACGCCAAGGCGGGCGTGGCCGCCGGCGAGGCGCTGGTCGAGTTCCGCCTCGGCGCGAGCGAGGGCGGCGAGCTCAAGTCGGGCGCCGAGCTCAAGGTCGACATGTTCAGCGCCGGCCAGGTCGTCGACGTCACCGGCACGACGATGGGCAAGGGCTTCGCCGGGGTCATAAAGCGCCATCATTTCGCAGGCGGCATGGCGACCCACGGCGCCTCGTTGTCGCACCGCGTGCCGGGCTCGATCGGCCAGCGCCAGACGCCGGGACGCGTCTTCCAGGGCAAGCGCATGTCGGGACACCTGGGCGTCGAGCGCGTCACCACCGAGAACCTGCGGGTCGTCGAGGTGGATGCGGAACGCAACCTGCTGCTGATCCGCGGTGCGGTACCCGGCACCGACGGTGGCACCGTGATCGTGCGCCCGTCGGTGAAGGCCAAGGGGCAGGCGCGCCGCGTGCGCGTCCAGCCGGCCAAGAAGTAAAGCCGAGGCACAGCCATGAAGCTCAAGGTCGTCAATGCCGGGGTCGGCAGCGCGGAAGTCGAGGTGGCCGATGCCACCTTCGCCCGCGAGTTCAACGAGGCGCTGGTGCATCAGGTCGTGACGGCCTACATGGCCGCGGGCCGGGCCGGCACCAAGGCGCAGAAGACGCGCGCCGAAGTGCGCGGCGGCGGCCGCAAGCCGCACGCCCAGAAGGGCACCGGCAGCGCGCGCGCCGGCAGCATCAGGAGCCCGATCTGGGTCGGCGGCGGCCGCACCTTCGCCGCGCGGCCGCGCGACTTCACGCAGAAGGTCAACCGCAAGATGTACCGCGGCGCGATCCGCGCGATGCTCTCCGAGCTCGCGCGCACCGACCGTCTGGTGGTGGTGCCCTCGCTCGAGCTCGAGGCGCCGAAGACCAAGCTGCTGGTGGCGCGCCTGAAGGAGCTTGCGCTCGGCGATGCGCTGATCGTGGTCGAGGCCTTCGACGAGAAGGTGTTCCTCGCGGCGCGCAATCTGCCGTCGGTCGAGGTGCTGGCCGCCTCGCAGCTCGACCCGGTCAGCCTCGCGCGCCACGACAAGGTGCTGGTGACCGTCGGCGCGCTCAAGATGCTTGAGGAGCGCCTGGCATGAGCCCAGCAGACACGCGGAAGACGGCCGTCAAGCCGAGCGAACGGCTCATCAACCTGCTGCTGGCCCCGCACGTCTCGGAGAAGTCCGCGCGCGCCGGCGAGAAGCACAGCCAGTACGTGTTCCGCGTCCGCCGCGAGGCGACTAAGCCCGAGATCCGCAAGGCCGTGGAGCTGATGTTCGAGGTCGAGGTGCTGGCGGTGCAGGTGGTCAACGTTGCCGGCAAGAAAAAGCGCTTCGGCAACGTCAACGGACGGCGCTCCGACTGGAAGAAGGCCTACGTCAGCCTCAAGTCCGGCCAGTCCATCGACCTCAGCGGCGCGGCGAAGGCCTGACGGGCCTCGCGAGCATAAGGGCAAGAGCCATGGCAATGATCAAAATGCGGCCGACCTCACCGGGCACACGATTCGTCGTGAAGCCCGACCGGTCGCATCTGTACAAGGGCAAGGGCCACGCGCCGCTCCTGGTTTCCCAGAACTCTACCGGCGCGCGCAACAGTTCCGGCCGCCTGACGACGCGCCACAAGGGCGGCGGCCACAAGCACAAGTACCGCATCGTCGACTTCCGCCGCGACAAGGACGGCATCGCCGGCGTCGTCGAGCAGCTTGAGTACGACCCGAACCGCTCGGCGCACATCGCGCTGCTGCTCTACAAGGACGGCGAGCGCCGCTACATCCTGGCGCCCAAGGGCCTCAAGACCGGCGACGAGGTGATGTCCGGCGCCGAGTCGCCGATCAAGCCGGGCAATACGATGCAGTTCCGGCACATCCCGGTCGGCAGTGCGGTGCACAACATCGAGCTCAAGCCCGGCAAGGGCGGCCAGCTGGCGCGCGCGGCCGGCAACTCGGCGCAGTTCACCGCCCGCGAGGGACTGCACGCGCTGGTCCGGCTGAGGTCCGGCGAGATCCGCAAGGTGCACGTCAACTGCCGCGCCACGATCGGCGAAGTCGGCAACGACGAGCACAATCTGCGCGTGTTCGGCAAGGCGGGCGCCAAGCGCTGGCGCGGCATCCGCCCGACGGTGCGCGGCGTCGCCATGAACCCGGTCGATCACCCGCACGGCGGCGGCGAGGGCCGTACTGGCGAGGGCCAGGCGCCAGTGTCTCCGTGGAACACGCTGACCAAGGGCTATCGCACTCGCAACAACAAGCGTACGCAGACGATGATCGTCGCGCGTCGCAAGAAGTAAGGGGAACGGCATGACTCGTTCACTCAAGAAGGGCCCGTTCGTCGACCATCACCACCACCGTGCGGGTGATCCACCGGGTTCATGGCAACGCCACGAACCGTCGGCCGGATACCCTTCCAGCGGATCGCACCGGCCTTGCCGTACTGGCGCAACTGATGTTCTTCGTTGGAAACCTCGCCGATCGTTGCG
>JANXWS010000071.1 GCA_025351005.1 Pseudomonadota bacterium | reverse complement strand
CACGCCGAACGGCAGTGCTGCCGCGAGGCCTCCGACCAGGACGTCTCGGCGGCTGACGAGTCGCGATCGCACCGAGTCTCCTGGAACCCGCCCCAACGAAGGAACCTCGCGCATTGTGACCCAATCGTCCTGACCGCTGTGCTGGGGCCGGCCGCCGAAGTCCGGTGGGCGCGCCGCGGTGGTTCGTGGCCCGCGGCGGCTGCGCCGGAGTCGCTAGCCGCGTTGGAATCGGCGGCGCGTGCCGGCCCGCGTCCCCTGGACAATGCTGCACTGCAGGATCATCGAGCGCAACAGGCGGGACGGGGTCACCAACGGCAGCCGTCGCGGCCGCGCTGAGCGGAAGTCGACGGCAACGGTCTGATCCGAGTCGGTAGGCCTGGCGACCGGGGCGCCGGCGATCGATCAATGAATCGTGACGAGTGCGAGGCCGTGCGCCGGTAGCGTCAGGGTCATCTCGCCGGCAGCCAGCGAATGCTCCGTCATCGCGGGCAAGGCGGCCGCGAGTTTTAACTGCGCGAGCTGCTCCCGGGTCGGGTACTGCGGTGAGCCCATCCGGCGATAGGCATCGTGAACGTCGCCGTGATCCGGGTCGATCGCGATCACCTGCGCTGAGTGCCAGGCAGGACCGGCGAGCGCGAGCCGCACGGTCCGCGGGGCGCCGCCGGCGCCGGGAGCGGCGTAGTTCCAGAGGGCAAGCGCGAGCGAGCCGTCCGCACGCCGGGTCAGTAGGGCACCCGGGGAGGCGAGCGCGAGCCGTGTCTCGCCCAGCGTGTGCAGCAGCGCGAAGGCATTGAAAGCGGGCTTCGGGATGCCTCCCGCCGCAAGCAGGCCGAAGCCACCGTGGAACGGTGTCTTGACGACCCCACCCTCTTCGAAGACGTCGGAGAACGTCCAGTAGGACATGTCCTCCACGAGGCCGTCGCAATCACTGATGGTCTGCGCGAGCCACGGCCCCATGTAGCTAGAGTCCGTCACGGCCGGTTCATTCCGGAAGCTCGCGTTGAATTCGCTCCAGATGAGCGGCAGCGTCGGCAGTGCGGAATCGGCGACTTCGTCGTGAACCCGACGGACCGCAAGACAGACCATCCGCTCGCGCGCGATCGGCTGGTGCGTGCCAAATACGTCCTCAGGCGTATCGTTCGCATAGACGTGGGTGGACACGAAGTCGACCGGCACGCGACGCTCGACGCAGTGGCGGATAAATGCGGACACCCAGGCCGCCTGCGCCGTCGCGGGACCACCGACCCGCAGGCGCGGGTCGACCGCCTTGAGCGCTCGCGCCGTGTGATCGTAAAGATCCCAGTAAGTCGCCTGCCGTGGACTTCCGCCCCAAAACCCGAGATTCGGTTCGTTCCAGACCTCGAAGTACCAGCGGCCTACCTCCTCGGCTCCGTACCGGTCGATCAGATGCCGCACCAGCGCAGCAATCAGGGCATCCCAACGCGCGTAATCCTTCGGCGGCGAGACGATTGGCCGATACCAGAATGACTGGTACAGCGGGTGTTGCGCGAGCTTGCCGGGCATGAAACTGATCTCGACGAACGGCCGGACGCCGCTCGCCAGCAGTCCGTCGTAGATCTGATCGACGTAAGAAAAGTTGTAGACCGGCCGGCCGTGGCGATCCTCGTCGTACACACCGAGTTCGTCATGGAAAATGCCGTGAAAGCGGACGTACGCGGCCGCGGTAACGTCCGAGACCGCGCGCAGGTCCTGGCGGTAGCTTTCCCGGAGCGCGAGCGCCGCGCGCCCCGATCCGAATATCCGCTCCCAGAAATGCGGAAACGGCGTCGCCCGGGCGGCGGGGTCGATCGTGATCAGCTCTTCGGCCTGCGCCCACGCCGGAGTGATCGCGAAGCAGAGCGACAGCAGTGCGGCCAGCGGCGGCAGGAATCGGCCCACGGCGCCCACCAGGGGACCCACGACGCAGGCATCAAAACACATCCGCGGGCGTCCGAACATGCTTCGTGCCCAAGCCGCTGCGCGCGTCGGCAGGCCGCGCGTCGGACGACTCACGCTCCACCTTCGACGATGGCTACCAGCAGCGGCCGCTGCTGGATGCGGTCAATGGGCGCGACGTTGGCGATGCTGCTGCAGGAGCCAGCTGAAGAGTTCGGGCTCCGCGTAGGCCGGATTCCAGGAGTCGTGGCCAACGTCCGGGTAGACCTTGAGCTGCGCATCGCCGCCACAAGCGTTGATCGCGTCGATCATCGCCCGGTCGGCGTCGACCGGCACGACGTCGTCTTTCCCGCCGTGAAAGGCCCGCACCGGGATGTCCCGCAGCCGGCACGCGTCGACGGGGTCCCACGCGCCGCAGACTGGAGCGATAGCGGCGAAGCGCTCGGGATTGAGGCTTGCCCAGCCGTAGCTCCAGATGCCGCCCATGCTGAGGCCCGTGAGATAGATGCGATCTGGATCGATCGGCAGCCGCGCCAGCAGTTCATCCAGCATGGCGTTCAGCATGACCGGATCAAAGCCCCCGAAATGATTGCGTGCAGATTGCGGCGACGCGACGATGAACGGGAAATCCGCGCGCGATCCGACGAGCCTTGGCGGACCCCAGGCCTTGACCTTGTCGAGGTCGCGGCCGGCTTCGCCGGAGCCATGCAGAAATATCAGCAGCGGATACCGGGTCGCGCCACGACCACTGAATCCGGCCGGCAGGTACAGAAGCAACCGGCCGTCCGTCCTGACGGTCACCTCGCGCTGGAAGGACTGCGGGTGCTGGCCTTCCTGCAATGACCACGGGCCGCGTGCGACGCAACCTGCCAACAGGATCGAGACACCGCAGACCAGAAGGAAGCGCGCGAGCTCCATGGATTCACGCAGGCGCCGAGGGTCTGCGACGGCACCGAGTGCACTTGCCCCGCCGCCGGGAACCGGCTTTGGCGACATCAGCTGGCCGCGAGGCGCTGCTCGCTGTCCTTGTCGAAGAGATGAATCGCATCGAGATCGAAGGCCAGCTCGACCATCTCGCCGAAGCGAGGAACCCGGCGCGCGTGGAGCCGCGCGACCATGCGCTCCTCGCCGACGCGTGCGTGCACGATGACTTCCGAGCCTATCGTCTCGGCGATCTCGGTGGGTCCCCGTAGCGACACTGGATTGCGAAGACTGCTCGCGGCGCCGTCGTGGACGTGTTCAGGGCGGACGCCGAGCAGTACCTGGCGGCCCGCGTAGGCACGCAGGGCAGGGGCAAACGGCGCGGGCGAACGTGCACGGAATCCGGGCCCAATGATCTCGCCGCCGTCGGCGGAGATGCATACGGTCAGGATATTCATCGGCGGGCTGCCGATGAACCGGGCGACGAATGCGTTCTGCGGCCGGTCGTAAATCTCGAGCGGCGTGCCGACCTGTTGCAGATTGGTCCGCCCGCTTGCGCCGGCGGGCGCCAGGACCGCGATTCTGTGGCCGAGCGTCATGGCCTCGACCTGATCGTGGGTCACGTAGACAGTCGTCGTGGCGAGTTTCTGCTGCAGGCGCGCGAGCTCGGCACGCATCTGCACGCGCAACTCGGCGTCCAGGTTCGACAGCGGCTCGTCGAACAGAAATACCGACGGCTTGCGGACAATCGCCCTGCCGAGCGCAACTCGCTGGCGCTGGCCCCCTGACAGCGCCTTCGGCTTGCGGTCGAGCAACTGGCCGAGCCCGAGTACTCCGGCGGCCTCCAGAACCCGCTCATGGACCTCCTGCTGCGAAATCTTCCGCATGCGCAGGCCGAACGCGATGTTGTCGTAGACGGACATGTGGGGGTAGAGCGCGTAGCTCTGGAAGACCATCGCGACGTCACGGTCCTTCGGCGGGACGTCATTGACGACCCGCGAGTCTATTGCGAGCGTCCCCTGCGTGAGCTCCTCCAGTCCCGCGATCATCCGCAGCGCAGTCGACTTGCCGCAGCCGGACGGTCCGACCATCACCATGAATTCGCGGTCGCGGATCTCGAGGCGCAGACCGACGATGACATCGACCGTGCCGTAGCGCTTCGAAACGTCGGAGAACGTGATCGAGGCCATCTACCGTCAACGGCTTCGGCCGCCAATGGCCATCGAAGCGCCGGACGGCGCCGTTGCGCGTTCGCAACGGAGACGAACCGGTCGGCGGCGCGTGTCTCGACGGCTTCCTGCTCGACACGGGAGGGTGCGCGGATGGAGTAACTGCCCGGGCACCGCGCGCGAGTGGAGCTGCGGGCGGGCTGTTTGGGACGTGGTCACGGGACGTGGAGTGTCAATGATGGTGGCCGCCCCGGCAAGGCGGCGTAGTGCGCGGCGCGGAATTTGTCGGGTGCCGTCGGTGTCGGGGCGTTCTGCAGGGCCGAGGCGGCGAGCGTTCAATCCGCCCGACGTCATCTGTGCCGGCCGGCGTCGCCGCTGCGATCGAAGACACGATGGGGTGCTGCGACGCACAATGCGACCTGGCGGTCTGCCTGCAGCGGGCACCTACGACACTTCTTGACAAACCGCCCGCCCTCGGTAGTACGCTGCGCGCAACGGAAAGGTAACCGCTTACACCCACAGTGTAATCGGTTTCAGCGGGGGGCGGGTTGGCAGCAACATTGAAAGACGTTGCGCGCGAGGCGCGCGTGTCGACAGCGACCGTGTCCCGCGTCATCAACGGGCACGGCAACGTCACGCACGCGACGCGAACGAGAATCCTCCGCGTCGTCGAGCGCATGCGCTACGTACCCGACAGCGCCGCGCGCAGCCTGAGCACCGGACTCACGAACACCATCGGCGTGCTGCTGCCCGATCTCTACGGCGAATACTTCTCTGAAATCATTCGTGGCATCGACCAAGCGGCTCGTCGGCGCGGACTGCATCTGCTGCTGTCCGGCGTGCACGGCTCCGCGGCGGAGGCCGTGCTCGCGATCCGCGCGCTCAAGGGTCGCGTCGATGGCCTGCTGATCATGTCGCCGTACGCGGACTCGGCATTCCTCGCCGACCATTTCGCCGACGACACGCCGGCGGTGCTCATGAACTCGCCGGTGCGTGGCAACAGCCATTCGTCTTTCTGCCTGGACAACCGCGGCGGCGCGCGGGCCATGGTCCGCCATCTGGCGCAGGTCGGCCATCGCCGCATCGCCTTCATCGCCGGACCGCAGAACAACTTCGATGCCACGGAGCGACTCGCCGGCTATTGCGAGGCGATTGCCGAGTTCGGGCCCGACCTCAAGGAATTCGTGCTGCCGGGCGACTTCAGCGAAGAGTCCGGCTACCGGGCGGCGCAACGGCTTCTCACGCTCGACGAGCGTCCGGAAGCGGTGTTCGCCGCGAACGACATGACGGCGCTTGGCTGCCTGCATGCGTTGAACGAGGCGCGCGTGGCGGTGCCAGGCGACGTGGCGTTGGCCGGATTTGACGACATTCCGCTCGCCAGATTCGTCTCGCCGCCACTGACGACCGTGCGCGTGCCGATGGCCGAACTCGGTGCCCGCGCGCTCGATGGTATAGCGGCTGCGGTCGGCGCGCCGGCCGCGACGCCAACGTCGACCCAGACGGTCGCAACGACGCTCGTGATCCGGGCGTCGTGCGGGGCCAGCGCGCAGTTGCGAGCGGTCGACGAATTGACGGTGAGCGGCTCCGACGCCGCGGGAAACTAGCCCGGCGCCGCGAGCGGCAGTAGACGGAACAGAATTGGAACAGTCGGCTTGATCATCTAACTACAGGGAGCGCCGGCCGCATGGGGCGTCGGCGCGATCGATCTCACTTTCGGGGTGCACCATGACGAAGAGACTGTATCGCGGCAGCAATATCCTCGCTTCGGTAATCGCGACGACGCTCGCGTCGTCCGTGGGACTGCCGACGTCCGCGTGGGCGCAGTCGGCCGACGCGACCCTGCGCGGCAAGGCGGGCGCGAACAGCGAAGTCACCGCGAAGAACGTCGAGAACGGTGCGGTTCGTCGCACGACTGCCGGTTCCGACGGCACGTACGTCCTCGTCGGACTGACGCCCGGAACCTACCGGGTGGCGAACGGTGCGGGCAACGAGCGAATCGTCACGCTGAGCGTCGCTTCGACCGCGACCCTCGACCTCGTCGGCGGCGCGCCGCCGGTTGCGCCGGAGACGACGCTTGCCGACATCACGGTTCGTTCGACGAAGCTGACCGAGGTCAAGACCTCGGAGGTCGGTACAACTGTTTCCCTCGACCAGATACAGACGGTGCCTCAGCTCACGCGCAACTTCCTCGAATTCGCCGACACCGTGCCAGGCGTCGTATTCAACGTCGACCAGAAAGGCAAGACGTCGATCCGGGGCGGTGCGCAGAATAACAACTCGGTCAACGTGTACATTGACGGCGTCGGCCAGAAAGGCTACGTCCGCAGCGGCCTGAGCGGCCAGACGGACAATACCCCGGGCAATCCCTTCCCGCAGCTCGCGATCGGCGAGTACAAGGTCATCACGTCGAACTACAAGGCCGAGTACGACCAGATCTCGAGCGCCGCGGTCACGGCCGAGACCCGCTCCGGCACGAACAAGTTCGATGGCGAGGTGTTCGGCACCTACACGCACGACAGCTGGCGGGCCGAGACGCCCGGCGAGCTCGCCGCGAACATGAAGACGCCGTCGAAAGACAAGGAGTACGGAATCGCGTTCGGCGGTCCGATCATCCCGGACGTCATGCACTTCTTCGTGACCTACGAAGGCAAGAAATACACGACACCCGTCACGGTCACCGCGACCAACGCGACTCCCGCCATCATCGCGCAGCTGCCGCCCGCCGCGCTGGCGCAACTCGGCCCGGCGACGCTGCCGTTCACGGAGAATCTCTACTTCGGAAAGCTCGACTGGGAGCCGAACGACGTCGACAAGTTCGTGCTCGACGCGAAGATTCGCCACGAGACGGGACTAGGCGACCAGGCCGGCCCCGGAACGGCTGCGTCGGCTGCGATCGAAACCACCAATACCGACAACCGCGTGGGACTTCGCTGGCAGCACGACGGGAGGGCCTACTTCAACGAAGTGCTGCTGACGTACGAGGACGCCTACTTCACCCCCGCCGGCAAGAACGGCTCGATAAACGGTGCGACCTACACCAATCAGACGCAGGGCAACGCGACGATCCTCGTGACCAACGGCGTCGACCCGCGCGCCACCCAGAACAAGGGGCAGAAGGGCTACGCCATTGCCGATGACCTGACGTTCGCGCACGTGCAGTGGGGAATGGGGGACCACACGATCAAGACCGGCGTCAAGATGAAGTGGGTCAAGCTCGAGGCGGCGGACGCTGCGCCGAATTACAACCCGATCTTTTTCTACGACGTTACGGCGACTGGTACTTCCGTGCTGCCTTACCAGGCGGTGTTCGCAGCGGTAACGGCCGGGACCAATCCGATTGCCCGGTCGAGCGACCGCCAGTTTGGTGTCTACTTTCAGGATGACTGGGCGACGAACGACAAGCTGACGCTCAATCTCGGTGCCCGCTATGACATCGAGTGGAACCCGGGCTACCTGAATTTCGTCACGCCGCAGTTCGTCCTCAATGAGCTCAATACCGTCATCACGCCGAGCGCAGCCTACCCGAACGTCCCCCCCGGGCTGACCTATGGGCAGAGCCTCGGCTTGAGCACCGACCCGGCGACGAAGCTCAACATCAACGACTACATAAGCAACGGCCACAACCGCTCCGCCTACAAGGGCGAGTTCCAGCCTCGCCTCGGGTTCTCGTACGACCTCGCGGCCGACCAGCGGCACGTCGTATTCGGCGGCGTCGGCCGCTCCTACGACCGCGACCTCTACGATTACCTGCAGCTCGAGCAGACGAAGATAGCGCTGTCCGAGCCCAGGGTCTCCTTCAACATCCCGGGGCATGCCTGCAATCCGAACCCGCCGTCCTGCGTCGCGTGGAACCCGGCGTACCTGAACGGTGTAGGCGGTCTGCAGGCGCTGCTGAACGGCGCGGCGGGCGAGGTGGACCTGCTGAACAACAATCTGAAGGTTCCGTACTCGGACCAGTTCAGTGTCGGCATTCGCAATCGCATCGCCGACTGGAATACGAGCGCCGCTGTGTCCCGGATCGTGAGCAAGGACGGTTTCGCGTTTACGCTCGGCAATCGACGCCCGGACGGCTCGTTCTGGGGATCGGTGCCCTGGGGCGGCCCCGCACAGCCGTGGCTCTACCCGCCGCCGGGCCTTGCCGGCAACCTGATCATCGGCCACAACGACATCGAGACGAAGAGCACTCAGCTGCTGCTGTCGGCCGACAAGCCGTTCACGCAGGAGTCCCGCTGGGGCGCGACCTTTGCCTATACGTATACGAGTGCGACACAGAACCGGGACATCAACGAGCATTACTCGTTCGACGAGGTCGCGGTCTCGCAATACCCTTACGTCACGTCAAATGCCGCGGCGAAGCACCGCTTCGTCGCCACGGGGACCTTCTCGGCACCGTGGGGCATCATGCTGGCCGGCAAGGTGACGATTGCCAGCCCGATACCCCAAAACACCATCACCTGCTTCAATAGCGCAGGCCCTGCGTTCCCGACCGGGGGCCAATGCACGGCGGAAGCATTCACGGCGTCCGGGCTCGGAATCAAGACGCTGGACCTGGAGGTCACAAAGAACTTCGCGATCCAGGACTTTTCCAAGGTCTACGTCCGATTCGACGTGCTGAATGTCTTCAACCGACCAAGTCTCGTCGACTACATGAACACCAACGCCGCGAACGGAATCGCCAACAGTGGCACCTACAATCCCAACGGCAACATCAATGGAACGCCGCGCGAGCTGCGCGTGACGATCGGGGCGAAGTTCTGATTGCGGAGTGGACGAGCTAGCAAGGTAACGGCAACCGGTTGACGATCACGCTGCCGTCCGGTCACGCTTCGGGCGTGCCGGATGGCAGCGGTGACACCCCGTGACGGACTCCCGACTCAGAAGCATCATCGTCGTCGGCGGCGGCACCGCCGGGTGGATGTCGGCCGCGGCGCTCGCCAAGACGCTCGGCGGCGCCTGCGAGATCCGCCTCGTCGAATCCGACGACATCGGCACCGTCGGGGTCGGCGAGGCGACCGTCCCGCACCTCGGCACCTTCAACCAGGCGTTGGGCATAGACGAAGCGGAGTTCGTCAAGGCGGTGCGCGGCACCTTCAAGCTCGGCATCCAGTTCGTCGACTGGGGCCGGATCGGCGACCGGTATATCCACGGCTTCGGCAGCATCGGCCACGACTATGGCTTCCTGCCGTTCCACCAGTACTGGATCAAGCTGCACCTCGCCGGCAAGGCCGAGGACATCGGCGCCTATTCGATTCACACCGCCGCGGCCCCGCTCGGCAAGTTCATGTTCTCGGCGAGCGACGTGCCGCCAAACTCGCCGATTGCGCACATCGCCCACGCCTATCACTTCGACGCCGGCCGCTATGCCCTGTTCCTGCGGGCCTATGCGGAGGCCCGCGGCGTCAAGCGCACGGAAGGGGAGGTCGTCGACGTCGCGCTCCGCGCCGAGGACGGCTTCATCGAGTCGATCGTCCTGAAGAGCGGCGAGCGGATTCACGGCGACCTGTTCATCGACTGCTCCGGCTTTCGCGGCCTGCTGATCGAGCAGGCCCTGCACACGGGCTACGAGGACTGGACGCACTGGCTGCCCTGTGACCGGGCCATGGCCGTGCCGTGCGAGAAGGTCGGCCCGCCGACGCCGTATACGCGCTCGACCGCGCGCACCGCCGGCTGGCAGTGGCGGATTCCGCTCCAGCACCGCACCGGCAACGGCTACGTCTACTCGAGCGCCTTCATCAGCGACGACGAAGTGGCGCGGACGCTGCTCGGCAACCTCGACGGCAAGCCGCTCGCGGAGCCGCGCATCCTGAAGTTCACGACCGGCATGCGCCGCAAGTTCTGGAACCGAAACTGCGTGGCGATCGGGCTCGCGAGCGGATTCATGGAGCCGCTCGAGTCGACCAGCATCTACCTGATCCAGTCCGGCATTGGCCGGCTGATCAACCTGATGCCGGACCGTAACTTCAGTCCGGTCATCATCGACCGCTACAACCGGCAGGCGGCCTTCGAGTTCGAGCGCATCCGCGACTTCCTGATACTGCATTACTTCGCGACCGAACGCCGCGATACGCCGTTCTGGCAGCACTGCGCCAACATGCAGATACCGCCGCAGCTCGCGGACAATATCCGCCTCTTCATGGACAGCGGGCGGTTCTTCCGCGATGCCGACGAGATGTTCGTCGTCACGAGCTGGGTGCAGGTGATGATCGGGCAGCATTTCGTGCCGCGTGGCTATCATCCGGCGGTGGACCTGATTCCAGAGAAGGAACTGCTCGAGCTCGCGACGAGCGTCCGGACCGTCATCAGGACCTGCGTTGACGCGATGCCAATGCACGAGCAGGTCATCGCGAGGCATTTCACGGCGCCGCCGTAGCGGCCGCGCGACGGTCTCGTCGCGCCAATCGCGGGTTCGGCAGGATGCGGCATTTGGACCGATGGCCGCAGCATTCGCATCAGCTACCGGGGAGACGGCCATTCGTAATCTGACCACCGGCATCACCCTTCGGCGCCGGCGCAGGACGCCCGGCCGTGCGGCCTAGCATCGCGCCCTGGCCGCCGTTCCGGGCTGGCCGCGGGCCGCGACGCGTTTTCGCCTCAGGGCAATCGTCGCGCCGGGCGCCGATCGCGCTCGCGCTGCTTGCGACCCTGATCAGCGGCTGCGCCGGCGGTACGACTGTTTCGCCGCCGTCCAATCCGGCCTCCGCGCCGATTTCGCCGAGCCAGGCGGCGGCACTCTTCGATGACGTCGAGCGGCGAACCTTCAGGTACTTCTGGATGACGGCGAATCCGGTCAACGGACTCGTTCCCGACCGGTACCCGACGCCGTCGTTCTCGAGCATCGCCGCGATCGGCTTCGCGCTGACCGCGTATCCGGTCGGCGTGGAGCGCGGCTACGTCACCCGCCAGGACGCGGCCGCGCGGGCGCTGACGACGCTCCGGTTCCTGCACGATGCGCCGCAGGGCCCGGCCGCGAGCGGCATGAGCGGCTATCACGGTTTTTTCTACCACTTCCTCGACATGGTGAGCGGCACGCGCTACCAGACTACCGAACTGTCGACCATCGACACGGCCCTGCTGATGGCGGGCGTGCTGCTGGCCGGCAGCTACTTCACCGGCACCGACCCGGCGGAGGCCGAGATTCGCAGTCTCGCCGACGACCTGTACCGGCGGGTCGACTGGGCGTGGGCGGCGGACGCGACCGGCCTCGTGTCGCTCGCCTGGACGCCGGAGAGCGGCTTCCACCCGCTGCGCTGGCGCGGCTACAACGAGGCGATGATCGTCTATGTGCTCGGCCTCGGGTCGCCGTCCTCGCCGTTGCCGAGCGGTGCATGGCAGAACTGGAGCGCCAGCTACGACGCGCAATGGCGGACGCAATTCGGCCAGACGTACCTCACGTTCCCGCCGCTGTTCGGACACCAGTACTCGCACGTCTGGGTCGATTTCCGCGGCATCCAGGACCCGTACATGCGCGCGAAGGGGAGCGACTACTTCCAGAACAGCCGCAGCGCCACCTATGCGCAGCAGTCCTACGCGGTCGCCAACCCGCTCGGCTGGCGGGACTATGGCCTGCTGACGTTCGGTGTGACCGCGTCCGACGGGCCTGGCGCGTGGACCGCGACCTACAACGGCCAGACGCGGACGTTCTACGGCTACGCTGGCCGCGGGATGGGCGGCCTCGCGACCTATGACGACGGTACGATCGCCCCGACCGGCGCGATCTCGTCGATTGCCTTCGCACCCGAGATCGTGCTGCCGGCGCTTTCGGACATGACGACCCGCTACGGCAACTACCTGTATTCGACATACGGCTTCATCGACGCGTTCAACCCGAGCTTCACGTTCAGCCTGCCGGTCGCCGCCGGCTACGTCGTGCCAGGCATGGGCTGGTTCGATACCGACTACCTCGGGATCGACCAGGGCCCGATCCTCGCGATGGTCGAGAACTACCGCACTGATCTCATCTGGCGCCTGATGCGCGGCAATGCGTACGTTCGAAGCGGCCTGCTGCGGGCGGGCTTTACCGGCGGCTGGCTGGGAACCACACCCTGATGCGGCGCCCGGCCCTGGTCCTGCTCCTCTGTGCGCTGCCGGTCGCAATCGCCGCCTGTGCCCGCGGCGAGACGCAGACCGTGCTCCGCTTCTGGGCGATGGGCCGCGAGAGCGAGGTCGTGACCGAGCTCCTGCCCGAGTTCGAGCGCACCCATCCGGGCATCAAGGTCAAAGTCGAGCAGCTGCCGTGGACCGCGGCGCACGAGAAGCTCCTGACGGCGGTGGCGGGGGACTCGACGCCGGACGTGTGCGAGCTCGGTAACACGTGGATTCCGGAGCTGGTCGCGCTCAAGGCGCTCGCACCGCTGGATGCACGGATCGCCGCCTCGACGGGCATCGCGAGCGCCGACTACTTCCCTGGCATCTGGGCGACCAACGTCATCGGCGGCTCCACCTTCGGCGTTCCGTGGTACGTCGATACACGGCTGCTGTTCTATCGCACGGACCTCGTCCGTGACGCCGGCTTCCCGGACCCGCCGCGGTCGTGGTCCGAGTGGCAGCGGGTGCTCGCGGCGGTCGTCGCGCATGGCAGCGGCGAGCATTACGCGATCCTGCTGCCACTCGACGAGTTCGAGCCGTTGCTGGCGCTTGCCCTGCAGCAACCGGAGCCGCTGCTCGTCGACGGCGGCGTGCGGGCCAACTTCGCCAGCGCGGCTTTCGAGCGAACGCTCGACTTCTACGTCGGGATGTTCCGCAAGGGGTATGCGCCCGGGGTCAGCAGCTCGCAGATCTCAAACGTCTGGACGGAGTTCGGCCGGGGCTACTTTGCCTTCTACATCAGCGGGCCGTGGAATATCGGCGAGTTCCAGCGGCGGCTGCCGCCGGAACTGGCTGGCCGCTGGATGACCGCGCCGCTCCCCGGGCCCGATGGCCCGGGCGCCTCGATCGCCGGCGGCGCGAGCCTCGCCGTGTTCGGTCATTCCCGCCACCAGGACGCGGCCTGGCAGCTGGTCGAGTACCTTTCGCGGCCGTCGGTGCAGGAGCGTTTCCATGCGCTGACCGGCGACCTGCCGCCGCGGCGGTCCGCCTGGGAATCCGCCGCGATCGCCGGCGACCCCTATGCGCGCGCCTTCCGGGACCAGCTCGAACGCGCACGACCGGTGCCGCAGGTCCCCGAATGGGAGCGGATCGTCCAGGAAATGCGCCTGGTCGCCGAGCGCGTCGTCCGCGCCCAGCTGTCGGTCCACGACGGCGCGCGCGAGCTCAATGCGACGGCGGACCGGATGCTCGCCAAGCGCCGCCAGCTCACCGCCGAAGGAGCGACGCTGTGACACGCGGTCAGGCCGGCCTCCTGTTCGCCGCCCCCGCGCTCTGCATCCTCGCGGTCTTCTTCCTGCTGCCGGTCTGCGCCGCGCTCGCGCTCAGCGTCACCGACTTCGACATCTACGCGCTCGCGGACCTGCGCAACCTGCGCTTCGTGGGACTGCGCAACTACGTCGAGCTGCTGTCGAGGCCGCTGTTCTGGAAGGCGCTCGGCAATACGCTCTATTTCACCGCGGTCGGCGTGCCGCTCTCGGTTGCGGCGTCGATCGGCGCCGCGCTGCTCGTGAACTCGCGCCTCGTGCGCTTCCGCGGCTTCTTCCGGACCGCGCTGTTCGCGCCGGTCGTGACCACGCTCGTCGCGGTCGCGATCATCTGGCGCTACCTGCTGCACACCCGCTACGGCCTCATCAACTTCGGACTCGGAAGGCTCGGGATCGGGCCGGTCGACTGGCTCGGCAATCCGCACTTCGCGATGCCGTCGATCATCCTGTTCTCGGTCTGGAAGAACTTCGGCTACAACATGGTGATCGTCCTGGCGGCGCTGCAGAACATCCCGGAGGACCTCTATGAGGCAGCCGGGCTCGACGGCGCGAGCGCCTGGCAGCAGTTCCGGCACGTCACGCTGCCGATGCTGGGCCCGACGCTCCTGTTCGTCAGCATCCTGACCGTCGCGGGCTACTTCCAGCTGTTCGCGGAACCGTACGTCATGACCCAGGGAGGGCCGGCACAGAGCACGGTGAGCGTGCTTTACCTGCTTTACGAGGAAGGCTTCAGGTGGTGGAACCTCGGCATGGCGTCGGCCGTTGCCTTCATCCTGTTCCTGATGATGTTCGCGGTCACCGCCCTGCAGCTTCGCTTCGGCCGCGGTGCAGAGACGTGAGGCTCACCCGCGCCACGGTCCTCGTCCACGGCGCGCTCGTCGTCGCCGCCGGCCTGACGCTGTTGCCGCTGCTCTGGATGGTGTCGGCGTCGCTGATGCCGGCCGGCACGTCCAGCAGCTATCCGCCACCGCTCTGGCCCGACCATCCGACGCTCGAGAACTACCGCATCCTGTTCGCACGCGCGGGCGTCGGCCTGCATTTCCTCAACAGCCTGATAGTCGCCGTGGCCGCGACCGGCCTTGCGCTCGTCTTCAACGTCGCGGCCGGGTACGCGTTCGCCAAGCTCGAATTTCCGGGCAGGCGGCGCATTCACCAGGTGCTGGTGGCGGCGCTGGTGATCCCGGCCCAGGTGGCGATGCTGCCGCTCTTTCTGATGCTGAAGACCATCGGGCTCGTCAACACGCTGGGCGGCGTGCTCGTCCCCTACCTCGCCGGAATCTTCAGCATTTTTCTCGTCCGCCAGGCGGCGCTGGCGCTGCCGGACGAGCTGCTCGATGCCGCCCGCATCGACGGCGCCGGCGAGTTCTCGATCTACTGGCGGATCGTGCTGCCGCTGCTGACGCCGATACTCGTCACGCTGGCGGTATTCACATTTCTGGGCGCCTGGAACGACTTTCTCTGGCCGCTGGTCATCCTCAACGACGGCGACCGCTACACGCTGCCGGTCGCGCTCGCTTCACTGTCGCGCGAGCACGTCCCGGACAGCGAGCTGATGATGGCTGGGTCGGTGGTGACGGTGATTCCGGTGCTGGTGCTGTTCCTGGCGCTGCAGCGCTACTACCTGCAGGGCCTGATGGCCGGCGCCGTCAAGGGCTGACGGGCGGTACGCACCGTGCACAAGCCCGGCCGACTGGTGTCCTGGTTGCTGCTCACCGGCGCTCCGCTCGTCGTCGCGGCCGAACCGGCCCGCGTGCTCGACGACATGTCGGAGCCGAGCGCCTGGCATGCCGTCGCCTCCGACGACGTGTCGGCGCAAGTCGCATCCGTCGCCCGCGGCGGCGCGCTGCGCCTCAGCTTCGACTTCAATCACCGCTCCGGCTTCGCGGTGGCCGAGCGCGTGCTGCCGCTCGATCTGCCGCAGAATTTCGAGCTCCAGATGGTCCTGCAGGGCGACCTCGCCGGCAACGACCTCGAGGTCAAGCTGCTCGACGCCAGCGGCGAGAACGTCTGGTGGTTCCGGCAGCCGGCGCTGGAAATCCCCGCCGCCGGCCGCGTCCTCAGGATCCGGCGGCGCCAGATCGAGTTCGCCTGGGGACCTGCCGCGGATCACGAACTGCGGCACGTCGAACGGCTGCAGTTCGCGGTTACGGCCAAACGAGGCGGCGCAGGCGCGCTAGAGATCGGCGCGATCCGGCTGGTGCTGCTGCCGCCACCGCCACCGGTCTGGCCAGGACCGGTCGGACGGGCCGGCGGACAGCTGGTACGCGTTCCCGACGGCAGCCCGATGAGCGACTGGCGCTGCGTGCCCGACGCACAGGCCGCTTGCGAGCTCGTCGTCGATTGGCAGCTGGTGCGGGAATTCGGGGGAGTCCGGGTCGAGTGGGGGAGGGATAGACGTCCATCCCGCTACGAGTTGAGTCTCTCGACCGACGGCGTCGCGTGGCACGTCGTGCGCCGCGTGACCGGCGGCGCCACGGCGGTCGACTGGCTCTGGCTGCCGGAGTCGGAGGCGCGCTACCTGCGACTGGCGGTCATCGACGCGCTGCCGGCGGCGGTCTCGTTGCACCGGATCGACCTCGAGGATCCGGAGTTCGGTTCCGACCGCAACCGTCTGGTCACGGCCATCGCCCGAGAGCATCCCCGCAGCCACTACCCGCGCGGCTTCACCGAGCAGGCCTACTGGACGATCGTCGGTACCGATGCCGGCAGTCACTCGGGGCTGCTGTCTGAGGACGGCGCGCTCGAGACTGACGTGGGCGGTCCGAGCGTCGAGCCGTTCATCGTCGAGGACGGCCGGCTCGTCGGCTGGGCGGACGTGACCGCGGAACAGAGTCTCGCGGACGGCTATCTTCCAATTCCGTCGGTCAGGTGGCGGACGGCCGCCTGGATGCTCGACGTCACCGCGTTCGCCGCGGGCGTGCCGGAGGGCCGCCTGTACGGGCGCTACACTGTTCGCAACCTGGCCGCGGCGCGCAGGCACCTGACGCTGCTGCTCGCGCTGCGTCCCTTCCAGGTCAATCCGCCGGCGCAGTTCCTGAACACGCCCGGCGGCGTGTCGCCGATCGCTCGTCTGGCATGGGATTGCGCGTCCTTCCGCACCGGCGGCGGCACCGCGGTCGTGCCGCTGCTCGCGCCAGATCGCGTCGGCGCATTCACCTTCGAAAGCGGCGCGGTGCCGGCGGAGCTCGCGGCCCGCGGCTGGGGCGCAGCACCGGGACGCCCGATCGAGCTACGGGACGACTCCGGCCTCGCTAGCGGCGTCATGGCGTTTGATCTGGACCTTCAGGCGGGAGCCGCTGCGACGGTCGGCCTCGTGGTGCCGTGGAGTGCCGCCGACCGCGCCGCGACGAAGCGTGGTCCGGAGCGGCTCGATGTCGCCCTCGGCACGGTGCGCCGGGAATGGCGGGAGCGCCTCGATCACTTCGGGATCTCGGCGCCGGATGCCGCCGAAGCAACCGAGGTCGCCAACGCCGTCCGTACCGCCGAGGCGCATCTGCTCGTGTCGCGCAAGGGCCCGGTGCTGCGGCCCGGGACGCGATCGTACGCGCGCTCATGGATCCGGGACGGCGCGATGATCGCGGCGGCGCTCCTTCGCCTCGGCGAGACGCGCGCCCCGAAGGACTACCTGCGCTGGTATTCGAACGTCCTGTTCGACAACGGCAAGGTGCCGTGCTGCGTCGACGACCGCGGCGCCGATCCGGTGCCGGAGAACGACAGCGCGGGTGAGTTCATCTATCTCGCCGCCGAGGTTTACCGGCTGAGCGGCGACCGCAAGCTGGTGGCATCCCTCTGGCCGCGGATACGGCTTGCCGCCGAGTACCTCGACGGCCTGCGCCGCTCGACCCGCGGGTCGCCCGCCGACGGCGCGGTCGCGGGCCCGTACTTCGGCTTGCTGCCGCCGTCGATCAGCCACGAAGGCTACTCCGCGAAGCCCATGCATTCGTACTGGGACGACTTCTGGGGATTGCGTGGCTACTCGGACGCGGTCTTCCTCGCGCGCGCGCTCGGCGAGTCGCTGGACGCCGCCCGCTACGAGCGGGCGCGCGCCGAGTTCGCCCGGGACATCGCCGCCTCCATCGCGCAGGTCACGCGCACGAGGAGCCTCGATTTCGTCCCGGGTGCTGCCGACCTTGGCGACTTCGACGCCACCGCAACGACCATCGCGGTCGCGCCGGGCCCCGGCCCCATCGACCTGCCGCCGGGGCTGCTCCAGAGTACCTTCGAGCGCTACTGGTGTGATTTCGTGGCGCGGCGCGACGGCACGCGCCAGTGGGACGCCTACACGCCGTACGAGTGGCGCACGGTGGGCACCTTCGTGCGCCTGGGCTGGCGCGAGCGGGCACTCGAGGCACTCGAGTACCTGATGGCCGGCCGGCGTCCGCCCGCCTGGAACCAGTGGCCGGAGGTGACCGGCCGCGAGCCGCGGGTGGCACGCTTCATCGGAGACCTGCCGCACGGCTGGGTTGCTTCCGACTTCATCCGCTCGGCGCTCGACCTGTTCGCCTACGACGGCGAGGCGGACGGGACCATCGTGCTCGCGGCCGGTGTGCCGCTCCGCTGGCTCGACGGGCGCGGCGTCGCGGTCCGGGGAATCCGGAGCCGGTACGGCACCGTCGCCTACCACGTGCAGCATGCCGCCGGCGCGATCGACCTCGAGCTCGAGGCGGGCGCGGGCAGTCCGCCGGGCGGCTTCATCTTGCGCCTGCCGGGACTGCCGCAGCACGGGGCCGCGCTCGTCAACGGCCGGCCGGAGAGCTTCGACGGCGGCGCGATTCGGCTCCGCTCGGCACCCGCGCGCGTCCACGTCGACGGCTACTGACGGGCACCGATGCGCACTCCCGAACAACACGCCGCCGATCTGCTGCCGGACGCGCCGCTGCTGCTCATCAGCAACGGAACCTACAGCACGGTGCTGACGCCGACGGGAACCGGCTTCTCGATGTACGGCAACCACCTGCTCTCGAGCTGGCAGGACGATCCGTGCGAGGACGAATACGGATTCACGATCTACGTTCGCGATCGGGCGACCGGCGCCCGATGGACCGCGTGCGGTGCGGGGCTCGCGGACGGGCCGGCCCGGGTCGTGACGGCTGGCGCCACCGGCGCGATGATCGCGTGCCAGCGCAATGCCATTGAGACGACCGTCCGCCTCGAGGTACTGCGCGACGCGGCGGTCGAGCGGCGCACGCTTTCCCTGACCAACCGGGCAGCGACCGCCTGCACGCTCGAGGTCACGGCCTACGTCGAGATTGTGCTGAACGAGCCCGCGGCCCACGACGGCCATCCCGCGTTCAGCAAGCTCTTCGTTCAGACCGCCCGGATCGCGGGCCGCGGCATCCTGGTCGCGACGCGGCGACCGCGGGCGGATTCGGAACGCCATCCCGCCGTCGGTCTTGCCCTCGCCGGCGCGCCGGTCGATGGCTGGGAGACCGACCGGGCGCGGTTCGTGGGGCGCGGCCGGAGCGTGCGCGACCCGGCTGCGCTGACGGCGGCGCTCAGCGGGACACTCGGCAACGTGCTCGACCCGGTGCTCGCGCTTCGGGCGACCGTGCGACTCGACGCCGGTCAATCGGCGGAACTCCTGTTCTCGCTGATCGCTGCCGAAAACGAAGGCGGCCTTGCGGCGTTGCTCGATGCGACCGGCGGCGCGGTCGTGCCGGTCCCGATCGCGCGTCCCGCAGTGCCCGGCTCCGCGACCGCGGCGAGCGACGCCGCCATCGCCCCGCTGATCCCGGCCTGGACGGCCGCCAGCCGGGGCTCAGGACGACCACACCGGCGCGTCGCCGCTCCGTCGCTCGCGCCTTCCGGCCCGGCCGCGGTGCCGGCACGAGACGGCAACGGTTTCGGGGAGTTCGTCGACGAGGGCCGTGAGTACCTTATCCGAGTCCGCCGCGACGACCGGGGCGTGCTGGCCCTGCCGCCGATGCCATGGACGAACGTGATCGCCAACGAGCGCTTCGGGCTGATCGCGAGCGAGAAGGGATCCCTCTGCACGTTTGCCGGCAACAGCCGCCTGCACCGGATCACTCCGTGGCGCAACGATCCGATCGTCGACCCGCACGACGAGGCGTTCTACGTCCGGGACGAGGCGAGCGGCACGTTCTGGTCGGCGCTGCCCGGCCCGGCGCCGCTCGCTGCGAGCTACCAGGTTCGGCACGGCTTCGGGTATTCGGTGTGGGAGCACAGCTCCGATGGACTCGCGCATGAAGTAACGGTGTTCGTGCCGCGGCGGGATGCGCTCCGCATCGCCGTCGTCAGGATCCGGAACCCCGGCGCCGCGCCACGGTCCCTGTCGCTCTATGCCTACCAGCGCTGGGTGCTCGGTGCGAGCGCCGCCGAGAGCCGGGAGCTGCTGCGGGCGCGCGCGGATGCGGACCGCGAGGCGGTCCTTGCGCAGCATTCGGTTGCGGGCGCATTGGTCGGCACGATCGCGTTCGCGGCGTTTTCAGGCACCAACGGTTCGCCGTTCGATGCGACCATTGACCGGCGGCACTTCCTCGGCACGCCCGGCTTCGCCGACGCGCCGCGCGCGGTCGCCGCCGGCGGCCCGCTCGGCCGGGGCGACGCCGACGATCCGTGCGCGGCGCTGCGGGTCCTGCTCGTCGTGCCGGCCGGCGGCGAGATCCGGATCTCGGCGCTGCTCGGCGAAGCGGACTCGGTCGCCGACCTCGACCGGCTGCTGACGTCCTACCGGCAGCCTGGTGCGGTCGATGCGGCGCTTTCGGAGGTGCGCGAGTACTGGGGCAGGACGCTTACGGCGACCCAGATCCGGTCGCCGGCCCCGCACGTCGACGTCATGGTCAACGGCTGGCTCGGCTACCAGACGATCGCCTGCCGCCTCTGGGCGCGGAGCGCCTTCTACCAGTCGGGCGGTGCCTATGGATTCAGGGACCAGCTGCAGGACGCGGCGGCGCTCGTCCAGACCGAGCCGCAGCTTCTTCGCGAGCAGCTCGTGCGTAGCGCGGCCCACCAGTTCGCCGAGGGTGACGTGCTGCACTGGTGGCACCCGCCCCGCAGCGAGGGCATCCGCACCAAGTTTGCCGATGACCTGGTGTGGCTGCCGTACCTGACCGCGTACTACGTCCGCGTGACCGGCGACGTTGCGGTGCTCGACGCGCCGGTTCCGTTCGTGACGGGACCGACGCTCGCGACGGACGAGGATGAACGCCTCATCCGGCCGGGCATCAGCGATGGCAAGGTCACGCTCTACGAGCATTGCGTCCGGGCCCTGCGCCGGGCCATGACCAAGGGTGAGCGCGGCCTACCGCTGTTCGGCTGCGGCGACTGGAACGATGGCATGAACCGCGTCGGTCGTGCGGGACGCGGCGAAAGCGTCTGGATGGGCTTCTTCCTGTACGCGGCACTCGGGGACTTCCTGCCGCTGAGCCGTCGACGCGACGATGCAGAGAGCGTGGCGCGTTTCGGGGCCTTCCGCGAGGACCTGGAGGTCGCGCTCAACGACGCGGGCTGGGACGGCGCGTGGTACCGGCGCGGCTACTACGACAACGGCCAGCCGCTCGGGTCGCGGCACAGCGACGAGTGCCGGATCGACGCGCTGGCGCAGGCGTGGGCGGTGATCTCGGGCGTCGCCACTGGTGCGCGCGCCACCACCGCGCTCGACTCGCTCGAGCGCCATCTCGTCAGCGAGCACGATCGCCTGATACGGTTGCTGGCGCCACCGTTCGAGCACACGCGTGAGGACCCTGGCTACATCAAGGGATACGTCGCCGGCGTCCGCGAGAACGGCGGCCAGTACACACATGCCGCGCTCTGGGTCGTGCGCGCGCTCGCCGAGGCGGGGCGCCGGCAACTCGCGGCGCGCCTGCTGTCGATGCTCAGTCCGGTGAGCCACGCGGCCGACGCGGCGGGCGTCGATCGATACAAGGTCGAGCCGTACGTGGTCGCGGCCGACGTCTACGGGACCGCGCCGCACGTCGGCCGTGGCGGCTGGACCTGGTATACGGGGTCGGCCGGCTGGATGCTCAGGGTCGCACTCGAGTCGGTGCTCGGCTTTGGCATCGTGGATGGCGCATGGCTGACACTCTCGCCGCGCATCCCGGACGACTGGCCGGGATTCCAGATCAGCCATCGCCGGCCGGACGGCACGCAATACGCGCTCAACGTCGACAACCCTTCCCGGTCCGCCGAGCGGGTCGTCGCGGCGAGCGTCGACGGACAGCCGGTCGCGATCACCGGCGACGGTCTCAGGATCCCACTGGCGAACGACGGCCGCAGGCACCTCGTGACCGTGACGCTCGGACCCCGGCGCACGCCCGACGGAACCCGCGGATGACGAACGACAGGCGGTTTCCGCCGGGCTTCCTGTGGGGTGCCGCCACCGCGGCCTACCAGATCGAGGGCTCGCCGCTCGCGGACGGGGCCGGGCCGAGCATCTGGCACCGCTTCGCGCACACGCCGGGCCGGATGCGCGACGGCGATACGGGAGATCTGGCCTGCGACCATTACCGGCGCTGGCAGGAGGACCTCGACCTGATGGCCGCGCTCGGCCTGACGGCCTATCGCTTCAGCATCAGCTGGAGCCGGCTGTTCGCCGAGGGGCGGGGCGCCGTCAACCCGGCGGGCGCCGGCTTCTACGACCGGCTCGTCGACGGGCTGCTCGCGCGCGGCATCGAGCCGATGGTGACCCTGTACCACTGGGACCTTCCGGCGGCGCTCGATGACCGGGGCGGCTGGCTCAACCCGGACATCGCCGGATGGTTCGCGGACTACGCTCACTTCACCTACAAGCTGCTCGACGGACGCGTGCGCCGGTGGGTGACGCTGAACGAGCCATGGGTAATCGCGGACGCCGGCTACCTGTTCGGGGTCCACGCTCCAGGCCACCAGAGCCCCTTCGAGGCGCCGATCGCGTCGCACAACCTGCTGCGAGCACACGGCGCGGCGGTCGCCGCCTACCGCTCCGTCGGTCGCCACGAGATCGGCCTCGTGGTGAACCTCGAGCCCAAGGTACCCGCCTCGGAGTCGGCCGAGGATCAGCTGGCGGCGAAGCGGGCCGATGCCTACATGAATCGTCACTACCTCGACCCGGTCTTTCGCGGCCACTACCCGGCCGAGATGCGCGAGGTCTTCGGCGACGCCTGGCGCGATTGGCCCGCCGCGGACCTCCGCAGCATCGCGCAACCAATCGACTTCCTCGGGGTCAATTACTACACGCGCGGCGTGACGCGACACGACGCCGGCCAGTGGCCGCTGGCAGCTTCGAGCGTCCGGCAGCAGGACTCGACGTACACGACCACGGGCTGGGAGGTGTTCCCGGCGGCACTCACGTCACTGCTGCGGCGCGTGGCCGACGACTACGGCAACCCGCCGCTGTTCATCACCGAGAACGGCTCGGCCTTCTACGATCCACCCGTGGCGAGCGGGGGCCGGGTCGCGGACCCGCTGCGGATCGACTATCTGCGCCGCCACCTCGATGCGGTGAAAGCCGCCATTGACGCCGGTGTCGACGTCCGCGGCTACTTCGTCTGGTCGCTGCTCGACAATCTCGAGTGGGCGCAGGGCTACTCGCAGCGTTTCGGGATAGTGCACGTCGACTTTGCGACGCAGCAGCGCACGCTGAAGGACAGCGCGCACTACTACCGGCGCGTCATCCAGCGCCACGGCCTCACGGACGTCGAGGGGTCCCGCGACGACTGACAGGGAACGCCTGCGCGCAGCCGACGGCCGCTAACCGGGCGGCGTGTCGCCGCTGAACGGTACCGCGGTGGCCCCAGTCACCGTCCCGATCGTTGCCCGATCGCTGACGTAGAGGCGCACGGTGCGTTCGAAGCGAAGATCGCCTTGAACCACGGAGCCGGGGCCGACCACGATCCGCGGCCCGTCGTTGCCGACGTGGATCCAGCTGCTGGACGGCTTCCGGACCAGGATGCCGCCTTCGACGTGCGAGTCCCCGTTGATGCTGATGCTGCCGTTGATGGTCCGGATGCCACCGCCCACGTGGGCGGCGGTCAGCGCGATCTCACCATCGACGTTCGCAACCGCGCCCGACACCTCGGCCCCCTCGCGCAGCGTGATCCTGCCGTTGACGGACTCGACGGCGTGGGCGACGTGCGCTCCCGCATCGAGCGTGATGCCGCCGTTGACGGTCTTGACCGAGTCGGCCGTGGCGTGCGCGCCGAGATGAATTGAGCCGTTGACCGTGGCGGCAACGGTGACCGCCGCGTTGTCGTCGACGTGGATGCTGCCGTTCACCGTCCCGACCGAGCCGGGCGGTTTGCCGGCGGCCACGTGAACGCTGCCGTTGATCGTGTGCGACTCGTCGCCACCCATCGAGCCGTCGCACCCCGTTAGCGCGACCGCGAAGGCCAGACCGGCGATGAATGCCATCGCAGCCGTCCGGCCGCGGCGATGCCGCGACGCCTGACCCCGTGACTTCAGGCCGCGCGATGAGTCCGTGATTCGGTGCATGGGATTCCCCGGAACTGCTCCAGCCGCCCGCGTACTCTACCAGCCGCTCGCGGTCGCCCAAACGCGGATCTGGCCGCCCGCCGCTACTTTGGAACGTCTGGTCCCTGATCGTGCTGGCCGGGGCCACCTTCGCCGTGCCTGCACAGGCCGGCGCCGCCTGCGGCCGATCAGCGCAGCGGCTCGAACAGGTCGGCGACGCAGGGCGCTCCTTCCAGCACGAGCAGCTTCCGCTTGGTGGGAATGCCGCCGCCGAATCCGGTCAGCGAGCCGTCCGCGCCGATCACGCGGTGACAGGGCACGATGATCGGAATGGGATTCGAGCCGTTGGCGAGGCCGACGGCGCGCGGCGCCGTCGGTTGGCCGATGCGCTTCGCGAGTTCGCCGTAGCTTACGGTCTCGCCGTACGGGATCGCTTGCAGCGCCCGCCACACCGTCAATTGGAAGTCCGTGCCCGCGAGCGCCAGGGTCACCGAGAACTCGCGCCGCGTACCGGCAAAGTACTCCGTGAGCTGCCGGCAGACCGCCGTGAACGGCGCTTCGGCGCGTCGCCAGCCACGCTCCGGGCGCATCGGCCGGCCCGGCGACTGGAAGTGCAGGCGCGTCAGGGCCTGGCCGTCGCCGGTCAGGAACAGTCGGCCGACCGGTGAGTCGACCTCATGCCAGTAGCAGTCCATCATGCGCGACACATTCTAGAGGAAGCGTGCCGGAACGGCTGCTGCACGGATCTGAAAGCACTGCCGGACCGGCGGGTTCCCGCCGGCGCCGGCGCTGCGCACCCGGGCTGGCGGCGCGGGGCTAGTCGGCTCGGAACGTGCCCGATCTGATAGCGATTGTTTTTGCCGTCGGATAGAACTGGACGAAGGTCGTGTCGACGGCGCCGTGCTTAAGGTGGCACGCGTAGCACTCCGCCTCGTAGGGCACCTGTTGCGCCGGCGAACTGCCGTCCGACAGGAAGAAGGCCCAGCCGCCCTTGAAGCGGGCCTCGTCGTGGACGTGGATCTCGACGCCCATGCGCTCGTCGCTCTGATACTGGCCGTGCTCGTTGATCGAGCCCCTGGAATTCGCACCGCGAACCTCCATCACCAGCATCGTCCGGTCCGGCCAGTGGCCGGTGGCTTTGAAGCCTTGCCAGGCCGCACGGTCGACGAACACGTTGTCGAACATCGAGTGCCCGGCCATCTCGGCCGCCTTCGAATAGCTCATGTCGAGGCCGGAGCTCAGGAAGATCCAGTCCCTATAGCCGTCGGGCATGATCAGCGCGCCGTCGTGCCGGTAGTGCGGGCCGCCGGTCTCGCCCGCGGACCCCGTCAGCAACAGCGACAACGGCACGACCCAGAGCAGGGCTTTCGTCGGCGTCATGGTCGGATCCTCGCAGGTAGTCCGCGGTGGGCCGGAAGCGGGCGCGGTAGTCGGAGGGCGGGAGGCCGAAGCGCCGGTCGAAGGCGCGACGGAAGGCATCGTCGCTCGCGAAGCCGACCGACCGTGCGATCACGCTGACGGTGGCCCGGGTCGCGGTCAGCCGTTCCCGCGCGGTGTCGAGACGCAGCGTCTCGACCAGCTGTGCCGGGGCTTGCCCGAAGGCCTGCGCGAAGCGCCGCGAGAACTGGCGCGGGCTGAGCCCGACGACCGCGGCGAGGGCGTCGATGCGCAGGTCGTCCGCGAGGTGCGCGGTTATCCACGCCGCGAGCCCGGTGAAGCGGTCGGCCGCGCGGGACTGGAACCGCAGCGGCTCGGAGTACTGCGCTTGCCCGCCCGAGCGTTTCAGGTAGACGACGAGGTCGCGGGCCACCCGTAGCGCCGCTCCCGCGCCATAGTCTTCCTCGATCAGCGCGAGCGCGAGATCGATGGCCGCGGTGATGCCGGCGGACGTATGGAACGGCCCGTCCTTGATGAACAGGGCGTCCGGCTCGAGGCGGACGGCCGGAAAGCGGGCGGCGACGTCGGCCGCGAACCGCCAGTGCGTCGTCGCGCGCCGGCCGTCGAGGAGACCGGACGGCGCCACCCCGTAGATTCCAGTGCAGATCGACACGATCCGCCGCGTGCTCGCGGCGCGCCGTCGCACGGCTGCAGCCACCGCCTCGCCGACGCCCGTGCGGCGCAGGCCCTCGCCGCCGGGAACGATCAGCGTGTCGACGGGGCCTACATCGGCCAAGGCCGCGTCCGGCACGATCCGGAGCCCGCTCGAGCTGGCGACCGGCGACCCGTCGAGACTCGCGACGACGCATGAGTACGAGCGCGCGCGCAGCTCGTTCATCGAGGCGAACGCGTCGAGCGGCCCGGTCAGGTCCAGTGCCTGGACGGCGTCATAGGCGAGCAGCGCGATGGTGACGGGCGAATCGGTGTTCACGGTGACCTCGCGAATCCTTGTACACGTACGCCGCGGCGTCCTCCATGTCGCCGATCCGACCAATCCGGACGTCGACTCGGAGCGGGCGACCAGCGCTTTTGCGGCGCCGCACGGGTCGGGCTGTCGTTGCCGATCGCGACCGACTGCAGAGACCGCGCCGCACCCGGCACCCGGGTCCATTGGCTGTCCACCGCGTGCTCGCCCGTCGGCCGCGACCGGGTCTCGCCGCTACGCGACAACCCCGTTGTCCCCGCCCGTCTGGCATTCTAGGCGTCGGAAAATAACAGTCTGCGCTGGCCGACAGGGGGCGACAAATCATGGACCTGCTTCTGATTGCGATCATTCTGGCGATCCTCGCCACGGTTGCGGCGCTGATTCTGGGCCTGATGACCATGTCTGGAGGCGACCCGACACGTACCGAACTTGGCACGCCGCTGATGTGGCTGCGCGTCGGGCTGCAGGCTTTGACGCTGGTGCTGCTCGCCGTCGCGGTGCTGGTACGGCAACACTCGTGACGCAGACCGTCAGGGCCGGGTTGGCTTGTTGGCGCCGGCAGACCGGACCCGCGCGCGCCGCCCGTGGCCGCTAAATCTGCCGAGGCCCGGGTGCCCCGCCTGCGTCTCCAGGGGCGGCTGACGGTGCCGCCCGTTGATACGTGGTTCCGTTCAGGAGATCGTCGATGAAGAGCTTGTTATGCGCCGCCTTCGGTCCGCTCGACTCCCTTTCTGTGCAGGACGTCCCGGTTCCGGCCCCCGGCCCCACGCAGGTCCGCATCGACGTCAAGGCGGCCGCGCTCAACTACCCGGACGCCCTGATGGTCCAGGGGCTGTACCAGATCAAGCCGCCACTGCCGTTCGCGCCGGGCGCGGAGTTCGCGGGCGTCGTCAGCGAGGCCGGCGCCGACGTCCGTCACCTCAAGGTCGGCGACCAGGTCGTGGCTTTCGGGCTCGGCGGATTTGCGGAGGAAGCAGTCGCCGATGCTGCGCAGGTCATGCCGCTACCGGAGGGAATGGACTACGCGGACGCTGCTGCATTCTTTCTGACCTACTGCACGTCGCTGCGGGGCTTGAAGGATTGCGCGCACGTGCAGCCGGGCGAGACCCTGCTCGTGCTCGGCGCCGCCGGCGGCGTCGGTATCGCCGCGGTGGAGATCGGCAAGGCACTCGGGGCGACGGTGATAGCCGCGGCGTCGAGCCCCGAAAAGCTCGCGCTGTGCGCCCAGGCTGGTGCCGATCACACGATTGCATATGACTCGGAGAAATTGCGCGACCGCTGCGCCGCGATTACCGGCCGGAAGGGCGTCGACGTCGTCTACGATCCGGTCGGCGGGGCCTATTCCGAGCTGGCATTTCGTGCGCTGGGGTGGCGCGGACGTCACGTGGTGGTCGGCTTCGCGAGCGGGACGATCCCCAGCATGCCGCTCAACCTCGCGCTCCTCATGGAGCGAACGATGGTCGGCGTATTCTGGGGCGAGTCCGTGCGTCGCGATCCGAAGGGTCACGCGTTGAACGTGCAACAGCTCGTGGCATGGTTCCGCGCGGGCAAGGTCAAACCGTCGATCACCGAACGGATACCGTTATCCGGCGTCATCGACGCGATGCAGAGGATCCAGGCACGCAAGGTGCTCGGCAAGGTCGTGGTCCTGCCGGAGGCGTAGCGCCACTCGGATGGCCGAACTGCGCCGCGCGGGAGTCTCGCTCTGGTCGAAGTACCGGGGACTCCCGGATCGGAGCGGGCGCGGTTGCCGGACGTCGGCAGCACGAGTTCGGCGCTATCCGTCGGGGTGAGCCTGCCGACCGGTCAGCGTTGACTGATGAGCTGGCGATTCGTGATCAGGATGCCGGCCAGCACCATCAGGGATCCCAGCGCGAATCGCAGCTCGACCCGGTCTCCCAGGATCGACGCCGCGAACATCACTCCGAACAGCGGCGTCAGCAGCGTCAGCAGCATCAAGCGCGAGGTCATGTATTTCCGCAGCAGCCAGAACCAGATGAGGTAGCTCACGATGGAGATCATCAGTGTCTGAAACGTCATCGCCAGCAGCACGGAAGCGGTCGGGACGAAGCGTGTCTCGCCTGCCAGGATCGCAAACAGGGACAACAGGACCGCGGCGGTGCTGACCTGGTAAAGAACGGTCTTGGCCGTCGCCGCGGTCCCGATGCGACCGCGCCGTAGCGCGACGTTGCTCAACCCCCACATGGCGCCGCCAAGCAAAGCGAGACAATCCCCCTTCACGAGCTCGGCGACGGGCCGGTCGCCCGGGCCCAGAAACGCGACCGCAAGCCCCAGCATCGCCGTTGCAATCCCGACCCATTGCGTGGCCGCCAGGCGCTCGTCGGGGAGGAACTGGAGCCCGAGTGCGGTAAAAATCGGCGCGGAGTACAGGAACACCGTCGTATGCGCCGCGGTCGTGTGGTTCAGCGCCTGGCTGATCAGGATGAATTCGAGCGAGAAGAGCACGCCGAGGAGAATGCCGCTGGGAAGGGTCCCGTCTGCGAGTGCGGAGCGGCCTTCCCGGATGCCCACCAGTATCGAGAAAAATACCGCCGCCACGGCGAAACGGATCGCGAGCTGCATGACCGGCGCCGCATCGCCGGAAACGATTTTCATGACGACCTGCTGAAGGCCCCAGATCACGCACAGCAGCAGCACCAGGACCACCGCCCGCAGATCGAGGCGACGGCGAGGCGTCGGGGCCGAAGCTTCCCGATCCTGTGGCCGGCCGGCAGCGGGCGCGATCGACCATTCCGCGGACGGTATGCGCCGGCCGGGGTGCCGTTCCCGGGGGCTGCCTGTATTGCTCACGTGGGTCAGACGCTCCTGTGTCGCGCTCGCCGGTCGGAGCCGGCGTGCGAATGTGAAGTAGGCGCGGGCGAATCGCGGGTCGCCGTCGAGGTCGTGCGGCGGGCGGCCGTCAGCTGTGTGCGAACTCCCAGTACAGCTCGCGCGCCTTGCGATACAACGGACCGGGAGGCAGCAGGCGGGTCCCGATGCGCGTGATCGGCGAAACCTTCGCGTAATTGCCGCAACTCCAGATCTCATCCGCCTCGAGGAAATCGTCGTAGCCGAGTACCGCGTCCCGGACCTCGACTGCGGCATGCCGCAGCAGGCGGATCACCCGCTGCCGCGTAATGCCGTCGAGGAACGTGCCGTTTGCGATCGGCGTGTAGACGATCCCGTCCCTGGCCATGAAGACGTTGGCGTTGGCGAGCTCCGCGACATTGCCGAGCAGGTCGCACAGCAGGCAGTTGTCGAAGCCGCGCCGGCCGGCCTCGACCATCGCGCGGGCGTTGTTCGGGTACAGGCAACCCGCCTTGGCGTCGACCGGCATGGTGTCGATCGAAGGCCTGCGGAACGGAGAGAGCGTGATCGACGTCCCGCCCAGCGCCGGCATCGGCGCCTCGTACATGGTCAGGCACCAGCGCGTCGATTCGGGATCGGCAGGCACGGACAGCGGGCCGCCGCTTTCGGCCCAGTACATGGGCCGAATGTAGAGCTCGGGCCGCGGGCCGAAGCGCTTGATGCCGTCCTGTATCAGGCCCAGCCAGGTCTCCTGCGGCACCACGGCCTTGAGTCCCAGCTTCGCCGCCGAGTCGTTGATGCGGGCGCAATGGCGGTCGACGTCCGGCGTTACGCCTTCGAAGGCGCGGCCTCCGTCAAATACCGACGAGCCAAGCCAGACGGCGTGCGTGCGCGGGCCGAACAGCGCGACATTACCGTCGTGCCAGTCGCCGTTGTAGAAAGTCCAGGTACGAGACGGAGTGTCGGCGTGGCCCATGGCATCGATGCTCGTATCGAGTGGTCGGGGAGGAGAGTGAAAGTCTACCGAATCTGGCGCCGGGCCGAGCGACATCCCGAGCCAGTGGCAAGCCGGCACGGTCTCCGGATCGGCCGACTCGTGTCTGCACCGTGCGTCCCGGAGGTCTGACGAGCCCTCGATCGGCTACCGTCAGTCGGAGCCATTGCTCGCGATTTCGAGCTCGTTGACCACGCGTCTCACGCCCGGGATCTTCCTTGCCGTGCGCATCGCAATCCCCAGGTCCCAGTCGTCGAAGACGATACCCTGCAGGTGCGCGATACCGTCCTTGACGACCACCGTGACGTGTTCATCGTAGAAGTACGGGTTTCGTGCAGGGCCGTTTCGATCTGCCGCGTCACGATCTCGTCCGGCACGGCGAAGCGCCTACCGGTGACTACGACTGAATCGATACGCCGCCCCGGCGCGTTCGGTGGCTCGTCCGCGCGCGCGAGCGCCACGCCCGCGGTCACCGCGCTCAGTATGGCCGCAGTGATCGCCGTGCTTGCGCCTTTCGATCCCATTGCGTCGCTGCCATCCGGTTGGTCCGCGCACATTCGCTTCTGTCAAGACTTGTTCCAGTTACGAGCACATTCGGAGGGGCAACTCCGCATGGTGTCGAAACGCGGCGGTTGAGGCTCACGGTCGCGGCATCGAGCGCAAGCCGTTGCGGGCGAAGTGCTTGAGCTCGCCTACCCTTGCCGATACCGGTTCTACTGAGTGTAGCCGGGACGAAGTTCACTCCCGAACCCACCCGGCAAGCACGAGCGGCGGCCGCCGCTGGCCGTCTGGCCGGTCAAGCCCTTGATTTAACAGCGCTACGGAGCCGTGCAAGTCACGACCGAAGCGTGCCCTCGGTCGAGCCCACGGAGGTATACGGCGATCATGGCGACGTCCATTCCAGCTGTTGTGAGTGACAACGGAGCGGGTGTCGGTAGGTGATGTACCACCTATTACAACTCGACGATGTCTGCGGGGACGCGGCGGTGGCGATCACGCCGCGCGGACTTGCATGCGACGTCAGAGTTCTTCGGACCTCAGATCTCCGATTTTGATTTTTGCCGTTAATGCACCAGAGCCTGGCGAAACCCCGTCTCGGTTGGCTATCTGGTTAAACGCCAATGGCTGCACCGTGACCGTTTCGGCTGTGGGCAGCCGGTCAGCTGGCCAGGACCTCTTCCAGTCTGTCCGCAGCCTCGCGCCCGAAGCGACGAGTCACAGCGCGCAGCAAATCGAGGTCAATGGGACCTGGAGCCGCCTGGTACGCCGACCGGGCGTCGAAGCGGTCCTGCGGGCTGCCTGCGAAGCACTTCATCGCAATGAAATCCTCGCGCCCGACGATTCGGAGCGTCTCGTCGCGGAACTTGATCTCCAGACTTCGGGAGAGGATTTCCGGATCCATGTTGCGAAGACCGCCCAAGAGCTCCACGTGATTGCCGAAATCATCACCGAGGACGAGCATCCCCGCGACCGGGTCATTTGCCTCTGCGGTGCGGAGCTCCGTGTCGAAGCCCGCCTTTTTGAACGGCTTTTCAAGCTTCGCCAGGCGACCGGGTTGCACGAAGAGTAGAGCATCGACATCGACGGTCGCACGCACCACTCCGAGTACCGTAAGAGCGAAAGCGCCGATGACCGCGTAGTCGACCTTCTCGCGTCGCAGAATCTCGACTACATCGAGGAGTAGGAGGGCGGACTGCCCGCCTCTACTCGTTCTCACCGCCTGAGCAACGTATGAGGCAAGTGCGGTGCTTGAGCAGCACGACCCGCCTCACGGAGTTCGTTCGCCAGCTGATTGTGCTCGAGAAAGGCCTCGAGTCTCTGCGCTGGGGTCAGGTCCCGGAGGGATTCATTTAGCGAGGCATGAGTACGGGCAGCGATTTTCGACGGGAACGCCCGCCCCGAGGAAGGCCGGCCGGCAGAAACGTAAGCCCCAGCTTCCTGCGGGACAAGTCCGGTCTGGAGCGTAATCCGCAATCCAGCACGTACGGCAACGCGCAGCAGCAGTTCGAGCGAAAGATCGGAGGTATGCCCGTTTACGATCTTGCTGAGGGTAGGCTGCGGCACCTCGAGCTCTCTTGCGGCAGCTAGCTGACTGATGCCGAGCCGCTCCGTGTGGCGCGCAATCTGAAGCGCGACGTCACTTCGCAACGCCTGCACTGTTTCGAAGTCGGGTGGCATCGGGCGAGCTCGCGTTTATAGTGAATCAATTATAGTAGTTCGCCACCTTATGTACCACCATATCTATCAACGGCTTAGCAACACGCTAGGCTGCCTGGTTCTGGTGCATCTGCGGCAGGGCGACAATCCCGTTGGATAGACAAGCCAATTATCTGCTCAGAGATGGATGACCTATCCAACTAACGCCACAGTCGTGCATGACAATTCCACACCCATGTCGTAATAAGCCACTTCGACCGCAGATGCACCAGAACCGTCGGTTCCGAACGGTGGCGCCCGCAGTGTTACCTAGCCAGTATGTATTGTCTAATAAACTTGACAATGAGTATAGCTATACATACATTGTGTCCATGTTCATGGACATCAATGGAGCCTTCAATGCCTTTCCGTGAAAAAAGCGCCTGGATCTCTCTGCTGTCGACGTCGGGTATCTATGGATTCTATTTCTGGTCCGTCGTGCACGCGGGGCGGGCGAGGGGCGGGTTCGAATTCGGCGGACTGCTCGAGACGATCGTCGCCCTCGTGGTCGTACAGACTGCGCTGACGGTCGTCGCCGCGATCCTGGCGCCCCGGGATGCCCAGGCGCCGCGCGACGAGCGGGAGAAACTGATCGACCTCAGGGCGACGCGCGTCGCCTACGCAGGACTCGCGACCGGCGTCGCGGTCGCGTGTTTCTTTGGCGCGTTCGATCCACCGATCGTCTTCGGCACCAATTCGCTGCTCTTACTGCTCGTGACCGCCGAAATCCTGCGGTCGACGTGCCAGATCCTCCAGTACCGGTGTGGCGCCTGACATGGCCACGATCCGCAACGAGATCCGGCGATTGCGCTTCGAGCACGGAGAGATGACGCAGCAGGCGTTGGCCGACCGTATCAACGTCACGCGTCAGACCGTGAACGCGATCGAGCTCGGGAAATATTCGCCTTCACTGGAAGCGGCGTTTCGCATCGCCGCCGTCTTCGGCCAGCCACTCGAAAGCGTATTCCGCTATTCCCCCGAGTAATGGCCGGTGTCTTTCGTCGGAAGTCGCGGGCATCGGCGCACCTTTGCCGCATCCCCCGGCCTTCCCGGACTCGTGGCATTCGCGATACCGCAGGCACTACCAGCGCCCGGTGCGTGCAGCGGTCGGCGGGCGGTGCTCTTTCCGATTGCCGGTGGCGCTACTCTCCCGTCCAGATGCGCGCGCGAATTCTTCGAGCTCGGCCCTGGAATGCGGAGCACCCCTCTCTGCGGGCCCTTTCGCCTCGTGCGCCGCTGACCGAGGATCCTTCATAAAGGCCGGTTCGCTGCAATGCATCATCCAGCCCGGGCAAGCGTCACGATCGTGCCGGCCACCGCCAGGGCTGGCGACGCGGGGCGAGCGCCGCCCGGCTAGGGACGTCCGACCGAGCGCCGTGCAGTTCGGATCCGTTGCGACCGATGCGCCGGCTGGGCGCATGCACGTGCGCCGATGGCCGCCACCACGTTCCCGTCGCGCCGCAGAAGCTGCACAGATCACCGGTCCGACCGGACTGAGGCAAACACGTCGCCGTCGCGCGGATTCCGGAGGACTCCTCGCGACCGGCCGGGGCCGCGGGCATAATTCTCCGCACTGAAATCGCGCCGGCAAGACGGCGCGCAACCGGGAAGAGTCCTCCATGAGCGCCTATATCGACGGAATCGTGACCCCGGTACCGAAGCGGCACCTCGTCGCCTACCGTCGCATGTCGCGGAGCTTCGGCAAGGTGTGGCGCGAGCATGGCGCGATCGAATATCACGAATGCATTGCCGACGCTGTGAGCTGGGGCAAACGCACGTCATTTCCGCGCAGCGTCAAGCTCAAGGCCGGAGAAGTCGTGTGCCTGGGCTGGATCGTATACAGGTCCCGGAAGCACCGCGACCGGGTGAACGCCAAGGCGATGCGGGATCCGCGAGTGACGCCCTTCATGAATCCAAAGAACGTCCCGTTCGACTCCAGGCGGATGTACTTCGGCGGATTCAACCGGTTCGTAACGCTGTAGTCGCATGGGCGCGACCCGGTGCCGGCCCATGCGGGTCGAGCCACACGCACGAACGAAGGAGTGGCACGACGATCGGCCCTGAGTGACGGCAGTCCCGCGGGTCGCCGCCCTCCCCGGGACGGCAGGTCAGGCTGCGCGGGCCGTCACATCCAGCAGGTCATGCCACGCGCCTCAATCCGCCGCTGTCGGCCGGGTCGGCCTCGGCCGCGCTCCGGGCATCGCGCGTACCGCCACAACCATCGGGGCATGCTCGGTCATGGTGTCAGCGCCGGCTCGCACGCGCATCACCCGACTGTTGTTGCGGGGTGCGCGGGCCGCCATGCGTTCCGGCGCCCGATGGATTCCCGGTCGGACGCGCGGCGGCGTAGGTCGGTGCTCCGCGCCCGGATTCCCGCGGCGCCGTCGTCGTGCGCTGCGCAGTCGCCGGGCGCGCTTGCTGGTGCGCGGCGTATTGAGAGGTCGCAGGTGATCGGGTCGGCGGAGCCGAACGCGGCGTCGACGCCCGCGCCGACGGATACCCGGCGTTGCCGGCGAAGCCCGATGCCGGTGCGCGGGCGTCGCGTCCACTCGTCGTCGGACCACGTTGTGCGGCTGGCAGGTTTGAGGCACGGGATGACGGATTCGGCGTTGCGCCGCGAGTCGCCCAGGACGGCCTGTCCGTCCGCGAACCATTCGCGAGCTGGCCGGGCTGGCGGCTGCCGGAACGGGCACCAACAGTTGCAGGCCCCACTGACTGTGCGCCGGGCTGCGCGTGGCTCGCCGGGACGTTCGGACGAACCTGCGAGGCGCCGCGCGCCGCCGTCAGGCCGGCCCCGCCGAACACGCCCGGCCTCGGAGTCGCACCGACCGGCGGTACTCCATGGTTCAGCTCTGCCCGCAAGGACGGCGTCGACCGCGCGGCCGACTCATGCCGACGCTGCTCATCGGTCGCGCCGAGATGCGGCGCACGCGCGGACGCTTCCTCGGCGCCGCTCGGCCGCAGCCGTGTCCCGTCAGCCCCGCCGTTGAAGCTGACGCGCGAGCCTGCGAGGTGATTGTTTGCGACCGGGCTGTTGTAGACGTTCGTAATCGAGACGTTGGTGACGTTCGTGACGTTCGTGACGGCGCGGTTGTAGCAGAACCGGTTCTCGCGCCAGTAGCCGCCCGAAAACCCGACGCCGAAGTAGCCGAAGCCGTAGGCGATGCCGCCGTAGAAACCGACCGTCGGGCCCCAGTATCCAGGGTGGAAGGCAAAGTAGGCGCCGTCCGCGCCCCAGTATCCAGGTGTCCACAGGAAACCCAGGCGCGGCGCGAGGACCCAGGTGCCCGGCACCCAGTAATAGCCGTCGTCGTTATCGTAGGCCCAGTAACCGGGCGTCCAGATGTAGCCTTCGCCCGGAATCGGCGGCTGCACGTACACGGGCAGCGGCGGCGGCGCGAAGGCGACCGATATGCCGACGTCCCAGTGCGCGTAGGAAGTCGCGGAAAACGCAATCAGGCAGAGCGCCGCGACGAGCGGGCGAAGCAGGTTCCCGGTTCTCATGGACCTTCACTCCTTTTCGTCCGGGCGCCGCCTGATCCGTCGGCAGCACCGGACTTGATGGACATCGGCCGGCGGCGACAGGAATCGCTGCCTTACCCAGTGCAACGCCTGTCTGGAACCGCTGTTGACGGACGCTACGCCGAATGGCGCCGGTGAAGATTACGAGTCATTCATGCGCGATTGCCGACCGGTCATCGACGTCGCATGACGTTCAGGGTGCGTTCAGGTTATCGGCGCGGTGCCTGGCGCACCGCGAGCGCCGCTAGCGTGACGTCGCCGTTGGCCGCGGCACGCCCGGCAGGCCCAATGCGCATTCGGCGGCCCGGTCCCATTTCGCGGATCGTGCCGCAGCCTCGTAGGTGCTCTGCAGAAAGGCGAGCAGCGCGGCGTCCGGATCGGCGGCCTTGCGCATCCCGTCGTAGGGAAGCAGGAACTCTCCAAGCGCTTCACTGAAGAATGTGCCTTCCGGTCGCACGGCATATGCCCGGAATCCTGCCGGCAGCGGGTATGCGTATGAATAGAACGCCGCATAGTCGACGCCGTTGCCGCCCGGCCAGAATCCAGCGCTGCTGACCTCGTGCGAATACGCCTCGCGGATCACCTGCGGCGCCACGCCCGGGATCGGTGCGGTGAACGGAGGAGCGGGCCGCCCGGAAAACCGCGTCACCGCCAGGTCGAAGCTTCCCCAGAAGAAATGGACGGGGCTGGACTTGCCGAGGAATCCGGTCCGAAACCGCTTCAGCATGCGATCCGCCTGCAACAGGACGTGCCAGAGCCGCTGGGCGAACGCGGCGTCGTAGGCGGAATGGGCCCGGTCGCGGCCGAACGCGGTGGCGCCCGCGATCTCGCAGGGGAACTCGTTGATCGCGACCGGCAGCCCGAGATCTGCGAGGGCTGCCATCAGCGTGCCGTAGAAGTCGGCGACGGATTGCGGCTCGAGCACGATGCGGGCGCCGGTTCCGTCGCTCACATCGATGTCGAGCACGTGCCTGTTGAAGTCGAATTGCAGTTCGAAGATGCGGACGCCGTGCTCAATAGGAGAGGTCGTCAGCCCCTTGGCGGTCACGTACAGCGGCACGTGCCAGCTGTGATTCAGCCACGGCGTTTGCGCGAGACGGATTTTCCCCACTATCTGCGTCCACAAGCGCAGCGTGGACAGCGTTTCACGTCCGGCCTGGTAGGAAAGCTCGGGCCAGATGGCACTCATGTCAGGCTCGCTGCCTCGCCTGTCGTTCGGTTCATCGAAGGTGCGGCCTTCAC
>JANXWS010000018.1 GCA_025351005.1 Pseudomonadota bacterium | reverse complement strand
GCGCGCGCGCCGAGCAGCACGGCCAGGATCGCAGCGTAGGCGAGCGGCGCGCGCACGTCGCGCTTCACCTGCCAGTAGTAGTGCCAGACGCCGCACACGGCCGCGGCGTACACCGCGTAGTGCAGCCGCTGCCAGTTGCGGCCGAGGCGGCGCATCGCGGTGCCCGTCGAGGTCGCCGCGAGCGGTACGAGCAGCACGAAGGCCGCGAAGCCGAGAGTGACCCAGGGTCGCATGGCGACGTCCTCGACCAGCACCGTGAACGCGAAACGCTGGTCGACCGCGAAGTACATCGCGAAGTGCAGCGTCGCGTAGAAGAACCCGAACAGGCCGAACATGCGCCGGAACACCAGCCAGCGCGAGGAGCCCGTCAGGTAGCGCAGCGGCGTCAACGCGAGCGACGCGAGCAGCAGCCGGAGCGCCCACAGGCCGAGGGCGTCGGTCAGGGCCGCAACCGGGTTGGCGCCAAGCGTGCCGCCGAACCCGAGCGCGCGCGCCACCAGGTCGGCGAGCGGCACGAGCGCGGCCGCGAACAGCAGCGGCTTCGCGACCCGCCGCAGCCACGCGTCCAGGCTCAGAAATTTCGTCCGAGGTCGAGGTCGCGGTAGAGCGCGGCGACCTCGGTCGCGTAGCCGTTGAACGGCAGCGTCGGCTGGCGAGGCGCGAACAGGCCAGCGCCGATGCGCCTCTCGGTCTTCTGGCTCCAGCGCGGATGGTCGACCGCGGGATTGACGTTCGCGTAGAAGCCATATTCGCGCGGTGCGGCCCGGTTCCAGCTGGTCGGAGGCATCTGCTGGCTGAACTCGATGCGCACGATCGATTTGATGCTCTTGAAGCCGTATTTCCAGGGCACCACGAGCCGCAGCGGCGCGCCGTTCTGGTTCGGCAGCACGCGGCCGTAGAGGCCGACCGCGAGCAGCGCGAGCGGATGCATGGCCTCGTCGATGCGCAGCCCCTCGACGTATGGCCAGTCGAGCACCGCCGAGCGCTGGCCCGGCATCTGAACGGGATCCGCGAGCGTCGTGAACGCGACGAACCGGGCGCGCGAGGTCGGCTTGAATCGCTTCAGCACCGCGGCGAGCGGCACGCCGACCCACGGGATCACCATCGACCACGCCTCGACACAGCGCAGCCGGTAGACGCGCTCCTCGAGCGGGTGCGGCTTGAGCAGGTCCTCGAGCGCCACGCGGCCGCGCACTTCGGCCTCGCCACCGATCGCCACCGACCACGGCGCCGTCTTCAGGCGGCCGGCATTTTCCGCCGGGTCCGACTTGTCGGTGCCGAACTCGTAGTAGTTGTTGTAGGTGGTCACGTCCTCCCAGGAATTCGCGGCCTCGCTGGTCGAGAGCGCGGCATTGAGGCGGGCGGCGAGCGGGGTGCCGCTCGGCGTCGCGGCGCCGAGAGCCGCGGGCGCCGCCGCCGCCGCGGCCACCGACAGAGCACCCGCGAGCAGGCGCCGCCGCGTCGCAAAGACGTCGGGCGGCGTGATGTCCGATGGACGGATGTGCGGCGGACGGCGGATCAGCATGGCGGGCTCCCGCGCACTGGCGGCGCTCGCCTACGTAGACCGGTCGAGGCGGCCGAGGATTTCAGAACTCGTACTCCAGCTGCAGGCGGGCCGTCGCGTCGGGCGACGCGCCGGTCAGGCCGAACACCCACGCCGCCTGGTACAGCAGCGCCCGGTGGCCGCTGAAGCGCAGCCGGCCGTAGGCCGACGGGCCGAGTTGCTGGCGGTGGGCGGCCGGGCTGCCGAAGCGAACGGGCTCGCCCAGCTCGCCGAACCACTCGACGCCCGGCTCGAATCGCTCGTCGAGCCGCCAGCGGGCGCGGACCGCGGCAGCGAGCTGCGCGTGGCCGGAATCGGCGACCGGGCCCTCCGCCGTCAGGTTGCCGGTCAGGATCGCGCGGCCGACCGCGGCCTCGGCCAGGAAGCCGATCTCCAGTGGATCGCGCTCGCCGCGCGCCAGCCGGTGGGCGTATTCGAGGAGCAGCCCCGTGTCGACCCGATACTTCCCCTGCGGCGCGAGCTCGAACACGCTCTCGGCCGACATCTCCGTCACGCGCCGGCCGCCGCCCGGGTCGCGCTCGACCGTCAGCAGGCCTTCCGCGAGCCAGAAAGTCGTCGGCGCGTGCTCGAATTCCAGCTTGTGCTCCTCGGCGCCGGAACGGGCTGGGGTGCCGTCGAAGTCGCGCGTGCTGCGCTCCTCGAACGCATACTCGCCGCCCTCGACGACCGGCGAGTAGATCACGAGTCCGGCGCGCGCCGGCGGGGACGACGCGAGGCAGCCGGCGGCCACGAGCGCGGCGAGCCCAGCGGCCGCGCCGCCGTTTGCGCCGCCGTTCGCGCCGGATGCGGCGCCGTTCGAGCGGCGCGTCAGCAGCAGCAGGCCGGCCACGACCGCGACGAAGAACACGAGCTGCATGCCGCTCGGGCGCTCGACGTAGCCCGTCAGCGCGTGCAGCAAGCGGCCCGGCGGCGCGTGCTCAGGCAACCAGCGGGAACTGTCCCAGAGCGGATCCGCGAGCGCCGGCAGCAACCCGGCCTGGACCAGGTAGCCCGCCGCCTGCGCGGCCATGCCGGCCGCGATCAGCAGCAGCAGCGCACCGGTGACCGCGAACAGATGGCGCTGCGGAACGCGTGCGAGGCCGAGGTAGACGAGGGCGCCGATCGCGACCCCGGCGAGCAGGCCGATCAGGCTGCCGAGCCAGAGCTGCGGCGCGGTCGCGCCGCCGGCGGCGACCCCGTACAGGAACAACACGACCTCGGATCCTTCGCGCAGCACGGCAAGCGTGACGACCAGGAACAGCGCCGAGCGCGGACTCCGGCCGCTGCTCACGTGCGCGCCGACCGACTGGATCTCGCGCGCCCGGTCACGTCCGTGGCGCCGCATCCAGACATTGTGCCAGCCGAGCATGACGGTCGCGAGCAGCAGGACGCCCGCGTTGAACAGGTCCTGGCCGTTGCCCTCGAGCGCCGTCGAGAGTCGGCCGGCGCCGGCCGCGACCGCGACGGCGCCGAGGGCGCCCGCCGCAACGCCGGCGCAGACCCAAAAGCCTCGACGCGGCACGCCACGGGTACCGGCGAGCACGATGCCGATGATGAGCGCCGCCTCGAACACCTCGCGCAGGACGATGATTGCGGCGGCAATCATGGGACGGCGACCAGCCAGCCGCGTGCGGTGGCCGGGTTGAAGTCGCCGAAGAATTCGTAGCGGCCAGGATCCAGCGGCCCGACGTAAATGATCGACCGGCCACCCGGAATTACGATCTTTTCGCGATTAAGCGCGTAACTCTCGAATTCTTCTGGGGTTGCGTCGTGGTTCTCCACGACCAGCTTCAGGCGCTTGGCCGCCGGGACGCGGATCTCCGGCGGGACGAACCGATGTCCTTCGATGACGATCTTGAGTTCGGCCTCGTCGGCCGAGGCGCCGGCGGCACACAGGCAGAGCAGCAGCAGGACGGTGCGTGCACGGGGCATCGGCGAGCGCCTTCGGTCCAATGGTCCAAGTCATAATACGAATGAGAATCATTCGCGTCAATGACCTATGTCCCAGATTCTTCAGGCCCAGCGCACGACCCGGATGCCGAACTGTTGCGCGCTGCGGCGGGCGGCGAGCGAGGGATTGACCAGCACCCCGACGTCCGCCTGCCGCAGGTACTCGAGGTCGGACGCCTCATTGCCGTACGCGGCGACTCGGGAGCCCGGGTGGGAGGACTTCAATTCGGCGAGGCAGCGGGCCTTCTCCGGCCCGCGCCGGTTGGCGGTCGTCAGGTCGCCGTCGAGCCGATTGCCGACCCAGCGCACCTCGGTGCACATCACCTCGTCGAAGCCGAGCCGGGCGCCGAGTTCGCGGACGTAGAAGTCGGTACTCGCGGACAACAGCACCAGCCAGTCGCCGGCGTTGCGGTGCGCCTCGATCGCCGCGAGGGCGGTCGGGCGCACCAGGCGCAACAGGCGACGGTCGAGGAACTCGGCGGTCACCGCCGCCACCTCGGAGCGCTCGAGACCACCGAGCACGGCCCGCACCACGCCGCTCTTGAACCGGCCGCGGTCACGGTCACGCAAGAAATCCGCGACCAGCCCGGGCAGCGAGCCGAGCCGCGCGACGCGCCGGGGATGACGGCGCAGCGCATGCAGCAGGTACGGCCCGAGCGTGTCGTGACGCGTGATCGTGCCGTCGAGATCGAAGACGGCCAGGCCGGGCTCTGGCGCGTTCAGGCGGCGAGATCCTTGTTCACCAGGCTCCTCAGCACGTACTGCAGGATGCCACCGTGGCGGTAGTAGTCGAGCTCCTTCGGAGTGTCGATGCGCACGCGCGCCGTGAACTCCGCGCTCCGTCCATCGTCGCCGCGGGCTATCACCTGCACCCGCTTGGCGGCACCGCCCTCGAGGCCGGCGATGTCGAACACTTCGCGGCCGCTGAGACCGAGCGAGCCGGCGCTCGCGCCATCGACGAACTGCAGCGGCAGAACGCCCATGCCGATCAGGTTCGAGCGGTGGATCCGTTCGAAGCTCTCCGCCAGCACGGCGCGCACGCCGAGCAGCATCGTGCCCTTGGCAGCCCAGTCGCGGGAGGATCCGGTGCCGTATTCCTTGCCGGCGATGACCAGTAGCGGCGTCCCGTCCGCCTTGTACCTCATGGCCACGTCGTAGATCGATCCTTGCTCGCCGCTCGGCAGGTGTACCGCCAGGCCGCCCTCGGTGCCGGGCAGCAGCAAGTTGCGCAGTCTGATGTTGTCGAACGTGCCGCGCATCATGACTTCGTGGTTGCCGCGCCGCGCGCCGTAGGAATTGAAGTCGCGGGGCTCGACGCCGTGAGCGACCAGGTACTTCGCGGCCGGACCCGACCGGGCGATGTCGCCGGCCGGCGAGATGTGATCGGTCGTCACCGAATCGCCGAGCAGCGCCAGCACGCGCGCCCCATGGATGTCGCGCTGCGGCGCAACCGCCATTGACATGCCGTCGAAGTACGGCGGGTTGCGCACGTACGTCGACTTCTCATTCCACGCGTAGACCTCGCCGGCCGGCACCTCGATCGCGTTCCAGTGCTCGTCGCCCGCGAACACGCCCGCGTAGCTCTTCGTGAACATCGACGACTGCACCGACCGACGCACGGTCTCATCGACCTCACGCGTGCTCGGCCACAGGTCGCGCAGGTGTACCGGCTTGCCGTCGGCGTCGGTACCGAGCGGCTCCGTGGTCAGGTCGACGTCCATGCTGCCGGCAAGCGCGTACGCGACGACGAGCGGCGGCGACGCGAGGAAATTCATCTTGACCTCGGGATGAACCCGGCCTTCGAAGTTGCGGTTGCCCGACAGCACCGCGGCGGTCGTGACGTCGCCGGCCTTGATGGCTGCCGAGATCTCGGGCTTGAGCGGTCCGGAGTTGCCGATGCAGGTCGTGCAGCCGTACCCGACCGTGTAGAAACCGACCGCCTCGAGCTCCTGCAGCAGCCCGGCCGACGCGAGGTAGTCGGTGACCACGCGCGAGCCGGGCGCGAGCGACGTCTTGACCCAGGGCTTGGCCGTCAGGCCGCGCGCGCGCGCGTTCCTGGCGAGCAGGCCGGCGGCGACCAGCACCGAGGGGTTCGAGGTGTTCGTGCAGCTCGTGATCGCCGCGATGACGACCGCGTTGTCGGCCACCTCGTAGCCGCCCGGCGTGACGGTGCCGTGGCCGGTCGCCGCCGGATTCCGGGCCGCGCGCTCGGCGGCGGCTGCCTGGACCGCCGCCTGCGACACGCGCTTCGCCCTGGACAGCGGCACGCGGTCCTGCGGGCGCTTCGGCCCGGCCAGCGACGGCTCGACCGTGGCGAGGTCGAGCTCGAGCATGTCGGTGTAGTCGGCGATGCGCATGCCGTTCGTGCGCCACAGCCCCTGCGCGCGGGCGTAGGCCTCGACCAGCGCGACCTGCCCGGCCGGCCGGCCGGTCAGATCGAGATAGCGAATCGTTTCCTCGTCGATCGGGAACACGGCGATGGTGCTGCCGAACTCCGGCGACATGTTGCTGATCGTGGCGCGATCGGCGAGTGGCAGCGTGGCGAGACCGTCGCCACAGAACTCGACGAACTTGTCGACCACGCCCTTCCTGCGCAGCATCTCGGTGATCGTCAGCACCAGGTCGGTCGCGGTGGTGCCGGCCGTGAGCGCGCCCGACAGGCGGAAGCCGATCACCTGCGGGATCAGCATCGTGACCGGCTGGCCGAGCATCGCGGCCTCGGCCTCGATGCCGCCGACGCCCCAGCCGACGACCCCGAGCGCGTTGATCATCGTCGTGTGCGAGTCGGTGCCCACGAGCGTATCGGGGTAGGCCCACAGGCCGGCGGCCGATTCCTGGGTGAACACGACGCGGCCGAGGTACTCGAGGTTGACCTGGTGCACGATCCCGGTGTTCGGCGGCACGACCTTGAAGTCGCGAAACGCGGTCTGGCCCCAGCGCAGGAACGAGTAGCGCTCGCCGTTGCGCGCGAACTCGATCGCGGTGTTGTGGGCGAGCGAGTCGCGCCCGCCGTACTCGTCGACCTGCACGGAATGGTCAATGACCAGCTCGGCGGGTGCCAGCGGGTTGACGCGCTTGGCGTTGCCTCCGAGCCGCACGATCGCCTCGCGCATCGCCGCGAGGTCGACGACGCACGGCACACCGGTGAAGTCCTGCATGATCACGCGCGCCGGGGTGAAGGCGATCTCATGCTCGGGAGTCGCCTTCGGGTTCCAGCCGAGCAGCGACTCGACGTCGGCGCGCGTGACGTCGATTCCGTCCTCGAAGCGCAGCAGGTTCTCGAGCAGGATCTTGAGCGAATAGGGGAGGCGACCGAGATCGTGGCCGGCGAGCGCCGCGAGGCGGTGGAACTGGTAACGGCGGCCGGCCACCTCGAGGGATGCCAGCGTCTTGAAGCTGTCGGTCATGGGTCCTCCGCCGTGCGCGGCGGATTATACCGCCGCGCTGCCGGCCACGCCTCGACTACAGGCGCGCCGCCGAGGCACTCGTCGCCGGTGTAGAACGCCGCGTACTGGCCGCTCGCGACCGCACGCAGCGGCGCGTCGAGCTCGACCTGCACGCCGTCGGCCGCCGCGCGCACGCGCGCCGCGACCGCGGCCTGGCGGTGGCGCACCTGGACGCCGCAGCCGAACTCCGCCGGCGGCGGCCCGAGCCAGCACACGGGGCCGGTCCGAAACCCGGTCGTCAGCAGCAGCGGGTGGTCGTGCCCCTGCACGGCGATCAACACGTTGCGGCTGGCATCCTTGGCCGCGACGTACCACGGTTCAGCGCCGTGGCGGCGGCTGCCGCCGATGCCGAGTCCGTGGCGCTGGCCGATCGTATGGAACATCAGGCCGTCGTGCGAGCCGAGCCGCTCACCGTCCGGCGTCTCGATCGGTCCCGGCAGCGGCGCGAGGTACCTCGACAGGAACTCGCGGAACGGCCGCTCGCCGATGAAGCATATGCCGGTGCTGTCCGGTCGGTCGTGGACCGGCAATCCCGCCGCGCGCGCGATGGACCGCACCTCGGCCTTGGTCAGGTCGCCGAGCGGGAACAGCGCCGCATCGAGCGCCGCGCGCGGCACCTGCTGCAGGAAGTAGCTCTGGTCCTTGGCGCGATCGAGGGCGCGCAGCAGGCGCGTCCCGTCGGGGCCCGCGACGAGCCGGGCGTAGTGGCCGGTTGCGAGGCGCACGCCGCCGAGCCGGCGCGCGTACCTCAGACAGACGCCGAACTTGACCTCGCGGTTGCAGACGACGTCGGGGTTCGGGGTGCCGCCGGCCGCGTACTCGTCGAGGAACTGGCGAAACACGCGCGCGCGATACTCGGCGGCGAAGCTGACCCGGTGCAGCACGAGGCCGAGCTCGTCAGCAACGGCCTGCGCCGCCTGCACGTCGGCCGCCGCCGTGCAGTAGCCGTCCCCGTCGTCGTCCCAATTGCTCATGTGCAGCGCTTCGACCGAGTGGCCGGCGCGCTGCAGGAGGAGTGCCGCTACCGCTGAATCGACGCCGCCCGACAGCGCCACGATGACCCGCTCGCCCATCTGCGGGAGTATACCGTCGGGCGGCCGGCGTCAGGTCGACTGCGCCTGCGTTCGCGGCGTCGCGCAGCCGCTCCAGATGCCGTCGAAGTGCTCCAAGTGGAGTCGCGCCACAGACGGGTTGCCGAGCTCGCAGATGCCGTCCCAGCTGGAGGTCTGCAGCCGGTACAGCGTCGCGCGATCATCACCGATCATGTACGTGCCCGGGTGCTCGCGAAACGCCGCGTGGGCGTTGCGTATCTCGATGTAGCTGGTCAGCTTGCGGGCGATCGCGATGAACTCGTGGCGCGAGTACATGATGCGGCCGGGGTTCAGTACCAGCACCCGCACCTTGGCGAAGCGCGGCCCGAGCACCAGTCGCTTGATGGCGGCGATGAACGGCGGGTACTCGTAGACTTCTCCCTCGAGACTGTGCGTCATGATCGTCAGCAAGCGCTGTGCCGAGCCCGCGACGGTGGTCGCCGCCATGCGGACGTCCTCGACGGACGCCAGCAGCGTTCGCGGCTCGGTCAGCTTCGGGATCAGCACGTTGCTCGGCGGAAAATGCACGCCGCATCCTCCGGTGGGGATAACCGGCCGGTCGCGCCCGCCAGGGCCGGGCCGCGGGGCCGCACCGCGCAGCGTCGCAACGGTTCGGGCGATCATAGAGGGGTGGGGTCGCGGTACGGTGTCGACTGGGTCACGCTTCGGGAGCGCCGGCCGACGCGCCGCAGCGTCAGGCGTCCGCCGCAAGCTCCCGCGCGAGGCCCACGTAGTCGGCCGGAGTCAGTCGCGCGAGGCGCTCGCGCTCCTCCGCCGGCAGTGGCAATTCGGCGATCAGCGCCCGCAGCGCAGCGGCATCGACCCGCTGGCCCCGCGTCAGCGCCTTCAGCCGCTCGTAGGCGTTCGGCACGCCGTGGCGGCGCAGCACCGTCTGCACGGCCTCGCCGAGCACTTCCCAGTGCGCATCCAGGTCGGCCGCGATCCGTTCCGCATCCGGCTCGAGGCGCGCGAGCCCGCGCTCGATCGACTTGCAGGCGAGCAGCGCGTGCGCCAGCGCGACGCCGACGTTACGCAGCACCGTCGAGTCGCTCAGGTCGCGCTGCCAGCGCGACACCGGCAGCTTGTCCGCGAAATGCCGCAGCATTGCGTTTGCCAGCCCGAGGTTGCCTTCGGCGTTCTCGAAGTCGATCGGATTGACCTTGTGCGGCATCGTCGAGCTGCCGACCTCGCCTTCGACCACGCGCTGCCGGAAGTAGCCGAGTGACACGTAACCCCAGACGTCGCGCGCGAAGTCGATCAGCACCGTGTCGGCGCGCGCCATGGCGTCACAGTAGGCCGCGATCCAGTCGTGCGGCTCGATCTGCACGGTGTACTCGTTCCAGCCGAGGCCGAGCGACTCGACGAAGCGGGCGCTCGCACCGCGCCAGTCGCGGTCGGGGTAGGCGACCAGCAGGGCGTTCCAGTTGCCGACCGCGCCGTTGTGCTTGCCGAGCGGCTCGACGGCCGCGAATTCGTCCGCGGCGCGTCGCAGGCGCGCGGCGACGTTGGCGAGTTCCTTTCCCAGCGTCGTCGGGCTCGCCGGCTGGCCGTGGGTGCGCGACAGCATCGCGAGCGCGGCGTGCTCGTGCGCGTGCGCGACCAGCCACGCCTGGATGCGGGCGAACGCCGGCCGCAGCACCAGCTCGCGCGCGCTCTTGAGCATCAGCGCGTAGGCGAGATTGTTGATGTCCTCGGACGTGCAGCCGAAATGCACGAACTCGAGCTCGGCGTCGGTCGCGCCCGCAGCGGCAAGCCGCGCCCGGACGTAGTACTCGACCGCCTTGACGTCGTGCGCGATCTTGCGCTCGTCGGCCTTGACTGCCGCGGCCTCGCCGGCGCTGGCACCGCCGGCCAGCTGGGTGGCCGTGGCGAGCACCGCCGGCCGCACGCCCTTGAGTTCGGGCAGCGCCACGTCGCGACAGAGAAACAGAAACCACTCGGCCTCGACGCGCACGCGGTGGCGGATCAGCGCAGCCTCGCTGAAGAGCGCGCGAAGTTCCTGGCACTGGCCGGCGTAACGGCCGTCGAGGGGCGAGAGAGCCGCGAGCGCGGCGGACGAATCCGCGGTGCGATCGGTCACGGTCGGGTGCCGCCTAAGGTGCTAGGATGCGAAAGCATAGCGTATCGCCTGCGCCCGGATGTCTGAAACGGACCACAGACTCGAACATGACAGCATGGGCGCCGTCGCCGTCCCGGCCGGCGCACTGTGGGGCGCACAGACCGAGCGCGCGCGCCAGACCTTCCGGCTGAGTGCACTGCGGCTGCCGACCCGGTTCATCCGGGCGCTGGCGCTGATCAAATGGGCCGCAGCGCGCGTGAACGCCACCGGCGGCACGCTGCCCGCGGCCAAGGCTGCCGCGATCGAGCGGGCCGCGCTCGCCCTCGCCGACGGCGCGCACCCCGAAGCGTTTCCGCTCGACGTCTTCCAGACCGGTTCTGGCACCAGCAGCAACATGAACGTCAACGAGGTGATCGCGGCGCTCGCCGCGGCCGCGCTCGGTTCGCCGGTGCACCCGAACGACGACGTCAACCAGAGCCAGAGCAGCAATGACTGCGTGCCGTCGGCGATCCACATCGCGGCGGCCCTTGCGCTGCGCGACGAGCTGCTGCCCGCGCTCGCGCACCTGGCCGAGGTCATCGGCGCGCGCGCCGCCGAGCTCGACGCCGTCGTCAAGACCGGCCGCACGCACCTGATGGACGCGCTGCCGCTGACGCTCGGCCAGGAGCTCGGCGCCTGGCGCTCGCAGGTCGAGGATGGCAGCGCGCGGCTCGCGGCGACGCTGCCGCGGCTGCTGCGCCTGGCGCAGGGGGCGACCGCGATCGGCACCGGGCTGAACGCTCCGGCCGGCTTCGGCGCGCGGGTTGCGGCGGAGCTCGCGGCACGCACCGGACTTGCATTCGTGCCGCACCCGAATCCGTTCGCGGCGCTCGCCGCGCAGGACGACGCGCTCGAGCTGTCCGCCCAGGCGCGTGGCGTCGCGGTGGTGCTGCTGAAGATCGCGAACGACCTGCGCTGGATGAACTCCGGGCCGCTCGCGGGCCTGGGCGAGATCGGGCTGCCCGAGCTGCAGCCGGGCTCCTCGATCATGCCCGGCAAGGTCAATCCGGTCGTCCCCGAGGCGGTCGCGATGATCGCGGCCCAGGTGATCGGCCACGACGCCGCGATCGGGATCGCGGCCCAGTCCGGCAACTTCCAGCTGAACGTGATGCTGCCGCTCGTCGCCTATGACCTGCTCACGAGCCTGGAGCTGCTGGCCGCGGCCGCCTCGTTCCTGGCCGATGGCGCGATCGCCGGTTTCACGGTCGACCGGCAGCGCCTCGACGCGCCGCTGGCTCGCAACCCGATCCTGGTCACGGCGCTCAACCCGCTGATCGGCTACGAGGCGGGCGCCGCGATCACCAAGGAGGCGTACGCCAGCGGCGAGCCGATCCTCGAGGTGGCGGTGCGTCGCAGCGGGCTGCCGCGCGAGCAGCTCGAGCGCCTGCTCGACCCGCGCGGGCTGGCGCGCGGGGGCCAGCGTTGATTGCCGCGCCCGCGGGCGATGCGCCGGCACCGGCCGAGCTGCGGGCACGGCTGCGCGCCCGCCTCGCCGGCACCGCACCGAGCGGCGCGGCCGGCGCGATGCTCGCGGGACTGCCGCCCGAGATGAGCGCGCAGTACCTGCATCTGCTACCCGTTGACCCGGCCTGGGCGGCCGTGCTGGTGCCGATCATCGACCACGCGACGCAACTGACCGTGCTGTTCACCGAACGCGCGCCCGAGCTGCGCCACCACGCGGGGCAGATCTCCTTTCCCGGCGGCCGCGTCGAAGCCGGCGACGCCGGCCCGGTCGCAACGGCGCTGCGCGAGGCGGAGGAGGAGATCGGCCTCGAGCCGCGCCACGTCGAGGTACTCGGATTTCTGCCCGACCAACTGATCGCGACGGGCTTTCGGGTCACGCCGGTGGTGGCGCTGGTTGCGCCCGAACTGCCGCTCCGGCTCGATGCGACCGAGGTCGCCGCCGTCTTCGAGGTACCGCTCGCGTTCCTGCTCGATGCGGCCAACCATCGCTTCCGGCGGCGGCCGATCGGCGACGGCAAGATCGACGTCTACGATATTCCGTACGGGAACCGGAACATCTGGGGCGCGACCGCGGGCATGCTGGTCGCCCTGTACCGCCAGCTCGGCGGCGCGGCCGGCGCGGGCGCCACGCGGTGAAGGAGCTGCTCGAGATCATGGCGCGGCTGCGCGACCCGGCGCACGGCTGCCCCTGGGATCGCGAGCAGGATTTCGCGAGCATCGCGCCATACACGCTCGAGGAGGCGTACGAGGTCGCCGACGCGATCGAGCGCGGCGATCTGGCGGCGCTCGAGGAAGAGCTCGGCGACCTGTTGCTGCAGGTCGTGTTCCACGCCCAGCTTGCGCGCGAGCGCGGTGCGTTCGACTTCGAGCGGGTCGTACAAGGCATCGCCGCCAAGCTCATCCGACGGCATCCGCACGTGTTCGGCGACGAGCGGCTGGCCGGTGCCGCCGAGCAGTCGGTGCGCTGGGACGAGATCAAGGCGGCGGAGAAGGCGGCCGCCAGTCACGGCGGCGGCCTGCTCGACGACGTGCCGCTCGCGCTGCCGGCCCTGCTGCGCGCGGCCAAGCTCGGCCGGCGCGCGGCGCGGCTTGGTTTCGACTGGCCGGATGCGGAAGGCGTGCGCCTGAAGGTCGACGAAGAGCTCGCCGAGCTCGACGCCGCGCTCGGCAGTGGCGAACGCGCGCGCATCGCCCACGAGTTTGGCGACCTGCTGCTCGCGCTCGCGAATCTCGCGCGCCACCTCGACCTCGACGCCGAGGGTGCCCTGCGCTCGGCCAACCATCGCTTCGCGACCCGCTTTCGCCACGTCGAGGCGCGCGTCGCGGCCGGCGGCGGGCGGACGCCCGCGGAGCTCGAGCGCTACTGGCAGGAGGCGAAGGCGCAGGAGCGCGGCCCCGGCTGAGCCGGCACGGCGTTCAGGTCCGGTTCAGGCGCGGCGCCACGCGACCGTCGCCTGCCGCGCGCCGGGCCCGCAGCGGCTAGACTGACGCGATGCGACCGGCCTTGCTGCTGCTCTGCCTGCTGTGCGCCGCGCCCACCCGCTTCCCGGCGCCCATCGCCACGACGCCGGCGACTCCGGCGTCCGAGCGTCGCGACGATCGCGCACCGCTGACGATCGAGCAGGCCGTCGAACGGGTCCGCCAACGATTCGACGCGCGCGTGGTACGCGCCGATGAGGTGCAGGATGGCGCGGACGTCTACTACCGCATTCGGTTGCTCGCGGCCGACGGCCGCGTCTTCACCGTGCGCGTCAACGCCCGCAGCGGGGCGATCGACTGATGCGCATCGTCGTCATCGAGGACGAGCCGCCGCTGCGGGACCAGCTCGCCGGTGTGCTGCGTCGCGCGGGCTATGCGGTCGACCTCGCCGCGGACGGCAACGAGGGGCTGTACGCGCTGCGCGAGTACCCGGCCGATCTGGCGATCGTCGACCTGGGGCTGCCGGGCGTCGCGGGCCTGGAGCTGGTGCGGCTCGCGCGCGCCGCGGGCCGCCGGTTGCCGATCCTGATCCTGACGGCGCGCGACCGCTGGCAGGACAAGGTGGCCGGACTCGAGGCCGGCGCGGACGACTACGTGACGAAGCCGTTCCAGGCCGAGGAAATACTCGCACGCGTGCAGGCGCTGCTGCGCCGCGCCGCCGGCTACGCCGACCCGGTGCTGCGCGCCGGGCCGATCGAGCTCGACCCGCGCTCGCAGCAGGTGAGGGTCGCGGGCCGCGTCGTGCTGCTGACGTCTTTCGAGTACCGGCTGCTCGAGTACCTGCTGCTGCACGCGGGCGCGGTCGTCTCCAAGACCGAGCTCACCGACAAGCTGTACCAGCAGGACTTCGAGCGCGACAGCAACACGATCGAGGTGTTCGTCGGCCGGCTGCGCCGCAAGCTCGACCCGGGCGATCGCTACCGACCGATCGAGACGCTGCGGGGTCGCGGCTACCGCCTGGGCGGCGCGCCCGTGCCGGGCGACCCCGCGCCCCGATGAGGTCGCTGGGCGCGCGGCTGCTGGTGACGCTCAGCGCGCTGCTCGTCGTCGGCTTCGGGCTGACGCTCGTCGCGCTCGATCTCGGCTTCCGCGGGCGCGCCGAGCGCTCGCGGCAGGACGTGCTCGAAGCCGAGGTCGTGGCGCTGATCGCCGCCGCGGACTACGACCGCGCGGGCCGGCTCGCGCCCGACCAGCAGGCCGAGCCGCGTCTCAATACGCCGGGCTCGGGGCTGGTGGCGACGATCCGCGCGCGCCATGGAGCCGAGAACTGGCGCTCGCCGTCGGCGCTCGGCGTTGCGCTCCACTTCGATGATGACCTGCGGCCCGGCGAGCGCCGCGTGGCGCGCGTCGCGGCGCGCGATGGCACCCGCTTCCTGGTCTTCGCGCTCGGCGTCGCCTGGGAGACCAGTCGCGGCCGCACCCGCGACTACGTGTTCGTGGCGGCCGAGAGTCTCGAGCCGTACTACCGCGAGCTCGCGCGCCTGCGTGCCGAGCTGCTGGCCGGCTTTGCGGTGTTCACGGCGGTGCTGCTCGCGGCGGTGCTGCTCAGCCTGCGGCACCTGCTCCGGCCGCTGCGCCGGATCGAGGCCGAGATCGCCGAGATCGAGGCCGGCAGCCGCGAGCGGCTCGGCGACGGCTGGCCGCGCGAGCTGCGCGGCGTCGCGCACAACGTCAATGCGCTGCTGTCGAGCGAGCAGCGGCGGCTCGCGCGCTACCGCAACACGGTCGGCAACCTGGCGCACAGCCTGAAGACACCGTTGTCGGTGATGCGTGGCGCACTCGACGGCGGCGGCGACGTCGACCGGGCACTGCTCGCCGAGCAGCTCGACCGCGTGCAGGACATCGTGCGGCGCCAGCTCGACCGGGCCGCGGCGGCCGCGCCCGCGGTCGGCGCGGCGGCCCTGCCGCTCGGCCCACCGCTCGCCGAGCTCGTCGCCGCGCTCGACAAGGTGCACGCCGGGCGCCGCGTCGCGCTGGAACTCCGGGTCGCGGCCGAGCTTGGTTACCCGATCGACCGCGGCGACCTGCTCGAGCTTGCCGGCAACCTCGCCGACAACGCCTGCAAGTGGGCGCGCAGCCGCACACGGCTCGCGGCCGAGCCGTGGACCCGCCCCGAGTGGCATCGCGCAGGGCTCGTGCTCGCGGTCGAGGATGACGGCCCGGGCATCCCGGCGGCGGAGCGCCTGCGCGTGCGTGGCCGGGGCGTGCGGCTCGATGAACGGGTCGCGGGCCAGGGGCTTGGGCTCGCGATGGTCGAGGAGCTGGTCGCCGCCTACGGTGGCACCTTCGAGCTCGGCACGAGCGAGCTGGGCGGGCTCGCGGCGACGATACGCCTGCCCGGCGCCTGAACGGCAGCGGCCGCGCGGCCGGGCCCATGCGACCCGCGGCGCCGCGCACGGGGTTTATTGCACCGCAACGAGCGGTGCCCCGGGGATGCTAGGATCCCGCTCATGGCCACGGCGACCCGACTCGAAGACTGGAGCCCGGACTCCTGGCAGCGCAAGACCAGCCTGCAGCAGCCGGTGTACCGCGATGGCTGTGCGCTCGAGCGCGCCGTGCTCGCGCTGTCGCGGCTGCCGCCGATCGTGGTGTCGTGGGAGGTGGACGCGCTGCATGGCCAGCTGGCCGCCGCGCAACGCGGTGAGGCATTCATCCTGCAGGGCGGCGATTGCGCCGAATCTCTGGACGACTGCTCCTCAGAACGGATCGTCGAGCAGCTCAAGATCCTGCTGCAGATGAGCCTCGTGCTGGTGCACGGGCTCAAGCGACCGATCATCCGCGTCGGCCGCATCGCGGGACAGTATGCGAAGCCGCGCTCGGCCGACACGGAGACGCGCGACGGCGTGACGCTGCCATCCTATCGCGGCGACATCGTCAACCGTTCGCCCTTCGACGCGGTCTCGCGCGAGCCCGACCCCGAGCTGCTGCTGCGCGGCTACGAACGCGCCGCGCTGACGCTCAACTTCGTGCGCGCGCTGATCGACGGCGGCTTCACCGACCTGCACCATCCCGAGTACTGGGATCTCGAGTTCATGCGGCACTCGCCGAAGTACGAGGAGTACAAGCGCATCGTCGAGTCGCTGTCGGACTCCCTGTCGTTTTTCGAGTCGATCACCGGCCGGCCGATGCATGATTCGCAGCGCGTCGACTTCTACGCGAGTCACGAGGGCCTGCACCTGCACTACGAGCAGGCGCAGACGCGCTACATCCAGCGGCGCGGCCGCTGGTACAACCTGTCGACCCACCAGCCGTGGATCGGCGTGCGCACGGCCGGTCTCGACCACGGCCACGTCGAGTACTTCCGCGGCATTGCCAATCCAGTCGCGGTCAAGGTCGGCCCGAACAGCGACGCGGCCTACCTGCGGGAGCTCGCGCGCGTGCTGAACCCGGAGCGGCTGCCGGGGCGCCTGACGCTGATCCACCGCCTGGGCGCACGCGAGATCGAATCGAAGCTGCCTGGACTGATAGACGCGGTGCGCGCCAGCGGCAACGAGGTACTGTGGATCTGCGACCCGATGCACGGCAACACCGAGACCACGAGCTCGGGGCTGAAGACGCGGCGCTTCGACAACATCCTCTCCGAGCTGGAAGCGGCGTTTCGCATCCACCAGCAGCACGGCTCGCACCTGGGCGGCGTGCATCTCGAGCTGACCGGCGACAACGTCACCGAATGCACCGGGGGCGCCCGTGGGCTGAGCGACGGCGACCTAGCGCGGGCCTATCGCTCGACGGTCGATCCGCGGCTCAACTACGAGCAGGCCCTCGAGGTCGCGATGCGGATCGCGCGCCAGCCCGTCGGGCGCTGAGCCGCTCGAGTTCCGTCTTGAGCGCGGCCGCGGCTGCGGCCGGCAACGCTCGATGCGCACCGGGCGCGAGCCCTTCGAGCGTCAGCGGCCCGACGCGCGCGCGCACGAGGCGCAGCGTCGGCAGGCCGACAGCCGCGGTCATCCGCCGGATCTGCCGGTTGCGACCCTCCTCAATCGTCAGCTCGAGCCAGGCCGTCGGAATGGTCGCGCGGACGCGGATCGGCGGCTGGCGCGGCCAGAGACCCACCGGCTCGTCGACGGCGACGACCAGCGCCGGCCGGGTCCGGCCGTCGGCAAGTGCAACGCCCTCGCGCAGCCGCGCGAGCTGCTCCGCGTTCGGCCGGCCTTCGACCTGCGTCCAGTAGGTCTTGGGGAGCGCGTGCCGCGGGTGTGTCAGCAGCGCCTGCAGACGGCCGTCGTCCGTCAGCAGCAGCAGTCCCTCGCTGTCGTAGTCGAGGCGGCCGGCCGGGTAGACGCCGGGCGTGCGCAGGTAGTCGGCCAGCGTTTGCCGCTCGTCGGCCCGCGAGAACCGCGTCAGCACGCGGAACGGCTTGTTGAAGAGCAGCAGGCGCATTGCGTCTAGCGAACTGCGGAAGGCGGCAGGGTTGCTTGGCGGGGACTTCGCCCTTAGTATTGTGCACCGCAAAACCAGCGATCGACCAGCCGCCCGGGGGTCCCGTGAGCACATCACCCCAGCAGCAGCAGAGTGGCGCACCGCTTCCGGGCGGCGTGCAGCTCAACGGCCCGCTGGAGCCGGGATTCGAGACCATCCTGACACCGGGCGCGGTGGCCTTCGTCGCCGACCTCGCGCGCCGCTTCGCGCCGCGGGTCACCGCGCTCCTCGAAAGCCGGACGACCCGCCAGCAGCAGCTCGATGCGGGGCAGCTGCCCGCTTTCCTGGAAGAGACACGCTCGATCCGCGAGTCGGAGTGGAGGGTCGCGCCGGTACCGGCGGACCTGCTCGACCGCCGCGTCGAGATCACCGGCCCCGCCGAACGCAAAATGATCATCAACGCGCTCAATTCGGGCGCGTCGGTGTTCATGGCCGACTTCGAGGATTCGCTGTGCCCGAGCTGGGCCAACGTCGTCGGCGGCCAGGTGCACCTGCGCGACGCCGTGCGCCGCACGATCGAGTTCTCGAGTCCCGAGGGCAAGCAGTACCGCCTCGACGAGCGTATCGCGGTCCTGATCGTCCGGCCGCGCGGCTGGCACCTCGACGAGAAGCACTGGCTGGTCGACGGCCGGCAGGTACCGGGTGCGCTGGTCGACTTCGGACTCTTCTTGTTCCACAACCACGCCGAGCTCGCGCACCGCGGCACCGGTCCCTATTTCTACCTGCCGAAGCTCGAGGGGCACCGCGAAGCGCGCCTGTGGAGCGAGGTGTTCAGCCACGCGGAGGAGAGACTCGGTATCCGCCGCGGCACCATCAAGTGCACGGTGCTGATCGAGACGATACTGGCCGCCTTCGAGATGGACGAGATCCTCTACGAACTCCGCGACCACATCGTCGGTCTGAATTGCGGCCGCTGGGACTACATCTTCAGCTTCATAAAGAAGTTCAGCCGCAATCCCGCCTGCGTGCTGCCCGACCGTCACGAAGTCACGATGACGACGCATTTCCTGCGCGCCTATTCGTTGCTGCTGATCCAGACCTGCCATCGCCGCGGCGCCTTCGCGATGGGCGGCATGGCGGCGCAGATCCCGATCAAGAACGACGAACGCGCGAACGCGGCGGCGATCGCCAAGGTCCGCGCCGACAAGGAGCGCGAGGCCGGCGACGGTCACGACGGCACCTGGGTCGCGCACCCGGGGCTGGTGCCGGTCGCCCGCGAGGTCTTCGACCGGCTGATGCCCCAGCCGAACAACCTCGCCAGGCTGCGCCCGGACGTCGCGGTCACAGCCGCCGACCTGCTGCAGGTGCCGCCGGGAGCGATCACCGAGGGCGGACTGCGCAACAACATCACGGTCGCGATCCGCTACCTCGCATCGTGGCTCGGCGGCAACGGCTGCGTGCCGATCTTCAACCTGATGGAGGATGCGGCCACCGCGGAGATCTCCCGCGCGCAGGTCTGGCAGTGGCTGCACCATCGGCAGGCGCTGGCGGACGGCCGCCCCGTCACGCGCGAGCTGGTCACCCTGCTGATCGCCGACGAGCTCGGCAAGATCCGCAGCGTGGCCGGCGAGGGCGCGTTCGCGACCGGCCACTACGCACGCGCCGCCGAGCTCTTCGCCGGGCTCACGGACGACGCCGAGTTCGTCACCTTCCTGACGTTGAGCGCCTACCGCGACATTGACTGACCGCACCGGAGCGACGACATGACCTTGCCGACCGCCGCGCAGCTGCAGCAGGACTGGGCCTCGAACCCGCGTTGGCAGGGCGTGCAGCGTGGCTACGGCGCCACCGACGTCGTGCGCCTGCGCGGCAGCGTGGACATCGAGCACAGCCTCGCGCGCCTCGGCGCCGAGAAGCTCTGGCGGCACCTGCAGGCGATGCCGTACGTCAACGCGCTCGGCGCGCTGACCGGCAACCAGGCCATGCAGCAGGTGCGGGCCGGCCTGAAGGCGATCTATCTTTCCGGCTGGCAGGTCGCCGGCGACGCGAACGTCGCGGGTGAGATGTACCCGGACCAGTCCCTCTATCCCGTGAACTCGGTGCCGGACGTCGTGCGCAGGATCAACCACACGCTGGTCCGCGCCGACCAGATCCAGCACGCCGAGGGTGGTGCCGCGATCGACTGGCTGCAGCCGATCCTGGCCGATGCCGAGGCGGGATTCGGCGGCGTGCTGAATGCCTTCGAGCTGATGAAGGCGATGATCGACGCGGGCGCCGCCGGCGTGCACTTCGAGGACCAGCTGTCCTCCGCCAAGAAGTGCGGCCACATGGGCGGCAAGGTGCTGGTGCCGACCCAGGAAGCGATCGCGAAGCTGGTCGCCGCGCGGCTCGCCGCCGACATCTGCGGCGTGCCGACGGTGCTGGTCGCCCGCACCGACGCGGAGAGCGCGAGCCTGCTGACCGCGGACGTCGACGACCGCGACCGGCCCTTCGTCGAGGCGGCCAAGGGCCGCACCGTGGAGGGCTACTGCTACGTCAGGGCGGGCCTCGCCCATGCGATAGCACGCGGCCGCGCTTACGCGCCGTACGCCGACCTGCTGTGGTGCGAGACGGCGCACCCGGACCTCGACGACGCCCGCACGTTCGCCGAAGCCATCCACGAGACGCATCCCGGCAAGCTTCTGGCCTACAACTGCTCGCCGTCGTTCAACTGGAAGCAGAAGCTCGACGATGCGACGATCGCGAAATTCCAGCGTGAGCTGGCCGCGATGGGCTACCGGTTCCAGTTCATCACGCTCGCGGGCTTCCACGCCATCAACTATTCGATGTTCCGGCTCGCCCGCGACTACCGTGAGGCGCAGATGACGGCCTACGTCGCGCTGCAGGAAGCAGAGTTCGCTGCCGAGAAGGACGGCTACACGGCCACCAAGCACCAGCGCGAGGTCGGGGCGGGCTATTTCGACGACGTCACGACGACCGTTGCCGGCGGCACCTCCTCGGTGACCGCGATGAAGGGGTCGACCGAGGAAGCCCAGTTCAAGACCGGCTGACGGGGCTTGCGGCCTGGCCGCCGCCACCCGAACATCGGCACCGATGCCGCTGCGCCCACCAACCGACGTTTCCGCGGCACCGCCAGCGCGCGCCGCCGAGGCGCCGAGCGCGGGCGAGCCATTCGACCCGCGCGCCTTCGTCGCCTCGCTGCCCGCCCGTCCGGGCGTCTACCGGATGCGCGACGCCGCAGGCACGGTCATCTACGTCGGCAAGGCCGGCAACCTGAAGGCCCGCGTCGGCAGCTATTTCCGCAGTGACCAGCTGCAGCCCAAGGTGGTTGCGATGCTGCGCCAGCTGGCCGGCATCGAGGTCACGATCACCAACTCCGAGACCGAGGCGCTGCTGCTCGAGTTCAACCTGATCAAGCGCCACCGGCCGCACTACAACGTGCTGCTCAAGGACGACAAGAGCTTTCCGTACCTGTACCTGACGAGCACGCAGGATTACCCGCGCCTCAGCTTCTACCGCGGCAGCCGGCGGCTGCCGGGATTCTTCTTCGGGCCGTACCCGAGCTCCTCCGCGGTGCGCGAAACGCTGCTGCAGCTGCAGAAGGTGTTCCGGCTGCGGCAGTGCGACGACAGCTACTTCGCCAACCGGAGCCGGCCATGCCTGCAGTACCAGATCCGGCGCTGCTCCGGCCCCTGCGTCGGGCTGATCAGCCGCAGTGACTACGCGGCCGACGTCGCCGCGGCGAAGCGCGTGCTCGAGGCGCGCAACGACGAGGTCGCGGTCGACCTGGCTGCGCGGATGGAGGAGGCGGCGGCGGCGCTTGCGTTCGAGAAGGCGGCGGCGCTCCGCGACCAGCTGGCGGCCCTCAAATCGGTGCAGGCGAACCAGATCGTCAGCGCCTCGGCCGACCTCGACTGCGACGTGGTCGCGGTCGCGAGCGGAGCCGGCGAGCACTGCGTCGCCGTGATGTTCGTGCGCGCCGGGCGCAATCTCGGCACCACCACCTACTTCCCGAAGGCGCCGTACGCCGACTCGCTCGAGGTCGGCGCGGCGTTCCTAGCCCAGCATTACCTCGCGCACGAGGCGCCCGCGGAGATCGTCGTCGCGCACGGCCCCGACGACGCGGCCACGCTCGCGGCCGCGCTCGGCGAGCGGGCCGGGCATCGCGTGACGATCCATGTCGCCGAGCGCGGGCTCAAGGCGCGCTGGCTCGAGTTGACGCTCGAGAACGCGGTCCAGGCACTCAAGATGCGGACGGCGATGCAGGCCGGCGTCGACCAGCAGCTGGCCGCGGTCGGCGCGGCGCTCGGCCTCGAGCGTGCCCCGGAGCGGATCGAATGCTTCGACATCAGTCACACCCGCGGCGAGGCGACGGTCGCCTCCTGTGTCGTGTTCGGCCGCGATGGCCCGCTAAAGGCCGACTACCGGCGCTTCAACATCGAGGGCGTTGCGCCCGGCGACGACTACGCGGCGATGCGGGCCGCGCTGCAGCGGCGTTATCGCCGGCTGCGGGCGGGCGAGGCGAAGCTGCCGGACGTGCTGCTGATCGACGGCGGCGCGGGACAGCTGGCCGAGGCGGTAGCGGTGCTGGCCGAGCTCGGCGTCCTGGTCGCAGCGATCGTCGGCATCGCCAAGGGCGCCGACCGGCGACCCGGCCAGGAGCGCCTTTTCTTGTGGGGCAGGGACACGCCGCTTATACTGCCGGCCGCTTCGCCGGCGCTGCACCTGATTCAGCGCGTCCGGGACGAAGCCCACCGCTTTGCTATCGCCGGACACCGTGCCCGCCGCGCCAAGACGCGCCAGACCTCGGTGCTAGAGGACGTCGCCGGGCTCGGCCCGACGCGGCGACGTGAACTCTTGAAGCGCTTTGGCGGTCTGCAGGGTGTGCTCGGCGCCGGAATCGAGGACCTCGCGCAGGTGCGCGGCATCGGGCGGCGCCTCGCCGCTGCGCTCTATGGACGGTTGCATCCCGACGGCTGATCTGTGACCACGCCCTACACGATTCCCAATCTGCTGACGGGGTTCCGGATCCTGCTGATCCCGCTGATCGTCGGCTTGTTTTACCTGCCGTACGGCTGGGGCGACATGGTCGCCGGGATCCTGTTCGCGATCGCGGGCGTCACCGATACGCTCGACGGCTACGTCGCGCGGCGCCTCGGCCAGGTGTCGCGGCTGGGAGCCTTCCTCGACCCGGTCGCCGACAAGCTGATCGTCGCGACCGCGCTCGTGCTGATCGTCAGCAAGGAGCACACGTGGTACGTGACGCTGACGGCGGCCGTGATCATCGGCCGCGAGATCGCGATCTCCGCGCTGCGCGAATGGATGGCGGAGATCGGCGCGCGCCAGAAGGTCGCGGTCTCGGCGCTTGGCAAGTTCAAGACGATCGCGCAGATCGTCGGGCTGTCGATGATGCTGTACCACGAGAACTTGCTGGGACTGCCGATCTGGTGGATCGGGCTCGCACTGACCGTGGTCGCCGCAGTGCTGACGCTGTGGTCGATGTCGCTCTATCTCAGAGCCGCGTGGCCGGAGCTCGCAGCGCGGGCGCTCCCGCACCGCAGCCATCCTTGACAGGTCGGGCGCTCCCCTTACAATCTCCGGTTCGCCGCGGGCGGGAATAGCTCAGTTGGTAGAGCGCAACCTTGCCAAGGTTGAGGTCGCGAGTTCGAGCCTCGTTTCCCGCTCCATGTTCCTTCCGGCGTCGTGGCGGAGTGGTCACGCAGCGGACTGCAAATCCGTGTACGCCGGTTCGATTCCGGCCGACGCCTCCCTTCGGCAGCCGAGCGCGCCCTGCAAGCAGTGTTGATCGCCGCGCCCGCCCGTGCGCGGCCACGGCCGGCGCGAGTACCCGGATGCCCGGGTCGCATTTGGATTATCATTTTATTTATTTTGTTATAAAACAACAAGATACGAGATAAACATCGATCCATCGTTGGAGACGCTGACGGGTCGGCGCAGCCGATCGCCCGCGGGCCGCGGAGCGTCCAGGTGGCGGCCCAGGCCCCTTGGCCCACGCCGGTCGCGCGCTCCGAAGTGAACTGTCGCAGAGGGTGAGCGTCGCGGCTCAACCCCCCGGGGCCGGCGTCTTGCGTCGCTCCGGACGCAGATGTAGCGTTCAGTGATAACCACACGGGTGGCCGCAAGCCCCGAGCGTGTCGGTGCCCGGGGGGGCAACGCCGGCGCGGCGGGCGATCGCGGATCACTCTGGTCGACATCTGGGGTACGCATGAACAAGCTCACATCGATGCTCGTCTGGGCCTTCGTGGCGCTGCTCGGCGCCGCGGCATTCGGGTCGCTCGCGCTCGGCCGGGGCGAGTCAGTCAATTCCGTCTGGCTCGTCACGGCGGCGCTCTGCGTCTACTTCATCGCCTACCGCTTCTACGGCAGGTTCATCGCCGACAAGGTGCTGAAGCTCGACGACTCGCGGCCGACGCCCGCGATCCGCCATGCCGACGGCATGGACTACGTGCCGACCAACCGCTGGGTCCTGTACGGCCATCACTTTGCGGCCATCGCCGGGGCGGGGCCCCTGGTCGGACCGGTGCTGGCGGCGCAGATGGGTTACCTGCCGGGAACGCTCTGGATCCTGGCGGGTGTCGTAGTCGCCGGCGCGGTGCAGGACTTCATCGTGCTGTTCATCTCCGTGCGGCGCGATGGCAAGTCGCTCGGCCAGATGATCAAGATGGAGCTCGGCCCGCTCGCAGGCTCGCTCGCGCTGGTCGGCGTGCTCGCGATCATGATCATCATCCTGGCCGTGCTGGCCCTCGTCGTCGTCAAGGCGCTGACGCAGAGCCCGTGGGGCGTGTTCACGATCGCGGCGACGATCCCGATCGCGCTCCTGATGGGCGTCTACATGCGCGTGCTGAGGCCGGGCAAGATCGCCGAGGCGTCTGCGATCGGCGTCATCCTGCTGCTGTTGTCGCTCTACTTCGGGCGCGCCGTCGCGGACGATCCGGCCTGGGGCCCGCTCTTTACGATGACCGGCCCGCAGCTGGCGTGGGCGCTGATCATCTACGGCGCGGTAGCCGCGAGCCTGCCGGTGTGGCTGATGCTCGCGCCGCGCGACTACCTGAGCACGTTCCTCAAGATCGGCACGGTGGTGGCGCTCGCGATCGGCATCTACGTGGTCGCGCCGCCGCTCGCGATGCCCCGCACGACGCTGTTCATCGACGGCTCGGGCCCGGTGTTCGCCGGCAAGCTGTTCCCGTTCCTGTTCATCACGATCGCCTGCGGCGCCGTCTCCGGCTTCCACTCGCTAATCTCGTCCGGGACGACGCCGAAGATGGTCGAGAAGGAATCGCACACGCGCTTCATCGGCTTCGGCGGCATGCTCGCGGAGTCCTTCGTCGCCGTCATCGCGCTGACCGCTGCCTGCGTGCTCGACCCGGGCGTTTACTTCGCGATGAATGCGCCGGCCGCCGTCATCGGCACGACCGCGGCGAACGCGGCCCAGGTGATCTCGCAATGGGGCTTCACGATCACCCCCGAGATGATCAACCAGACCGCGGTCGACATCGGCGAGAAGTCGGTGCTGTCGCGCGCTGGCGGGGCGCCGACGCTGGCGGTCGGCATGGCGCAGATCCTGGCGCAGGCGGTCGGTGGCAAGGCGCTGGAGGCGTTCTGGTATCACTTCGCGATCCTGTTCGAGGCGCTCTTCATCCTCACGGCGGTCGACGCCGGCACGCGCGCCGGGCGCTTCATGATCCAGGACATGCTCGGCAATGCCTACAAGCCTCTCGGCAACACCGAGTACCTGCCCGCCAACGTGCTGGCGACGGCGCTGTGCGTGTCGGCCTGGGGATATTTCCTCTACCAGGGGGTCGTCGATCCGCTCGGCGGGATCAACACGCTGTGGCAACTGTTCGGTGTCGGCAACCAGATGCTGGCCGGCATTGCGCTGCTGCTCTGCACGAGCGTGCTGGTGAAGATGAAACGCGAACGCTACGTGTGGGTGACGCTGGTGCCGACCGCGTGGCTGCTGATCACGACCTTGACGGCCGGCGTGCAGAAGATCTTCAGTTCCGATCCGAAGATCGGCTTCCTGGCGCTCGCGCAGAAATTCAGCGCCGCCGCCGCCGACGGCCGGGTGCTGGCGCCCGCGAAGTCGATCGCGGAAATGCAGCGCGTCGTCTTCAACAACTACCTCGACGCCGCCGTCTGCAGCCTGTTCGTGCTGCTGGTGGTCGCGATGTGCGCGTTTGCGCTCAAGATCTGCATGCAGGCGCTACGCCAGGCGCAGCCGACGGCCATCGAGATACCGCCGCACGCGCAGGTGCACGGAGTCGCCACGTGAGCGGCGAGGCGCCGACCCGCGCGGCACCGGGGTCCTGGCGGTCGCGCCTGCAGGCGATCCGCCAGGGCGGCCGGCAGATGTTCGGGATCCCAGACTTCGACCGCTACCTGGCCCACATGCGGGACCGGCATCCGGGCGCAGCGGTGCTCTCCGAGCGCGAGTTCCACGCCATGGCGATCGACCGCCGCTATGGCGCCGCCCGCCCGAGGTGCTGCTGAGCAGGGCGCCGGCACGGGACCGGTCGCCCGCGGGGGGGGGGCCGGGTTAGGCCCTCCGAGCGGCCGGCGGCCCACGGGAGGGGCCGCCACGCCCGCGTTGGGGAAATGTCACAATCTTGATATAGTACTAAAGCACAATAGACGCCTGACGGGACGGATTGTAGCGTTTTCGCTACTGCCCGAAAGTGGCAGCCGGGCCGATCGGGCGCCGACGAGCGGGAGACTGGCCTCGAGCGGAGACGACGCGAACGCGCCGCCGACCAGCGCAGTGGGTCAGTCGGGGGGAAGACATGGGTCTGGACTCCGGCGGCAGCCGCGACGGGGACGGGAGTCGACTTTACGCGTCGACCGCGGCCCGGCCGACGGCTGGACACCGGTTCCGGGATCGGTTTCGAGGGCTGCGTGGTCGCGCAGGGACGTCGATTACGGCGACGGGCCGGAAGCTCATCAGGACCATTGTTCACACCAACCAAAAGTCGATCTTAGGAGACTAACAGTGAGTAACCCGAACGAGCCCTCCGCAACGGGGGCATCTGGAGCCCGCGGCCATCGCGGCTCGGCCCTGCTGCGGGCGGCTGTGCTGGTCGGCATCATGTCCGGCGTCACCGCCGTCGCCCAGGCCGACACGGCCAAGACGGCGGACGGCACCTTCACGATGTACGGCATCACGCTGTACGGGACGCTCGACGTCGGCGCGCAGTTCCAGTCGCACGGCGTGCCCGCCAGCGACTATTTCCCGCCCGGCACCGAGGCGCTGGTGCAGAAGAACAGCAACAGCTCGCAGTTCAACATCCTCGGCAACAGCCTGAGCCAGTCGAAGTTCGGCGTGCAGGGCCGTGAGGAGTTCGGCAACGGCTGGGCCGGCGTATTCAAGCTCGAGATGTTCGTCAACCCGACGTCCGGCAACATCAGCGACGCGCTCAAGTCCTTGACCGCAAACAACGGCGTTGCGCTCGCCAACCAGAACACGGGCGTCGACTCCAGCATCGCCGGCCAGTTGTTCGGTGGCGCCGCCTATGCCGGCGTCACGCACGCGCAGTTCGGGACGCTGACCTTCGGGCGCCAGAACGGCCTGATGGCCGACGGCGTGGCCAAGTACGATCCCAACGCCGCCTCGCAGGCGTTCTCGGTGATCGGCTGGTCCGGCACCGCGGCCGGTGGTGGTGATACCGAGGATCGCCGCCTCGATCACTCGGTCAAGTACGACCTGACCGTCGGCCCGGTCCACGCGGGCATCCAGTACCAGCCGAAGACCGCAGCAAACCCGGGCTCGACGCAGGAATACGCGCTCGGCTTCATCTTCCCGGGCGGTTCGGTCGACATCATCCACGAGCAGAAGAACGACGCGATCGCAGCCGGGTCGCTGAGCGCGGCCCAGGTGACGACGCTGCCGCTCGCCTTCGCGGCCGGTGGTGGCGGCGGCAATGCGAGCGACAAGTCGGTGGTGGGAACGATCTCGGACAACACGACGACCGGCATCATGGCGAAGTACAGCTTCAGCAAGATGATCACGGCGTCGGCGGGCTACGAGCACATCGCCTACCAGAATCCGTCGCGCCCGGTGTCGGCGGGGACGACGATCATCGGCGGCTACGTGCTGGCCTACGTCAACAATGCGGCGTTCCCGAGCACGAAGACGCTGGCGGTCAGCTGGGCGGGCGTCAAGATCGCGGCTGCGCCGCACCTGGACGTGACGCTCGCGTACTACCGCTACGACCAGAACTCGTACGCGATCGGCGCGAACTCGGGCTGCAGTTCATCGGTCGTCAGCGCCCAGTGCAGCGGCACGCTGAATGCGGCCTCGGTCGTGCTCGACTACCACTTCACCAAGCGCTTCGACGTGTACGGTGGTGCGATGTGGTCCGGCGTGCAGGGCGGCCTCGCCAACGGCTACCTGAACACCTCGACGGTCGACCCGACCGTCGGTGCCCGGTACCAGTTCTAGGCATCGCCCGCATCGGGGACCGGCAACGCTGACCAGTGTCCCGGCGCCCCCGGGGGCGGGGGGGGGGG